>NZ_JCALCP010000001.1:0-708064 GCF_059812405.1 Mycobacterium sp. NGS57 | reverse complement strand
CGGCGGGTTCGTCGGCGTCGACGTCTTCTTCGTCATCTCCGGCTTCCTGATCACGGGGCTGCTGTGGCGCGAGACCAGCGGCACCGGCACCGTGCGGCTGCGCCGCTTCTACGGCGCCCGGGCCCGGCGGCTGCTGCCCGCCTCGGCCGCCGTGGGCATCGTGACCGCGATCGGCGCGGCCATCCTGCTGCCCCCGCTGCAGGCCCGCACCGCGATCGGCGACGGCATCGCCAGCGCGCTCTACGTCAGCAACTACCGGTTCGTCCTGCAGGGCGTCGACTACTCCGCGCCCTACATGCCGCCCTCGCCGTTCCAGCACTACTGGTCGCTCGGCGTCGAGGAGCAGTTCTATTTCGTGTGGCCCCCGCTGATCCTCGGGACGGCCTGGCTGATCCGCCGGGCGCGCAAGCGCAGCCGCGCCGAGGCGGTCGCCTCGCGGCGCCCCTACCTGGCGGTGCTGGCCCTGGTTGCGGTGTTCTCGTTCGCGATGTCGCTGGCCGCCACGCACTGGGCGCCGTTCGTGGCGTTCTTCTCGCTGCCGACCCGGGCCTGGCAGCTGGCCGCCGGCGGCCTGGTCGCGCTGACCGCAGGCCGGTGGCAGCGCCTTTCCCCGCGCGGCGCCGCGATCGTCGGCTGGGTCGGGCTCGCGGTCATCCTGTATGCCTGCACCCGGCTGAGCACGGCCACCCTGTATCCCGGTGTGGCCGCGCTGCTGCCCACGGTCGGCGCCGCGCTGGTGATCGGCGCCGGCTGCGCCACCGCCGCCCAGGGCTGCGGGCGGGCGCTGGGCGTCGCACCGATGCGCGCCATCGGCCGGATCTCCTACTCCTGGTACCTGTGGCACTGGCCGGTGCTGGTGTTCGCGCCCCTCGTCATGGGCCACCCGATGGGCGTGGCCGCCCGGGTCACCGCGGCGCTGCTCTCCGGCGGGCTGGCCGTGCTTACCCTGCGCGTCCTGGAAAACCCGCTGCGCTTCGCCACCCCACTGCGCAACTCGGCGCGCGGCAGCCTCGCGCTGGGCGCGGCCGCCACCGCGCTGGCGGTATGCGCGGGCGTCGTGCTGCTGATCGTGGTGCCCACGCCCGTCGGGCGCGGCGCCCCCGCTACGCCGCTGGCCATCACGGCCGCGCCCGTGCCCGCCGGCTCCCCCGCCGAGGCCTACGACGCGGCGGTGCGCCAGGCCTTCGCCCAGGTGCAGGCCGCCGTCGCGGCCTCCGCCGACCTCCGGGCCGTCCCGTCCAACCTGCAACCGCCGGTAGCCGACGCGGCCGCCGAACTCGCCGACGTGTACCGCAACGGCTGCCTGCGCAGCGCGTGGCAGGTCAAGCAGCCCGAGTGCGCGTCGGCCGACACCGCCTCGAGCACGACGGTCGCCGTCGTCGGCGACTCCAACGCCGCGATGTGGCACCCGGCGTTCCGCAAGGCCGCCGAGCAGCGGCACTGGCGGCTGGGGATGCTGGGCAAGGCGGGCTGCCCGCTGCTGGACCTGCGCACCGTCAGCCCGCAACTGCACCGCGAGTACACCGAGTGCGAGCAGTGGCGCGGCCAGGCCCTCGCCCGGCTGCGCGCCGAGCATCCGCGGCTGGTGGTGGTCAGCATGTGGCGGCGCTACGGCAGTGGCTACGGCTACGCCGCCGGCTTCACGTCCTACGACCCGGCGTGGATCGACAGCGTGACCCGTCTGGTGCAGCAGCTGCGCGGGCTGGGTACCAAGGTGCTGGTGCTCGGGCCGATCCCCGACCCCCAATCGGTGGTGCCGATCTGCCTGTCCGGCCACCTCGACGACGCGACGGCCTGCTCGCCGCCGCGGTCCGGCGCGGTCAACCAGGCCGGCATCGCCGCCGAGGCCGCCGCCACCAAGGCCGGCGGCGGCCAGTACGCCGACCTCACCGACCTGTTCTGCACCCCGGACCGGTGCCCGGCGATCGTCGGCAACACCCTGGTCTACCTCGACAAGAACCACCTGACCGTCGACTACGCGCGCGCGTTGGCACCCGCGGTCGGGGCGCTGGCCGACCGGGCGCTGGCCCACTGAGAAACCGGAGGCATCAGCTTTTGTCGACATCCGTGCTCATCACCGGCGGGGCGGGATTCATCGGCTCCGCCCTCGCGCGCCGCCTCGTCAACGCCGGCTACGACGTCGCCGTGATGGACGTCCTGCACCCGCAGGTGCACGGCGAACACGCCGCCGTCGCGCTGCCGCCGTCGGCGCGGCTGTTCACCGGAGACGTCACGCACGCGCCCGACTGGGACGCCGTGCTCCGGCTGTTCCGGCCTGCCCAGGTCGTGCACCTGGCGGCCGAGACGGGCACGGCGCAGTCGCTGGCGGAGGCCACCCGGCACGGTTCGGTCAACGTGGTGGGCACGACCCAGCTGCTCGACGGCCTGAGCCGCTGCGCGCACGTGCCCGAGCAACTCGTGCTGGCGTCGTCGCGGGCCGTCTACGGCGAGGGCGCCTGGCAATCCGGCTCGCAGCTCTTCTACCCGCCGCCGCGCAGCCACGCCCAGCTGGTGGCCGGCGCCTGGGATCCCCAGGGACCCACCGGCGAGGCCGCCGTCCCGCTGCCGAGCCGCGCCGGCGCGACGGAACCCCGGCCCACCAACATCTACGCCGCCACCAAGCTCGCCCAGGAGCACATCCTGGCCTCCTGGGCGGCCGCCCACGACACCAGGCTCAGCGTGCTGCGGCTGCAGAACGTGTACGGGCCGGGCCAGTCGCTGACCAACTCCTACACCGGCATCGTCGCCCTGTTCGCGCGGCTGGCGCGCGAGCGGCGCGCGCTCGAGGTCTACGAGGACGGGCGGATCGTGCGCGACTTCGTCTACATCGACGACGTCGTCGACGCGCTCTTCGCCGCGATCGAGGGGCCCGCGCCGCGGCCGCGCTGCGTGGACATCGGCTCCGGCGTCCCCACCACCATTCATGAGCTGGCGCGGCAGGTCGCCACCATCTGCGGGGCCCCCGAGCCGGTCGTCGTGGCGAAATTCCGCGACGGCGACGTGCGCGCGGCCCAGTGCGACATCGGGCCCGCGACCGACGAGCTGGGCTGGCGCCCGCGGTGGGCCCTGGCCGACGGTCTGCGCGCCCTGCTCGACTGGATCGGCGAGCAGCCCGAATTACCCGCCGGGACAAGCGATCCCACGCGCGTGACGGCCCTGCTGAAGTAAATGGCACGGGCCGTGATTCGCCACCAATTCGTCGCGCATATTCCGCCGAAAAAGCCTCAACCGGTCGCGGCGCGTGCTGCTACCATTCGGCGGTGCGTCGGTAATGGCCAGAACTCACAGATCGGAATTCCATGGCATTAAAGGCCTCGAAATCATCCAAGCGCGGAAATGCGGCGCCGGGCGCCAGCGTTGTCGACAGGAACTCGCTGCTGCGGATTGCCGCGGGCCTGATCGAACAACGGCCGACACCGTCGGGTCTGGGGCGAAGGCTCTTCAGCGGCGTCGTGGCTCCATATCTGTACGAGCCGAGCGGTTCGGAGGCCGAGGAATACCACAAGTGGTACTTCAACACGATGGTGTGGAAGCAGACCACCTGGATGGGCGTAACCTGCTGGAAGTCGGCGTTCGACCTGTGGCTGTACCAGGAGATCCTGGTCAACCTGAAGCCCTCGCTGGTGGTCGAGTTCGGCACGAATGCCGGCGGTTCGGCGCTGTATTTCGCCAACGTGATGCGCCAAATCGGCCAGCCATTCAAGGTGCTTACCGTGGACATCACCCACGAGCCGCTAGATCCCCGGGCGCGCCAAGATCCCGACGTTTTGTTCGTCAAATCGCGGTCGACCGTTCCGGCCATTGCCGAGCAGATCGAGGGCCTCAAAAAGGAGCACCCCGGCAAGATCTTCGCGATCCTCGACAGCGACCATTCAATGCCGCACGTGCTGGCCGAGATGAAACTGTTGCGGCCTTTACTGTCGCCCGGCGATTACCTCGTCGTGGAGGATTCCATGCTCAACGGGCACCCCGTGCTTCCGGGCTGGGGACCCGGCCCGTACGAGGCCATCGAGGCGTACGAGGAAGAATTCCCCAACGATTACACCCACGACGTGGAGCGGGAAAAGAAATTCGGCTGGACGCAGGCGCCCAACGGGTTCTTGATCCGGCGGTAGCCGGCACCTGATAGCGCCGCTGAGCCTCTACAACCACACCGGGGTCACACCAGCCCCGGCAAGGGGACATGTGGCTATTTGCCCGCAAACAGGTTGCCGCCGCGGCCAGGGACGCATGGTCCTTGTGTGACCTAAAGGCCGCGGGAGACGCCTACGCGCCGTCGCCGGCCGGCCCCTCCAGGTACCACGGGTTGGCGCGCGCCCAGTCGATGGTGCGGCGGATGCCCTCCTCGACGTCGACCCGCAACCGCCAGCCCAGCTCCCGCTGCGCCTTGGTGGAGTCCGGGATGCGCCGCGGGATGTCCTCGTAGCGGCCGCCGTAGCGTGCCGCGGTGTCCACGGTCTCGGCGCCCGACACCGAGTCGACGTCGGCGATCTTGATCGCCAGGTCGATCACCTCGCCCACGGTCGTCTCGGTCATGCTGCCGATGTTGAAGGCCTGGCCGATCGCCGCGTCGCTGTCGGCGGCGAGCAGGGTGCCGGCGATGGCGTCGTCGATGTAGGTGAAGCAGCGGCTCTGGTCGCCGGAGTCGAAGAGCAGCGGTTTGTGGCCGTTGAGGATCCGGTGGATGGTCTGCGAGATCACGAAGATCGGGTTCTGCCGCGGGCCGTACACGTTGAAGTACCGCACCACCGTCACCGGCAGCCCGTAGGCGGTGTGCATCGCGAACACCAGGTGCTCGGCCATGGCCTTGCTGGTGCTGTAGCTCCACCGCGCGGTCCGCGTCGAACCGACGACCCGGTCGTCGTCCTCGGCGAACGGCGGGTTGGGGTTCTTCCCGAACACCTCCGACGTGCTGGAGAACAGCACGCGCGTGCCGTGCCGCTGGCTCAGCTCGAGGACGTTGCGGGTGCCGGTGACGTTGACGTCGAGCACCCGCAGCGGGTCCTTCATGTAGTTCTTGACCCCGACGACCGCGGCCAGGTGGAAGACCGTGTCGACGCCGGGCGTCAGGGCCCGCTCCAGCGCGCCGAGGTCGGTGACGTCGCCCTGCACGAACCGGAAGTTGGGATGGCGGTCGAAGTCGAGGCCGGTGTCGCGGGTGTTCCTGGCGAAGTCGAACACGGTGACCGTGTCCCCCCGGTCCAACAGCGCGGAGACCAGGTGCGAACCGATGAAGCCGTAGCCGCCCGTCACGACGACATTGGACATGAATTCCCCTTGTGTTTCTGCGTAGCGGTTGAGGTAGAAGGATCGGCCCGCCTAGCGGCCGATCCCCTTGTAGACGAAGCCGGCCGTGCGCACCGCCGCCGGATCGAAGCTGTTGCGCCCGTCGAGGAAAACGCACCCCGGCGCCGTCAGGTCCGCCAGCCGGGCCAGCGGGATCTGGTGGAACTCCCGGTGCCCCGCCAGCACCACCAGGGCGTCGGCGTCCTTGACCGCGGACTCGATGTCGGGGGTCAGCGGGATCTTGGTCACCGCCTGCGCCTCCTCGTCGGACACCCACGGGTCGTGGATCGACAGCTGGCAGCCGGACTCCTCGAGCAGGGCGACGACGTACTTGGTCGGCGTGAGCCGGCAGTCGCCGGTGTTGTTCTTGAACGCGATGCCCAGCACCGCGACCTTGCTGGTCCCGATCGGCTTGTCCTGCTCGTCGAGCAGCTGGGTGAGCAGCCCGTAGGTGTAGCCGGGCATCGTGTCGTTGACGGTCCGCGAGGTGCGCGGGATGGACAGCTCGAGGCCGACGGACTCGCCCAGGTGGTTGACGAACCACGGATCCTTGGTCAGGCAGTAGCCGCCGACGCCCATGCTCGGCCGCAGGATGTTCACCGGGTGGCTGCCCTTGGGCATGGTGTTGGCGGCCTCGATGACCTGCAGGGCGTCCATCTGCAGCCGGTCACACACCTTGGCCAGCTCGTTGGCCAGCGCCACGTTGAGGTCCACCCAGAGGTTGTCGGCGAGCTTGACCATCTCGGCGGTGCGCGGGTCGTCGACGATGACGGAGTCCACGCCCAGGGCGTGCCGCCACAGGGTGGCGCAGGCGCGGGCGCTGCGCTCGTCGACGGCGCCGACCACGACCGGGATCGACGTCAGCTCGTGGATGGCCTGGCCCTCGGCGAGCCGCTCGGGGCAGAACGCCAGCCCGAAGTCGACCCCCGCCGTCAGCCCCGAGGTCTCCTCCAGGATCGGCCGGACGAGGGTTTCGGTGGTGTCGGGCGGCACCGTGCTCTTGAGGATGATGATGTGGCCGGGCTGCAGATGCTCGCCCAGGGCGCGCGCCGCGGCCTTGATGTCGTCGACGATGGGCTCGTAGTCCGGACCCAGCGGGGTGCCGACGTTGACGATGACGAAGTCGTTGTCCTCGATGGCGGCGAAATCGGTGGTGGCGCGCAGCCGGCCGACCCGGACGTTGTTGGACACCAACTCGGCCAGCCCCGGCTCGGCCACGGCGGTCTTGCCGAGGTTGATCTCGTCGACGACGCTCTGGCGCACGTCGATGCCGGTCACCGGCCAGCCGCGATCGGCCAGCACGGCGCCGATCACCGTGCCGATGTAGCCGAAGCCGACGACGGCGATCCCCGACCGCATGCCGCGGACCAGGAGATCGATTTCGGCGTCGCTGCGTCCGAACGCGCCTCTAGCCATGGAAGAACCCAGCCCCTTCGGTCCCCCGCTTGCGTCGGTGAGATGAAATCGCAGGCCTCCCGTCCCTGGCTGACGTCGGGAGTCTATCCAACACCCGTTCACGAGGACAAAGAATTCACCGGTTTGGTGCCCGCGGCCCGATCAGCCGACGCGGCTGAGCCGGGCGAAGTCCTCGACGAGGTCGGCGGCGATCGCGACGCTGTCGGCGGGTTGGGTCATCCGCGGGGCGAGCTCGCGCGCCCGGGCCAGGCATCGCGGGTCGAGGACGGCGCGCAGGTCGGCGACCAGCGACTTCTCGGTGGTGCTGGAAAAGCGCCGGGCGGTGCCCACCTTCAGGCGTTTGACCGCGGCGCCGAACAGCGGCTGGTCGGGCAGCGTCCACAGGATCAGCGACGGGACCCCGGCGCGCAGCGCGGCGGCCAGCGTGCCCGCACCGCCGTGGTGCACGACGGCGCGGCAGGCGGGAAAGACCGCCGCGTAGTTGGCCGCGGGCACCACCTTGACGTGCTCGAATTGCGGGACGGCGGCGAAGTCGCTCAGGCCGGCGCACACCAGCGCCCGCTCGCCCAGCCGCGCGCAGGCCGCGCCGATCATCGCGATCGTGTCGGCGGGCGATTCCACCGGGATGCTGCCGAACCCGAAGCAGATCGGCGGCGTGCCCGCGGCGATCCACGACAGGACCTCGTCGTCGGCGGGCGTCGGCAGTTCCATCGTCAGCGCGCCGACGAAGGGCCGTCGGGCGGGCCGTTGGTGCGACCCGTGCCCGTTCCAGTTCGACCATTCGGCGGCCAGCCCGGGGAAGCACACCTCGTCGTAGGCCTGGATCTCCAGCGAGCCGCGGTCGGCGACGCGCCGCGGGGCGGGCGCCGTCGCCTTCGGCAGGCCGAGTTCGCGGCGCTGCGCGTCCTCGCGCTTCTTGGTCCCCCGCCACACCAGCCAGTCGTTGGCCGCCATCGCGGCGCGGGTCAGCCGGGACGGCAAAAACCGCAGCAGCTGGCCGTGGGCGCGCACCGGGAAAAAGTGCAGCGTGGCCAGCGGGATGTCGTAGCACTCCGCGACGTTGACGGCCGGCTGCTCGAAAATCAGGCCGGCGGTCAGCAGGTCGGCCCCGTCGGCCAGCGGCTTCAGCGTGGTGGTCATCTCCGCCCAGCACCGGGTGGCGAACTCCTCGGTCTCGCGGCCCATCCGGTTCAGCTCCCGGAGCCGCCAGGGGGTGCGGAAGTAACACGTCCAGTAATTGCGCTGCAGTTCCACGATCGGCCGCGAATCCAGCCCGTAGGCGACGGCCTCGAGCCCGGCCGCCTCGGTGAACCCGACCAGGTTGGGCGGCACGGCCATGCGCACCTCGTGGCCCCGGCGCAGCAGCTCGCGGCCCACCACGATGGAAGGCTCGACGTCGCCGCGGCTTCCGTAGGAGGACAGCACAACTCTCATCTGCGGTCTTGGCCTTCCGTTATTGTGCACATGCTTAACTTCAGGGGCACCGGTCATTATTACCGGTTCTCCGACCATCGTGGCCCGGCTTTGGACCACCATGCTGAGGAGCTCGATGTTGGCTGACGGCGAATTGGACGCGCGCGAGGCCGAACGCGTCACCTGGGACGTGATCGTCGTCGGCACCGGCATGGGTGGCGGGATGCTGGGCTACCGGCTGGCGCGGTCGGGCCGGCGGGTGCTGTTCGTCGAGAAGGGCCGCTCGACGCTGCCCGGGACGCCGGGCACCATCCGCTCCGCGATGCCCGAGCTCGCCGAGCCGCTGGCGGCCCGTTCGGCGCAGACCTACTACGACGCCCTGGCCCGCGCCGGCCGCTGCACCGACGAGATCGAGGACATCAGCAAGCGCTCCCCGAAGCGGTTCACGCCGTTCATCGGCGGCGGGACGGGCGGGTCGTCGGCACTGTACGGCATGGTCTGCGAGCGATTTTTCGTTCGCGATTTCACCCCGCGGCAGAACTTTCGCGACCCCGGCGACTCCACCGTGCCCGAGGCGTGGCCGGTCACCTACGACCAGATGCGGCCGTGGTACGCCGAGGCCGAGAAACTGCTGGGGGTGCGCGGCCAGCCCGACCCGCTGCGCCCGGAGGCGGCCGACGTCAACCTGCCTGCGGCGCCGCCGTTTTCGGCGGACAACCAGCCGCTGGTCGACTATCTGGCGGGCCGCGGCCTGCATCCCTATCACCTGCCGATGGCCTGCGACTACACCGACGGCTGCACCACCTGCCAGACCTACCTCTGCCCGCGGTCGTGCAAGAACGACGCCGCCCGCAACGCCGTCGCGCCGGCCCTCGCCGAGCACGGCGCCGCCCTGCTCACCGAGTGCCGGGTGCTGCGCCTGGAGGCCGACCGCGCGGCGGTGCGGCGGGTGATCTGCGAACATCGCTCGGGCACACTGGCGCTGCGCGCCAAGGTGGTGGTGCTGGCCGCCGGCGCGCTGGTCACCCCCGTCCTGTTGCTCAATTCCCGGTCGGGCGACTGGCCCAACGGGCTGGCCAACGGCTCGGACGTGGTGGGCCGCAACCTGATGCGTCACCTGCTCGACCCGATCGAGGTCTGGCCGCAGGACGGCGCCAGAGTCACGGCCGCCAACAAGGAGATCGGGCTCAACGACTTCTATTTCCACGAGGGCCAGAAGTACGGCACCGTGCAGTCGTTCGGCGCCATACCGCCGATGGAGTGGCTGACCAACCGGCCCGGTTGGCGGGGCAAGGGGCTGCGCGTGATGAGCCCGGCGGTGCGCCGGGTGTACGAGCGGTTCTTCACCGGCGGGCTGGTGCTGGCGGCGATGACCGAAGACCTGCCGTACCTGGACAACCGCGTCATGGCGCCGGGCCGGCCCGACGCCGACGGCCGCCAGCGGCTGCGCATCCAATACCGCCTGCACGCCAGCGAAATCGAGCGCCGCGCAACGTTTTTGGGACACCTCAAGGACGTGCTGGCGCCGTTTCGCACGATCAGCCTGGGCAGCGGCAAGGACAACGCGAACCTGGGCCACGTCTGCGGCACCTGCCGGTTCGGCACCGATCCCGCCACCAGCGTGCTCGACGGGCACAACCGGGCCCACGAGGTGGACAACCTCTACGTGGTGGACACCTCGTTCTTCCCGTCCAGCGCCGGGCTGAACCCGAGCCTGACGGTCGCGGCCAACGCCCTGCGGGTGGCCGCCCACGTCGACGAGGCGCATTTCGCCTCCTGAGTTCAGGCCGGCTCGCGCAGCGGCAGGCCGGCGGCGGCGTAGATCGCGTCGATGACGGTCATGTTCTCCACCGCGTCCTCCGGCGTCGTCCGCACCGGTTCGCCGCGCAGCACCGCGGCGGCGAAGGCGTCCAGCTGATACGCGTACGAGGCGCGCCGGCCGAAGCGCTCCACCCGCTTGCCGCCGGCCGAGCGGACCGAGAGCCGGTGGAAAATCTGGGGTGTCACCGGGTTGAGCACCCGCACCTCGCCGCGGTCCCCGATCACCCGGGCGCTCAGCCGCAACAGGTCCCTCGACCACATCGAGCAGCGGATCGCGCCGGTGTGCCCGCCGGGAAACTCCAGCTCGGCCGACATGGCCCGGTCCACCCGGGGATCGCGCAGTTTCGCCCGTGCGGAAACGACCTTCGGCGTCGAGCCGCCGAAGGTGCGGACCATGTGCACGGCGTAGCAGCCGGCGTCCATGGTCGCGCCGCCGGCCAGGGCGTAGTCGTAGCGGATGTCGGAGAACTTCGGCAGCGGGAAGCACATGCCGGCCTCCACCCGCTGCAGCTCCCCCAGCTCCCCGGAGGCGATGATCTCCTCGACCCGCAGGGCCAGCGGGTGATAGCGGTAGTGGAACGCCTCCATCACCACCCGGTCGGACTCGGCGGCCAGCCCGGCGATCTCGCGGGCCTCGGCGGCGTTGGCGGTGAAGGGCTTTTCGCACAGCACGTGCTTGCCCGCGGCGATCGCGGCCCGGGTCCACCTGCCGTGCAACCCGTTGGGCAGCGGGTTGTAGACGGCGTCGAGGTCCGCATCGGCGAGCAGCGCGTCGTAGCTGTCGTGCACCCGCTCGATGCCGTGCTTGGCCGCGAACGCGCGCCCGCGCGACGCGTCGCGCGCGGCGACGGCGGCGACGGTCACCTCGGCGTGGTTGCGGGCCGGGCTGATCAGCGCCAGCGGCGCGATGCGCGCCGCGCCCAGGATCCCGATCCGCATGCCGTCAGGCACGGGCGCGACGGACGCTGCGCCGGGTCGGGCCTATTTGCGCCACAAGACTCCCGTGCCGTCGATGTCGGCGATGTCCGCGGTGATGCCGTGTTTGGCGCGGTAGTCGGTGACGGCCTGCTCGCAGGCCTTGACGGCCTGGTAGTCGTCGACGATGCAATAACCGCCCGGTGACAGCCGCGGGTAGAGCGCGTCGAGCGCCTGGATGGTGGATTCGTACAAATCGCCGTCGAGGCGCAGCACGGCGATGCGCTCGATCGGGGCGTCGTGCAGGGTGTCCTTGAACCAGCCGGGTAGGAAGCGCACCCGATCGTCCAGCAGGCCGTAGCGCTCGAAGTTCGCCTTGACCTCGGCTTCGGACACGCCCAGGATGCCGGCCGCGAAGTCCGCCCTGATCCCCTTGTCGGCCTTGTAGTTCGCCGGATCCGAGCGCGGCACGCCCTGGAACGAATCGGCCAGCCACACCGATCGCGACGTGTCCCCGTAGGCCGCCAGCACCGCGCGCATCAGGATGCAGGCCCCGCCGCGCCACACCCCGCATTCGATCAGGTCGCCCGGGATGTCCTCGGCCAGGACGGTCTCGACGCAGTTCTGCAGGCTGGTGAGCCGCTGCATCCCGATCATCGTCTCGGCCTCGGCGGGCCAGTCCAGGCCCAATTCCCGTTTGCTCTGCTCCGACGTGTTCATCCCCCGCAGCATCGGGGTCAGGGTGTTGACGGCCTTGAAGAGCACCCGGCGCCGCAGCGGCCACTGCGACGGCATGCGCTCGTGCATCCCGAACCGGGTGAGGTTGCGCCGCAGCAGGTCGAGGTAGAGCGATCGGACGTCGTGATCGGTGATGGTCAAAATTGCCCCTGTCTCGCATGCCGGCACTTCGGCGCTGAGTCTAAACATCCATTGGACGCGTGTTGAAGAGTATTCGAAACTATTCCAAGATCCGGGGCCGATTAGACGCTGTCGGCGCGCCCCGGCGACCGCCCAGGACCGGCTAGGGCGGCCCCGCGGTGCCGTCGGTGCCGGGCGAACCCGTCGACCCGCCCGGGCCGCCCGAACCCCCGGCGCCGCCGTCGCCGGCGACGGGGGCGACGTAACCGGTGGCGTCGCCGCCGGCGCCGCCGGCGCCGCCGTTGACCGACGCCGCCGAGCTGTTGCCGCCGCCGCCCCCGTCACCGCCGGTGGCGGTCACGGTTCCGAGGGTGTAGGCCGCGCCGCCGGAACCGCCGCCGCCGCCGAGGGTGCCGTCGCCGCCCGTCCCGCCGCCGCCGCCGGCGGCGCTGCCCGCGGAGGCGTTGTTGTAGATGTACGCCGCCCCGCCGTTGCCGCCTGACCCGCCGGCGCCGCCGCTGCCGCCCGTCCCGGCGGCCCCGTCGGCCGCGGTGGCGTTTCCGGTCCCGTAGTTGTAGGCCGCGCCGCCGTTGCCGCCGCCGCCGCCCCGCACGCCCGCGCCGCCGTCGCCGGGAGCGCCGCCGATGGCGTCGCCGGCGCCGAAGTTGATCGCGGTGCCGCCGGACCCGCCGGTCCCGCCGAAGCCCAGGACGCCGGTGCCGGTGCCGCCGGTCCCGCCGATGCCGCCGAGGGCCTCGACGGTGGAGGAGCCGCCGAGGACGTCGGCGCCGCCCCCGGCGCCGCCGGCGCCGCCGTAATAGCCCTGGCCGCCGGTCCCGCCCGTGCCCCCGACCGGCGTGACCGGCGACGCGCTGTTGTTGGTCAGCGCGGTGCCGCCGGCGCCGCCCGCGCCGCCGAAGCCGCTGGTGCCGGTGCCGCCCACCCCGCCGCCGCCGGCGACGACGTTTCCGGTGCCGTAGTTGTAGGCCGCGCCGCCCTTGCCGCCGCTGCCGCCGAACGTGCCGTCGCCGCCGATCCCGCCGCCGCCCGCGGTGGCGTCGGCCGTCGACGCGCTCTGGTAGACGAACCCGCCGCCGCCCGACCCGCCGGAGCCGCCCACGCCGCCGTTGCCGCTGACGCCGGCCGCGCCCTCGGCGCCGGTGGCGGTCCCGATCCCGTAGCTGTACGCCGACCCCCCGTTGCCGCCGTTGCCGCCGTTGACGCCGGCCCCGCCGGCCCCGGCGGTGCCGCCGACGGCGTTTCCGCTGCCGAAGGTGACCGCCACGCCGCCGTTGCCGCCGGACCCGCCGTAGCTGGCGGCGCCGGTGCCGGTGCCGCCCGCCCCGCCGGCGGCGCCGACGGCGTCGACCGTGGAGGAGGCGCCGAAGACGTATGCGCTGCCGCCCGAGCCGCCGGCCCCGCCCGACCCGGCGCTGCCGTTGCCGCCGGCCGCCCCGGCGCCGGCGGTGACGTTGCCGATTCCGTAGTCGTACACCGAACCGCCGGAGCCGCCGCGCCCGCCGATGATGCCGTCGCCGCCGCGCCCGCCGGCGCCGGCGGTGACGTCGGCGATCGAGGCGCCCTGGTAGACGAACGCGGCGCCACCGGACCCGCCGGCCCCGCCGGCGCCGCCGCTGCCGTTGGTGCCCGCCGCGCCGTCGGCGCCGGTGACGGCGCTGGTTCCCCAGCTGTACGCCGAACCGCCGTTGCCGCCCGACCCGCCGTTGAAGCCGGTGCCGCCGGTGCCGGCGGCGCCTCCGGCGGCTGCGCCCCAGCCGTGGTTGATCGCGTTGCCACCCGCGCCGCCGCCCCCGGCGCTGCCGGTCGCGCCGGTGGCGTTGCCCCCGGCGCCGCCCTGGCCGCCGATGGCATTCGCCCGCGCGAAGCTGCTGTCGATGGTCACGTTGCCGCCGGAACCGCCGCGGCCGTGGGGCGCCAGGGAGCCCAGGGGACCGTTATCGATGCCGGCACCGCCGCCACCGCCGGTGCCGCCGGTGGCGGTGACGGCGGAGGTGGCGTTGTTGATTTCCACGCCGCCGCCGTTGCCGCCGGTTCCGCCGTAGCCGGCGCTGCCGTTGCCGCCGTCGCCGCCGTCGCCCGCGCTGACGTTCCCGGTCCCGTCGTGGAGCACATAGCCGCCGTTGCCGCCGTTGCCGCCGTTGACGCCGCCGCCGCCGTTGCCGCCGTTGCCGGAGGTCGCGGTGGCCGTGGAGGTGCCGGTGAAGATGCGCGCGTCGCCGCCCGCGCCGCCGTTGCCGCCGTTGCCGGTCGCGCCGCCGTCCCCGCCGTCGCCGCCGGTGCCGCCGGTGGCGTCGGCGGCGCCATGGTTGTATGCGGAGCCGCCGCTGCCGCCGTTGCCGCCATTGCCGCTGCCGTCACCGCCGCCGCCGTGACCGCCGGCGCCGCCGTTGCCGTTCGAGCCGCCGGCGCCGCCGTTGCCGCCGTTGCCGCCGCTCGCGCCGGAGCCCGCGGCCGCGTTGGCGCCGGTCCCGCCGCTGCCGCCGTTGCCGGCCGTCACCACGGACACGGCGTTGCTGCCATTGGCGCCGGCGGCGCCGGGTGTCCCGTCGGGGGTGTGGCCGGGGTTGCCGCCGAGGCCGCCGCGGCCGTCGGTGCCCAGGTTGCCGCCGTCGCCGCCGTCGCCGCCGGCGCCGGCAACTCCGCCGGAGCCGGCCACGCCGTCGACCCCGGGCGCGCCGTTGCCGCCGTCGCCGGGCGTTCCGGCGCCGCCGCCGTCGCCGCCGTTGCCGCCGCTGCCGTTGGCGCCCGGCCGGCCGAACGCGGCGGTGCCGCCGTTGCCCCCGGCGCCGCCGGCGCCGCCGGAGGCGCCGCTGCCGCCGTCGCCGCCGGTGATGCCGGCGCCGTTGTTCACCCCGGACACCCCCGTCGCGCCGGCGCCGCCGGCCCCGCCCGCACCGCCGGCCCCGCCCACGCCGCCGTGACCGCCGGCCCCGCCGGCGCCCAGGATCCCGTTGGCGGCGCCGCCCACGCCGCCGGCCCCGCCGATCCCACCGCCCGCGCCGTTGCCGCCGCTGGCGCCGGAGCCGTCGTTCGGCGCGGCCGCTCCGGCGGGCCCGGCGCCGCCGGCCCCGCCACTGCCGCCGGCGCCGCCGGTGCTCAAGATGCCGTTCGCGGCGCCACCGGTGCCACCCGCTCCGCCGGCACCGCCCGCCGCGCCGGCCCCGCCGGTCGCCCCGGCGCCGCCGGCCCCACCGGCGCCGCCGGTGCCCAGCAGGAGTTGCTGGTCCCACCCGCCGCCGCCGCCCGCCCCGCCGGCCCCACCGGTCTGGCCGGCCAGGCCGGGCGCGCCGGCGCCCCCGGCCCCACCTGCCCCGCCGGAGCCGCCGCCCAGCCAGCCGCCGGCGCCACCCGCGCCGCCGTTGCCACCGGCCGCGCCGGGCGTGGTCGCCGCCCCGCCGGCTCCGCCGGCCCCGCCGTGGCCGAACAGGCCCGCCGACCCGCCGTTACCGCCGTTCTGCCCGGCCGCGCCGGCCGCGCCGTCGCCGCCGCTGCCCCACAACAGCCCGCCCGCGCCGCCGTTGCCGCCCGCCGCCGTCGCGTTGGCGCCGTCCCCGATCAGCGGGCGGCCCAGCAGGATCTCGGTGGGCGCGTTGACCACCGCCATCAGGTTCTGCTCGAAGGCTTGCAGCGGCGAAACGTTGGCCGCCTCGGCGGCCGCGTATGCGCCACCCGCGCCGGTCAGCGCCTGCACGAATTGAGCGTGAAACGTCGCCGCCTGGGCGCTCAGCGCCTGGTACTCCTGCGCGTAGCTGCCGAACCATTTCGCGATCGCCGCCGACACCTCGTCCTGGGCCGCGCTGACCACCGACGTCGTCGCCGGCGCCGCCGCCGCCTCGGCCGCCCGGATCGCCTCGCCGACCCCGGCCAAGTTCGACGAGGCGGTGGTCAATGCCTCCACGGTCGCGGTCAGGTACGACGACATCTGGGCTTCCTGTCGCTAAGGGATACCTCGGGTAAGTCTTGGCGTCAGTTTCCGTACATTACGCATGTCTAATAGCGTTTCGGTAGGGGTTCGGCACGATTCGCAAACGTCGATTTTCACGCCTGCCCGGCGGGCCGCGGCGGTGTCGGTAGTCTTCCGGCGGTGTGGACCTCGCTGCTGGTGCTGGCGCTGGTGGGGATGCTCAATCCGGTGCGGCTCGGCGTCACGCTTCTGGTGAGCTCCGCGCCGCGGCCGGTGCACAGCCTGTTCGCCTACTGGCTCGGCAGCCTGACCGTGGGCATCCCCGCCCTGGTGGTTCCGCTGCTGGTGTTGCACTTCACGCCGGTCCTGCGGACCTTCACCCACGACTGGGCGACCCCGACCGCGAGCCCCACCGTCCGCCACATCCAGATCGGCCTGGGTGTGCTCGCGCTGTCGGCGGCCGCGGTGCTGACGGCGCACTCACTGCGGCGCCGCCGCACCGCGCCGGCGGATCCGACTCGCCCGCCCGACGAGCCCGCCGAGGCGGCCCCGGGCGAGGCCGGATCGACGATCCGCGGGCTGCTCGGGCGCTTGGGCACCGCGTGGGAGAAGGGTTCCCTGTGGGTGGCCTGGGTGATCGGCCTGCTGGTGGGGCCGGCGCCCGACGTGATCGTCTTCGCGCTCGCGATCATCGTGGCGTCGGGCGCCGCGATCCACACGCAGGTCGTCGCCGCCGTCGGCTACGTCGTCGGGATGCTCGCGGTGGTCGAGACCATCCTCGTCAGCTACCTGGCCACCCCGGCGAAAACCCAAGCGGCACTGCGGGTCCTGCACAACTGGGCCTCGGCGCACCGCAGGCAGCTGCTGGTGGCGGTGCTCGCGGTGCTCGGGGTCTCGATGCTGGCCCACGGCATCAACGGCTGAGCCGGCGGCCGATCAGCCGACCCGCTCGAGGCGGGCGAAGCCTTCCACCTGATCGGCCGCGGCGGCGACGCTGTCGGCGGGCCGGGTCATCCGGGCGGCGACCTCGCGGGCGCGGGTGGCGTAGCCCGGGGCGAGGATGGTGCGCAGGTCGGCGACGAGCGTCTTCTCGGTGGCGCTCGAAAAGCGCCGGGCCGTGCCGACTTTCAGCCGCTTGACCGCCGATCCCCAGATCAGCTGGACGTCGGCCATCCAGAGGATCAGCGTGGGCACCCCGGCGCGCAGGCCCGCCGCGGTGGTGCCCGCACCGCCGTGGTGCACCACGGCGCGGCAGGACGGGAAGATCGCCGCGTAGTTCACCGCGCCCACCACCTTGACGTGCTCGAACTCCGGGACGTCGCTGAAGTCGCTCCAGCCCGCGCCGATCAGCGCCCGCTCCCCCAGCTGCGCGCAGGCCCCGGCGATCATGGCGACCGTGTCGGCCGCGGAGTCGACCGGGATGCTGCCGAACCCGAAGAAGATCGGCGGCTTTCCCGCCGCGATCCACGCCGCGACCTCCGCGTCGGCCTCGGTGGGCGACTCCAGCGTCAGCGTGCCGACGAACGGTCTTCGGGGCGAGCCCGGGGAGTTCCAGTGCGCCCACTCCTCGGCCAGCCCGGGAAAGCACACCTCGTCGTAGGCCTGGATCTCCAGCGCCCCGCGCTCGGCGATCCGTCGCGGCGCGGGCGCCGTCGCCGTCGGCAGACCCAGCTCCGCGCGCTGCGCGTTCTCGACCTTGCGCACCCCGCGCCACACCAGCCGCTCGTAGAGCCGCATCGCCGCGCGGATCACCGGCGCCGGCGCCGCCGTCACGATGTGGCCGTTGACCCGGACCGGGAACCACAGCAGCGTGGCCAGCGGAACGTCGCAATAGTCGGCGACGTTGACCGCGAGCTCCTGGTAGCTCATCCCGGTCAACAGGAGATCGGCCCCGTTGGCCAGCGACGTCAGCGTCGTGCTCATCTCCCCCCAGGCCCGGGTGCCGGGCTCGCGCGATTCGCGCAGCAACCTCTTCAGCTCGCCGAACCGGAAGATGTTGCGGAAGAAGCGCTTCCAGAAGTCGCGCGTCACCTCCAGCCAGGCCTGGTTGTCCGGTCCGTAGGCGGTCGCCGTGAGCCCCACCGACTCGGCGAAGCCGATCAGGTCGGGCGGGACGGCCATGTGCACGTCGTGGCCGCGGCGCAGCAGTTCGCGCCCGACGGCGATGCCGGGCTCGACGTCGCCGCGGGTCCCGTAGAAAGCCAGCACAAGTTTCATTCCGTCACGCCCACGTTCCCTTGCGCCGGTGCACCACTGCGAGCAGCTCGAGGCTGAGCCTCATCATCGCCGGCCGCATGAACCGGTTCAGCTTGCGGTAGCGGTCGAAGTCGCCGAACGCCGTGCGGAAGCCGCGCTCGCCCGCGTGGTACTCGTCGTAGACCCGGTCGAGCACCGACTCGTCCCACGGCTCGTCGCGCGCGGCCGCGCTCAGCGCCTCGTAGGTCGCCGAAATCCAGTCCGAGCCGAAAGGCTCGGTGACCGCGCCCCGATTGCGGTGATGCCGCAGATCGGTCGTCAGGAAGTCGTCGACCGCGGCCTCGTCGCGGCTGTTGAGGTCGACCGCGAGCGCCAGGGAGATCCGCTTGACCTCCCGGCGCCAGTCCTCCATGAGGTTGGCGTACTCGACGAACACGCGCGGAACGCCGCGCGTATTCCGCTCGGCCAGCAGCGAGTACTTCAGCCACCAGGCCATCGTCAGCTCCGGGGAGTCCTGGACGTAGTTCTGCCGGCCGGCGCGTTTGGCCAGCGACCCGATGACCTCTTGCGGGTGGCGCACCGCGACCACGGTCGCGACGTCGAACCCGGCCCGCCGCGCCGCCTCGAACCACAGGCCGGACAGCGCCGTCATCTTCGGTTCCTTGATGACCACCAGCGGCGCGGCCGGCAACGCGGCGAGGTACGCCCTGATCTTGTCGATCCAGGCGGCGTTCGTCCCGGCGTCGAACGCGCCCTCCTCCTGCGTGCGGAGGGAGATGTCGTACCCCGAGCTGCCGCGGCTGCGCAGGATGACCTCGTCGAGATGGATGGCCGCGCGCGGCTCCCAATAGCCGCGCGGATTGTCCGTGGTGGCGCCGAGCAGCCCGGGTGGCAGCGCCGCGCCGCACAGCGACAGCACCCGCGCGAGCGCCGACGTGCCGGATCGCCCGAAGCCCACGACGAACAGCGCGACCGGGCGGCCCGGCGGACCGGACCGCGCAGCGCCCGTCACCGGCGCGGCCCCGCGCTCGATGTCACCGGCGCGGCGCGATTGAACCCGACGCCGGCGGCACGCGTCACCAAGAGGGTTCGAGCGACCCGTCCCGCCCGGCGAAAGGAAGCTCCCGCGGGGCGCTTCGCGGCACAGCGTCGGTTGGCAATCATGGCGACAGACTAAAGTCCCGACTCCAATACCGTGAACAATTTCGTCCAACACCGGATCCCCGCGCGCGACGGGTCGCACTCATCTTGTTTGAGCTGCGGTTGAGCGTACGATTCGCGTGTCACGTCGGCCAGCCGGGAAGGTTTGTGGAAATCGAGGTGCAATTCAGATGACGAATCTGCATGTGCGGAAGATGCGATTCGCGTTCGCCGACTATGACGTCCCGTTCTTGTGGAATGAGTCCAATCCGGCGTTCTCCTGCGCGGCCAATGCGTTGTCGTTTCTGGCGATCGCGTTCGAGAAGATGATCAGCGCCATGGTCCCCGAGGCCATGCCGCACATCACCGACCCGGCGGTCGCCGAGGAGGCCCGGGCGTTCGTGCGCCAGGAGGGCCAGCACTGCATGGCGCACCGCCAGCACGCCAAGGGCCTGATCAAGAGCTACCCCGCGCTCAAGGAGACCCTCGATGCGGTCGTCGCGTTGTTCGACAAGCTGACCGCCACCAAGCCGTTGAAGTACCGGCTGGCCTACACCGCCGACCTCGAGGCGACGTTCACGCCGTCGTTCACGATGATGCTCGACAACGCCGACACCCTGTTCGCGCCCGGCGACGATCGCGTCGCGTCGCTGTTCATCTGGCATTTCGTCGAGGAACTCGAGCACCGCAGCTCGGCGCTGATGATCTACGACGCCGTCGTCAAAAACCCGTGGTATCGGCTGCGGGTGGCGCCGTCGGTGTTCAACCACGTCGGCCTGGCGATGCGCGAGGCGGCCACGGGCTTCAACAAGCACGTCCCGCTGGCGGAACGAAAGGTCGACGCGCTGTCGCTGCTGGGCGAGCGCGGGTGGCGAAAGGCGCTGCTGCGCAGGCTCCCGTTCGTCGACGCGCCCGACTACGGGCCGTCGGTCAGCCCCTATGCGCACATGCGGCAGCGCGAGTTGCTGGCCGCGGCGTGCGGCGTTGCGCGCAGCCAGCTCCCCAACCACAACCCCGCTCGCGAAAAGCTGCCCGCCCTGGCCCGGGAATGGTTCGCCCGCTACGACGCCGGCTACGACGTCACCCGCTGGTACACCGCGGCCAATGGCTAGCCCGCAGGAATCGGAGGCTCGACAGTGGTAGTCCGGATGCGTTCCGCGCGCGCCGCAACCAGCCGCGCAGCCAATGGCCAAGCGCCGCAAGACAATCGGCTCGCGTTGATGGACCAGGCCTTCTATGCCGGGCATCGCGCCGCCGGCCAGCGGGAACTCATGCAGATCGGCTTCGTCTATCAGCACCCCCTCGACTTCGACGGGTTGAAGCGGTTTCACCACAACCTGGCGCAGGGACTGATGGGACGGCGCATCGAGCGCTCACCGCTGCCGTTCGGCCGGTACCGGTGGGTCTCGGACGGACAGCCGCCGGCAATCCACACCGCCGAAACCGCCCGTCCCCGCGCCGAGCTGGGCGACTGGTTCGACGAATGCTCGCAGGTGCCCCTCGATCCCGAAGCCGGCCCCGCCTGGCGCCTCAGCGTCCTTCCCCTGACCGACGGCTCGACCGCCTTCACCGTGACGATGTCGCACTACGTGATCGACGGCATCGGCGGCGTCGTCGCGGTGTCCGAGGCGATCCTGGGCATGACTCGTGACCTCGGCTACCCGCCGCCGCGGTCACGCTCGAAGCTGCGCGCCCTGGCTCGGGACGCCGGCGAAGCGGTGCGGGATGCGCCCGAGGTCGCCCGGGCGTTCGCCGCGGCGGTCAAAGAGGCCCGCCGGCGCCGGCACGACGACGCCCGCGCGCAGGCACCCCAGCCTCCTGCCGTCCCGGCCGCCCGGGCCGGCGACCCGGACGCCCCGATCGTCACGCCCGCCATCTGGGCCCACATCGATCTCGGCGAGTGGGACGCCCGGGTGGCGGCGCTGGGCGGAACCAGCAGCAGCCTGTCCGCCGCGCTGACCGCGAAACTCGCCGAGCACATGGGGCGCCGGAACGAGGACGGCGACGTCAAAATGCTGCTGCTGGTGAACAACCGCACCGAGGACGACACGCGTGCCGTCGCGGTGTCTTTCGCGCGCGCCAGCATCGATCCCAACGGGGTGACCACCGACCTGCGCGACGCCCGCGCCGCGGTCAAGCGGGCGCTGACGACGCTGCGCGAAACGCCGGACGAGTCGGCGCTACTCGCCCCGCTGACCCCCTTCACGCCGAAGCGGACCTGGAAGCAGTTGGTCGACTACGCGCTCGACGACCCCGAGCAGCCGGTCGTGTGTTCCAACCTCGGCGACGTCGGCCCGGTGGTAACCAGTCCCGACGGCACGCTGGCCGAGTACGCCTTCGCCCGCGGGACGAGCCAGCATTTGACCCGGCGCTGGCTGGAGCGGATGGGCGGGCAGTTGCAGCTGTATTGCTCGCGCGTACCGACGCTCGGCAAGATCCACCTCGCCATCCTCGCCTACCAACTCGACGGCGAGAACACCAAACCCTGGTTGCGTGAGCTGGTGACGCGCACCCTGGCCGAGTTCGGCCTGACCGGCGAGATCGAGTGACGAAATCGTCGCCGTAGGGCCGTTTCCGAAGGACGGCCGGGCCGCGCGCACCTAATGTATGGTGATCCGCTATGGCAGCGCTGGACGACGCACCGCGGACAGCTTCCGCGCCGCCGCGTGGCCGGTTCGTCGCCGCGATCATCGCGATCGGCGGCGCGCAGCTGCTGTCGATGATGGACGGCCCGGTCGCCGTGTTCGCGCTGCCGAAGATCCAGAACGAGCTGGGCCTGTCCAACGCCGGGCGCAGCTGGGTGGTCACCGCCTACCTGCTGACCTATGGCGGCCTGATGTTGCTGGGCGGCCGCCTCGGCGACACCATCGGCCGCAAGCGCACCTTCATCGTCGGGGTGGCGCTGTTCACCGTCGCCTCGACCACGTGCGGGATCGCCTGGAACGAGGGCTCGCTGGTGCTGGCCCGGCTGCTGCACGGCGTGGCCGCCGCGATCATCGCGCCGACCTGCCTGGCGCTGGTGGCGACGACCTTCCCCAAGGGCTCGGCGCGCAACGCGGCGGTGGCGGTGTTCGGCGCGCTGGGCGGGGTCGGCTCGGTGCTCGGGCTGGTGGTGGGCGGGGCGCTCACCGAGGCGTCGTGGCGGCTGGCGTTTTTGATCAACGTGCCGATCGGGATCGTGACGATCTATCTGGCCCGCACCACGCTGGCCGAAACCCAGCGGGAGCGGATGAAGCTCGACGCCGCCGGGGCCGTGCTGGCAACGGTGGTGAGCACCGCCGCGGTGTTCGCCCTCACGATCGGGCCGGAGCGGGGCTGGTCCTCGGCCACCACCGTCGGCGCGGCCATGCTGGCGCTGACGGCGTTCGTGGCCTTCGCCATGGTCGAGCGCACGGCCGAGAACCCGATCGTGCCGTTCAGCCTGTTCTTCGACCGCGACCGCCTGGCCACGTTCGCGTCCCTGTTCTTGGCCGGCGGGGTGACGTTCACCATGACCCTGTTGGTCGCCCTGTACGTGCAGAACATCATGGGCTACAGCCCCCTGCACGCGGCCATCAGTTTCATCCCGTTCGTCATCGCGATGGCCGTCGGGATGGCCACCGCCACGCGGCTGGTGACGCGGTTCCCGCCGCGGACGGTGGTGATCACCGGCGCCACGCTGCTGCTGGGCGCGACGCTGTACAACGGCCTGACGCTGCACCGCGGCGTCCCGTACTTCCCGGATCTGGTGGTGCCGATCGTCATCGGCGCCGTCGGCATCGGCATGACCAACGTCCCGCTCGGACTGTCGGTGATCGCCAGCGTCGGCGCCGACCGCATCGGTCCCCTGTCGGCGATCACCGTGATGCTGCAGAGCCTCGGCGGGCCGGTGGTGCTGGCCGTCGTCCAGGCCGCCATCACGTTGCGCACGCTGCAACTCGGCGGGACCAGCGGCCCGGTGAAATCGATGAGCGACGCCCAGTTGCAGGCGCTGGACCGCGGCTACGCCTACGGCGTGCTGTGGCTGGCCGGGGTGGTGGCCGTGCTGGCCGCGACGGCGCTGCTGATCCGCTACACCGCGCAGCAGGTCGCCCACGCGCAGAAGGTCAACGAGGCCATGGCCGCTGGCGAGCTCATCCCCGAAGACGCCGACGGCCCTGAAAATCCCGCAGCCGAGCCCGTCGCCTGAGCCCCAAACCCGTTGCTGCAGCGCGCATACCGCACCGTGCCCGGTGCCCGCGGACGATTACTGAGCTGTTGCTGAGATTTACAGAGGGCGTTGCTGAGACTTTGTCGAAATCTTGGACGGACCCTGGTGGCCTCCACTATGGTTCCATCCGTTATTCAACTCGTGTGGGGTTAAGGTGGGTGCGTGGTCGAAGGCAGCGTGCGCGGTATCGAGCGCGCCCCGGCGCAGGACGCTGTCGCGGCCGGCCAAGACGCAGGTCAGCGGCCCGGCCGACGGCCTAGCGTGCTGCGGCGCAACTCCCGGCCCGAGCCCGCGCCGGTAGCGCCGGCCGGGTCCGCGCGGCGCCGCCGGCGCCCCGGAGCCGTGCTTTTCAGGCTGCTCAAGCGGCTGTGGATTCCGCTGGTCATCCTCACCGTCGTCTGCGCCGGCGGGTTCACCGTGTCGCGGCTGCACGGCGTCTTCGGCTCGGAGAAGCCGCTCTCCTACGCCGACACCAGAAAAGACGAGACCAAGCCGTTCAACCCCAAGCATCTGACCTACGAGGTCTTCGGCCCGGCGGGCACCACGGCCGAGATCAGCTATTTCGACGCCAACGGCGACCCGCAGCGCGTCAAGGACGCCCAGTTGCCGTGGTCGCTGGAGTTCGCCATCACCGCGTCCACGGTCGCCGGGAACATCGCGGCCCAGGGCGACAGCGACAGCATCGGCTGCCGCATCCTCGTCGACGGGGTGGTCAAGTCGGAAAAGACCACCGAGCACGAAGTGAGCGCCTTCACCTACTGCCTGCTGAAGGCCGCATGAGTAACCATCAGCTGCGCGACGGTTCGCCGTTGGTCGCGCGGACCATCCATCGGTTTTCGGTGCTCATCATCTTTGCCTGGCTGGCGATCATGTTCGCCCTGGGCGCCTTCGTCCCCTCGCTGGAGCAGGTGGCCAAGGAACATTCGGTTTCGCTGAATCCCACCGACGCGCCCTCGTTCAAGGCGGCGGTCCGCGCCAACGAGGACTTCAAGCAATCCGACGCCGGCAGCATGGTGATGATCGTCCTGGAGGGTCAGCAACCCCTCGGCGACGACGCGCACCGCTACTACGACCACATGATCCGTCAGTTCCAGGACGATCCGAAGCACGTCGGGCACATCCACAATTTCTGGGGCGACCCGCTGACGGCGGGCGCCGCGCAAAGCGCCGACGGCAAGGCCGCCTACGTTCAGCTGGATCTCGCCGGCAACCCGGGCCAGCCGCTGGGCAACGAATCGATCGAGGCCGTCAAGCGCATCGTGGCGCAGACGCCGGCGCCGGCGGGGATCAAGGCGTACGTCACCGGCCCCGCGGCGATCGCCGCGGACATGGGCAACAGCGGTAACCGGACGATCGTCACGATGACGGCGGTCAGCATCGCGGTCATCTTCATCACGCTGTTCCTCGTCTACCGCTCGGTGGTCACCGTATTTCTGCTGTTGCTGGTGGTCGGGATAGAGCTGCAGGTGGCCCGCGGCATCGTGGCGTTCCTCGGCCACCACGGCATCCTCGGCCTGACGACGTTCGTGCTGAATCTGTTGGTATCCATCGGGATCGCGGCGGGAACGGACTACGGGATCTTCTTCATCGGGCGCTACCAGGAGGCCCGGCAGGCCGGGGAGGACCGCGAACGGGCCTTCTACACCGCGTACCGCGGGGTCGCCAAGGTGGTGTTGGCCTCCGGTGTGACGATCGCGGGGGCGATCTACTGCCTGAGCCTCACCCGGCTGCCCATCTTCCACGCGATGGGAATCCCTTGCGCGGTCGGCGTTTTGGTCGCGGTTGCGGTCGCGCTCACGCTGATGCCGGCGGTCATTGCCGTCGGCAGCAGGTTCGGCCTGTTCGAGCCCAAGCGCAAGCTGCAGGTTCGCGGCTGGCGGCGGGTGGGCACGGCGATCGTGCGCTGGCCCGCGCCGATCCTCATCGCGACGCTGGCGGTCGCGCTCGTCGGGCTGCTGACGCTGCACGGGTACAAGCCCAGTTACGCCGAGCAGAAGTTCATCCCGCAGAACATCCCCGCCAGCCTGGGATACGCGGCGGCGGCGCGACATTTCCCGCAGTCGGCGATGATGGCGCCCGAGATCCTGTTGCTCGAGTCCGACCATGATCTGCGCAACCCGGCGGACTTCCTGGTCCTGAACAAACTGGCCAAGGGCGTGCTCGCCGTGCCCGGCGTTTCCCGGGTGCAGGCCATCACGCGGCCGGAGGGAACCCCGATCTCGCACACGTCGATCCCGTTCATGCTGAGCATGCAGCAGGCCGGAATGATGCAGAACATGGGCTTCCAGAAGCAGCGCATGAACGACATGCTCAAGCAGGCCGAGGAGTTGTCGAAGACGATCGCGATCATGCAGCGCATGTACGACCTGATGCAGCAACTCGTCGCCACAACGCATCACATGATCGGCGAGACGCACGACATGCAGGCGCTCACCAACGACTTGCGCGATCACATCGCGGATTTCGAGGATTTCTTCCGCCCGCTGCGCAGCTACTTCTATTGGGAGAGGCACTGTTTCGACATCCCGGTCTGCTGGTCGATCAGGTCGGTGTTCGACACCATCGACGGGATTGACTCGCTGAGCGACAAGCTGGGCGACCTGATCAAGGACCTCGACCAGCTGGACATCATCATGCCGCAGCTCGTCACGCAGTTCCCGCCGATGATCGCGATGATGCAGAGCATGCGCGCGATGATGATGACGATGCACAGCACCATGTCGGGGACGCTGGGCGAGATGGACGACAACAGCACCAACTCGATGGCCATGGGCAAGGCCTTCGACGCCGCCAAGGACGACGACTCGTTCTACATTCCCGCGGAGGCCTTCAAGAACCCGGACTTCAAACGGGTCATGAACGTGTTCTTGTCCCCGGACGGCAAGGCCGCGCGCATGCTGATCTCGCAGAAGGGCGATCCCGCGTCGCCCGAAGGCATTTCGCGCGTCGAACCGATCAAGACCGCGGCGTCGGAGGCGCTCAAGGGGACTCCGCTGGAGGACTCCAAGATCTACCTCACCGGCACCGCCGCGTCGACGAAAGACCTCGTCGTCGGATCCAAATACGACCTCATGATCGCCGGCATCGCCGCGCTGTGCCTGATCTTCATCATCATGTTGATGATGACGCGCAGCTTCGTCGCCGCGCTGGTCATCGTCGGCACCGTATTGCTTTCGCTGGGCGCGTCTTTCGGGCTTTCCGTGCTGGTCTGGCAGTATCTGCTCGGCATCCAGATCCACTGGGTCGTGCTGGCGATGTCGGTGATCATCCTGTTGGCGGTGGGATCCGACTACAACCTGCTGCTGGTGTCCCGGATGAAAGAGGAGATCGCGGCCGGCATCAACACCGGCATCATTCGCTCGATGGGCGGCACCGGCAAGGTCGTGACCAACGCGGGGCTGGTGTTCGCGTTCACCATGGCGTCCATGGTGGTCAGCGACCTGCGGATCATCGGCCAGGTCGGCACCACCATCGGGCTGGGCCTGCTCTTCGACACCCTGATCGTGCGCTCGTTCATGGCGCCGTCGATCGCCGCGCTGCTGGGACGCTGGTTCTGGTGGCCGCAACAGGTGCGGCCCCGTCCCGCCAGCGCCTTGCTCCGGTCGTCCGGACCCCGCCCGCTGGTACGCGCCCTGTTGCTGAGATAGCGCGGCACGTGGCGAATTTCCGGTCCGGCAACGGGCCATCGGCAACCGTGGGCGGCGTCGCGCCACACGGCGATGACGCCGTACCCGAGCGGCGGCCCTTCATCGCGCGGACGATCCGCACCTTCTCGCCGCTGATCATCCTGGCCTGGGTGGCGCTGAGTTTGCTTGTGACGTTTGGGGTTCCGTCGCTCGAGCAGGTCGGCCGGGAGCATTCCGTGCCGCTGGCACCCCAGGACGCGCCCGCGGTGCGGGCGA
This sequence comes from Mycobacterium sp. NGS57, assembly GCF_059812405.1. Lineage (NCBI taxonomy): Bacteria > Bacillati > Actinomycetota > Actinomycetes > Mycobacteriales > Mycobacteriaceae > Mycobacterium > Mycobacterium sp. NGS57. The sequence goes on along the minus strand of NZ_JCALCP010000001.1, from coordinate 681,003 downwards.
TGACGCGCATGGGCAAGGTGTTCAAGGAATCCGATTCCGACAGCTTCGCGATGATCGTGCTGGAGGGCCAGCAGCAGCTCGGCAACGACGCGCACGACTACTACGCCGGCCTGGTGCGCGCGCTGCGCAACGACACCCGCCACGTCGAGCACGTGCAGGACCTGTGGGGCGATCGATTCACGGCGGCCGGCGCCCAGAGCCCCGACGGCAAGGCCGCATATGTGCAGCTGAATCTGGCCGGCAACCAGGGCACCACCCTGGGTCAGGAATCGGTGGCCGCGGTCCGCAACATCGTCGAGCACTCGACGCCCCCGCCCGGCGTCAAGGCCCACCTCACCGGGCCGGCCGCGCTCGTCGCCGACATGCAGGCCAGCGGTGAGCGATCCATCTTCAAAATGACCGCGATCGGCGCGGCGATCATCTTCGTGGTGCTCCTCGTCGTCTACCGCTCGCTCACCACCGTAGTGTTGCTCTTGGTCGGGGTCGGCATCGAAATGCTTTCGGCCCGTGGGATCGTCGCGTTTCTCGGCGACAACAACCTCGTCGTGCTCTCGACGTTTGCGACCAACCTGCTGGTGGCGCTGGCGATGGCGGCCGGAACGGACTACGGCATCTTCTTCTTCGGCCGATATCAGGAGGCGCGCCAGGCCGGCGAGGATCCGGAGACGGCCTACTACACCACCTACCGCGGGATCGTTCCCGTGGTTTTGGGTTCCGGCCTGACGATCGCCGGGGCCATGCTGTGCCTGAGCGTCACCCAGATGCCGATCTTCCAGACCATCGGCGTGCCGTGCGCGGTGGGCATGCTCGTCGCGGTCGCGGTCGCGCTGACGCTGGTCCCGGCGGTCCTGGGGCTGGGAAGTCGCCTCGGCCTGGCGGATCCCAAGCGCCACATCGGGTTTCGCCGGTGGCGACGGCTCGGCACGGCGATCGTGCGCTGGCCCGCGCCCATCCTCACCGCGACGCTGGCGGTGGCGCTGCTGGGCCTGGTGACGCTGCCCGGCTACAAGACGAGCTACAACGACCGCTTTTACATCCCCAAGGACGTGCCCGCGAATCTGGGCTACGCGGCCGCCGATCGGCACTTCTCGCAATCGCGCATGATGCCGGACATCCTGATGATCGAAACCGACCGCGATCTGCGCAACTCGGCGGACTTCCTGGTGTTGCACAAGCTGGCCAAGGCGGTCTTCCGGGTGCCGGGCATCTCCCGCGTCCAGGGCATCACACGCCCCGAGGGGACGCCGATCGAGCACACGTCGATCCCGTTCATGATCAGCATGCAAAACGCGGTGATGACGCAGATCATGAAGTCGATGCGGGGCACCGTCGACGACATGCTCAAGCAGGCCGACCTGCTCGCCACGCAGGTCACGATCATGAAGCGGCTGTACGACTTTCAGCTACAGATCACCGCCGTCACCCATCACTCGATCAGCGAGACGAAGGAGCTGGCCGCCATCGTCTACGACTTGCGAGACCACATCGCGGATTTCGAGGACTTCCTGCGGCCGCTGCGCAGCTACTTCTACTGGGAAAAGCACTGCTTCGACATCCCCATCTGCTGGTCGATCAGGTCCGTTTTCGACGCCATCGACGGCGTCGACTCGCTGGGCGACAAGCTCGGCGATGTCATCAAGGACCTGGACAAGGTCGACACCCTGCTGCCGGAATTGGTCGAGCAGTTCCCGCGGCTGATCACCTCGGCGGAAGAAGCCCGCGCGACGATCCTGCAGATGCACAGCACCATGTCCGGGGTGTTCAGCGAGATGGACGAATCCGGCCAGAGCGCCACCGCCATGGGGCAGGCCTTCGACGCCGCCCGCAACGACGACTCGTTCTACCTGCCCCCGGAGGTCTTCGGAAACGCGGACTTCCAGCGGGCGCTGAATTCCTTCGTGTCCCCGGACGGGAAAGCCGCGCGACTGATCATTTCGCATCAGGGCGATCCCGCGACGCCCGAGGGCATCGCGCGCATCGACAAGATCCGCACGGCCGCCGAAGAGGTGCTCAAGACGACGCCGCTGAAGGACGCCAGGATCTACATCGCCGGCACCGCGTCGACCTTCAAAGACTTCCGCGACGGCTCCAAAAACGATCTCCGCATCGCGTTCATCGGCGCGATCTGCCTGATCTTCGTGATCATGCTCCTGCTGACCCGCAGTTTCGTGGCCGCGCTGGTCATCGTGGGCACGGTGGTCCTGTCGCTGGGCGCGTCGTTCGGGCTGTCGGTGCTGATCTGGCAATACATCTTCGGCGTCAAGCTGCACTGGATGGTGCTGCCGATGTCGGTGATCGTGTTGTTGGCGGTGGGCTCCGACTACAACCTGCTGTTGGTGTCGCGCATGAAAGAGGAGATCGCGGCCGGCATCAACACGGGCATCATTCGCGCGATGGGCGGCACCGGCAAGGTCGTCACCAACGCGGGCCTGGTGTTCGCGTTCACCATGGCCTCGATGGTGACCAGCGACCTGCGGATCATCGGCCAGGTCGGCACCACCATCGGCCTGGGCCTGCTGTTCGACACGCTGGTCGTGCGCTCGTTCATGACACCGTCGATCGCCGCGCTGTTGGGGCGCTGGTTCTGGTGGCCGCAGGCCGTCCGGCCGCGCCCGGCCAGCCAGATGCTGCGGTCGATCGGGCCGCGCCCGGTCGTGCGGGCCCTGCTGCTTCCGCCCGAGCCTACTTACGACGACGACGACGCCGTCACGGCGGAGATCCCGATACCTGCGCGGTAGAGCGGGGATCAACTCGACCCGCTATCGCGGGCGATATCGCGTTGCAGACCACATCATGCCTTCGCCGCCGGTACGCCAGTGGCCGGTATGACGAACTTGGCACTCTCAGCCCGCGTTGCGCAGGACCCGAAGCTCCTTCGAGGGCAACTCGACGACCGGGGTCAGCTCGGCGAAGAGGTCGATCGCGGCCGCGATGGTGCGGTCGGCGAAGGCGGCGAAGTCCTCGAACGAGGCGTCCTCGGAGATCCATTGCGACTTGCGGGCCGAGACCCCGATGCGCTGGGAGTCGGCGGGCGCGTCGTGCAGGAGCACGGTGAATTGCCGGTTCCGCCGGTTCCACGTGTCGGCGAAGCGCGTCAGCCAGGGCCGCTCGGCGGCGTGGAAGCAGCACGCGGGGCTGACCTCGACGGTCACCACGTCGCCGAACGACGGGGACACCTCGAGGCGCACGCGCAGCCGGCGCGGGTGGGCGTCGAGGACGGCGTGATACTCGCCGTCGCGCTTGCCCCGGGAGAATTGCAGCCCACAGGTGCTCGCATAGCGTTCGATCAGGTTCGCGCGGAGCGACTCACTCGTCATGGAACACATACTGGCGTGGGCGACTTGGGGGATCCTTTGAGCCGAACCAACCGTAGCCGAAGAATCTGTTAAGAATTCGCTGAGCGCGCCGGCCGGTGAGCCCCCGGCGGGACGAGTTAACTTGCCCTTTCGAAGATGCGCCGAGGACGGCCACGGTAACCTGATGGCCGTGTTTGAGACATCCTTTCCGGCTCTACTTCGTGAGCGTGCCAGCCTGCAGCCCGACGACGTGGCCTACACGTTTATCGATTACGACCAGGACCCGGACGGTGTCGCCGAAAGCCTGACGTGGCCGCAGTTATATCGGCGAGTGCTGAACATGGGACGCGAACTCAGACTTTGCACTTCGCCGGGTGATCGCGCGGTGATATCGGCACCCCAGGGCCTCGATTACATCGTCGGTTTCCTGGGCGCATTGCACGCCGGGCTGATCGCGGTGCCGCTTTCGGTCCCGATGGGCGGTTCCGCCGACGAGCGCGTCGACTCGGTGCTGCGCGACGCGTCGCCCGCCGCCGTCATCACCACGTCCGCCGCGGCGGGCACTGTGGCACAGCACGTTACGGCGCAGCCCGGGGAATCCGCCCCGTCGATCATCGAGGCCGATTTGCTGGACCTGAACGCGCCGGCGCGATTCGAGGACGGCGAGGCCAATCAGCAGGATATTGCGTATCTGCAATACACCTCCGGATCGACCCGGAATCCGGCCGGCGTAATGGTTTCCTATGACAACCTGCACGTCAATTACAAGGTGACGATGCGCGGCTTTTTCCAGCGCAGCAGGGGCATCGAACCACCGGAGCACACAATTGTGTTGTGGCTGCCCTTCTATCACGACCTGGGTTTGATCATGGGCGTTTGCACGCCGGTGCTTTCCGGGTGCAGCGCGGTGCTCACCAGCCCGGTGGCATTTTTGCAGCGCCCGGCGCGGTGGATGCAATTGCTGGCGTCCTATCCGGACGCCTCCAGCGGCGCACCCAACTTCGCTTTCGAAGTGGCGCTGCGCAAAACGACGGACGAGGATATGGCCGGCTATGACCTCGGCCGGGTGTCGACCCTTATCAGCGGCGCCGAACGGGTGCGCCCCGATACCGTCAAACGCTTTCTCGACCGATTTTCCCGGTTCAATCTGCCCGCGGCGGCGCTGCGGCCCACCTACGGGCTGGCCGAGTCCACCCTGTACGTGGCGACCACCACCGAGGGCAAGGCACCCGAGATCGTCGACTTCGAGCCCGAGAAACTCGCCGACGGGCAGGCGCAACGCTGCGCGGCCGGCACCGGGACGGCGCTGGTCGCCTATCCGTGGCTGGACGCGCCCACCGTGCGGATCGTCGACCCCGACACCTACGCCGAGTGCCAGGACGGAACGACCGGCGAGATCTGGCTGCACGGGGGCAACGTCTGCCTGGGCTATTGGGAAAAGCCCGAGGAGACCGAGCGCACGTTCGGGGCCACGATCATCGAGCCGTCGGCCGGCACCCCCGAGGGGCCGTGGCTGCGGACCGGGGATCTGGGCTTCATCTCCGAGGGGGCGCTGTTCATCGTCGGCCGCATCAAGGACCTGCTGATCGTCTACGGGCGCAACCACTCCCCCGACGACATCGAGGCGACGATCCAGGAGATCACCAAGGGCCGGGTCGCCGCGATCGCCGTTCCGGACGACGGCATCGAGCAGCTCGTCGTCGTCATGGAAACCAAGAAGCGCGGCGAATCCGACGCGGAGGTGAAGGACAGGTTCGACGCCGTCAAGCGCGAGGTCACCTCGGCGATCTCGAACTCGCACGGCCTGTCGGTCGCCGATCTGGTTCTGGTGGCCCCCGGTTCGATCCCCATCACCACCAGCGGCAAGATCCGGCGCTCGACGTGCGTCGACCTGTACCAGCGCGACGAGTTCGCCCGCCTGGACACCTAAACGAGCCGCGCGACCTCGACCATCGCGGCGCCGACCCGCGCGACCTCGTCGCCCGAGCAGATGTACGGCGGCATCGCGTAGACCAGGTTGCGGAACGGGCGCAGCCACACGCCGTGGTCCAGCGCCACCGGGGTCGCGACGGCCAGGTCGACCGGCCGTTCGCATTCGATCACGCCGATGGCGCCGCGCACCCGCACGTCGGTCACGCCGGGCAGCGCCCGCGCCGGTTCGAGGCCCGCGGCGAGCCCGGCGGCGATCCCGGCCACCCGCGCGCGCCAGTCCTGGGCCAGCAGCAGCTCGACGCTGGCCGCCGACACCGCGCAGGCCAGCGCGTTGGCCATGAAGGTCGGCCCGTGCATCAGCGCTCCGGCCGCGCCGGCGCTGATGGTGTGGGCGATCTCGGCGGTGCACAGGGTGGCGGCCAGGCTGAGGTAGCCGCCCGTCAGCGCCTTGCCGACGCACATGACGTCCGGGCTCACCCCGGCGTGGTCGGCGGCGAACAGCTCGCCGGTGCGCCCGAAGCCGGTGGCGATCTCGTCGAACACCAGCAGCACGTCGTGCCGGGCGCACAGATCGCGCAGGTCGCGCAGGTACCGCGGGTCGTGGAAGCGCATCCCGCCGGCCCCCTGCACGACGGGCTCGACGACGACGGCGGCCAGCTCGGCGGCGTGCTCGCCCAGCAGCTCCCCGAACGCCGCGCTGTAGGCGGGGTCGTACCCCGCCGGCACCTGGGGGGCGAACACCTGCGGCGCCAGGATGTCGGTCCACAGCGAGTGCATGCCGCCGTCGGGATCGCAGACGCTCATCGGCGTGAACGTGTCGCCGTGGTAGCCGCCCCGCCAGGTCATCAGCCGCCGCTTGCCGGGCCGGCCGCGGGCGCGCCAGTACTGCAGCGCCATCTTCACCGCGACCTCCACCGACACCGACCCGGAATCGCTGAAGAACACCGTCTGCAGCCCCGCCGGCGTGATGTCCACCAGCAGCTGCGCCAGCCGGGCCGCGGGCTCGTGGGTCAGCCCGCCGAACATGACGTGGTTCATGGTGGCCAGCTGCGCGGCCAGCGCCGCGTCCAGGTCCGGGTGGCCGTGCCCGTGGATGGCGGTCCACCAGGAGCTCATCGCGTCGAGCGCCTCGACGGGCTCGCCGTCGCGGATCAGGGTCAGCGAGGCGCCCCGGGCCGCGACGGCCACCAGCGGCGCCACCGACTCCCGCCCGATGGTGCTGTAGGGGTGCCACACGTGCGCCGCGTCGATCGCGCTGATCTGCCCGGGCGTCAGCCCGGCCCTCGCCGCACGCATAGGCATCGAGCGTAGAGCAGTCGGTTCGCGCAAATCCCCGCCGTCGGGGAGCATCTAGGGCCATGGAGCCCGATGCGCCCGACCGGCCCGACCGCACGGCGCCCCGGGTGCTTCGGCTGCGACTGGCGCCCTGGGACGTCGTCTGCACCGTGACGCTGCTGGTGGCGCTCGTCGTCCTGGCCACGGCGACGGCCTGGCCGGCGCGGCTCTTCGGCTTCCTCGGGCGCGTGTGTGAGGGCGACGCGTGCGGGGCGGTGCCGTTGGGGATCGACTACTACATCGGCCCGCTGGCGTGGGGCGGCATCGGCGCGGCGATCGCCGCGGCCGCGATCGGCCCGATCGTGTCCCTGCTGAAGGGCTGGTACATGTCCTTCTGGCCGGTCCTGGCGCTCGCGCTGCTCGTGCTCAGCTCCGTGGCCGGCTCCCTGCTGACCGCCTACAGCGAGCGCTACTGGCTCTGGCCGACCTGAGACCCAAATCACAACCTGGCGCCCGGAATTCGGCGCGCCAGTCACCGTCCGGTCACGGTACGACAAATAATCGTTCGGGGAGCTCAGCAGCTATTTTCGGGCCCCCAGTTCTGGGGTAAAAGTGTCTGTAGTGACTGGTGTGAATTCAGCCGGCTGAGCCGGCGAGGCTCGCTCCAAGCGTCATGCAGCGGCGTCCGGCCCCGACGGGGCGGCCCGCGCCGCCTGCAACAGCGGTCGGCGTCGCGAAGTCACCGCGACGACGGCCCAGGACCCAAGAAGGTGGGGATCGGAGATGAAACGCATCTACGCATTCGCGATCGGCTTCGCGATGCTGGTCGCGCCGCTGGCCACGGCCGGCATCGCGGCAGCCGACCCGGGCACGCGGTCAATGGACTACCAGCAGGCCACCGACGTCGTGGTGATGCGCGGCCTGTCGCAGCGCGGCGTGCCGTTCTCGTGGGCCGGGGGCGGCATCACCGGCCCCACCCGCGGCAAGGGCAGCGGCGCCATGACGGTCGGCTTCGACGCCTCGGGTCTGATGCAGTACGCCTACGCCGGCGCGGGGATCAAGCTGCCGCGTTCCTCGGGTGAGCTGTACCGGGTCGGCCAGAAGGTGCTGCCGCAGCAGGCGCGCCGCGGCGACCTGATCTTCTACGGCCCCGAGGGCACCCAGAGCGTCGCGATGTACCTCGGCAACAACCAGATGCTGGAGGTCGGCGACGTCGTCCAGGTCTCGCCGGTGCGCGCCAACGGCATGACGCCGTATCTGGTCCGGGTGCTCGGCACGCCGCAGACGCCGTTCCAGCAGGCCCCGGTGCAGCAATCGCCCGTGCAGCTGGCGCCGGCCCAACAGGTCCCGGCGCAGCAGGTGCCCGCGCAGCAGGTGCCCGCCCAGCAGGTCCCGGCGCAGCAGGTGCCCGCGCAGCAGGTCCCGGCCCAACCGGTCCCGGTGCAGCAGGCGCCCGCCCAGCAGGCGCCGCTGCAGCAGGCGCAGTTGCAGCAGCTGCCGTTGCTGCAAGCGCCTGCGCCGCAGGTGCCCGCGCAGCAGGCGCCGTTCGGCATCACGCGGTAGCTCCCCCGGCGGGCGCGCTGCGCGGCCACGCCGCAACGCCGGCGTTCGGGACCGGGCGCCGGGTTTGGGTAAGTTAGCGGTCGAACCATGCTCAGCCTCATCCAGAACCCGCCGACCCGCCCACCGGTTGTCCCTGCGAAACCGGTGGGCGAGCCAGCTTCTGTGGGGACCCGCGCCGCCGGGTTCTACCGGTACGACCTCGACGGCCTGCGCGGCATCGCGATCGCGCTCGTCGCGATGTTCCACGTCTGGTTCGGGCGGGTGTCGGGCGGCGTCGACGTGTTCCTGGCGTTGTCCGGGTTCTTCTTCGGCGGAAAGATCCTGCGCGCCGCGCTCAACCCGCACCTGACGCTGTCGCCGGTCGCCGAGGTGACGCGCCTGGTGCGACGGCTGCTTCCCGCCCTGGTCGTGGTCCTGGCGGGCTGCGCGGTGCTGACCATCCTGGTGCAGCCGGAGACCCGCTGGGAGACCTTCGCCGACCAGAGCCTGGCGAGCCTGGGTTACTACCAGAACTGGGAGTTGGCCAACACCGTCTCGGACTACCTGCGCGCCGGTGAGGCCGTCAGCCCGCTGCAGCACATCTGGTCGATGTCGGTGCAGGGCCAGTTCTACGTCGCCTTCCTGCTGCTGATGGCGGGGTGCGCCTGGCTCGTGGCGCGGTTGCGGGCGCCGCGCCCGCGGGCCGTGTTCGTGGCGCTGCTCGGCGCGCTGACGGTGGCGTCCTTCGTATACGCGATCGTCGCTCATCGGGACAACCAGGCGATCGCCTACTACGACAGCTTCGCCCGGGCCTGGGAGCTGCTGCTGGGCGCGCTCGTCGGCGCCGTGGTGCCGCGCGTCCGCTGGCCGATGTGGCTGCGCGGCGCGGTGGCCACCGTCGCGCTGGCCGCGATCCTGTCGTGCGGGGCGCTGATCAACGGCGTCAAGGAATTCCCCGGCCCGTGGGCCCTGGTGCCCGTCGGGGCCGCCATGCTGATGATCCTCGCCGGGGCCAACCTGCGGGGCGAGGCGATGCCGCTGCCGAACCGGCTGCTGGCGGCCGGCCCGCTGGTGGCGCTGGGCGCGATGGCCTATTCGCTGTACCTGTGGCACTGGCCGCTGCTGATCTTCTGGCTGTCCTACAGCGGCCACCGGCACGCCGACTTCGTCGAGGGCACCGTGGTGCTGCTGGTGTCCGGGGTGCTGGCCTACCTGACCACGCGGCTCGTCGAGGACCCGCTGCGGTCCCGGTCCCCCGCCGGCGCCCGCAGGCCGACGGGTCCCGCGCTGCCCGGGTGGGCGCGCCTGCGCCGGCCCACGATGGCGCTGGGATCGGTGGTGGTGCTGCTCGGCGTCACGCTGACCGCGACGTCGTTCACCTGGCGCCAGCACGTCACGGTGTTGCGCGCCGCGGGCAAGGAGCTGTCTGTGCTCAACCCGCTGGACTATCCGGGCGCGCGCGCCCTGACCGAACACGTGCGGGTGCCGGCGCTGCCGATGCGGCCCAGCGTCCTGGAGGTCAAGGACGACCTGCCCGCCTCGACCCGCGACGGCTGCATCAGCGACTTCGTCAACCCGGCGGTGGTCAACTGCGCCTACGGCGACGTGGCCGCAACCCGGACCATCGCTCTGGCCGGCGGGTCGCACGCCGAGCACTGGCTGCCCGCGCTCGACGTGCTCGGCCGTGAGCACCACTTCAAGGTGGTGACCTACCTCAAGATGGGCTGCCCGCTGTCCACCGAGGAAGTGCCGCTGATCATGGGCAACAACGCCCCGTACCCGCAGTGCCGCGAGTGGGTGCAACGGACCATGGACAAGCTGGTCTCCGACCGCCCCGACTACGTGTTCACCACGACGACGCGGCCGTGGAACATCAAAAGCGGCGACGTGATGCCCGCGACCTACATCGGCATCTGGAAGACCTTGGCCGACAACAACATTCCGATCCTCGGCATGCGCGACACGCCGTGGCTGGTCAAGAACGGCAAACCGTTCGACCCCGCGGACTGCCTGGCCAAGAAGGGCGGCAGCGCGCAGTCCTGCGCGGTCAAGCGCTCCGACCTGCTGTCCGACCGCAACCAGACCCTCGACTTCGTCACACAGTTTCCGCTGCTGAAGATCCTCGACATGTCGGACGCGATCTGCCGCGCCGACGTCTGCCGCCCGGTCGAGGGAAACGTGCTGGTCTACCACGGCGCCCACCACCTGTCGCCCACCTATGTGCGGACCATGACCGACGAGCTGGGCCGTCAGATCGGGGCCAACACCGGCTGGTGGTGACGGGCCGGCGCATCCCGGGCGCGGATAAGGTCAAGTGATGCCGACGAACAAATCAAGCCGGGAAGCAGACTCCGGCGAAGCAGATGCCGGCAGGGCCCAGCCCAGGCTGGCCACCGTGTGGCCGGGCAACCCCTATCCGCTCGGCGCGTCCTATGACGGTGCGGGAACCAACTTTTCGCTGTTCTCCGAGATCGCGGAGCGGGTCGAGTTGTGCCTGATCGACGGCGGTGGCGAGACGCGGGTCCCCCTCGACGAGGTCGACGGCTACGTCTGGCACGCCTACCTGCCGAACATCACGCCCGGCCAGCGCTACGGCTTCCGCGTGCACGGCCCCTTCGATCCGGCGGCCGGGCACCGCTGCGACCCGAGCAAGCTGCTACTGGACCCGTACGGCAAGGCCTTCCACGGCGATTTCGACTTCGGGCAGGCGCTGTACTCCTACGACCTGGAGGCGCTCGACCGGGACGTCGACGACGGCGCCGACCCCGGGACCCCGCCCATGGTGGACTCGCTCGGGCACACCATGACCAGCGTGGTGAGCAACCCGTTCTTCGACTGGGGCTCGGACCGCGCGCCGCTGACCCCCTACCACGAGACCGTCATCTACGAGGCCCACGTCAAGGGCATGACCCAGACCCACCCTGGCGTGCCCGCCGAGCTGCGCGGCACCTACGCCGGGCTGGCCCACCCGGTGATCATCGACCACCTCAAGTCGCTCAGCGTCACCGCCATCGAGCTCATGCCCGTCCACCAGTTCATGCACGACGCGCGGCTGCTGGACCTCGGGCTGCGAAACTACTGGGGCTACAACACCTTTGGCTTCTTCGCGCCGCACAACCAGTACGCGGCCAACAGGCGCTCCAGCGTCGCCGAGTTCAAGTCCATGGTGCGCAGCTTCCACGAGGCCGGCATCGAGGTCATCCTCGACGTCGTCTACAACCACACCGCCGAGGGCAACCACCTCGGCCCGACGATCAACTTCCGCGGCATCGACAACGCCGCCTACTACCGCCTCGTCGACGAGGACCTGCGGCTGTACAAGGACTACACCGGCACCGGCAACAGCCTCAACCCCCGCCACCCGCACGTGCTACAGCTGATCATGGACTCGCTGCGCTACTGGATCACCGAGATGCACGTCGACGGGTTCCGCTTCGACCTGGCCGCCACCCTGGCCCGCGAGCTGCACGACGTCGACCGGTTGAGCGCGTTCTTCGACCTGGTGCAACAGGATCCGGTGGTCAGCCAGGTCAAGCTGATCGCCGAGCCGTGGGACGTCGGCGAGGGCGGCTACCAGGTCGGAAACTTCCCGGGTTTGTGGACGGAGTGGAACGGGAAGTATCGCGATACTGTGCGCGACTACTGGCGGGGGGAGCCCGCGACCCTGGGCGAGTTCGCCTCCCGGCTGACCGGGTCGTCGGACCTCTACGAGGTGACGGGCCGGCGCCCCAGCGCCAGCATCAACTTCGTCACCGCCCACGACGGGTTCACGCTGGCCGACCTGGTGTCCTACAACGAAAAACACAACCTGGCCAACGGGGAGGACAACCGCGACGGGGAAAGCCACAACCGGTCGTGGAACTGCGGCGTGGAGGGCCCCACCGACGATCCCGACGTCGTGGCGCTGCGCGCCCGGCAGATGCGCAACTTCTGGGCGACCCTGATGGTCAGCCAGGGCACGCCGATGATCGCCCACGGCGACGAGATCGGGCGCACCCAGAACGGCAACAACAACGTCTACTGCCAGGACTCCGAATTGTCTTGGATGGACTGGTCGTTGGTCGACAAGAACTCCGACCTGCTGGCCTTCGCGCGCAAGGTGACCACGTTGCGCACCAACCACCCGGCATTCCGCCGGCGCCGGTTCTTCGAGGGTGAGCCGATCCGCAGCGGCGTCGAGGTCCGCGACATCGCCTGGCTGAATCCCAGTAGCCGCGAGATGACGCACGAGGACTGGGGCGAAAGCATTCACAAGTGCGTGGCGGTGTTCCTCAACGGGGAGGCCATCACCGCGCCGAACGCTCGCGGCGAGCGCGTCGTCGACGACTCGTTCCTGTTGTGCTTCAACGCCGGCGACCAACCGGTGGAGTTCGCGATGCCCAACGGCGACTACGCACGGGAATGGACCGTGGAGCTGGACACCAACGAGCCCACCGGCGAGGCGGACCGGGTGGTCAGCGCCGAAGAGAAGGTCTCGCTGCCCGCGCATTCACTGCTGATACTCCGTAAGACGCTGTGACGCATGGCCTTACCCGTCTCGTCCACCTACCGGCTGCAGCTACGGGGCGAGTCCAGCGGGTTCGCGTTCACCCTCGCCGACGCCGAAAGCCTGCTGGATTACCTCGACGAACTCGGGGTCTCGCATGTGTATCTGTCCCCCATCCTGACCGCGGCCCGCGGCTCGAGCCACGGCTACGACGTCATCGACCCGACGGCCGTGTCGGCGGAACTGGGCGGCCCCGACGCGCTGGCCCGGCTGTCCGCGGCGGCCCGGGCGCGCGGCATGGGCCTGATCGTCGACATCGTCCCCAACCACGTGGGCATCGACGACCCCCAGCAGAACGCGTGGTGGTGGGACGTGCTGCGGCATGGCCGTTCCTCGCCGTACGCAACGTATTTCGACATCGACTGGGACCTCGACGACGACGGCCGAATCATCCTGCCGATACTGGGTTCCGACGACGACGCGGGCGATTTGAAGGTCGACGGCGACCTGCTGCGCCTGGGCGACCTGGCGCTGCCGATCGCGCCCGACACCGGGAGCGGAACGGGCCCGGAGGTTCACGACCGCCAGCACTATCGGCTGGTGGGCTGGCGCAACGGGGTGTGTGGCTATCGGCGCTTCTTCTCGATCACCTCGCTGGCCGGGCTGCGCCAGGAGGATCGAAAGGTCTTCGACGCCAGCCACGGCGAGGTCGCCCGCTGGTTCGCCGACCACCTGGTGGACGGCGCGCGCATCGACCATCCCGACGGATTGTCCGACCCCTGCGGGTATTTGGCCCGGCTGCGCGAGCTGGTCGGCCCGGACGCCTGGATCGTCATCGAGAAGATCCTGGCCGTCGACGAGGCGCTGGAGCCCACGCTGCCGGTCGCCGGCACCACCGGCTACGACGCGCTGCGGCAGGTGGGCGGCGTCTTCGTCGACCCGGCCGGGGAAGGGGCGCTTACCGCGCTCGTCGGCTCGGCGGGCATCGACTACCGGGCCATGCCGAAGCTGCTCGCCGAGCTCAAGATCCGCGCCGCCACCGACACCCTGGCCAGCGAGCTGGCCCGGCTGCGACGGGCCGTCGCCGCGGCGGCGGGCACCGACCACCCCCTGTTGCCCGAGGCGATCGCCGCGCTGCTCACCCACATCGGCGTCTACCGCAGCGACTACCCCGGCCTGGCCGCGCTGCTGCCGACCGCGCTGGCCGAAACCCAGGCCCGGTCACCACAATTGGGGCCCGCGCTGGAGGTACTCGCCGCGGCATTGGCCCACGATCGCGAGCCCGCCACCCGGCTGCAGCAGCTGTGCGGGGCGGTGACCGCCAAGGCCGTCGAGGACTGCCTGTTCTACCGCGACGCCCGGCTGGTCTCCCTCAACGAGGTGGGCGGCGAACCGCAGCGTTTCGGGGTGGGGCTGGCGGAGTTCCATCACAGCGCCGCCGTGCGCGCCCGGCTGTGGCCGCAGACGATGACCACGCTGACCACCCACGACACCAAGCGCGGCGAGGACGTGCGGGCCCGCATCGGCGTGCTGTCCCAGGTGCCGTCGCTGTGGACCGAGTTCCTGGCCCGCTGGGAGGTCCGGGCTCCCTCCCCCGACCCGGCGACCGGACAGTTCCTGTGGCAAAACATCTTCGGCGTGTGGCCGGTCAGTGGCCAGGTCACCGGCGAGCTGCGGGAGCGGCTGCACGCCTACGCCGAGAAGGCCATCCGGGAGGCGGCCTGGCACACCTCGTGGCACGACCCGGACGAGGCCTTCGAGGACGCGGTGCACCGCTGGGTGGACACCGTGCTCGACGGCCCGGTGGCCGGACAGCTGACCGAGCTGGTGGCCAAGCTCAACCCGCACGCCGCCAGCGACGCGCTGGGCCAGAAGCTGCTCGCGCTGACCGTGCCCGGGGTACCGGACGTCTATCAGGGCACCGAGCTGTGGGACGACAGCCTCGTCGACCCCGACAACCGTCGCGCGGTCGACTACGCCGCCCGCCGCGCGGCCCTCAAAGAGTTGCAACATCCCAAGATTCGCGTCGTCGCCACGGCGCTTCGGGTGCGCCGCTCCCATCCGGAGACGTTCCTGCGCGGCGGGTACGCGCCCGTGCTCGCCGACGGTGAGGCGAGCGAGCACGTCGTGGCGTTTAGCCGCGGTTCAAACGGCGGAGACATCCTGGTCGCGGTGACCCGCTGGACCGTGCGGCTGGCCGAAAAAGGCTGGGGCAACACCGTGCTGCCGCTGCCCGACGGGACGTGGAAGGACACGCTCAGCGGGGCGGTCGCGGACGGGCCGACGTCCGCGGCCCAGCTGTTCGCCGACCTGCCCGTCGTGCTGCTGGAACGCCACCATGACTGAATTCCGGGTCTGGGCGCCCAAACCCGCCCAGGTACGCCTGGATGTCGACGGCACCGTGCACCCGATGACGCGCTCCGGCGACGGGTGGTGGCACACCGGCGTCGACGCTCCCGCAAACGCGCGGTACGGATTCCTGCTCGACGACGACCCCACCGTGCTGCCCGACCCGCGCTCGCCCCGCCAGCCCGACGGGGTGCACGAGCGCTCGCAGCTGTGGGACCCCGCCGCGGCGGCGTGGACCGACGGCGACTGGCGGGGCCGCCCGGTCGAGGGTGCGGTGATCTACGAGTTGCACGTCGGCACCTTCACCGGCGCCGGCACGTTCGACGCCGCCGCCGAAAGGCTGGGCCATCTGGTCGATCTCGGCGTCGACTTCGTCGAGCTGATGCCGGTCAACTCGTTCGCGGGAACCCACGGCTGGGGCTACGACGGGGTGCTGTGGTACAGCGTGCACGAGCCCTACGGCGGGCCCGACGGCCTGGTCCGCTTCGTCGACGCCTGCCACGCGCGCGGCCTGGGCGTCCTGATCGACGCGGTGTTCAACCACCTCGGCCCGTCGGGGAACTACCTGCCCCGGTTCGGCCCGTACCTGTCGTCGGCGAGCAACCCCTGGGGCGAGGGCATCAACATCGCCGACGCCGACTCCGACGAGGTGCGCCGCTACATCATCGGCTGCGCGCTGCGCTGGATGCGTGACTTCCACGCCGACGGCTTGCGCCTGGACGCGGTGCACGCGCTGGTCGACACCACGGCCATCCACATCCTCGAGGAGCTCGCCACCGAAACCGACTGGCTGGCACCTCAACTCGGCCGCCCGCTGTCGCTCGTCGCCGAGAGCGACCTCAACGACCCGCGGCTGATCACCCCGCGCTCCGGCGGCGGCTACGGGCTGACCGCGCAGTGGGCCGACGACATCCACCACGCCATCCACACCGCGGTGTCCGCCGAGCGACAGGGCTACTACGCGGACTTCGGCTCGCTGGCGACACTGGCGGAAACACTGCGGGGAGGCTACTTCCACGCCGGCACCTATTCGTCGTTCCGGCGCCGCCGCCACGGCCGGCCGCTGGACACCACCGAGAAATCAGGCATTCCGGCCACCCGGCTGGTGGCCTACACCTGCACCCACGACCAGGTCGGCAACCGGGCCCTCGGCGATCGGCCCTCGCAGAACCTGACCGCCGGCCAGGTGGCGGTCAAGGCCGCGCTCGCCCTCGGAACACCCTATACGGCAATGCTTTTCATGGGCGAGGAATGGGGCGCGTCGACCCCGTTCCAGTTCTTCAGCTCGCACCCCGAGCCCGAGCTGGCGCGGGCCACCGCCGAGGGACGCAAGGCCGAGTTCGCCGAGCACGGCTGGGATGCCGACGACATCCCCGACCCCCAGGACCCGCAAACCTTCCTGCGCTCCAAACTCGACTGGGACGAGGTCGGCTCCGGCGAGCACGCCCGCCTGCTCGGCGTCTACCGGGACCTGATCGCGTTGCGCCGCAACGACGCCGACCTGGAAGACCCCTGGCTGACACACCTCACCGTCGACTTCGACGAAGGGCAACGCTGGATCGTGCTCCACCGCGGCCGGTTGCGCATCGCGTGCAACCTCGGCGCCGCACCGGTGACCGTGCCCGTGGCCGGCGAGGTGGTGCTCGCCTGGGGCGAACCGAAGATCGGCGCGGATAGCACCGTGCTGGGAGGCCACTCGTTCGCAATCCTGTCGGCGCGCTGATCGACTATTGCCGAGCAGACGCAAAATCACCCGACGCGCCGAGAAAATACGAACATTTGCGTCTGCTCGCGGCATCACAGCCTCGTTGATTTGTAATACCGTGAGCGGATGAAGAAGATCACCGTCTCGGTGCCTGACGATGTTTACCGCAGGGCACGGATTCGGGCGGCCGAGCTGAACAAGTCGCTTAGCGCTCTCGTTGCGGAGTTCTTGATCTCGCTGTCCGAGCGCGAGATGAAGTTCGCCCGACTCGAGGCCCAGCGGCGGCGTGTCCAGCGCGAGATCCGCGGCTTCAGCGCGAGTCAGCACCTGATCCGCGACGGGGTCCACGACCGTGCGGTTCGTTGATACCAGGACGTGTCGACCACGATCATCAGGCTCAGGACTTGTCCGGCTGTCCGCTTCGCAGATCGTCGAGATCGCCATCCCACCCGATCCCCTCGAGTCCGAGCACAAATTCCCGCGTTCAACCTCGGACCGACCAAGCGTTGTCAAGGCAAGATCCACGGCCGCCTGCTCGGCGGCAAGCCCGAACCTCCGCATTACCTCGGCGACACGTTCATCATCGATGTCGATATTGACGCGCGCCATACGCCGATTACACACCTCTGCCCCATCTACCGCACGGTGCGCCCGCCCGCAGCCACCGGCCGGAGGCAATACTGTGCTATGGACGAGATCCGGTTCACCCGCGACGAGCTGCAACGGTTCCGTGGCAAGACCCTGCCGGACGTGATCTCCGGCGATGTCCGGCTGCTGTTCGTGGGAATCAATCCCGGCCTGAGAACCGTTGCGGTGCAGGCCCATTTCGCCCCCCGCGGCAACCGGTTCTGGCCGGCGCTCTACCGCGCCGGCATCACCGAGCATCTGATCGACGCCTCGTCGGGGTTTGCGCCGACCGACCGGAAATACCTGCTGGGCCGCGGGATTGGCATCACGAACCTCGTCGAGAGGGCGACCGCCAACGCCGACGAACTCACGGCCGACGAGCTCGTCGAAGGCGGGCGCAGGCTGCACCGAACGATTCGGCGATTCGCGCCGCGGGTCGTCGCCGTCCTGGGGATCACCGCCTACCGCAAAGCCTTCGACGACCCACGGGCGACGGCGGGCAAGCAGCTGTCGCCCTACCCGCGCACCGAGCTGTGGGTGGTCCCCAACCCGAGCGGCCGCAACGCCCACGCGTCCCTGGCGAGCCTCGCGGCCACCTACGGCGAAATCGCCCGCGCCGCGGGCATCCCTACACGCTAGAGCGCCCGGTGCCGCGCACCGCGCCGGCGATGGCATCGGCGAGCGGTTCGATCTCGTCGGCGTCCAGATCGGCAACAGTGACCCGCATTCCCGCCGCCGTGCGGATCCGGAATCGCGATCCCGGCGCGGCGGCCCAGCCCGCGCCGATCAGCCGGGTGATCGCGACGGTCTCGTCGGCCACCGGCACCCACACGTTGAGCCCCGACCGCCCGCAGCAGGCGACGCCGCGCTCGGCGAGCGCCACAAGCAGCCGCGTGCGGTTGCCGGTGTAGCGCGCCTCGGCCTCCTCCACGACGCGCGTCGCCGCCGGGTCCGACCACAGGCTCACCGCCAGATCCTGCAGCAGGTGGCTCACCCAGCCCGGCCCGAGCCGCAGCCGGCCGTGCACGCGCTCGACGGTGCGGCGGTCCCCGGCGAGCGCCGCGACGCGCAGGTCGGGGCCGTAGGCCTTGGACGCCGAGCGGACGAACGCCCAGTGGCCGGTCGATCCGGCCAGGGTGTGCAGCGGCGCGCCGGCGATGCCCGCGCAGTGGTCGTCCTCGACCAGCAGCACGTCGCGCCCAATCAGCAAGGCGCGCAGCGCATCCGCGCGCTCCGCCGACAGCGCCGCACCGGTCGGGTTTTGCGCGCGATTCGTGACCACCGCCGCGCGCACGCCGCGCTCCAGCGCCCGCGCCAGGTCCGCGGCCAGTGGCCCGTCGTCGTCGACGCGCATGGGCTCGGCCGAAAGGCCAAGCGCGGCAAGTAGATCCAATAGGTTGGCCCAGCCGGGGTCCTCGACGGCCACCCGGTCGCCCGGGCGCAGGTGCGCGGTGAGGACCCGTTCGATGCCGTCCAGCGCGCCGCTGGTCACCGCCACATGCCCGGCCGGGACGCCGTCGGCGGCCAGGGCCGCGCGGGTGTGCGAGAGCAGCTCCGGCGACATCGGCGCCTCCCCGTACAGCAGCGCCCTGGGCCGCGGCAGCCCGGCCAGCGCGATCGGCAACAGCGCCGGATCGGGGTTCCCGGTCGACAGGTCGCGCACGCCCGCGGGCACGTCGAGGCCCAGCAGCGAGCGTGGCGTGGTCGCCGGGCGGTGCCGCACCCGGGTGCCGCGGCGCCCGGCCGTCTCGACCGCCCCGCGGTCGCGCAGCAGCCGGTACGCCGCGGCCACGGTGTTCGCGTTGACGCCCAGCCCGCCGGCCAACTCGCGGATCGGCGGCAGCGCGTCGCCGGGCGCCAGGCCGCCGCCGGAGATGGCCTCCTCGACGCTGGCGGCTATGGACTCGGCCCCCGTCCCGCTATATTGTACTGGCACGAGAATCATTATGTACTAGGACAATGCTGGAAGGCAACGCCGTGGATTACCGCCCCACCCCGCGCACCACGCCCACCCGCTACCGGGAGCGCGCCGCCTACGACCGCCAGACGGTGCACGCCATCCTCGACGAGGGCCTGATCTGCCACCTGGGCTATCTCGGCGCGGACGGCCCGGTGGTGTTGCCGACGACGCATGCCCGCCTCGGCGAGGCGCTCTACCTGCACGGTTCCACCGGCGCCGGCCCGATGTTGGCCGCCAAACAGGCGCCTGCGGGCCTCGAGGTCTGCGTCACCGTCACCCTCGTCGACGCGCTGGTGCTGGCCCGCTCGGCGATGCACCATTCGGTGAACTTCCGCTCGGTGGTCGCACTGGGTACCGCGCGCGTGGTCGAGGACCCGGCGGAGAAGCTGCGGGCGCTGCGCGGCCTGCTCGACCACATCGCGCCGGGACGCGCCGACGACTGCCGCACACCCAATGCGCGCGAGCTCGCCGCGACCGGGGTGCTCGCCCTCGACCTGGCCGAGGTGTCGGCCAAGGTGCGCAGCGGCGGTCCCGTCGACGACGCGGACGACATGGCGCTGCCGCACTGGGCCGGCGTGGTGCCGATCAACCTGACGTCCGGACCGCCGGTGCCGGCCGCCGACCTGGAGCCCGGCACGCCGGTGCCGGCCTACTTGAGCTGACGCCCGCCGGTCCACCACGATCCGACCAGCATGACGACGCCGGCCCAGGCCAGGCCCAACAGCCAGCCGGCCAGCACGTCGCTGACGTAGTGCACGCCCAGGTAGATCCGCGAATATCCGATCACCAGCGCCGCGTCGATCGCCACGGCCCACACGACCACCCGCCACACCCACGGGGTGATCAGCCAGCGCGTCACGATCCAGGCGGTGACGACCAGGATCGCGGCGGTGCCGGTCGCGTGCCCGGACGGAAAGGAATAGCCGTCGGCGTCGACGGCGGCGTACGGCAGCGGCGGACGTTCCCTGCCCACCAGGGCCTTGGCCGTGAAGAGGATCAGCGCGATCCCGGCGCCCGCCGCCACGGCGAGCAGGACCGGTCGCCACGAACGGCAGCGCCGGCCGGCGACGACGGCAATCGGGAAGGCGAGCGCGGCCAGGAAGCGGGGATCGCCTCCGATCGTGACCGCGCGCAGCACCGTGGTCAGCCACAGGTCGCGGTGTGCCGCGAGCCACCGGGACGTCGGCCGGTCGATCCCGGTGATGCCGTCGCCCTCGAGCACGTCGTCGAGCACCTCGGTGAAGCCCACCGCGACGGCGACCACCACCCCCAGTCCGAGCAGCAGCGCGGCGGCTGCGACCTCGTCCGCGGGCAGTCGCCCGGCCCAGGCCCATCCCCTCGCCCGGATCTGCTCGCGCGCCCAGGTCAGTCCGCGGCTGGTGAGCACGGCGGCGTCGGACCCCAGCGCCGACAGCCGGCCGAACAGCCGCTCGCGCCGGGCGGCCCAGATCGCCGCGCACACCAGCAGCGCCAGGAAGACCAGGGTGCCGGCGCTGACCAGGCCGAACCCGGCCGTACCCAACCCATACGGCTCGTTCATGTCACCAGGCACCTACAGCAGATAGCGGTACGCCGGGGAGCCGGGGTCGAGGGCCTCGACGTGCAGGTCCGTCGCGCGCATCCGGCCCATCAGCCCGTCGAGGTCGGCGGCCGATCCCAGCTCGACGCCCACCAGCGCCTCGCCGGTTTCCCGGTTGTTGCGCTTGACGTACTCGAACAGGGTGATGTCGTCGTTGGGCCCGAGCACGTCGTCGAGGAACCGGCGCAGCGCGCCCGGCTCCTGCGGGAAGTCCACCAGGAAGTAGTGCTTGAGCCCGAGGTGCACCAGCGAGCGCTCCAGGACCTCGCCGTAGCGTGACACGTCGTTGTTGCCGCCCGAGATCAGGCACACCACCGTGGAGCCGGGCTCGATGTCGGCCTCCAGCAGTCCCGCGACCGACAGCGCGCCCGCCGGCTCGGCGATGATGCCCTCGTTCTGGTACAGGTCCAGCATCGCCGTGCATACCGCCCCCTCGTCGACCGCGGTGATCGACACCATGTCGCCGGCGGCCGCCAGCGTGGCATAGGTCAGCGCGCCCGCCCGTTTCACCGCCGCGCCGTCGACGAACTGGTCGACCTGGTCCAGCGTCACCGGCTCGCCGGCGGCCAGCGCGGCCATCATCGCGGCGGCGCCGGCCGGCTCGACGCCGAGCACCGCCGTGTTCGCCGTCCGTTCGGCCAGGTAGGTGGTGATGCCGGCGACGCAGCCGCCGCCGCCCACCGGGACCACCACCAGGTCCGGCTCGCCTTGGAGCTGATCGAGCAGCTCCACGGCGATGGTGCCCTGCCCGGCCATGGTGCGCACGTCGTCGTACGGCGGGACCAGCGTGGCGCCGGTGCGTTCGACGTCCGCGAGTGCCGCCTCGGCGGCCAGGTCGTAGGTCGAGCCCCCGACGATCAGCTCGATGAACTCCCCGCCGTGGTAGCGGATCCGGTCGCGCTTCTGCTTGGGCGTCTTGGCCGGCACGTAAACGCGCCCGCGCACCCCCAGCGCCCGGCACGCGAACGCGAAGCCCTGTGCGTGGTTGCCCGCCGACGAGCACACCACGCCCGCGGCCAGCTCCGCCTCGGACAGCTGGACCAGCAGGTTGTAGGCGCCGCGCAGCTTGTAGGAGCGCACCACCTGCAGGTCTTCGCGCTTGAGGTGGACCTGCGCGCCGGTGATCGCCGACAACCGGTCGCTGTGCTGCAACGGGGTGGGGGTGACCACCGGGGCGATCCGCTGCGCCGCGGCGTCGATGTCGGCCGCGCACAGCGGCAGACCTCCCGGGCTCTGACTCAGTTCAGCGGACACCGATCAATGGTGCCACGTCATGCCGACAGTGCCTGCGACCAGCGCCGGTCAGCCGACCGGGGTCAGCACGAACACCGGGATCTGGCGCTCGGTCTTCTTCTGGTACTCGGCGTAGTCGGGCCAGGCCTCGACGGCCCGGTCCCACCAGGCGGCCTTCTCGTCGCCGAACACCTCGCGGGCGTCGTAGTCGCGGGTGACGCCGCCGTCCTGCAGTTCGACGCGCGGGTTGGCCTTGATGTTGTGGTACCAGACGGGATGCTTCGGGGCCCCGCCCAGCGAGGCGACGACGGCGTACTCGCCGCCGTGCTCGACGCGCATCAGCGGGGTCTTGCGGAGCTTGCCGGTCTTGGCGCCGACGGTGGTCAGCAGGATGATCGGCTTGCCCTTCATGTCCGCGGCCTCGGTTCCGCCGGATTCGGCGTACTTGTCGGCCTGTTCGCGCGACCAATCCAATGGGCTGGGTTCGTATTCCCCGGTAAGCGGCATGCCAACAACTGTAGGCCGACGGCGTATCCGGGAGCCGGCCCGGCGGGTCGAAATGCCCACGGCTGATGGTGGCTATAAGGGCTCGTCTTCGGCGGGCGAGTCATGGTCGTCGGCCAGGTGGCGCAGCACGCGTTCGTTGAGGGCGGCGAGCATGTCGAGCTCAGCCGGGCTGAGCAAGTCGATGAACTTCCGGCGGACGTCCGCCACGTGCCCGGGCGCTGCCTTCTCGATCGCGGCGCGGCCGGCCGGCAGCAGGCACACCATGGTGCTTCGGGCGTCCTGCGGGTTGGGCTCGCGACAGATCAGCCCGTCGGACTGCATGCGCCGCACCTGGTGGGAGACACGGCTCTTCTCCCAGCCCAGTGCGTTGCACAGGTCGCGGGCGGGCATGCGGTCCCCGTCGGTACTCGAGAGCACCGCCAGGATCTCGTAGTCGGCGCCCGACAGGCCCGATTCCTGCAGGCCCCGGTTCAGGTGCACGTCGAGTTGATGATGCGCGTGCTGGAAGGCCCGCCAGGCGCGGTCTTCGCGAGGGTTCAGCCAGTTCGATTCCATCAGCCCCCATGCTACCCGATTGGTTGACGCATCAACGAATATCCAATAAGGTTGAGTGATCAACCTTTCCGATCGTTATTCAAGATGGGACACCTCATGAGCAGCATCAGCATCATCGGCACCGGCAACATGGCCCGAGTCATCGGCGCGCTGGCGGTAGCGGGCGACAACACCGTCGAGGTCATCGGCCGCGATCAGTCCAAGGCGGCTGACCTGGCCAGGGCTCTCGGCGGCAGCACCACGACGGGAGAGTTCGGCGCCGTCCCGGCCGGGGACATCGTCATCGTTTCCCTGTTGTACGCCGATGTCGTTCCGGTCGTCGCCCAGTACGGAGACGCCCTCGCGGGCAAGGTCATCGTCGACATCAGCAACCCCTTCAATTCCGCGGCCGACGGGCTGGCCATCCCCGATGGCACCTCGATCGCGCAGGAGGTTGCCAAGGCGGCGCCGGCCAGCGCCAGCGTGGTGAAGGCGTTCAACACCGTCTTCGGTGTCGTCCTTGCCCAGGGCCGGCCGCTCGACGTCTTCATCGCCGGCGACGACACGCGCGCCAAGGCGGGCGTCGCGGCGTTCATCGAGAGCCTCGGGCTGCGCCCACTGGACGTCGGCGACTTGCACATGACGCACTGGCTGGAAGGAACGGGCCTGGTCATGATGGGCCTCGCCCGCCACGGGGTGGGCAATTTCGACTTCGCCCTCGGCGCCGCCGTTCCCGCCTGAGCCGCATCGCCCCCTCCAAATAATGGTTGATAGATCATCGAGAGGATTCGCGATGAAGCTTGGTTTCGCACTTCCCTTTGTCGGCCCCGCTGTGAGCAGCGCCGCCGGTCTGAGCGCGTTCTGCCGCGGGCTCGAGGACCTCGGCTACGACACGTTGTGGGTCGGTGATCGCCTGGTCACGCCGGTCGATATGCACAGCACCTATCCGGGCACAGAGCAGCCCTACCCGCCGCAGATGAAGCGCTACCTCGATCCGGTGCTGCTGTGGACCGTCGCCGCGACCGCGACCAGCCGGGTGCGGCTGAACGCCAGCACCCTCAGCACCTTCTACTACGAGCCGGTACACCTGGCCCGGCTGCTGACCACCCTCGACGTGCTCAGCGACGGACGCCTTGACGTTGGCGTGGGAATCGGGTGGATGAAGGACGAGCACGACATCGCCCGCGGCGCGGACTGGCGCCGGCGCGGGCGGATGCTCGATGACGTGCTGGCGTTCCTGCACGAGTGGTGGACGACCACCCCGGTGTCCTGGGACAGCGAGTTCTTCTCGCTGCCGCCGGTCCATGCCGACCTGCGCCCGGTCCAGGCCGGCGGTCCGCCCATCTGGATCGGCGGCGTCAGCGAGGCCGCGATGCGCCGGGTCGGCCGCAGCGGCACCGGCTGGCTCGGGGTCGAGGGGCTGCAGGACGAGGTCACCGACCACCTGTGGGAGATTGCGCGCCGTGCGGCGAAGGACGCAGGACGGGATCCGGACGCGCTGAAGACGGCCATGCGGATCAACCTCGAACCGGCCACGTCCGTTGACTCCGTTGCCGCCAGGCTCGAGCGCCTCGCCAAGTCCGGTGCCGATGAGGCGATCGTGGATGCCTTCGCGATGTTCCCCACCCTTGAGCAGATGCTCGAGTTCGCCGGCCAGGTCATCGATCGATGGAGTGATCATGGGAAAGCTTGACGGCAAGGTAGCGGTGATCACCGGCGGATCAAGCGGTATGGCATTGGCCGGCGCCAAGTTGTTCGTTGCCGAAGGAGCTCACGTCTTCATCTCGGGCCGGCGCCAGGGAGCGCTGGATGAAGCCGTGGAGGTGATCGGCCGGAATGTGACCGGCGTACAGGCTGATTCGGCAAACCTGGACGATCTGGACCGTCTGTTCGACACGGTCAGGCGGGAAAAGGGCGCCGTCGACGTGTTGTGGACCAGCGCCGGGACGGGCGAGCAGCGCAAGCTCGGCGAGATCACCGAGCAGCACTTCGATGCCGCCTTCGGGCTGAACGCGCGCGGCACGCTGTTCACGGTGCAGAAGGCGTTGCCGCTGTTCAATCACGGTGGCTCGATCTTCATGACCGGGTCGATCGCGTCGGTCAGGGGCTATCCGTCCTGGAGCGTGTACGCGGCGAGCAAGGCAGTACTGCAGGCCTACGCGCGCGTGTGGTTGTCCGAGTTGAAGGACAGGGGGATCCGGGTCAACGTGCTGACCCCGGGACAGGTCGCCACGCCGTTGCTGGAGCAGCTGGACGCGGAGGCGCAGGCGCATTTCGAGGCAGTGATCCCACGGGCAAAGAACGGCAGCCCCGAGGAGATTGCGACGGTTGCGTTGTTCCTCGCCTCGGAGGACTCAAGCTACGTCAACGGCATGGAGTTGATTGTCGACGGCGGCACCACGGCTGTCTGACTACGCCCCTGAAGCGTCTCGCGGCGCGGGCGGGTGACAGTCGGACATGACTGTCCGCCGGGCCAACTCCGCGATCGTGTTGACCCGCCGGATGGCCGCGGCGATCTCGTCGGCGAACTCCCGGCGGCGCGCGGCGACGTCCGGCTGCCCGGACGCGTCCACCAGCTCGCGGTGCCGTGCCAGCCGCAGCGCGGTCTTGAACAGCTCCATCGACCTCGACTCGGCGCTGGCGATGCGGCGCTGCAGCTCCCACTGCTTGCCCACCTCCAGGCACTCGGTGAGAAACGCGTCCTCGTCGAACGATTCGTCCTCGAGCGCGGCCAGCCGGTCGGCGACGATGTGGTAGGCGTCCAGGAACGGGCGCAACACCAGGTGCGCCAGCAGCAGGTCGGCCCGTTCCAGCAGCCACCGCACGTCGGCCGCGCCGGCGGCGCGCGTGGTGTCCACGGGGTCGTCGGCCGGCCCGATCAGCCGCACCTCGTCGGCGAGCTCCTTTTCGAACTGGGCGCGCGCGGAGAACAGGAACTCGAACTTCAGCAACTCGCGCAGGCTCAGCGCCTCGTCGCGCACGGTCGCCGGCAGGACGGAGCCGTCGGAAGCGGTCTCCGCCGCCGCCAGCAACGCCGTCTCGGCGATCGCGCGGTCGACCAGGATGTGGATGGCGGTGTTGCGGTAGAACGCCGCGACCAGGTGCTGGTCGGCCCCGATCCCCCAGACCGGCTCGGTGCCCGCGTCGTAGACGCTGACCACACCGGACGCAGCCAGCTGATGCAGCGTCCACCGGATCGTCGAGCGATTGGTCAGGTCCGCGGCGCCGGCCACCGCCCAGTTGCGCGCGGCGATGTAGCTCGCCAGTGGCCGCACGGTGGCCAGCACCTCGCTGATCGACAACGACCGGTCGGCGCCCAGCAGCGCCAGGCTGACCACCGCCGTCGGGGTGACCGGGGTCGCGCGGTTGATCCGGTGCTCGACATCCAGTGCGATGCGCTCGATTTCGGTTCCTGCCCCGGGGGCGGAGGTATCCAGGGCCCGCAGCTCCTCGAGGCGCTTGCGCAGTGGCAGCGGCTCGCCGAAATCCAGGTAGGCGCGGCCGAGCCGCTCGCCCTGTTGTCGCGCCAGCCGGATCAAAAAGCGGAAGTCCTCCGGGCGCTTCTCGGCGCCGTAGGCCTCGGTGGTCATCGCCTCCACCTCGTGCAGCTGGTCGTAGACGATGGAGGTCGGGACCAAATACACTTCCGGACCGTCGATTTCGTCGACGGCGTCGGTGATGTAACGCAGAATGCCGTACACCGGGGGCCGCAGCTTGCCGGTGCGGGTGCGCCCGCCCTCGATCGACCAGGTGAGGTTGGCGTGGTTTTGCACGAGCTGGGCGGCGTAGGCCCGCAACACGAAACGGTAGACGGGAATGTCGCGGGTCTGGCGCCGTATGAAGATCGCCCCGGTGCGCTTGGCCCAGGCCCCCATCGGAAAGAAGTTCAGGTTGGCGCCGCCGAACGTCAGCGCCGGCGAGACCCGGTTGGCCAGGATCACCTCCGGCAGCAGCAGACCGTCAAGATAGGAGCGGTGCGAAAAGGCAAACGCCAGTGTCGCTTTGCGGTCCAGCCTGCGCAGCGCGGCGATCTGGTCCTCGTCGACGAGGATGTCGTAGGCCCGCATCAGCCAGCAGGAAAAGCTGCGCCAGGCCCGCACCGCCCGCTCGTCCAGCGACGGCGCCATCTCCCGCAGATAGCCGGCGGCCTCGGCACGCACGTCGTCGGTGTCGCGCCCGAGTTCGGCGGCCAGCTTGTCCAGCCGCTCGCCGTACCACGGCGCCGCCAACAGCTTCGCCACCTCGTCGGCGTCGGTCGGCAACGGCCCGGTAGACTCTTCCAGAATCCCGGTGCGCTGCAGCAACTTTCGTAGCGGTATCCCATTCATGCGGGTTGCACCGCTTCGGACGGCTCGTGGACGTCCGGGTGCGCATCCCCGGCATAGAGCTCCTCGATCTCGCCCGCGTACTTCGCCATGATCGGCTTGCGCTTGAGCTTCATCGTCAGCGTGATCTCGTCGCCGCCGGGCTCCCACACCGTCGGCAGGATCCGGAAGCGCTTGATCTGTTCCACCCGGGACAGCTTGGTGTTGCCCTCGGCCACCCCGGCGGCGACGCGCGTGATGACCTCCGGGTGGGCCGCCAGCGCCGCGGGCGAGGCGTCGGACAGGCCGAGTTGGGCCGCGTACGGTCCGACCGATTCGGCGTCGAAGACCATCAGCGCGGCGTTGTACGGCCGCCCGTCGCCGATCGTCATCATCACACCGACCATCGGGCAGGCGGCCAGGATGGCGTTCTCGATGTTGGCCGGGGACATGTTCTTTCCGGCCGCGTTGATGATCAGCTCCTTCTTGCGGTCGACGATCCGCAGGTAGCCCTCGGTGTCGACGTCGATGATGTCGCCGGTGTGCAGCCAGCCGTCCGCGTCGATCGCCTCGGCGGTCTTCGCCGGCTCCTTGCGGTAGCCCTTCATCACCAGTGGCCCGCGGATCAGGTACTCGCCGTCCTCGGCGACCCTGCCCTCCAGGCCGGGCAGCAGCTTGCCGACGGTGCCCAGCCGCGCGTCTTTCGGATGTGACACGCTGGCAGCGCAACTCAGCTCGGACATGCCCCAGACCTCGCTGATGGGGATCCCGATCCCCGCGAAGAACGCCAGCGTCTCCTTGGGGATCGGCGCCGCGCCGGACACGGCCCAGCGCAATTCGGCGAACCCCAGCCGCCCACGCAGTTTCGACAGCACCAGCTCGTCGGCCTTGGCCCACTCGGCCGCCGCCTCGGCCGGCTCGGGCTCGCCGGAAACCAGCGCGGCGGCGCGCTTGGCGGCCACCGACAGCGCCCACTGCAACGCTTGGCGCTTGGCTTCGTCGGCCTCGTTGGCGACGACGAATTCGATTGCTGCCTTGAGCTTCTCCCACACTCGCGGGACCGCGCCCCAGACCGTGGGCCGCACGTCGGGCAGCGCTCCGGCAATCGCTCGCGGGTCATCCACCGTGGTCACCTGGGTGCCGAACACCTCCAGCGAATACAGCGCCATCATCCGGTCGGCGATGTGCGCCGACGGCAGGTAGGACGTGGTCCGATCGCCGAACCGGCTGCCCAGCACGGCGTCCAGCCCGTGCGCCTCGAACAGCAGGCTGGCGTGCGTCATCTCCACGCCCTTGGGGTTCCCGGTGGTGCCCGAGGTGTAGATGAGCGTGACGACATCGTCGGGTTGCACTGCCCGCCAGGTGGATTCGAAGTCGAAGTCGTCCGGCGCGGCGGCATACAGGTCGTCGACGGAGACGGTGCCGGGCGGCGAACCGTCGATGCAGACGATGTGCTCGACGGGCGCGCCGCTGGCGCGGATGCGGTCCACGTACTGCGCCTCGCAGATCGCGACCTTGGTGCCGGCGTTGTCGAACAGGTAGGCCAGCTGCTCGGCGGGCAGCGTGTTGTACACCGAAAACGACGTGGCGCCAAGGTGTTGGGCGCCGATCTCCAACGGGTAGAACTCGACTCGGTTGGCCATCATCAGCGACACCGTGTCGCCGCGGCGCACCCCCAGGCCCGCCAGGCCGGCGGCGACCTGGCGCACCTGCGCGGCGAGCTCTCGCCACGTCAACGCCTGGGCGCCACCGGGCGTCCGGAGCGCGACGGCGTCCGGGTCGATCGACGCGGTGCGCTGGAACGCCTCGCAGAAGGTGGCCGGCCGTTCGGTGGTCGTCATTTCGGTAGCCTACGTTCCTACTCGGGGGCGCCGGAAGCGCGCCAGAGTTGCACCGTGCTCGTCGCGCCGCCGGGCAGCTCGATGAGTTCGATCGGTGTGCCGTCGGGATCGTGGATGAAGAACATCCGCACTCCCCCGATGTCGACGGGCGGTTCGGCCCGGACGCCGGGGTGGTGGCGCCGGACGGCGTCGTGGGTGGCGTCGAGGTCGTCGACCCGGAACGAGATGTTGGTGTAGCCCAGGTGCGGGCCGCTCGGGCCGTCGGGCATCGCGCCCAGCGACAGCAGCTCGACCATCGCGCCGCCGATCAGCCCGCCGATCATGCGGCCCCGCTGCGCGGTGCCGCCGGTCACCGAGTCCAGCCCGGCCCCGTCGAGCTCGACGTCGAACACGACGTCCATGCCCAGCACCGCGGTGTAGAACGCCAACGACGCGTCCATGTCGGAGACGCCGATGCAGACATGCGAAAAGTTCTGCACGGCAAGGGGATGCGGGTCGCTCATTGCTGCTCCTCCAACTCAGGCGGGTCCGGTCACGTGAATTCCACAGGTACAGGTGTCAATTGACGGGCACGTGCAGCGCATCCCCCACTCGATGACGGCGCGTGCCCGGGCCAGCGACTCCATCCGGGAGTCGATCTCGGCGAGCTTGGCCTGCGCCAGGGCGCGGCTGACGGGCCGGCCCGGGGCGTCGTCGGCGAACAGCAGCTGGATCTCCTCCAGCGCGAACCCGGCGGATTTGCACAGCCGGATCACCTCGAGGCGCGCCAGCACCGACTGGTCGTAGCGGCGCTGGCCGCCGAGCCGCCCCGGCGCCGGCACCAGCCCGATCCGCTCGTAGTAGCGCAACGTGGTCGCCGCGATCCCCGCTTCCCTCGCCACGTCACCGATCGTCAGGGCCATCGCACCTCCCCACTTGACTTAGAGTCAACTCTAAGTCGTTGACTGTGGCTATGCACAACATTGCGCTCCCCGAACTGACTCGTTCCCGCTATGCCCTGCTCCGTTCCTTTCGCCGCGACGGCACGCCGGTCGACACGCCGATCTGGTTTGCGTGGGACGGTGACGCGTTGGTGTTCCGCACCAAGGTCGGCCCGAAGACGCGGCGCCTGGCGGCGCGCCCGCACGTCGCGCTGACCGCGTGCGACTACCGCGGCCGGGCCCGCGCGGACGCGCCCACGCTGGCCGGCCGCGCCGCCGTGCTGGCGGGCGCCGGCGCCGAGCGGGCCAACCGGATGCTGCACGACCGGTACGGGTGGCAGTGGAACATCGTGCCGCTGCTCAAGATTCCGGGCGTCACCAACGTCCATCGCGACCTGAGCTTGCGTGAAAAGCTGCGGCGCGCCCGCGATCGCGGCGTCTGGCCCGACAGC
This sequence comes from Mycobacterium sp. NGS57, assembly GCF_059812405.1. Classification (NCBI taxonomy): domain Bacteria; kingdom Bacillati; phylum Actinomycetota; class Actinomycetes; order Mycobacteriales; family Mycobacteriaceae; genus Mycobacterium; species Mycobacterium sp. NGS57. Next base: position 650,461 of record NZ_JCALCP010000001.1, on the reverse strand, counting down.
GTCATCGTCCGGGTGGACCTCACCTGACCGGCCCCCACGACCCCACTCGCGAGCGCCCGTGTCTGCACACCGACACGCCGTAAACCCCGTACATTTGCGGACCCTCGCGGCTCGAAGCCGGGCACAAAGCGCCCTAGACCCCCAGGCAGCCCGGGCCCAGCAGCTCCTTGAGGTCGCCCATCAGCGCGGGCGACGGCGTGACCCGCAGCGACGCGTCCAGCTCGAGCGTGGTGATCCGGTCGCCGCTGATCAGCCGCAGGTGCACCTGTGAGGTGCCGGGGTGGCGGGCCAGCACCTGCTTGAGCGCGCTGACCTTGTCGATGGTGCACTGCCGGGTCGGCAGGCTGACCGCCAGCGGGCGGTCGGCCTGGGCGCTGGAGAAGTCCGGCACCACAAGGTCGTTGGCGATCAGCGCGATCCGGTCGTCGCGGATCGCCACCTTGGCGTTGATCAGCACCACCGCGTCGTCGACGATCTCGGCGCCGAAGCTGGAGTACGCGTGCGGAAAGAACATCACCTCGATACCGCCGGTGAGGTCCTCGAGCTGCGCCGAGGCCCAAGGCATCCCGTTCTTGTTGACCCGGCGGTTCACCGAGGCCAGGATGCCGCCCACGCGCACCTGGGTGTCGTTGGCGACGTCGCCGTCCAGGATTGCCGGGATCGCGGTGTCGACCTGCGCGGTCAGCAGGTGCGCCACCCGGTTGAGCGGATGCCCGGACACATACAGCCCCAGCATCTCTCGCTCCAGGGCCAGCTTGTGTTTGTCCTCCCACTCGTCGTCGGGCACCTTGATGGTGAACACCGCATCGGCGGGGCCCTCCCCGTCCGAGCCGCCGAACAGGTCGAACTGCCCGATCGCCTCGGCCTTCTTGGTGCCCAGCACCGAGTCGACGGCGTCGGTGTGCACCAGGAACAGGCCCTTGCGGGCGTGGCCCAGCGAGTCGAACGCGCCCGCCTTGATCAGCGACTCGGTGACCTTCTTGTTGCACGCCGAGATGTGGATCTTGTTCAGGTAGTCCGAGAAGTCGGTGAATTTGCCCTTGTCGCTGCGGGTTTGGATCAGCGAGCCCACGACGTTGGCGCCGACGTTGCGCACCGCGCCCAACCCATAGCGGATGTCGGCGCCCACCGACGCGAAGTTCAGGCCGGACTCGTTGACGTCGGGCGGTAGCACCGTGATGCCCAGCTTGCGGCAGTCGGCGAGGTAGACGGCCGCCTTGTCCTTGTCGTCGCCGACCGAGGTCAGCAGCCCGGCCATGTACTCCGCGGGATAGTTCGCCTTGAGGTAGGCCGTCCAGTAGGACACCAGGCCGTAACCCGCGGCGTGCGACTTGTTGAACGCGTAGTCGGCGAACGGAAGGATGGTGTCCCACAAGGCTTTGATGGCGCCGGCCGAGAAGCCGTTGGCCTTCATGCCGTCGGAGAACCCCTCGAACTCCTTCTCCAGCACCTCGCGCTTCTTCTTGCCCATGGCCTTGCGCAGAATGTCGGCTCGGGCCAGCGAGTAGCTGGCCACCTTCTGCGCGATGCGCATGATCTGCTCCTGATACACGATCAGGCCGTAGGTCTCGGCGAGGATCTCGCGCAGCGGCTCCTCGAGCTCGGGATGAATGGGCTTGATCGCCTGCCGGTTGTTCTTGCGGTCGGCGTAGTCGTTGTGGGCGTTCATGCCCATCGGGCCGGGCCGGTACAGCGCGATCACGGCGACGACGTCCTGGAACCCGGTCGGCTGCATGCGGCGCAGCAGGTCGCGCATGGGCCCGCCGTCGAGCTGGAACACGCCCAGCGTGTCGCCGCGGCCGAGCAGTTCGTAGGTGGCCTGGTCGTCGAGCGGGACGGACTCCAGGTCGAGGTCGATTCCCTTGTTGGCCTTGATGTTGTCGATCGCGTCGCCGATGATCGTCAGGTTGCGCAGGCCGAGGAAGTCCATCTTCAGCAGGCCGATGGCCTCGCACGACGGGTAGTCCCAGCCGGTGATGATGGCGCCGTCCTGCGGGCGCTTCCACAGCGGGATCGCCTCGGTCAGCGGCTCGCTGCTCATGATCACCGCGCAGGCGTGCACCCCGGCGTTGCGGATCAGGCCCTCCAGCCCGCGCGCGGTCTGGTAGATGGTGCGCACGTCGGGATCGGTCTCGATCAGGCCGCGGACCTCGGCGGCCTCCTTGAACCGCTCGTGGCCGGGGTCGGTGATGCCCGACAGCGGAATGTCCTTGGCCATGATCGCCGGCGGCAGCGCCTTGGTGATCCGGTCGGCGATGGCGAACCCGGGCTGGCCGTAGTGGATGCGCGCCGAATCCTTCAGCGCCGCTTTGGTTTTGATGGTGCCGAAGGTGATGACCTGGGCCACCCGGTCCGAACCCCACTTGTCGGCAGCGTAGCGCACCATCTCGCCGCGACGGCGGTCGTCGAAGTCGATGTCGATGTCGGGCATCGAGGTGCGCTCGGGGTTGAGGAACCGCTCGAACAGCAGGCCGTGCGGGATCGGGTCGATGTCGGTGATGCCCAGCGCGTAGGCGACCAGCGAGCCGGCGGCCGAGCCCCGGCCGGGCCCGACCCGGATGCCCACCGAGCGGGCGTAGTTGATCAGGTCGGCGACGATCAAAAAGTACGACGGGAAGCCCTTGCCGCAGATGACGTCGATCTCGTAGTCCGCCCGAGCGACGTAGCCGTCGGGCGGCCCGGCGGGAAAGCGCCGGCCCAGCCCGGCGGCCACCTCGTGGCGCAGCCAGGACGCCTGGTCGTGGCCCTCGGGCACCGGGAAGACCGGCATCCGGTCGCGCGGGGTCCACACCTCGTCGTAGGAGGACACCCGCTCGGCGATCAGCAACGTCGAGTCGCAGGCGCCGGGCACCTCGTCGTCCCAGATCTGGCGCATCTCGGTGGCCGACTTGACGTAGTAGCCGTCGCCGTCGAACTTGAAGCGGTTGGGGTCCGACAGCGTCTTGCCGGTCTGCACGCACAACAGCGCCTCGTGGTTATGGGCGGCGTCGCGGGTGACGTAGTGGCAGTCGTTGGTGGCCAGCGGGCGGATGCCCAGCGTGCGGCCGATCTCGAGCAGGCCCTCGCGGACCCGTCGTTCGATGGACAGCCCGTGGTCCATCAGCTCGAGGAAGTAGTTGTCCGGCCCGACGATCTCCCGCCACCGGGCGGCGGCCTCCAGCGCCTCGCGGTCGTGGCCCAGCCGCAGCCGCGTCTGCACCTCCCCGGACGGGCAGCCCGTGGTGATGATGATGCCCTCGGCGTGCTCGGCGATGAGCTCGGCGTCCATCCGCGACCACTTGCTCAGCTGGCCCTCGAAGGAGGCCAGCGAGGTCAGCTTGAACAGGTTGCGCAGGCCGGCGGCGTTCTCGGCCAGCATCGTCAGGTGCGTGTAGGAGCCGCTGCCGGAGACGTCGTCGGACTTCTGGCTGGGGTCACCCCAGGTGATGCGGCGGGTGTCGAACCGCGAGCCGGGCGCGATGTACGCCTCGACGCCGATGATCGGCTTGATCCCGGCCTTGGTCGCCGCGTTGTAGAACTCGCTGGCCCCAAACATGTTGCCGTGGTCGGTCATCCCGATCGCGGGCATGCCCAGCCGCTCGACCTCGTCGAGCAGCGGCGTGATCTTCGCGGCCCCGTCCAGCATCGAGTACTCGGTGTGGTTATGCAGGTGCACGAAGGACGACTGGTTCATAGGGACGCCAGTCTATGACCGGGGACCGACGCATCCCCGGCGTGTCGCGTCGTGTGTCTCCTAAGGTGAGCGCTATGACGGCCCACCGGGACGCAGGGGCATCACCGTGGTCGCCGCGTGAGGCCGAGTTGCTCGCGGTGACGCTGCGGCTGCTGCAGGAGCACGGCTACGACGGGCTGACGGTCGACGCCGTGGTCAGCGAGGCCCGGGCCAGCAAGGCCACGGTGTACCGGCGCTGGCCGTCGAAGGCCGAGTTGGTGCTGGCCGCTTTCATCGAGGGCATCCGGCAGGTCGCGGTCCCGCCGGAGACCGGCACGCTGCGGGGAGACCTGCTGCAGCTGGGCGAGACGATCTGCCGGCAGGGCCACCAGCACGCCGGCACCATCCGCGCGGTGCTGGTCGAGGTGTCGCGCCACCCCGCACTCAACGACGCGCTGCAGCATCAGTTCATCGATCAGCGCAAGGCCCTGTTCGAGCACGTCCTCCGGCGGGCCGTCGACCGGGGCGAGATCGCCGAGGCCGCGATCGCCGACGAGCTGTGGGACCTGCTGCCCGGCTACCTGATCTTTCGCTCCATCATCCCCGGCCGCCCACCCACCCGGGAGACCGTGCAGGCCTTGGTCGACGGCTTCGTCGTCCCCGGCCTCACCCGCCCCACCCGGTATCAGGCCCCTTGATAAGCCGCGCCCGGGCAGTGTACGCTCACGTCTATTGAGCAGTACTGGTCAGTACCGTAGGCTTCGCACGAGTATCGAAAGGCCAACGGGTGCAAAGGTTTTCGCTGACATCCCTTGTCAGGCGGGGCTGGATGGTGCTGGTCGCCGTCGTGGTCGTGGCCGTCGCCACGTTCTGCGTGTATCGACTGCACGGGGTCTTCGGGTCACACAACAACACCTCGGCGGGCGGCGGCATCTCGGATCAGACCGAACCGTTCAGCCCCAAGCACATCACCCTCGAGGTCTTCGGCGACCCCGGCGCGGTGGCGACCATCAACTACGTCGACATCGACGTGCAGCCGCGGCAGGTGTTGGACGCGGCCCTGCCCTGGACGCTGACCATGGTGACGACCCAACCCGGAGCCTTCAGCAACCTCGTGGCGCAGGGCAACAGCGATTCCCTCGGCTGTCGGATCACGGTGGACGGTGACGTCAAGGACGAAAGGATCGTCAACCAAGTGAACGCCTACACCTTTTGCCTGGTGAAGTCCGCATGAGCGAGGATCGCGCCTCGAAACCCGCCCTGGCGCAGGCCATTCGCCGGTTCTCGGTGCCGATCCTGCTGCTGTGGGTGGCGATGGCCGCGATCTCGAATATCGCGGTCCCGAACTTGGAGGACGTGGCCAAGGCGCACAACGTCTCCCTGAACACCCCGAGCGCGCCGTCGTTTCAGGCGATGCAGCACATCGGCAGGGCTTTTCACGAATTCGATTCCGACAGCGCGGCCATGATCGTCCTGGAGGGCGACAAGCCGCTGGGCGAGGATGCCCACCGGTTTTACGACGCCCTGGTCCGCAAGCTCGAGCACGACACCAAGCATGTGGAGCACGTCCAGGATTTCTGGGGGGACCCGTTGACGGCGGCCGGCTCGCAGAGCAAAGACGGCAAGGCCGCCTACGTTCAGGTCTACCTCGCGGGTAATCAGGGCGACGCGCAGGCCAACGAATCCGTCGACGCCATCCGCGAGATCGTCGCGCACACGCCCGCGCCGACGGGCGTCAAGGCCTACGTGACCGGTGCGGCGCCGCTGGTCACGGACCAGTTCGAAGTCGGCAGCAAAGGCATCTTCAAGGTCACCGTGGTCACCGTGCTGGTGATCCTGGCGATGTTGTTCTGGGTCTACCGTTCCGTCACGGCGGTCTTCGTGCTGGTCACCGTCATCGTGGAGATGGCCGCGGCCAGGGGCATCGTCGCGTTTCTGGGCAGCGTCGGGCTGATCGGGCTCTCGACGTATGCGACGAATCTGCTCACGCTGCTCGTCATCGCCGCCGGCACCGACTACGCGATCTTCTTCGTCGGCCGCTATCACGAGGCGCGGCACGCCGGGCAGGACCGTGAAACCGCCTTCTACACCATGTACCGCGGGACGACCCATGTGGTGTTGGGCTCCGGCCTGACCGTCGCCGGCGCGGTGTTGTGCCTGCGCTTTACCCGGCTGAATTACTTTCAGAGCCTGGGTATTCCGGCCGCGATAGGGATCGGGGTCGCATTGCTGGCCGCGCTCACGCTGGCCCCGGCGGTGATCACCGTGGGCAGCCTTTTCGGGTTGTTCGATCCGAAGCGCCAAATGGCGACGCGCGGCTGGCGGCGCATCGGCACCGCCATCGTGCGCTGGCCCGGCCCCATCCTGGTGGTGGCGATCGGGGTCGCCCTCGTCGGTCTGCTTGCTTTGCCCGGATACAAGACGAACTACGACGCGCGGGCGTACATGCCGGCCAGTGCCCCGGCCAATGTGGGCTATGCGGCCGCGGAGCGGCATTTCTCGCAAGCCCGGCTCAACCCCGAACTGTTGATGATCGAAACCGACCACGACATGCGCAATCCGGCCGACATGATCAACCTGGAACGCGTGGCCAAAGCCATCGCCCACCTTCCCGGAATCGCCCAGGTGCAGTCCATGACCAGGCCGCTGGGGACCCCGATCGAGCACACCTCGCTGGCTTTCCAGATCAGCGCCGGCAGCATCGGCAGCATCGAAAACCTGCAGTACCAGAAGGAGCGCGCACAGGATCTGCTCAAGCAGGCCGACAATCTGAAAGACACGATCGGCATCCTGAACCAGCAGTACAGCCTGCAAAAACAGCTCGCCGCCTCCACGCACGACGAGACCCAAAGCTTTCACGACACGATCGCCGTCATCAACGACCTGCGCGACAAGATCGCCAACTTCGACGACTTCTTCCGGCCGATCCGCAGCTATTTCTATTGGGAAAGGCACTGTTACGACATTCCGGCGTGCTTTGCCCTGCGGTCCGTTTTCGACGCCATCGACGGCATCGATCAGCTGAGTGCGCAGTTCGTCAAACTGACTGCGAGCCTGGACAAGTTGGATGCGGGCCAGCAGAAATTGGTGACCCTGTTGCCGCCGCAGATCGCCGACCAGGAGAAGAACCTGGGCCTGACCCTGTCGAACTACGCCACGAACCTCGGCATCAACGCCCAGACGCGGGCGAGCACCGACAACGCGACCGCGTTGGGGCAGGCGTATGACGCCGCCAAGAACGACGACTCCTTCTACCTGCCGCCGGAGGCTTTCGACAACCCCGAGTTCAAACGGGGTCTGAAGTTGTTCCTGTCGCCGGACGGCAAGGCCGCGCGCATGATCATCTCCCACGAGGGTGATCCCGCGACGCCCGAAGGCATTTCGCACATCGACCCGATCCGGGAGGCGGCCAAACAGGCCGTGAAGAACACCCCGTTGGGCGACTCCCACATTTATCTCGCCGGCACGGCCGCGACATACAAGGACATCGCCGACGGCGCCAAATACGACCTGCTGATCGCCGGAATCGCCGCGCTGAGCCTGATTTTGCTCATCATGGTGATCATCACCCGAAGCCTGGTCGCCGCGATCGTCATCGTCGGCACGGTGGCCCTTTCGCTGGGCGCATCGTTCGGGCTTTCGGTGCTGGTGTGGCAGGACATCCTCGGGATCAAGCTGTACTGGATCTGCCTGGCGCTGTCCGTCATCATCCTGTTGGCGGTGGGATCCGACTACAACCTGCTGCTGATCTCGCGGTTCCGGGAGGAAATTCACGCCGGCTTGAATACGGGCATCATCCGCGCCATGGCCGGCAGCGGGGCGGTGGTGACGTCTGCCGGTTTGGTGTTCGCCTTCACCATGGCTTCCTTTGTGTCCGCGTCGTTGTTGGTGCTGGGCCAAATCGGGACGACGATCGCGTTGGGGCTGCTGTTCGACACGCTGATCGTGCGGTCGTTCATGACGCCGTCGGTCGCCGCGCTGCTCGGGCGCTGGTTCTGGTGGCCCCAGCGCGTGCGCCCGCGGCCAGCCAGCACGATGCTGCGCCCGTACGGGTCCCGCCCCGCCGTTCGTCAACTCCTGCTCTGGGAAGACGGAGACTCCGCCGTGACGCCCGAAAAACCGTCAGCGGCAACGCGATCCAGGGCTTGATAGCGTCTCGCTCGACAGAGGAGTAGATAGAGTTGGGCCTGTTTGGTTATCTGGCAATACTCGCCGGCGTGGCCGAGTTGGTGTTCGCCGCTTTTGTCTTTGCCGCCGTAAAGCGGCTCTTGGAACGGCCCCCTACACCGATCGGCGAGGAAATCGGCGGCGCCAGAAGGGTTTTGGACAAGGTCCGCCACCGCGCACCGATGACGGAGGACGAATTCGATTTCGCGGCGCAGTACATTGCCGATCGGCGATCCTTGTTGACCTACTCGATCCCCGCCGCGATTTTCACCATCGGCTGCTTCATCGTGTTCTGCACTCTCGAACTACACGGAATCAGGTCCCTGCGAATCTATATCGGGCTGTTTCCCATGCTGGGAGCCACGAACCTGACCATTCAGCTACTCAGGATCGCCGCCCTGAAACGGCGCCTGCAGGGCGTCCCCCGTGAAACGGTCAACCGTACAGTTCGACGAACCGCTCCAGCGACTTCTGCACGTCACCCTTGACGGCACGCGCCGCGGCCGAACCGACCGGGCCGAACAGCGGACGTCCCCCGAGCTCCAGCCGCAGCCCGAGCGTGGAGCCGTCACCGGCGGGCCGCACGGTGAGCGTGACGCCGTATTTCGTCCCGCCCTTGCCGGATCCCTTCATCGCGACCTGGTGGGGCGGGTCCCACTTCGTCACCGTCCACGTCACCCGGTTGCGCAGGCCCTTGGACCGGGCCACGCCGACGATCTCGGTGCCTTCGGCGATCTCGTCGGGCAGCTCGCTGCGCCAGCCCTCGTGCATCACCAGCCAATCGCCCAGGTCCGACAGGTCCGACACGTGCTCCCACATGTCCTGCGGGGTCATCGGCACGTCGGCGTTCATTTCGACGGAAGCCATAGGCCAAACGTAGCCGCCGCCGGACGCCGAGCGTGAACCCAGGGCGTCCCGCTCAGCTCAGGGCCACCGCCCCAGCGCCACCCCGGCCCCGCCGCCCCGCCCGGCATCGACTGTGAATCCTCGGCTTTCAAAGTGAGCGCAGGGCGAAATTTCGGCCCGGATCCCGCCCAGGCCTCACAATCAAAACCTACATTTCACAATCGATCGCAGAGCCAGCTCGCGGGGCCGCGTCTCAACGAGTTTGTCGCTCGTAGGCGGGCAAACGAGAGACCCAACCCGCGCAGAAACGCATGTGACAGCCGAAACGCCCCAACCCGCCCTACTTGCTCGGGCCCCCACGGAACCGGTTGCCGATCCGAATCCCCGGCAACAACAGGCTGCGCGGGGCGAACCGGCCGCCGGTGCTGACGACCTTGGGCACGATGCCGGGCACCACGCTGCGCTTGCCGGCGAGCATCCCGCCGATCGCCGCCTCGGCGACGTCGCGCGGCGAGACCTGCGCGACGGGAATGCTGAACCGCTCGGCGTTGGCGATCTCGGCCCACTCCGTCGGCACCGGCCCCGGACACAGCACCGTGACCGACACGCCCGTCCCGTGCAGCTCCTCGTGGATCGCCTCGGAGAACGTCTGCACGAACGCCTTGGTGGCCGAATACACCGCCATGTAGGGCAACGGCTGGAATCCGGCGATCGAGGCGATGTTCATCACCGCGCCGGCACCGCGCTCGATCATGCCGGGCAGGGCCGCATGCGTGAGCTCCATCAACGTCAGCGAGTTGAGGATCACCTCTTCGCTCTCGCGGTCCAGCGGCAACTCGTGAAAGACCCCGCTGGTGCCGAAACCGGCGCTGTTGCACAGCCCGGCGATCGGCTCGTTGCGCAGCCGGTCCCCCAGCCGCGCCCGGGCCTTGGCGTCGCTGAGGTCCAGCGGCATCACCTCGACGCCCACCGAGAATTCCTGGCCGACGTCGTTGGCGATTTCGTCGAGGCGCTCGCGGCGCCGCGCGACCAGCAACAGCGGGAAGCCGCGGCGGGCCAGGCCGCGGGCCAGTTCGGCGCCGATGCCCGAGGAAGCACCGGTGATGACGACGGTCGACTGGGTGTCGGGTTTCGGAAGGCTCATCGTGTCACCAATGTATCCCGCGGGTAGCCCGCACGAACGTCTCGCTTCGTTTGTCGAAAGGCGCTGCGTCACTGGGTGCTTCGCCGCCCTTGGCCGCGTCGGAGTCCGCGAACATGGCGAACGCGCGGTTGCGCACCCGGTCCATCACCGCCGGGTTCACGGCGTCGGCGACGGCGGCGAACTGCCCGAACGGCGAGCTCGCGCGCCGCGGCCGGTGCACGATCGCGTCGGTGATCACGCCGGCCGCCTGGTCGGGCGTCAGCGCCGGGAACTTGTCGTACATCGTGGTGGGGCTGATCATCGGCGTGCGCACCAGCGCCATGTGCACGGTGGTGAACTTGACGTCGTCGTTGACGACCTCGGCCTGCAGCGCGTCGCACAGGCTGTCCAGCGCGGCCTTGCTGGCGATGTAGGCGCCGAACCGCGGCGCCCGGGTCTGCACCCCGACCGACGAGACGTTGATGATCTGCCCGTAACCGCGTTCCCGCATCCCCGGGATGAACTTGAGGATGAGCTGGACCGCGCCGAGGTAGTTCAGTTGCATGGTCCGCTGGTAGTCGTGGATGCGGTCGTAGGACAGCTTCAGCGACCGGCGGATCGACCGCCCCGCGTTGTTGACCAGGACGTCGACGCCGCCCAGGTCGTCGAGGACCTGGTCGGCCATCGCGGCGATGGCGTCCATGTCGGTGAGATCGCACGGATAGATGTGGGCGGTTCCCCCGTTGCCCTGGATCTCCGAGGCGACCTTCTCGAGGTTCTCCCGCGTGCGCGCCACCAGCGCCACCGCGCCCCCGGCCTCGGCGATCTTCTTGGCGGCGGCCTCCCCGATGCCCGACGACCCCCCGGTGATCAGGACGGTCCTGCCCTCGACGGCCTCCTCGAGGGTGCGGCCCTGCACCGCATCCAGCAGATTGCGCAGGTAGAACGGTCGATACCGCCCGGCGGAGTTGGGGGTGTTGATGATGTTGGAGACCACCGCGAACGGCTTTTCCACCAGATTCGTCAAGTCGCCAAACAGATTCATCGGCGTTCGGCTCCTGACGGGTCCCGACGAGCTCCGACAAGTAATGTGACGTGGGTCATAGCACCCAACCTAGGGCATCGGTCGGCCACCGGATGCGCATTTCCGTCAGGTCAACGGGAGTGTCGGACCTCTCGCGACCGCCCCCCTCGAAGCCACGTACCAGCAATCCCCTTGTCACAGAACATAATCCGGGCGCGATCGCGCACTAACTGGCGGGCAACTCCCCAGGGCGCCGAGGTCTGAGCGCGCATCACCGCTCCCCGGCGACCTCGGCGAGTCGTCGGCTCAGATACCGCGCGACGCCGGCGTCGGTGCTGAGGTCGATGGCCCTGCGGTAGGCCTCCGCGGCCCCGGCGCGCCGGCCCGCTTCGGCCAGCAGATGCGCACGCGCGGTCCAGGCCGGCTGGAAGCGCGCGATCGCCGGGTCGGCGATCGCGTCGAGCGCGCGCAGTCCCGCCTCCGGCCCGTCGGCGTGGCCGTCGACGACGGCCAGCGCCACCGCCGCGCCCAACGACGGGGCGACGCGCAGCAGTGCCCGATGCAGTTTGCGCAGCGCCGCCCAGTCGACGTGCCCGCCCCGCGCGCGGGCGCAGTGCGTGGACTGGATGGCCGCCTCGTACTGGTAGCGGCCGGGACGGCCAAACCCGTGCGCTCGTTGCAGCAACGCCTCCCCGCGCGCGATCAGCGCCGGGTCCCACAGCCGGGTGTCCTGCTCGTCCAGCGGCACGAACTCGCCGTGGCCCGTGCGCCGCGCGGGTCGCCGCGACTCGGACAGGCAGAGCAGCGCCGCCAGCCCGAGCGCCTCCGGCTCGTCGGGCAGCAGTTCGGCCAGGACGAGCGCCAGATGCCGCGCCTCGGCGGACAACGATTCGATCGGTGACCCCGACGGCTCCAGCTGCCAATCGATCGCCCATGCGCCGTAGACGGCCTCCAGCACGGCCGGCAGCCGTTCGTCGAGGTCCGCGCGCGCCGGAACCACGAACGGGATTCGCGCGTCACGAATCCGGCGCTTCGCGCGGACCAGGCGCTGGGCCAGGGCCGCGGGCGGCAGCGAGAATGCCCGCGCGATCGCCGCCGCGTCGATACCCAGCACCGTCTGCAGCATCAACGCGGTGCGGCAGTCGGCGGCGATCGCCGGGTGCGCACAGACCAGCATCAGCTCCAGGCGGCGATCGGGGATCGTCGGCGGGTGCGGGGAATCGCCGGTGACATCCCATGTTTCGGGCAGCGGGCCGGTCTTTCGGTAGGCGTGCGACTTCCACCGGTCACGCAGCCGGTTGCGGGCCACGGTAAGTACCCAGGCCTCCGGGTTGGCCGGTATGCCCTCGTCCGCCCAGCGCGTCAGCGCGCGCTCGAGCGCGTCGCCGATGGCGTCCTCGGCCGCCGCGATGTCGCCGTTCGGGGCGGCCAGCACCGCCAGTAGCCGGCCGTAGGAGCCGCGGACCAGCCCGGCCACCCGGGTCTGCACCTCATTCAGGGCTGTACCATCCCTTCCCGCGAGCGTAAGTGACTGCGACGGGCCGGATTTCGACCGATCCCCACTCGGCGCCCGGGCAGCGCTTCGCCCAGGCCAGCGCGGCGTCCAGGTCGGGCACGTCGATGACGAACACCCCGCCGAGCCGTTCCTTGGTGTCGGCGAACGGCCCGTCCTGGATTCTGGGTGTGCCGTCGCGGGCGGTGAAGGTGGTCGAGGCGACGGCGGATTGCAGCACCTGGGTGCCGATCAGCACGCCGGCCGCGTCCAGATCGTCGGCGTATTTGGCGAACGCCGCCCGTGCCGGCGCCATGTCCTCCTCGGTCAGACCGAGCTCGCTGCCCTCCTGATAGTGCATGAGCAGGCAGTACTGCATGATCGTCCCCTTTCCATGGCTTCCCGTAATCGTTTCATCGCAATGACGATTGAGGCGACGCGCGATCGACACCACAATGCAACCCATGGGTCGCACATTCGAAGATCTGGTGGACGAGGCCGATTCGGTATCGGTGGACGGCTGGGACTTCTCCTGGCTCGACGGGCGGGCGACGGAGGAGCGGCCGTCCTGGGGCTACCAGCGGTCGTTGAGCGCCCGTTTGGCCACGGCAACGGCCGCGCTGGACATCCACACCGGGGGCGGGGAGGTGCTGTCCGGCGCGGGCCCGTTCCCGCCGACCATGGCGGCCATCGAGACCTGGCCCCCCAACGCGGCGCTGGCCACCCAGCGCCTGCACCCGCTGGGTGTGGTGGTCATAAGGACCCGCGACGAGCCGCCGTTGCCGTTCGCCGACGAGGCGTTCGACCTGGTGACCACCCGCCATCCGATCTCGGTGTGGTGGACCGACATCCTGCGCGTGCTCCGGCCCGGCGGCACCTACTTCGCCCAGCACATCGGGCCCGCCACGATGGGCGAGCTGGTCGAGTACTTCATCGGACCACAGCCGGAGAAGTGGGCCGAGTTTCATCCCGATACCGTGCGCGCGCAGGCGGAGGCCGCGGGCTTCGAGGTCGTGGACCTGCGCATGGAGCGGCAGCGCGCCGAGTTCTTCGACATCGGCGCCGTTATCTACTTCCTGCGCAAGGTGGTTTGGACGGTGCCCGACTTCACCGTGGCGCGCTACCGCGACCGGCTGCGCGAGCTGCACGAGCGCATCGAGGCCGACGGGCCCTTCGTCGGACACGCCACGCGGGTGCTCGTCGAGGCCCGCAAGCCGGCTGAGTGATCGCAAGCGCGGCAAAGCCGGGCGCAGCGGGTCGCGACCATCAGCCTGATCAGCCCTCGTCGCGCAGCACGTCCAGCGCGTGCTGCAGATCGGGTGGGTAGGGGCTGACGATCTCCATCCGCCTGCCGTCGGCCGGATGGGCAAACGAAAGCGACCGCGCATGCAGCCATTGCCGTTGCAGCCCAAGCCGTTTCGCCAGCTTCGGATCGGCCCCGTACACCAGGTCACCGCAACACGGGTGGTGCAGCGCCGCGAAATGCACCCGAATCTGGTGTGTGCGACCGGTTTCCAGGTGCACGTCGAGCAGGCTGGCGGCGACGAACGCCTCGACGGTGTCGTAATGGGTGAGGCTGTGGCGGCCGTCCTTGGTGACCGCGAACTTCCACTCGCCGCCGCGGTGCCGCCCGATCGGGGCGTCGATCGTCCCGCTGGACGGATCCGGATGTCCTTGCACCAGCGCGTGATAGCGCTTGTCGACGGTGCGCTGCTTGAACGCCCGCTTGAGCAGGGTGTAGGCGCGCTCGGAGAGTGCCACCACCATCACCCCGGAGGTGCCGACGTCCAGGCGGTGCACGATGCCCTGCCGCTCGGGCACGCCGGAGGTGGTGATCCGGTAACCGGCGGCGGCCAGCCCGCCGAGCACCGTGGGCCCGGTCCAGCCCACCGACGCGTGCGCGGCCACGGCCGCGGGCTTGTCGACCGCGACGATGTCGTCGTCGGAATACAGGATCGTCATGCCCTCGATGTCCACGGGCGTGTTCTCCAGCGGCGGTGGCGCGTCGGGCAGCCGCACCTGCAGCCAGGCGCCGGGCGTGAGGCGGTCGGACTTCCCCGCCCGCGCCCCGTCGAGTTCGACGCCGCCGTCCTCGGCCAGCGCCGCCGCCGCGCTACGGGAGAGTCCCAAAAGACGCGCCAGCCCGGCGTCGACGCGCAGGCCCGCCAGGCCCTCCGGCACGGGCATCGAACGTTCGGTCATTGATGCTGGTCGGCCTTTCGCCGGCCGACGGTGTCGAAGTCGAAGCCGAACACCGACAGCACGACGAGCAGGATCGCGCCGCCCACCACCGACGGGTCGGCGACGTTGAACACCGGCCACCAACCGACCGAGAAGAAGTCCACGACGTGGCCGCGCAGCGGCCCGGGGGCGCGGAAGAAGCGGTCGACCAGGTTGCCCATCGCGCCGCCGAGGATCATCCCGAGCCCGACCGCCCACCACGGCGACACCAGCCGCCGGCCCATCCAGAAGATCCCGACCACCACGCCCGTCGCGATCAGCGTCAGCACCCAGGTGTACCCGGTGGCCATGGAGAACGCCGCGCCCGAGTTGCGCACCAACGTCCAGGTCACGGTGTCGCCGATGATCGACACCGGCTGCCCGGGCGGCAGCAGCTTGACCGCGAGGACCTTGGTCACGATGTCCAGGGTCAACACCACCGCCGCCACCGACAGCAGCAGGCGCAGCCGCCGCGGCGGCCGGGGCTCGGCCGGTTCTGTGGGTTTGTCGGGCACGTCCCCATCATTCCTTAACCCCGACGCGCGATGATGCCACCATGCCGCGCCTCACCGTCATCGCCACCGGAGGGACGATATCGACCCGCACGGGCGCCGACGGGGTGCGCCGGCCGGCCTACAGCGGCGCGGATCTCGCGGCCGGGCTCGACGTCGACGTCGTCGACCTGCTCGCCCTCGACAGCTCGGAGCTGACGCCGGCCGATTGGGACCGGATGCGCGCCGCCGTGCGCGCCGCGACCGACGGCGGCGCCGACGGCGTGGTCGTCACCCACGGCACCGACACCATGGAAGAGACCGCGCTGTGGCTGGACCTCACCCACGCGGGAGACGTCCCGGTCGTGCTCACCGGCGCCATGCGCGGCGCCGACGCCGCCGACGCCGACGGCCCGGCCAACCTGCGCGACGCCCTCGCAGTGGCGGCCAGCCCGGCCGCGCGCGGCCTGGGGGTGCTGCTGTGCTTCGCCGGCCGGGTGCTGCAGCCGCTGGGCCTGCACAAGGCGGCCACCGACGACCTGAGCGGCTTCGCCGGCGAGCTGGTCGGCACCGTGAACGGCGCGGCGACGCTGACCGGTCCCAAGACGCGGCCGTACCTCGGCGACCTGGGCGCCGCCGGCGCGCCGCGCGTCGACGTCGTCGCGGCCTATCTCGGCAGCGACGCGGTCGCGCTGGACGCCTGCGTGGCCGCCGGCGCCCGGGCCCTCGTGCTGGAGGCGCTGGGTTCGGGCAACGCCGGACCCGCGGTCGTCGACGGGGTGCGCCGCCACTGCGGCAACGGGGTGGTCGTCGCGGTGTCCACCCGGGTCCCCGGCGGGCGGGTCAGCGCGGGTTACGGCCCCGGCCACGACATGGCGGCCGCCGGCGCGATCATGGTGCCGCGGCTGCGGCCGCCGCAGGCCCGGGTGCTGGTGATGGCCGCGCTGGCCGCCGGGCTACCCGTCGCCGATGTCATCGCCCGCTGGGGCTAGCGGCGCGTCGGCCTGCAGGGCACCCAGGTAGTCGGGCCAGTCCAGGGAGTCGACGGGGTTGGCGCCGGCGAGGTCGCCGGTGTCGGCGGGAAACGTGCGCGCCTGGCCCGGCCCCGAGGCTCGCGTCTCGAACCGCACGGTCACCACGCCGTGGCCGGCGCCCTGCACCCAGCCGTGCCCGAACTCGCGGTGTCTGACGTCGTCTCCCACCCGCCACCCCGCGGCGTCGCCGATCCGCCAGCGCGCGGTTTCCGGGGCCGGCGCGAACATCTCCTCGGCCGCGGTTTCGACGTGGTGTTCCTCCGAGGCCTCCCCCGACATCTCCAGGTCAGGGAACAACGACTCCTGGCGCACATCGCTCAGCCCCGAAAAGCCCACGCCCAGAAGGCGAATCGGCCCGACCTCGCGCGGGTCGAGCAGCAGCCGCCGGGCCAGCGCGACCAGCGCGCCGGCCTCCGTCGTCGCGTAGGGCAGCGTGGCCGATCGGGTCAGCGTGCTCATGTCGGACTTCTTCAGCTTCACCGTGACGGTCCGCGCGCCGCGGCCGTCGCGCAGCAGCCGTTGATGGGCGTGCTCGGCGATCGGGTCGATCGCGTCGCGCAGCTGCTCGAGGCTGGTGAGGTCGGCGGCGAAGGTGGACTCGGAGCTGATCTGCTTGGCCTCGGCGCGCTCGGCGACGGGCCGGTCGTCGATGCCGCGCGCCAAGCGGTGCAGCGCCGCGCCCACCGTCGCGCCCAGGATGTTGGCCACCTCCGCGTCGGTCAGCGCGGCCAGCTGCCCGATGGTTTCGATACCGAGCCGATTCAGCTTCTCCTCGGCGACCGGGCCGATGCCCCACAGCCGCCGCACCGGCAGCCGATCCAGCAGCGACCGTTCCTCGGCGCGCCGAACCACCCGGACGCCATCGGGTTTGGCCAGGCCCGACGCGATCTTGGCGATCTGCTTGCCCGAGCCCGCGCCGACCGAGGCCACCAGGCCGGTCTCGTCGCGCACCCGTCGCCGCAGGTGTTCGCAGAACGCCTCGACGTCCTCGGCCGACGCGCCCGCGAGGTGCGGCGGCTCGCCGAAGCCCTCGTCGAAGGACAGCTGCTCGACGACGGGCACGACGGCGCGCACGGTGTCGAAGACCCGGCGGCTCGCCACCCCGTACACCACCCCGCGCGGCGGCAACACCACCGCGGTCACGCCGACCAGCCGGCGCGCCTGATGCATCGGCATGGCCGAGCGCGCGCCGAACACCCGGGACTCGTAGCTGGCGCCGGCCACCACGCCCCGCCCGCCCAGGCCGCCGACCAATACCGGCCGGCCCCGCAAAGTGGGCCGGGTGAGCTGCTCGACGGACGCGAAGAACGCATCCATGTCCAGGTGCAGCACCCACCGCGAGTCCACAACCGTCGATGCTATTGGGCTAGCCTCTTCGCGTATGGCGATGAACCTGTGCCACCGCATGTGTTGTAGTTCGGGCCGCTACTTCAAAGCGGTCGAAGACACGCTGTTGCCGTGGGTGCTCGGCGATGTCGACCTCGGCGACAGTGTGCTGGAGATCGGCCCCGGTTACGGCGCCAACATCCGGGTGCTGATCGACAAAGCGCCGCACTACACCGCGGTTGAGATCGACCGGGCGATGGCGGACCGGTTGAAGGCCAAGTACGGCGACCGGGCCCGGATCATCCAGGGCGACGGAACGAACACCGGCTTGGCGGCACAAGAATTCAGCTCGGTGGTGTGTTTCACGATGCTCCACCACGTGCCCACACCTGCGCTGCAGGACCAGTTGTTCGCCGAGGCGTTCCGGGTGCTGCGACCCGGCGGCGTGTTCGCCGGCAGCGACAGTGCGGCTTCAACGCTGTTCTCTATCCTGCACTTTCGCGATACCTGCAACCCGGTGTCACCGGACACGTTGCCGGATCGGTTGCGCACGGCGGGTTTTGACGATGTAGAAGTCCAGGCCAATGGCCGCAGACTGCGCTGGCGCGCGCTCAAACCCTAACCGCGAGAGTGCAACTACCGACGCCTCTACTCGAGAAACGTGTCGGTAGTTGCACTCTCGCGGTCAAAGGGGGTAGCCCGCGGCCCGCAGCGCATCGCGCGCCCGCGCGACGATCACATGCGGGCGATAGCGCAGCAGGTCGGCACTCACGCGAACCAGCCGCCACCCCCGGCGCTCGAGTTTGGCGGTGCGTTCGATGTCGGCGGCGCGGATTGTCGGGTCGGTCCAGTGCTGGGGCCCGTCGTATTCGACGCCGACGAGCCACTCCTCCCAGCCCATGTCGGTGCGGGCGAACGGCCAGCCCCACTCGTCTTGCACGACGATCTGGGTCTGCGGCCTGGGCAGTCCGCCGCGGATCAGTACCAGCCTGGTCCGCGTCTCCTGCGGAGATTCGGCGCCCGGGTCGACCAGTGCCAGAACCCGACGTAACTGCTTTACACCGCGAGCGCCGCGGTGCGCGTCGATCAGCGGCATAACCTCGTCGACCGTCACGCCGCTAGCCCGGGCGAGAGCATCGATGCGAATGACGGCGGTCTGAAACCCCGCCCGTCGGCCGAGGTCGAACACGGTGCGGGCGGCCGAGGTCACGGGCACACCGTCGACCACCGCTGTCTCGCCGGACAGCAGCGTCTCCTTGCGGGCGATGATCAGCGGCGGCGGCCGCTTGCGATCCGTGATGAGCTCGGCGGGCGCGTGGGCATCGACCCACTCCGCCCCGAGCAGCGCCGCCGCCGAGTTACCGGCGACGACAGCCTTCTTTCCCGACCACAGCCATGCGGCGACCGCACGATCTTTCGCAGTCAGCGCGCTGCCGCGTTGGTGATAGACATTTCGGTAGATCCGTGTACACGACCGTCGTAGCCCACGCTCTGCGAAGGCGCCCGCACGAACGGCTTTTGTACCGACAAACGGCGTCTTCGTCATAGCCCCTCCGCGAAAGCGGCAGCGGCACTTTCGCGGGTCAGACTTTAGCGATCGCCACCCGCACGCCGTCACCGATTTCCACAGCGCCAGCCGGCTCGCCGAACGCGAAGCTGGTGGCCAGGATCTCCCTCGCGATCAGGTCGGCGTGCGCCCGCGCCCAGTCCGCCCGGCCGGCGGGCACGGACATCACCACGCTGATGCGATCGGAGACGTCGAGCCCGGTCGACTTGCGCAGCTCCTGCAACTCGCGGACGCGGTCCTTGGCCCAGCCCTCGGCCTCCAGCTCCGGAGTGACCGTCCCGTCCAGCACGACGAGTCCGGACCCGTCGGGCAGCGCCGCGGTGTAATCCGGATCCGCCGCCACCAGGCGCGAGCTGTACTCCTCGGGCTGCAGCACCGCGGTCCCGGCGGTCAGGGTGCCATCGGGGTTGACGACGCCCTCGCCGGCCTTGACCACCTTGATCGCGGCCTGCACGTCCTTGCCCAGCCGCGGGCCGGCCACTCGCGCGTTGACGGTGAGCTCGAAGCGGCCGTAGGTGTCGATCGCGTCGGTCAGCTCGACGCGCTTGACGTTGAGCTCGTCGGCGATCAGGTCGGCAAACGGCTCGAGCCGCTGCGGATTCTCCACGGCCACCGTCAGTTTCGGCAGCGGTAGGCGCACCCGCAGCTTCTTGGCCTTGCGCAGCGACGACGCGGCCGAACACACCTCCCGGACCTGATCCATCGCGGCCACCAGATCGGGGTCGGCGGGCACCACGTCCGCTTCGGGCCAGTCGGTCAGGTGCACCGAGCGCTCACCGGTCAGGCCCCGCCAGACGATCTCCGTCACCGACGGCAACAGCGGGGCGGCCAGCCGGGCGGCCACCTCCAGCACGGTGTGCAGGGTGTCGATCGCGTCGGCGTCTTCCTCCCAGAACCGCGACCGCGACCGCCGCACATACCAATTCGTCAGCGCCTCGGTGAACAGCCGCAGCTGCTCACACGCGCCGGAGATGTCGCACGTCTCCATCGACTCGGTGAGATCGTCGCGCAACTCGGCCAGCTTGGCCAGGATGTAGCGATCCAGCACATGAGCCGAATCGACCCGCCAGGTACCGACTTTGGGCGCGTACAACGCCAGGAAGGTGTAGGCGTTCCACAACGGCAGCAGCACCTGCCGCACGCCCTCGCGGATGCCCTGCTCGGTGACGACCAGGTTGCCGCCGCGCAGGATCGGCGACGCCATCAAAAACCATCGCATCGCGTCGGAGCCGTCGCGGTCGAACACCTCGGAAACGTCGGGGTAGTTGCGCAGCGACTTGCTCATTTTCTGGCCGTCGGAGCCCAGCACGATCCCGTGCGCCACACAGGTTTTGAATGCCGGCCTATCGAACAGCGCGGTGGCCAGCACGTGCAGCGTGTAAAACCAGCCGCGGGTCTGCCCGATGTACTCGACGATGAAGTCGCCGGGATAGTGCCCGTCGAACCAGTCGTGATTCGAGAACGGGAAATGCACCTGCGCGTACGGCATCGATCCCGAGTCGAACCACACGTCGAGCACATCGGGGATGCGGCGCATCGTGCTGCGACCGGTGGGGTCGTCGGGGTTGGGCCGGGTGAGCTCGTCGATGTAGGGCCGGTGCAGATTGTCCGGCCGCACCCCGAAATCGCGCTCCAGCTCGTCGAGGCTGCCATACACGTCGATGCGCGGATACGCCGGATCGTCGGACTTCCACACCGGAATCGGCGTGCCCCAGTAGCGGTTTCGCGAAATCGACCAATCGCGGGCGCCGGCCAGCCACTTGCCGAACTGGCCGTCCTTGACGTGCTCGGGATACCAGGTGATCTGCTGGTTGAGCTCCACCATCCGGTCGCGGAACTGCGTCACCGCGACGAACCACGACGACACCGCCCGGTAGATCAGCGGATTGCGGCACCGCCAGCAGTGCGGGTAGGGGTGCTCGTAGGTCTCGTGGCGGACCAGCACCGCCCCGTTTGCCGCCGCCGGGCCGGCGCCGTTCTTCAGGTCGCGGATGATCTGCGCGTTGGCGTCAAAGACGTGCTGCCCCTGATAATCCGGGACCGTGGCGTCGAAGCGGCCGTTGGCGTCGACCGGCGTCACCGGCGCGATGCCGGCCGCGTCCCCGACCGCCATGTCGTCCTCGCCGTAGGCCGGCGCCATGTGCACGATGCCGGTGCCGTCCTCGGTGGTGACGAAGTCGCCGGCCAGCACCCGAAAAGCGTTGGGCGCGTCCATGAAATACGGGAACGGCGGCACATAGCTCATCCCCAACAGCGAAGACCCGCTGTAGGTGCCCAGCACCTCCGGGTGTTCGGAACCGAACTCACGCGCGTAGGCGCCCAGCCGGGCCTCGGCCAGCACGTAACGCCGCTCCCCCACCCGCACCACGGCGTACGTCACGTCCGGGTTGACGGCGACGGCGAGGTTCGACGGCAGCGTCCACGGCGTCGTCGTCCAGATCAGGAGGTAAGCCCCGTCGAGCGCGCCGCCCACCACGCGGAAACCCACCGTCAGCGCCGGGTCCTGCCGGCTCTGATAGACGTCGTCGTCCATCCGCAATTCGTGGTTGGACAACGGGGTTTCGTCGCGCCAGCAATACGGCAGCACCCGATAGCCCTCGTAGGCCAGACCCTTGTCCCACAGCTGTTTGAACGCCCAGATCACCGACTCCATGTAGGACAGGTCCAGCGTCTTGTAGTCGTTGTCGAAGTCGACCCAGCGCGCCTGGCGCGTCACGTAGGCGCGCCACTCGTCGGTGTAGCGCAACACCGATTCGCGGCAGGCCTCGTTGAACGCGGCGATGCCCATGGCGTCGATCTGGGACTTGTCGGTGATCCCGAGTTGGCGCTCCACCTCGAGCTCGGCGGGCAGCCCGTGGGTGTCCCAGCCGAAGCGGCGCTCCACCTTGTAGCCGCGCATGGTGCGATACCGCGGGACGATGTCTTTGACGTAGCCGGTGAGCAGGTGCCCGTAGTGGGGCAGCCCGTTGGCGAACGGCGGCCCGTCGTAGAACACGTACTCCGGGGCGCCGTCGCGGCGCGCGACGCTGGCCCGGAACGTGTCGTCGCGGGCCCAGTAGTCGAGGACTTCGAGCTCGAGCGCCGGAAAGTCGGGCGCCCCGCCGGCCGGCTTGGGGTAAGTCAACGCGTCGTCTCCCTGTGCCACGTATCTGGCCGGGGACGACGACGCGCCAGGTGCGCGAGCGCCGCGGTACCACCCCGCTTGCCGCGCTCGCGCGCGGCCGCTCATCGAGGGCTGTGACGGGCCCACCCGTTCGGTTCTAGTAAGCCGGGCCGGCTGTTCTTCCGAAGGCTCCCCGGTGATGGCCGGATCGACGCCAGTGCATCAATACTACGGCGTGGGCGCTCACGCCTGGATGTCGAGCAGGCCGACGCGCCACAGCGCCGCGTACACGTGCCGCACGCCGACGGCCAGCAGGTGAGCGGCGCCGTCCACCAGCGGGTCGGTGATGACGATGGTCCGGCTCTCGACGCGGCGCGCCGCGGGCCGGCAAACCTGAGTCGTGTCGTCGTCGCGCACCACCGTCAGCTTGGGCGCGGGTACTGCGGTCACGACTTCGTCGTGCAGGGCTGCGGTCATGGTCTTCTCCTAGAAGCGGAATCGGGAAGCGAGAACTCGATCAACTGAGTTGTCTCGGGGCGATTCCGGGCCCAAAACGCTTGGCCGCGAAGCTGATCAGCTAGCCGCGAACGTCGCGCCGGAGACCGGATCGGGACGAGACAACGCCCGGATTTCGACCCGGACTATCGCTGGAACTCATACGTCCCTCACCTCCTCGACGTCACGACGGCGCGCGGCTGCCCGCGCGATGTGCGCGCACCGCAAGGAGCACAGAATCCGGCGACCGCCGGAGAACCGCACCCCTCTCGTCAGAGCTTCGGCACTACACGACGTGTCCGTTACCGGAAGCCACCTGGGCTCAACCCTTAAGCCGGGAGGAGCTGTCCTGACCCGGGGCGTCTTTGGACGTTCGGGGTCAGTGGCCTGTATTCGTGTAGAAGCCTCACCTAACGAGGTGCTACCCGACCGATGATGCACGACGGGCAGGGCATGGTCAAATCCCGCCGAGCGTCGTGTCGGAATCTTGACCCGCGCGCGGGCGCAGCCCGTCGAGCACCAGGGCGACGACGAAATCGGCCACCTGAGCTGCGGTGACGTCGTCGTCGGTGCTCAGGCGGCGGTGCGCGAGCTGCCCGACCAGCGCCGCCAGCGTGTACGCCACCATGCGCGGCGGGGCCGCCACCACCTCGCCGCGCTCCTGGGCGGCGACGACGAAGGCTTCGATGTCGTCGATGAACCGCTCGTAGATGCCGCCGAGGTGCCGTTCGAAGCGCTCGCCCAGCGCATACGGGTCGCGCAGCAGCAGCTTGACGGTGGCCTTGTCGGACTCGAAGAACTCCAGCGTCGCCCGCACTGCGACCCGCAGCGGCTTTTCTTCCCCGAAGCTGCGCGCCGGGACGCCGAGCGCGGCCAGTGCCGAAGCGACATGGGCGCGCAGCGCCCCCTCCTCGGCGGCCATCAACGCGTGAAAGAGCTCGTCTTTGGAGTCGAAGTACCAGTAGACCGAGCCGTAGGACAGGCCGGCGCGCTTGGCGATGTCGGCGATCGTCGTCGCATGAAAACCCTTGCGCGCGAACACTTCCTTGGCCGCGGCCATGATCTGCTCGCGCCGCTGCGACTTCTCCTCGGCGCTGACCGCGCGACGACGGCGGGTGCCTCGGACCAAATCGGTCACGTATCGACCAGGCCGTCGAGTTGCCCGATGGTGTCGATGAACTCCTCCACCATGTCGAGCACCACCGAGCGCGCCGGGCGAACCCGGTCGAGCGAGCCGACAACCTGGCCGACGAAGTAGGTGGCCAGCTCCGCGGCCCTGGAGTCCGGGTGCGTCGCGGCCTGATTGATGCGCACCTGGGAGTCGGTGACGAGCGCGGTCTGCAGCGGCATCCCGAGCGGATCGGGGGTGTCCGGGCGCGCCCACTCGTCGGTCCAGGCGGTGCGCAGCATCCGCGCCGGCTTGCCGGTCATCGACCGCGACCGCACGGTGTCCGAGGAACTGGCCGTCAGGAACTTGTCCCTGACCGCCGGGGTCGTCTCCGCCTCTTCGGTGGTCAGCCACACCGACCCGCACCACACGCCCGACGCCCCCAGCGCCAGCGCGGCGGCGACCTGCCGGCCGCGGGCGATGCCGCCGGCCGCCAGCACCGGCACCGGCGCCACGGCATCTACCACTTCGGGGACCAGGACCATGGTCGCCACCTCGCCGGTGTGGCCGCCGGCCTCGGTGCCCTGGGCGACGATCAGGTCGACGCCGGCGGCGGCGTGCCGCTGCGCGTGTCGGGTGGTGCCGGCCAGCGCCGCCACCAGGACGTCGTGGCCGTGGGCCCGCTCGACGAGGTCGGCGGGCGGTGGCCCGAGCGCGCTGGCGATCAGCCGGATGTCGTGGGCGAACGCGACCTCGAGCAGAGGCTCGTAGCCCTTGGGCGAGATGTTCAGGGAGCCGGGCACCCGCTGGCCGTCCGTGCGCGCCGGGATGCCGTAGCGGTCCAGGATGTCGTCGACGAACGCGCGGTGCTCCTCGGGCAGCAGCTCGGAGACCTGGGTGGCGTCGATCCCCCCTTTGTCGGCGCCGACGTACTTGGGCGGCAGCAGCAGGTCGACACCGTACGGCTTGCCACCGGTCTGCTCCTCGATCCAGGTCAGCTCGTTGTCGAGGCGTTGGGGGCTGTGCGCGACGGCGCCGAGGACCCCGAACCCGCCGGCGTTGGTGACCGCGGCGACCACGTCGCGGCAATGGCTGAAGGCGCAGATAGGAAACTCAACGCCGAGCATTTCGGCGGCTCTGGTTCGCATTTTCCGACGCTAAGAGTTACTGACTGATAAGTCAATCGAGAGTCCGCGCGGCCTACTGCGAGGGCGGCGTACCGTCCGGCGGCCAGCTCGACACGCCGTCTTCCAGCGGGACCTGGAGGCTGTGCAGGATCGACGCGACCATGCGCCACGCCCCGATGGCGGTGACCAGCTCGATGAGCATCGTGGTGTCGCCGCCCAGCTCGCGGGAGCAGGCTTCCCAGCTCGCGGCGCTGACGGCGCCGTCGGCCACCACGTCGTCGGTGGCGGCCAGCACCGCGCGCTCGGCGGGCCCGAAGCCGGCGTATTCCCGCCAATCGCGCACCCCGAGCATGTCGTCGGCGCTCACACCCAGCCGCGACGCGACGCGCCAGTGCTGGGTCCACTCGTAGTCGCACGCGGTGAGCCAGCCGATCCGCATGATCGCCAGCTCGCGCAACCGCGAATCGAGGGCACCGTGCCACAGCATGGTGGCCAGCAGATCGTTGATGGCACGCGCCAGCGGCGGATGGTTGAGCAACACCTGGAAGATGCTGAGTTCGGCCATGTAGTCGGGTACTGCGGCCTCGTCGGCGGCGGCCTTGGCCTCGTCGACCGGCAGTCTGGGCACCCGGGCGGTCATCACGGCCATCGTAGCCAGGTATCGACCGAAAAGCCCGGAGCGACAAGGGCAAACGCGAATCGTGCCGGCCGCCGACGCCGGTCGAGCCAAACGCACGCGGCGCGAATTTCTTTGGCGCACTAACCAATACGGCGGCAAGGCGATCGGTTCAGACCTCCGGAAGCGATCGTGACGAGGGTCACACCGCCGGCAGTGCGCCCCGCCACGCTGATATCGAGCAGATCACGCCGAATCTGCATCGGCATTTAATCGCCGCCTAAGTTGCAATCTTAAAGATTTCGGCGATTTCCTGCGGCGTTTCGCAATAGCCCCTACCATGACCGGATCACGCATCCCTGATGCCAGCGCATCGGCGTGTCCAATTTGGTCTCCGCCGCGGCCGTTCGGGTTCGGGCCGGGACGTGCCGCGCGCCCAACCGGCGAGGCCGCGCAGCCCAGGGGCCGACAGACGCCCGCAATATGACCGGACAGCCTTGCGGCACAGCGCCTCTGGCAGGGACGTGAGTGCAGTTCAGCGGCCAGAATTCGTTCAAAAAGTATGTGTCTGGGCTGTCGGCCAAGCTTGATGTCCGCCGCACCCCGCGGCTCGTTGTTAAATTTTTGTACGATCGCACGAATTTTCCACGCGTAACGTGCTGACCCGCTACGCTGCTGATCGCGCCACGTTCTTACGGCGAGCTTCGATTGCGGGGGTCGGTGGGTTGATTGTGCTTTGCTGCGGAGTTGCAAGCTCGCACAAAAAAATTCGGCGAGATTCTTCGAAGCTCCGAAAAGAGCTGAGCAGCAGTGATAGGAACTTGTGGATAAGCACGGAGAGGTGACAAACAGTGGGTAAGGCGGGCGTTACTCCGGTAGCCGTCATCGGGATGGCATGCCGGCTGCCGGGGGGCATCAACTCACCTGACCTGTTCTGGGAAGCCTTGCTGCGTGGGGACGACCTTGTCAAGGAAATTCCGGCGGACCGCTGGGACATGGACTACTACTACGATCCCGAGCCGGGGGTTCCCGGGCGGTCGGTCTGCAAGTGGGGCTCGTTTCTGGACGACGTCGGCGAGTTCGACACCGACTTCTTCGGCATCACCGAAAAAGAAGCGACCGCGATGGACCCCCAGCACCGGCTGCTCATGGAAACCGCCTGGGAGGCCATGGAGCACGCCGGTCTCACCAAGGACACCATCGCCAAGGAAACCGGCGTT
Source organism: Mycobacterium sp. NGS57 (assembly GCF_059812405.1). Lineage (NCBI taxonomy): Bacteria > Bacillati > Actinomycetota > Actinomycetes > Mycobacteriales > Mycobacteriaceae > Mycobacterium > Mycobacterium sp. NGS57. The sequence continues at coordinate 623,850 of NZ_JCALCP010000001.1, read as the reverse complement.
TTCGTCGGGTTGATGCACGACGACTACAAATTCATCCACGCCACCACCGACGCCTTCGACGGCCCCTACGGAAACCCCGGCACGATCTCGAGCATGGCGTCCGGCCGGGTCTCCTACGCCCTGGGGCTGCACGGCCCGGCGTCGACCACGGACACCGCGTGCTCGTCGGGCCTGTTCGCCATCCACCAGGCCTGCCGCAGCCTGCACGACGGGGAAAGCAGCCTCGCGTTCGCCGGCGGCGTCAACGTGATGCTCGAACCGCGCCGGTCCGCCTCGGCGTCCGCCGGCGGCATGCTGTCGGGCACCGGGCACTGCCACGCCTTCGACGTCAAGGCCGACGGCTTCGTGTCCGGTGAAGGTTGCGTGATCGTGCTGCTCAAGCGCCTGACCGACGCGCAGCGGGACGGTGACCGGATCCTGGGCGTCATTCGTGGCACGGCGGCCAACCAGGACGGCCACACCATGAACATCGCGATCCCGTCGGCCGACGCGCAGTCGCAGGTGTACCGCGCCGCGTTGACCGCCGCGGGCGTGGAGGCGCGCAGCGTCGGCATGGTGGAGGCGCACGGCACCGGCACCCCGGTGGGCGACCCGATCGAATACTCAAGCCTCGCCGACGTATACGGCACCGACAACCCCTGCGTGCTCGGGGCGGCGAAGACCAATTTCGGGCACACGCAGGCCGCCGCCGGCGCGCTCGGGCTGATGAAGGCCGTCCTGGCCGTCCAGCACGGCGTGGTCCCGAAGAACCTGCATTTCGAGGCCCTGCCCGACGAGATGGCCCGCATCGACACGGGACTCTTTGTGCCGCAAGAGAACACGCTGTGGCCGCTGGAAGCTGACCAACCGCGCCGCGCGGCGGTGTCGGCGTACGGACTTTCCGGCACGAACGTGCACGCCATCGTCGAACAGGCTCCCGCGCCGCTGTCGCCCAACGGCGTGGTGACCAAGCCCGGCCACGACGGCACGATGCTGTTCCCGCTGTCGTCCTCGTCGGCCGAGGGGCTACGCGACACCGCCGGGCGGCTGGCTGACTGGGTCGAGGCGCACACAGCCGACCTGGCCACGCCCGACCTGGCCTACACGCTCGCGCGCAAGCGCGGGCACCGCTCGGTGCGCACGGCCGTGCTGGCCCGCGACAACGCCGAGCTGGTGCGCGAGCTGCGCGAGCTCGCCGACGGCGACGGCCTCTACCAGGACGTGGTGGGCCAAGAGGAGCGCGGGCCGGTCTGGGTGTTCTCCGGGCAGGGCTCGCAGTGGGCGGCGATGGGCGCCGACCTGCTGGCCAACGAGCCCGCCTTCGCGGCCGCCATCGCCGAGATCGAGCCGCTGATCGTCCAGGAGTCCGGCTTCTCGGTGACCGAGGCGCTGACCGCTCCGGAGAAGGTCACCGGCATCGACCGGATCCAGCCGACGATCTTCGCCATGCAGGTCGCCCTGGCCGCGACGATGAAGTCCTACGGGGTCCGGCCCGGCGCGGTCATCGGCCACTCGATGGGCGAGTCCGCGGCGGCCGTCGTCGCCGGCGCTTTGTCCCTGCAGGACGGCGCGCGGGTCATCTGCCGCCGCTCGCGACTGATGACCACGATCGCCGGCTCTGGCGCGATGGCATCGGTGGAACTGCCTGCGCAGCAAGTGCTTTCGGAGCTGATGGCCCGCGGCGTCGACGATGCCGTCGTCGCGGTGGTGGCCTCGCCGCAGTCCACCGTGATCGGTGGCGCCACCGAGACGGTCCGCGAGCTGGTCGCGGTGTGGGAGCAGCGCGACGTGATGGCGCGCGAGGTGGCCGTCGACGTGGCCTCGCACTCCCCGCAGGTGGACCCGATCCTCGACGAGCTCTACGACGTGCTGGCCGAGATCGAGCCGCTGACGCCGGAGATCCCGTACTACTCGGCCACCTCGTTCGACCCGCGCGAGGAGCCCTACTGCGACGCCAACTACTGGGTGGACAACCTGCGCCACACGGTGCGGTTCTCCGCGGCGGTGCACGCCGCGATGGAGGACGGCTACCGGGTCTTCGGCGAGCTGTCACCGCACCCGCTGCTGACCCACGCCGTCGACCAGACCGCGCGCAGCCTCGACATGACGGTGGCCGCGCTCGCCGCGATGCGGCGCGAACAGCCCATGCCCCACGGGCTGCGCGGCTTCCTCGGCGACCTGTTCGTCACCGGTGCGGCCGTTGACTTTTCGGTTCTCTACCCGCACGGGCACCTCGTCGACTCGCCGCTGCCGGCCTGGACGCACCGCAGCCTGCTGCTGAGCCGCGACGGCCACAGCTCCCGCGCGCTGGCTTCCAGCGTCGCCGTGCACCCGCTGATGGGCCAGCACGTGCGCCTGCCCGAGGAGCCCGAGCGCCACGTGTGGCAGGCCGAGATCGGCACCGAGACGCTGCCCTGGCTGGCCGACCACCAGGTCCACGGCACGGCCACCCTGCCGGGCGCGGCGTACTGCGAGATGGCGCTGGCCGCCGCCCGCAACGTCTTCGGCGAGGCCTCCGAGGTGCGCGACGTCCGCTTCGAGCAGATGCTGATGCTCGACGAGCAGACGCAAGTCAGCCTCACCGCCACCGCCGAGGTGCCCGGGGCGCTGAACTTCGCGGTCGAGACCAACGAGGACGGGATGCAGGCGCGGCGGGCGTCCGCGGTGCTGCACGAGCTGCGGAACGCCCCGGAGGCCGCCGAGCGCCCCGCCGCGGTGGACATCGAGGCGCTGCTCGCGGCGCACCCGAGTCGCTTGGCGGGCAACGACCTTCGCGACGTGATGGACCTGTGCGGCATCCAGTACGGCCCCGCCTTCACCGGCCTGGACGCCGCGCACACCGCCGAGGGGACCGGCACCACGGTGCTGGCCGAGATCGGCCTGCCCAGCGTGATCCGGACCCAGCAGACCAACTACGGCGTGCACCCCGCACTGCTGGACGCGTGCTTCCAGTCGGTCGCCGCGCACCCGAGCGTCGCCAACGCCAGCCTCGGCGGCCTGCTGCTGCCGCTCGGCGTCCGCCAGCTGCGCGTCCATGGTCCCGTCAGCACCGCCCGCTACTGCTACTCGCGGGTGACCGCGGCCACCGGCGGATCCGTCGAGGCCGACCTGGACATCCTGGACAAGCAGGGCAACGTGCTGCTGGCCGTGCGCGGCCTGCAGATGGGCACCGGCGTCTCGCCCAGCGGGGAACGCGCCCGCGTGATGGCCGACCGGCTGCTGACCGTGGAATGGCAGCAACGCGAGCTGCCCGAGGCGACGGTCGCCGAGACCGGGGCGTGGCTGCTGGTCAGCACCTCCGACGCGGCCGACCTGGTGGCGGCGGCCTACACCGACGCGATGAAGCTGCACGATGCGCAATGCACCTCCCTGTCCTGGCCCGTGCAGGCCGACCACCCGCTGATCGCCGAGCGGCTGCGCGCCGAGGTCGAAAAGGGCGGCTACGCCGGGGTCGTGGTGCTCACCGAGCCCAAGAATGGCAACCCGGACGACGAAAGCGCCACGCGCGGAAGCGATTACATCCACCACCTGGTGCGCATCGCCCGCGAGCTGCCCGAGCTCGAAGGTGAGTCGCCGCGACTGTACGTCGTGACCCGCGGCGCCCAGAAGGTGCTCTCGGAGGACGTCCCCAACCTCGACCAGGGCGGCCTGCGCGGCCTGCTGCGGGTGATCGGTTCGGAGCACCCGCACCTGCACACCACCCACATCGACGTCGACGAGCAGACCGGCGCCGAGCAGGTGGTGCGCCAGTTGGTGATGACGGGACCGGGCGAGGACGAGACGGCCTGGCGCAACGACGAGTGGTACGCCGCACGGCTGTGCCCCACCCCGTTGCGGCCCGAAGAGCGGCTGGCCACCATCGCCGACCACGAGCGCGACGGGATGCGCATGCAGATCCGCATGCCGGGTGACCTGCAGACGATGGAGTTCGCCGCGTTCGACCGGGTTCCCCCGGGCCCCGGGCAGATCGAGGTCGCGGTCACCGCGTCGAGTATCAACTTCGCCGACGTGCTCAACGCGTTCGGCCGCTACCAGAGCCTGGACAACATCCTGCCCAAGCTGGGCACCGATTTCGCCGGTGTGGTCACCGCCGTCGGGCCCGACGTGACCAGCCACCAGATCGGCGACCGCGTCGGCGGCATGTCCCCCCACGGCTGCTGGGCCACGTTCGTCACCTGCGACGCGCGCCTGGCCACCCCGCTGCCCGACGGGCTGACCGACGCCCAGGCGGCCGCGGTGACCACCGCGCACGCCACCGCGTGGTACGGCCTGAACGACCTGGCCCGCATCCGCACCGGCGACAAGGTGCTGATCCACTCCGGAACCGGTGGCGTCGGGCAGGCCGCGATCGCGATCGCCCGCGCCGCGGGCGCCGAGATCTTCGCCACCGCCGGCAGCGAGGGCCGTCGACAGCTGTTGCGCGACATGGGAATCCAGCACGTCTACGACTCGCGCACGGTCGAGTTCGCCGACCAGATCCGTCGCGACACCAACGGCTACGGCGTGGACATCGTGCTGAACTCGGTGACCGGTGCCGCGCAGCTGGCCGGGCTCAAGCTGCTCGCGCTCGGCGGGCGGTTCGTCGAGATCGGCAAGCGCGACATCTACGGGGACACCAAGCTGGGTCTCTTCCCGTTCCGCCGCAACCTGGCGTTCTGGGGCGTCGACCTGGGCCTGATGTCGGTCAGCCACCCGCAGCAGGTCAGCGAGATCCTGTCCAACGTCTACCGGTTGACCGCCGAGGGCGTGCTGCCGATGCCCGAGAGCACGCACTACCCACTTGCCGAGGCGGCCACCGCGATTCGCGTGATGAGCGCGGCCGAGCACACCGGCAAACTCATCCTCGACATCCCGCAGGCCGGGCGCAGCAGCGTGGTGCTGCCGCCGGAGCAGGCGCCGGTGTTCCGCAAGGACGGCTCCTACATCATCACCGGTGGCCTGGGCGGCCTCGGTCTGTTCCTGGCCGAGAAGATGGCCGCCGCCGGTGCGGGCCGCATCGTGCTCAGCTCGCGTTCGCAGCCCACCCTGAAGACGCTTGAAACGATCGAGCTCGTCCGAGCGATAGGTTCTGACGTGATCGTGGAGTGCGGCGACATCGCCGCTGCCGACACCGCGGAGCGGTTGGTCGCCACGGCCACCGCCACCGGGCTGCCGCTGCGCGGCGTGCTGCACGCGGCCGCGGTGGTCGAGGACGCCACGCTGGCCAACATCACCGACGAGCTGATCGACCGCGACTGGGAGCCCAAGGTTTACGGCGCGTGGAACCTGCACCAGGCCACCGCATCCGCGGACCTGGACTGGTTCTGCCTGTTCTCCTCGGCGGCCGCCCTGCTGGGCTCGCCCGGCCAGGGCGCCTACGCCGCGGCCAACAGCTGGCTGGACGCCTTCACCCACTGGCGCCGCGCGCAGGGCCTGCCGGCCACGGCAATCGCCTGGGGGGCCTGGGGCGAGATCGGCCGCGGTGCGGACTTCGCCGAGGGCAGCGGCGCCGCGATCGCACCCGACGAGGGTGCCTACGCGTTCGAGGCGCTGCTGCGCCACGACCGCCCGTACAGCGGCTACGGCCCGCTGATCGGGACACCGTGGATCGCGTCCTTCGCGGAGCGCAGCAAGTTCTTCGAAATGTTCAAGTCCGCGGGCGAAAAGCGGTCGGGTTCAAGCAAGTTGCGCGCCGAACTGTCCGAACTGCCGCTCGAGGAATGGCCCGGACGGTTGCGGCGCCTGCTGGCCGAGCAGATCGGCCTGATCCTGCGCCGCAACATCGATCCCGACCAGACACTGTCCGAATACGGCCTTGACTCCTTGGGCAACCTCGAGTTGCGCACTCACATCGAGGCACAAACTGGTGTCCGAATCACCTCCGCAGACATCACAACGGTGAGAGGATTAGCGGATCACCTGTTCGACAAGCTGGCGCCAAAAGAAAGCGCACCTGCATGACTGATCTCCTGATGGCAAGGTCGCCGTTACTGCAGCGGGTTGGATATAGGAGGAAATCGTGTTCATAGGCGGAGGGTCCGAGCACGACAGCCTGCGGGTTGGAAGCGCCTACGATTGGGACCCCGGGGCGGGACGCGTCGTGACGTGGCAGCCGACACCCGGATCGCTTGCAAAAGCGCGGAACGCACCGGTGAGCGCCGTTCCGGCGAGCTCCATGCAGGCGGGCCACCTTCGTGGCTTCGTCGACTTCCGCGACCGCGGCCTCGACTACTCACGAACGGTCATGGGTTCGTGGGATGTCCCGGGCAAGTGCGACATCCGCGCGATGAGCTACCTGATCAACGCGCACCTGCGCCGCCAGGCGACGTACCACAGCTGGTTCGAATACAACGATGCGCAAAACATCGTCCGGCACACCATCAAGAACCCCAGCGACATCCAATTCGTCGCCAAGGAATACGGCGTGCTGACCAAGCAGCAATGGCACGACCACGTGATGGCCACCCCCGACCCGCTGCAGTGGGATTGCTTCCGGTTCGGCGTCATTCAGTACGAAGACCGTTTCACGCTGTACGCGGTCGTCGACCATCTGCACTGCGACCCGATGCTGCTGTCGGGGCTGTATGTCGAGATCCTGATGAACTACAACTCGATCCTGGAGGGCAAGGCGCCGGTGTCGTTGCCGCCGGCGGCCAGCTATGACGAGTTCTGCGTGCGGGAAAACCAGACGGTGAACTCGATGACGCTGGACTCGCCCGAGGTGCGCACCTGGGTCGAGTTCGCCGAGGCCAACGGCGGCAGCCTGCCCGACTTCCCGCTGCCGCTGGGTGATCAGTCGATCGCGTGCGGCGGTGACGTCCACGTGCAGCAGCTGCTCGGCCCGGACCAGATGATCCAGTTCGAGGCGCTGTGCCAGCGCGCGGGCGCGCGATTCAGCGGCGGGCTGTTCGCCTGCGCGGCCCTCGCGCACTACGAATTGACCGGCGCGGAAACGTATTACGGGCTCACACCCACGGACAAGCGCAAGAGCCCGGCGGACTTCATGACGGTGGGCTGGTTCACCGGTGTGGTGCCGTTCACCGTGCCCATCGACCCCAACTCGTTCGAAGAGACCGCCCGCGCGGCGCAGGCTTCGTTCGACGCGAACATGAACTGCGCGCACGTGCCCTACGACCGCGTGCTGGAACTGGCCCCGTGGCTGAAGAAGGCCGGACCGCAGTTCACCATGATGAGCTACATGGATGCGGGCCTTCCCCCGCTGTCCGGGGTTGTCGCCACCGCGTTGGACGGTGTGAACGCCACCGCGTTCACCGACGGTCGCAGCCCGGCGTACAAGTACTCCACGGTCTTTCGGCTCTTCGACGAGGTCTCCATCATGGTGTCCTACCCGAGCAACCCGGTCGCCCGTGAGTCCGTGACACGCTGGACCGAGCAGTTGAAGTCGGTGTTCGACCGCGTGGTCGCCGGCAGCCTGTCTCCGGTTGCGGTCCGCGTAGCCAGGTAAGCATCCCAGCGCTTCGTTCCCCAAAGGCTGACCTTCGCCGATGAAGTTTGTCTTGGCGGCCCACGGGACCCGCGGCGACATCGAGCCGTGCGCGACGGTGGGCGCCGAACTGCAGCGCCGGGGGCATGAAGTCCGAATGGCGGTGCCGCCCAACCTAATCGGCTTCGTACAGGCCGCGGGGCTGCGTGGCGTCGCCTACGGGCCGGACACCCGCGAACAGGTGGAGGCGGTCGCCGACTTCACCCACAACGCCCACAAGATCCAGAACCCGGCCAACGTGTTCCGCGATGTCAGGGAACTCTTCGTCGAGGGCTGGGCGGAGATGAGCCGGACGCTCACCACGCTGGCCGACGGGGCCGACCTGCTGCTGACGGGCCAGACCTACCACGGCGTGGTGGCGAATGTGGCCGAGTACCACGGCATTCCGGTGGCCGGGTTGCACCACTTCCCGGTGCGGGTCAACGGACAGATCGGCGTCCCGTTCCTGCCGTCGCCCGCTCCCGCCGCCCGCGCGACCCTGAAGGCGGCGTGGTGGCTGTACTCGCACATCATCACCAAGGCCGACGAGGACGCGCAGCGCCGCGAACTGGGCCTGCCGCCGACACCGATTCCGGCGTGGCAGCGGATGGGCGACAACGGGACGCTGGAAATCCAGGCCTATGACGAGGCCGTGTTCCCGAAGCTGGCGGCGGAATGGAACGGCCGGCGGCCCTTCGTCGGCGCGCTGACGCTCGAGCTGGGTGCGCACACCGATGACGAAGTCGCGGAGTGGATTTCGGCGGGATCGGCGCCGATCTACTTCGGCTTCGGCAGCACGCCGGTGCGCTCCCCCGCCGAAACGGTGAGCATGATCGCCGAGGCCTGCGCGGAGGTGGGCGCGCGGGCGCTGATCTATTCCGACGCCGCGGGGTCCACGGTGCATCCCGACCACGTCAAGCTGGTCGGCCAGGTCAGCTACAGCACGATTCTGCCGATGTGCCGCGCGGCCGTGCACCACGGCGGCGCGGGCACCACCGCCGCGAGCCTGCGGGCGGGGCTGCCCACGCTGGTGCTGTGGGACGTGGCCGATCAGTTCATCTGGGCCGCTCAGGTCAAGCGGCTCAAGGTCGGATCGGCGCGGCGCCTCCTCAGGATCACCCGCAAATCCCTTGTCGCTCAGCTGCGCCAGATCATGGACCCGAAATGCGTGGCCCGGGCCCGCCAGATCGCTCCCCGGATGTCCACACCCGCGGCCAGCGTCGCCACCGCCGCCGATCTGCTGGAGGGCGCCGCCCGCTAGCTTCTGGCGGACGCCTCGTCGGTGAGGGGAAACGACCGGTGCCATCTGCGCTTGTGCGCCGTGCCCATCTCCCGCAGGATCCCCATGGCCGCAACCCAGCCGTGCTTTCGGCGCAACCCCTGGATCATCGTCCAGCTGGCGCCCCAATGGTACTGGCGGCCACCGAAATGGGTCTTGGCGGTCTGGCGCCCGAAGTGGTAGCAATACGCCATTTCGCTTGTGTACACGCCGAATCCGGCCTTGCGGGCACGCAGCGCGAGGTCGAGGTCGAGCCCCCACCCGTTGTAAGGCCCGAACGTGGCGAGATCCATTCCGGCGACGCCGTCCCAGCATGCCCGGGACATCATCAGTGCGGTTCCCTCCACGGCCGGCACCACGCGGTACCGCGGCCGGGGCACGTAGTCGGCGGCGTCCGGCTTTTCGCCGTCCAGCGCGTACGGAAAGCCGATGTTGAACATCGGCCCGACGATTCCCGCGTCGGCGGGCAGACGCGGGTCGAGCAGCCCGGCGACGAACCCCTTCGATATCCGGGTGTCGTTGTTGAGGGTCATCGCGTGGGAGTAGCCCTCCGCGAAGGCCGTTCGAAATCCGAGCTCGCTGCCGCCGGCCCAGCCGAGATTCGTGCCGGGGGTGGTGACGCGTTCGTTGCCGATCTTCGGATAGTCGCCGCGATTGTCGACGATCAGATAGTCGGCGCCCTCCCGCTCCAGGTCGGCCACCAGCGCGTGGGTGTACTCGTGTTGCCCGAACACCGGCACCGTAATCAGCAGGGACACAACGGGAGCATACCGCGGTCTCATCGGGGCGGAGGGGTCTTTGCGCGACGGGCCGCGGCTTCGACAAGGTCGGCGGCGGCGGTCACGCTGGCCGGGGCTTTGGTCATCCGGGTGGCGATGTCGCGCGCGCGGGCCACCGTATCCGCGGACAGCACCGCCCTGAGGTCCGAAATCAGCGTTTCCCGAGTGGTATTGGAGAATCGCCGGCCCCGCCCGACCCCCAGACGCGTCATCTGGGCCGCCCAGATCGGCTGGTCCGAGGTGACCCACAGAATCAGGGTCGGGGCGCCGGCACGCAGTCCCGCCGCGGTGGTTCCGGCGCCGCCGTGGTGGACCACCGCCCGGCAGCTGGGAAAGACGGCCGCGTGGTTCACCGCGCGCACGACCTTGACGTGGCCGTAGTCCGGGATGTCCGCGGCGGCAGCGGGTCCCGAGCAGATCAGCGCGCGCTCCCCCAGCGCCGCGGTCGCCGCGGCGATCATGGCGACCCGGTCGGCCAGCGACCCGACCGGCATGCTGCCGAAACCGAAGTAGATCGGCGGCGTCCCGGCGGCGATCCACGAGGTGACCTCGTCGTCGGCGTCCGTCGGCAACTCCATCGTCAGCGCGCCGACGAACGGCCGCCGGCTGTCCCACTCCGCGGCCAGCCCGGGAAAGCAAACCTCGTCGTAGGCCTGGATTTCCAGCGCCTGCTGTTCGGCCATCCGCCGCGGCGCGGGGCGGGTGGACCTCGCCAGGGCCAACCCGCGGCGCTGGGTGTCCTCGACGCCTTTGGTGGCCCGCCAGTAAATCCAGTCGAGCGTCTTCATCGCGGAGCGGACAATCGGCGCCGGGAACCGGGCAGGGAAGGCGATCTGGCCGTTGGGCCGCATCGGGTAGAAGTGCAAGGCGGCCAGCGGAATGTCGTAGCCGGCGGCGACGTTGGCGACGACCTCCTGGTAGATCTGGCCCGTCAGCAGCAGGTCGGCGCCGTCGGCCAGCGGCGCCAGCATCTCACCCAATTCCACCCAGCCCGCGGTGACCGGCTCCATGGCCTGGCGCGCCAACTTCACCGGATTCTGGATTTTCCAGGACGCCTTGTGCAGGAAATCCTCGTCGAGTTGCTGCTGGGAGTCTCGGCGCCCGTAGGCCGCGGCGGCGAGCCCTGCCGACTCGACGAAGCCGATCAGGTTGGGCGGCACCGCCATAACGACGTCGTGCCCGCGGCGCAGCAACTCCACGCCGACGGCCGCGCACGGTTCGATGTCCCCCCGAGTGCCGTAGCTGGCCACGACGAACTTCATCGGCGCAGCCCGGGCCGACCGGCGTCAGTCTTTGACAAAGCGGTAAATGCGGTAGGAGAACCCGCCGGCGCGCCGCAGGTCCCAGTCCAAGACGCTGACCGCGTAGCGGGTCAGCCCGGCCAGAAACGCCGGCGCGCGCCGGCCGATGGCCTCCTGCGAGCGTTGGGTGTTGGCGTCCAGGCCGCGCTTGGCCTCCCGCTCGATGTCGCGTTCCGCCACCTTGCGCAGCGGCGCCTCCGCGAGCGCCGACTCCCATTCGGCCACAACGGGATTCCGGCGGGAGTCGGTGTACAGGAAGTGGCCACCCGGGCGAAGCACGCGCGCCACCTCGGCGAGGAACCTCGGGAAGTCGGGGTACTGGTGGGAGGCCTCGACGTTGACCACCGCGTCGAACGACCCGTCGGGGAACGGCAGGTTCTGCGCGTCGCCCTGCACGAAATCCAGCCCCGGGAGTTGATGCCGCTTCTTGCACAGCTCGATACTCGCCGGGTTCAGGTCGAGGCCCGTGTAGGAGGCCGGGCCGAGGCTGCGCACGATGTACGAGGCGCCGCCGCCGGCACCGCAACTGACCTCCAGCACCCGCTTGCCGGTCAGGTCCACCTGGCTGGCGGTCTGGTGATAGAGCTGGATGCAGTAGCGGTTGGGCTCGTCGGAGGCGTCCAATGGCAGCGCCATCGGCGGATCCTCCTCGTAGCCGAAGTTGAAGAACACCACGTCATCGCCGACCTGCCGGGTCCCCAGCGGCAGCAGATACTTGGTGGTCACCTTCCCGACGAGCGCGTTCGATTGCAGGCGGTATCTGAGAGCCACGGGGAAGAGTGTGGCATGGATCCTCGGCGCGGCAGCGCCGAATGGGTGACGTTCTTCTTCCGGACGGTCCGCGACCCGGCCATCCGCACCATCCTGACCAGCGGTTACGCGCCCAAGGTCACGGCAACGTCACGGTCGCCCGGGAGATCTTGATTAGCCCGCGAGAGTGTGCACCGGATTGTAGGATCGATCGGGTGTCGGGCGAGGCAGCCAAGCCTGGGGGAATTTTCGATCGCATCGGCGTTGTCGTCGTGCGGTGGCCCCTGCTTGTCATCGCCGGCTGGATCGCGGTCGCGGGTGCTTTGGCGCTGCTTTTTCCTCCGCTGATGGTAGTGGCCGGACAGCACGAACAAAAGCCCCTGCCCGACGACGCCCCGACGGTGGTCACCAACCAGGAGATGGCGAAGGCGTTCGCCCCGATACCGGGGATGTCGGGCGACAAGAAGCCCGAGGCCGGCACGAAGCCCGAGGGCGCCGGGGGACCCGGCGGGTCACCAGAAGCCAAGCCCGACAAGCCGTCCTCGAGCGCGGCTTCGGCGAATCCGTTGGGGGCCGGCGGGGCCCTGCTGATGATCGTGCTGACCGACGAGAGCGGCCCGAACCCCGGCGACGAGGCCGTCTACGCCAAGCTCGTCGAGAAGCTGAAGGCAGACACGCAGGACCAGCTGACGGTGCAGGACTTCCTGGCCGCGCCGCAGATGCGGGAGGTGTTGGCGAGCAAGGACGGCAAGTCCTTCATCCTGCCGGTGTCGTTCGCGGGCGCGCCCACCTCGCCGGCGACGATCGCCAGTTACAAGCGCGTGCGCGACATCGCCAGCCAGGTGACCGAGGGCACGTCCATGCGCGCGTATGTCAGCGGACCGCTGGCGGCCCTCATCGACGCCACCGAAATGGCCGAGGAGGACGCCCATTTCATCGAGATCGGCACCGTTGTCAGCGTGCTGATCATTCTGTTCGTCATCTACCGCAACGTGGTCACCATGCTGGTGCCGCTGGCCAACATCGGTGCGTCCATCGGGACCACGCAGGGCGTGTTGTCGGCGCTGTCGAACGTGGGCATCCCGGTGAACTTGCAGAGCATCGTGCTGATGAGCGCGGTCATGATCGGGGCGGGAACGGACTACGCCGTCTTTTTGATCAGTCGCTATCACGACTATGTGCGTCGGGGCCACACTTCCGACGACGCCGTCCGGATGGCGTTGATGTCGATCGGCAAGGTGATCGCCGCGTCGGCGGCCACCGTCTCGGTCACCTTCGTCGCGATGGTCTTCACCAAACTTGAAGTGTTCAACGGTGTCGGCCCGGCGATTGCGATCTCGGTCATGGTCTCGCTGCTGTCCGCCACCACCCTGCTGCCCGCCCTGCTCGTGCTCGCCGGGCGGCGGGGCTGGATCAAGCCGCGGAAAGACCTGACCACCCGCACCTGGCGCATCATGGGCACGCGGGTCGTGCGCCGGCCCAAAGCCCATCTGGTGGGCAGCCTGGTCGTGCTGATCGCCCTGGCCAGTTGCACGACGGTGATGCGGTTCAACTACGACGACCTCAAGTCGATGCCGGATACGGTGGACAGCTCCAAGGGATACGCCGCGCTGAATCGCCACTTCCCGCAGAACGCGCTCAGCCCCATGGTGATGTTCATCCAGTCGCCCTCGCACGACCTGAGATCGCCGGCCGCCCTCGCCGACCTCGAGCAGATGGCCAGCCGGGTCGCCCAGGTCCCCGATATCACCATGGTGCGGGGCTTGACCCGGCCCAACGGTGAGACGCTCGAGCAGACCAAGGTCTCGTACCAGGCCGGGGAGGTCGGCAACAAACTCGCCGACGGGTCCAACCAGATCGTCAACCACGGCAACGACTTGGACAGGCTGGTCAACGGCTCCAACCAGTTGGCCGACGCCCTGGCGCAACTTCGAGATCAGGTCACCGGGGCGGTGTCGAGCCTCAGCGGCGTGGTCGGGATCCTGACCTCGCTCGAACAGATGGCCGGCGGCGACCGCACCATCGCCGCCCTGGACCAGGGCGCCGCGCTCACGGGACAGATGAAGTCGCTCGGCAACAATCTGAACTCGTCGACGGTCAACGCGGAAAACATCGCCCAGTGGGCGGGCCCGATGCTGTCGGCGCTCAACAACAGCCCCGAATGCAACACCGACCCGGGCTGTGTGAATTCACGTGCCGGGCTGGCCGCGATGGTGCAGGCAAACGACGACGGGACCCTGAACTCGCTGAAGATCATGGCCCATAACCTGCAAGCGGCCCAGGGCGCGATGACCGTCGGGCAGGCGCTGGACAAGGTCCAGCAAACGCTGTCCCAGGCGTCCGGCGCCATGAAGACGATCAAGAACCTGCAAACCACGATGGGCCAGGCGCAACAGGGCGCCAACGCCCTCGCCGACGGCAGCCGCGCCGTCGCCGGAGGCGTCAAACAGCTGGTCGACCAGACCAGAAACATCGGCAACGGCCTCGACCAGGCGTCGCAGTTCCTGCTGGACATGAAGCACAACGCCGAGCGGCCGTCGATGGCCGGCTTCAACATCCCGCCGCAGGTCATGACCAAGGACGAGTTCAAGCAAGGGGCCGCGATCTTCATCTCGCCCGACGGACACGCGGCGCGGTATCTGGTGCAGAGCGCGCTCAACCCGTTCACCACCGACGCGATGGACCAGATCGCCAAGATCATCAAGGCCGCCGACTCGGCGATGCCGAACACACTGCTCGCCGACGCCAAGGTGTCGGTGGTCGGAATTCCCAGCGGGCTCCGCGACACCCGCGACTTCTACAACGACGACATCGGGTTCATCGTCTTCGCGACCATCATCATCGTGTTCCTGATTTTGGTCGGCTTGTTGCGGGCGGTCGTGGCGCCGCTGTACCTCATCGGATCGGTGCTGCTGTCGTACCTGTCGGCCATGGGCCTCGGTGTGCTGGTGTTCCAGCTGATTTTGGGCCAAAACCTGCACTGGAGCCTGCCCGGGTTGTCGTTCATCCTGCTCGTCGCGGTCGGGGCGGACTACAACATGCTGCTCATCTCCCGCATCCGCGACGAGTCACCGCACGGCGTGCGCGTCGGCGTCATCCGCACCGTCGGGTCCACCGGCGGCGTGATCACTTCGGCCGGTTTGATCTTCGCGGCCTCGATGTTCGGGTTGATGACCGCCAGCATCTACACCATGGCCGAGGCGGGCTTCATCCTCGGTACCGGCATCTTGATCGACACCTTCCTGGTGCGAACGATCACGGTGCCGGCGCTGGCCTCGATGATCGGCCAGAAGAACTGGTGGCCATCGCATTTGGGCATGAGCGCGGCGCAGGTGTACGGCGCCCACCAGAAGAAGCAGCAACAGCTGCAACAGCTGACCGACCAGCTGGTGCGGATGAAGGTGATTCCCGCCCCCGACGCGTTGCACCCGGCGGCCGCTGGTGCCGCGGCAGCGCCCGCGGCTGGTCAGCCGTTGATCCCCGACGACCTCTTGGTCCGCCTGAAACTCGTTCCCCCGAGCCACAAGTCGCGGAACAAGCCGCGCCGGCCGCGCCCAACCGGCGTCGCCACGGGGACGTCGGGGACGTCGAGGGCGGTGGCGAAGACCGAGCGTCTGCCCCAGCACGCCCTCCCCCTGTTCGACCTCAGCGCCCTGCCCGATCACGTGACCAACGATCTGCGGGACTCGGCGGACGCGGCGACGCCCCGCGCCGGCAAGAACGGAAAGAACGGCAAGCGCAAGGCCGACCCGGACCCCGGCCACTCGCTGCCGGTGTTCGGCCAGGGCCTGCAGTCGCAGCGGCCAATCACCGTCGGCGCCAAGGGAAACGGCAACGGCTCCGGCTCCAATGGTCACGGCGAGGAACCGGACTCCGATGACGCCGACAACCCGCTGCCGCTGTTCGGCGCGGGCGCCGTCACCAACGGCGGCAACGGGAAACAGCCGCCGCTTTAGGTTTCGCTAGGCGTCCAGCCGGACGAACTCTTCCTGACGGTACAGCTCGACGCACTGCGATCGCCTGATTTTGCCGCTGGTGGTGATGGGGATCGAGCCGGGCGACACCAGAACCAAATCCGCCACGCTCAGGCCGTGCGACTTCGAAATCGCCGAGGTGACTTCGCGTTTGACGCCGCGCAGCCGGTCGGCCGTTTCCTCCTCGGAGTCGCCGCCCCGCTTTTTCATCTCGATGATCGCGACCAGCTTTTCCACGCCCCGGTCCGGGACCGCTATCGCCGCGCACCGCCCGGCGGTGATCTCCTGGATCGTCGCCTCGATGTCGTCGGGAGAATGGTTGCGGCCGTAGACGATCAAGAGGTCCTTGATGCGGCCGATGATGAACAGCTCGCCGTCGGAGAAGAAACCCGAGTCCCCGGTTCTCAGCCACGGGCCCTCGGGCGTGCCCTGCGACGGCTCGAGGATCTTCGCGCCGAAGGTGCGCTCGGTTTCCTCGGGTTTCTGCCAATAGCCGGCGGCCACGTTGCCGCCCTGCACCCAGATCTCGCCGACGGTGCCGTCGCGGCACTCGCGGCTGGTGTCCGGATCGACGATGCGGGTCAGTGTCGACTGCTGATTGCCGTAGCTGACCAGCGGTGTGCCGCTTCCGGTTTCACAGCGCTGGGCTTCGCCGCCGGGCAGCTTCTCGGAATCGAAGTGACCGATCTCGGGCGGGTCGCCCACCTGACGCGTCGCGATGTACACCGTCGCCTCGGCCATGCCGTAGGACGGGCGCAGCGCCTTGGGGTCGAACTTGAAGGGAGCGAAGCGGTCCGCGAATCGCTTGAGGGTGGCGGGCTGCACGCGCTCGGCGCCGTTGAGGATGGTGTGCACGCCGCTGAGATCGAGCCCGTCCATGTCGTCGTCGGACGTCTTGCGCACCGCGAGCTCGTAGGCGAAGTTCGGTCCCGCCGAGATCGTGCAGCCGTTGCGGGCCAGCATCTGCATCCACCGCGCCGGTCGCTGCAGGAAACCGACCGGGCTGCTCAGCACCGTCGGCCGGCCGGCGAGGACCGGCATGATGATGCCCAGCAGCAGGCCCATGTCGTGGTAGAGGGGCAGCCACGACGCCACCGTGAGGTCGGACGGAGGGACCCCGCCCTCGGGCGCAAAGAAGTCCCCCATGATCTGCTCGAAATTGGCGAAGACATTGCGGTTGGAGACCATGACGCCCGCGGGCGTGCGGGTGGACCCGGAGGTGTACTGCAGGTAGATGAAGTCCGCCTCGTCGGTGGCGCCGGGGCGGGGCCGCGGCCCCGCGGGGCGCTGCCGGGTCTCGAGGTCCAGCAAATCGATTTCGACGATCGAGGGGGCGGATTGCCCCGGCTGCGACTGCACCGAGGCGCGGACGTTGTCGATGACCGACGACGTCGTGAGGACGACCGAGGGCGAGGTGTCGGCCAGCACCGAGATGGTGCGTTCGTCGTGCGCACCGCCATAGGGAACCGACAGCGGGACCGCGACGAGCCCGGCCTGCAGGGCGCCGAGAAAGGCCAGGACGTAGTCGAGTCCCTGGGGGGCGAGGATGAGCGCCCGGTCACCGGTGGACCCGCTGGCCTTGAGCTGCTCGCCCAGGTTCGACACCCGCCGATACAGCTGCGACCAGGTCAGCGTGTGGGCGACACCATCCCAATCCTGGTCGTAGTCAAGGTATGTGAACGCCATGTCGTTGGGCTGCAGACTCGCGCGCTCACGCAGCACGGCGGGGATGGAAGACTGAACCACGGACAATACCCTACCTTCGTCCAAACCGTTTCTGGCCAGGAACCGCAAGGTTGTAACCGAAGCCCGGCGCCCCCGCGCACCGCCGGCCTGCCACCGCCGCACCCGCCTCCGGCCCGCATCTCCGACCCATCAGCCCCTCCCCCGAAAGCCGCACCCCCGGACCGGCGCCCGGCCCGGCCGGCAAACAATCTACCGTGCGGCGCCGCGCGAGGATGTCTCAGGCACGCTCGACGAGTTCGGCCTGGCCGCCAAGGTCCGCCGCCAGCCGCCGCGCGTAGGGAAACTCGCGAAAAGGCGCTCGCGCCAAGGCCTTCAGGTGTACGCGCCGCTGCGGCCCGAAGGCGGCGATCTCCACCACCAGCGCGACCCAGGCGGGAAACCACCAGAGCCGGGCGATGATCCGGGTCGAGCGCGGCGACACCGGATCCACGGCCAACCAGCTGAGGATGCGCAGCTGGTCGAGCAGATACCGGCGCGAGGCCATGACGTGCGTCGTCTCGGTCCCCTTGAAATGGCTGCGCACCGACAGTTCACGGGGAACGAAGCACACGGTCGATCGCGCCATCAGGCGCAACCAGAAGTCGATGTCGACCAGCTGGTAGATGTCGTTGCGCAGGCCCCCGACCTCCAGCGCGAGCCGGCGCCGGAACATCACGCAGGTCGGTTCGCCCACCCAGTTGTCTTTGGCGCCCCCCAGCGCGACCTGGCGCACCAACGAGGGCCCGTCGTTGCGTTCCCGCAGGCCCCGAAAGCGGCTGTGCAGCTTGCCGTACCGGCGCTGCCATCGCTCGTCGTCGCCCACCACCTGCCGGGGCGCGAACGCCAACCCGACGGCCGGGTCCTCGAAGCAGCGGGCGAGGGTGGCCAGGGCGCCGGGAAGCAGCCAGTCGTCGCCGTGGACGAACTGGATGTACTGCCCGCGGGCCAGTTCCAGGCATTTGTTGTGGTTGCCGTTGAGGCCCAGGCGGGGCTGGTTTTTGACCAGCCGGTCCCCGGGGCGCAGCAGCGGCGCTGCGACGGCGGCGCCGTCGTCCGACGAGGCGTCGTCGACGACGACGATCTCGAAGTCGACGCCCTGCTGGTCCAGGATGCTGCGCAGGCAGCGCTCGATGGTGGCGCCGTTGTTGTACATCGGGACGCACACGGAGACGAGCGGGGTCGTCGATTCGTCTGCCTGGTCGGGACTCAGAGCTTGGTCACACCCTGAGCAATGAAGATGAGTCCCACACCGACGAGGATTGTCAGGGAGATCTGCCAGCGATGCCCTTGTACCCAGTTTTGGGCTCGCAGCATGACCGCTTCGGTCCGCTGCGGCATCGCCAGGTAGGCGAGGAGCGGAATCTCGATGACCGCTAGGACGATGAGGGTGAACACGATAAACGCAGTGAGCTGCGTACCGAGAGCGGCGCCCGACGCCATGATGATGGTCAGGACGACGACGCCCTCGTAGGGCGGGAATGACGCCCCGGCGCCGACCAGAAACGCCGGCCACACAACATCGCAGTTCAGCATTTCTTGGGTGCGGGCTCCCAGCCGCGCGAACGGACTCAGTGGAGGCTCCGTCAGCGCCAGCGCCGGTCCGCCGCCCACCGCTGCCGGCAGCCCCAGCCGCGCCCGCTGCCGGGCCACCATGCGGACCGCCAACAGCAACATGATCAGGCCAATGGTGATCTGAAGGCGGCCGCCCGCGAGGATCGCAACCTCAGACCTCACGTAGTTGATCATGGAATCCGCACTTCGAATCGCGCCCAGCGCAACATCGTGCGCCAGTACCAGGACTGCGATCCCCAGGCCTACGGCCGTCGCCATGCCGCCCACCCAGAATGCGAGCAGATTGACCATGGGCCGCCGCCGGGAAAGCAGGACGACCGCGATACCCAACCGCACGGGGTCAATCGCCATCCCGAACCCGATGAACAGCACCATCGTCCACATCACGGGGGACGCTACTCTTTCAGGCCGTATCCCGCGGCGTTACCGCCGAATTGGCGCGCCGCCTATGACCAGCACTGCCCGGGACTGAGGACGTCCGGCCGGGGTGATCGCATCCTATGCTCGACTACTCGGCCTCCCTCCGGGCGTCGATCGAAGATCAGCCGACCGGGAACCTCGGTCCTGTACTTTGAAACCGAGCAAAAGCGGCTAGCAAAGAGGCTTCAAAGACGCTGGTGCCGCCCTTGCAGACAGAAGTGGGAATTCAGTGAAGCGAGCGCTCGTAGCGGGAATCACCGGCCAGGACGGCTCCTACCTTGCCGAACTATTGCTGAGCAAGGGGTACGAAGTCCACGGTCTGATCCGTCGTGCCTCGACGTTCAACACGTCGCGGATCGATCACCTCTACCGTGATCCCCACGAAGCGGGTGTCCGACTGTTCTTGCACTACGGAGACCTCACCGACGGAACGCGCCTGGTTACGCTGCTCAGCACCATCCAGCCCGACGAGGTGTACAACCTCGCAGCACAGTCGCATGTCCGCGTCAGCTTCGACGAACCCGTGCACACCGGCGACACCACCGGAATGGGATCCATTCGGCTGCTAGAAGCCGTGCGGCTCTCCAAGGTGCAGTGCCGCTTTTACCAGGCGTCATCGTCTGAGATGTTCGGGGCGTCGCCGCCGCCGCAGAACGAGCTCACGCCGTTCTATCCGCGGTCGCCGTACGGCGCTGCCAAGGTCTACTCCTACTGGGCGACGCGAAATTATCGGGAAGCGTACGGGCTGTTCGCCGTCAACGGCATCTTGTTCAATCACGAGTCACCACGGCGCGGTGAGACATTCGTAACCCGGAAGATCACCCGAGCCGTCGCCCGTATCAAGGCCGGGATCGAGTCCGACGTCTATCTGGGCAACCTCGATGCGGTTCGCGACTGGGGCTATGCGCCCGAATACGTCGAAGGCATGTGGCGGATGCTGCAGACCGCCGAGCCCGAGGATTTCGTGCTGGCGACGGGACGCGGGTTCACCGTGCGCGAGTTCGCGCAAGCCGCTTTTGAACACGTCGGTCTGGACTGGCAGAAATATGTGAAGTTCGACGAGCGCTATCTGCGGCCTACCGAAGTGGATTCGCTGATCGGCGACGCGACAAAGGCCGCCGAGGCGCTCGGTTGGAAGGCGTCCACACATACCACCGAACTCGCGCGAATCATGGTCGACGCGGACATCGCCGCGTTGGAGTGTGAGGGCAGGCCGTGGATCGACAAGCCGATCATCGGCGGTTGGACATGAATACGGACAAACCGTTCGGTGAGCTTGACCGCGCGGCCCCGGTTTACATCGCCGGGCATCGCGGTCTCGTCGGGTCAGCCCTGTTACGCAGGTTCGAGGCCGATGGATTCACCAACCTTGTTGTGCGTACACGCGCGGAACTCGACTTGACGGATCGGGCTGCGGCCTTCGACTTCGTTCTCGAGGCGAGGCCGCACGTGGTTATCGATGCCGCGGCCAGAGTCGGAGGCATCATGGCCAACAACACCTATCCGGCCGAGTTCCTGTCGGAAAACCTCCAGATCCAGGTCAACCTGCTGGACGCCGCGGTGGCCGCGCGGGTGCCGCGACTGCTGTTCCTTGGCTCCTCGTGCATCTACCCGAAATTCGCACCGCAGCCCATCGTCGAGAGTGCGCTGCTCACCGGCCCGCTGGAGCCGACCAACGACGCATACGCGATCGCGAAGATCGCCGGCATCCTCCAGGTGCAGGCGGTCAGGCGTCAACACGGCCTGCCTTGGATCTCGGCGATGCCGACCAACCTGTACGGACCCGGCGACAACTTTTCGCCGGCCGGCTCGCACCTGCTTCCCGCACTGATCCGCAGGTACGACGAGGCCAAAGCCAGTGGCGCGCCGGAGGTGACAAACTGGGGCACCGGTACGCCGCGACGCGAGCTGCTGCACGTCGATGACCTGGCAAGCGCGTGCCTGCACCTGCTCGAACACTTCGACGGGCCCGGCCACATCAATGTTGGCACCGGCGTCGACCACACGATCAAAGAAATCGCCGAGATGGTCGCCAATGCGGTTGGCTACGGCGGCGAAACCCGCTGGGATACAACGAAGCCGGACGGGACACCCCGAAAGCTTCTCGATGTCTCGGCCTTGCGGAACGCGGGGTGGCAACCTTCGATCGGGCTGCGCGACGGCGTCGAGGCCACGGTGGCGTGGTACCGCAAACACGCCGCGACGGCGAGGCAATGACGTGAACTTGTCGCACCGTGTTCGAAACATCGTGCGTCGCAGCGGCATCGACGTTTCGCGCTACCACCCGGAGCTGGACTGGAAGCGCAATTTCATGCGTCAGCTCGAATCTCATCGAGTAAACGTCGTCCTCGATGTCGGCGCCAACTCGGGTCAGTACGCCGCCGGCCTCCGCGCTGCCGGCTTCGCGGGCCGCATTGTTTCGTTCGAACCCCTAGCCGGGCCATTTGCCCTTGTGGAACGCGCATCCTCGACCGATCCGCTGTGGGAGTGTCAGCGCTGTGCGCTGGGTGATTCCGATGGATCCGTCTCGATCAACGTCGCGGGTAACTCGGGTGAAAGCAGTTCGGTGTTGCCCATGTTGAAGAGCCATCAAGATGCGTTTCCGCCCGCGAACTACGTTGGCGTCGAAGAGGTTCCCGTGCGCAGGCTCGATTCAGTGGCGCCGGAGGTCCTGGGACCGGAGGATGTGGTTTATCTGAAGGTCGACGTCCAGGGCTTTGAGAAACAAGTGCTGGCGGGCGGCACTGCCACGGTGCGCGACCGTTGCGTCGGCATGCAACTCGAACTGTCCTTCCTGCCCCTGTACGACGGCGGCATGCTCATCCGTGAGGCGCTGGACACGGCCTCGTCTTTGGGCTTCACGCTGACGGGGCTGTCGCCCTGCTTCACCGACATGCGCAACGGCCGGACGCTGCAGGCGGACGGCATCTTTTTCCGTGAGGACGATTGACGAGGATGGCTGCGGCACCGTTGTTTTCGATCATCGTTCCCACCTTCAACGTGGCGGCCACCCTGCCCGCCTGCCTCGACAGCATCGCCAAGCAGACATGCGCCGCCTTCGAGCTGGTCCTGGTCGACGGCGGCTCAACCGACGGAACCCCCGACATTGCGAAGGACCACTCCCGCGGCCTCAGCGAGCGCCTCGTCATCCACTGCGGTCCCGATGACGGCCCTTACGACGCGATGAACCACGGCGTCGAGCTGGCCTCAGGGGCATGGCTGTTCTTCCTCGGCGCCGACGACACTTTGCACGAGGCACAGACATTGGCGCACGTGGCCGCCTTCATCGGAGAACACCTACCGTGCGACCTCGCCTATGGGGACGTGATCCTGCGCTCGAAGTCCTCCCGCTACGCCGGCGCTTTCGACCTCGACCGGCTGCTGTTCGAGCAGAACATCTGCCACCAGGCCATCTTCTATCGTCGCGAACTCTTCGCGGGCATCGGGCCCTACAACCTGCGCTACCGACTGTGGGCCGATTGGGATTTCAATATCCGCTGCTTCGCGAATCCGGCCCTCGTCACCCGCTACATGGACATCGTCGTCGCGGACTACAACGACATGTCGGGCCTCAGCAAGCGAGAGGACGAGGAGTTTAAAAAGCAGTTGCCCCGGTTCATCGGGGCCTCGGCGAAGGAGATGATCCGCCGCAAGCTGCCCTCGAGACGGAAAGTGGTGAATCGCTGACGAATCTGCAAGCGGGTGAGCTCGTGAGCGCGGGCGCGCGTGCACTCGCGGCGGGGGCGCTCGGCAACGACCGGGTACTCGTCACCGGCGCGACCGGCTGGCTCGGCAGGACGGCCCTCGACCTGCTCGCGCCGCTCGGCCTGCCCACCCTCGCCCTGGCCAGCCGGGCCCGAACCATCCACGTGGCTAATCGTGAGGTCGAGTGCCGGGTATGGGACGGCGCGGAGGTGACCGCGTTCGCGCCGACCGTCGTGCTGGACTGCGCGTTTCTCACGCGGGGCCGAGTTGCCGTCATGCCCCTCGACGAGTATGTCGCGATCAACCGCGCTCAGACCGAGCACCTGGTGTACGCGACTCAGCTGCCGAGCGTCCGTCTTGCGCTGACGGTTTCCAGCGGGGCGGCGGTCCACCCGCACGACGCACTCGACGGCCCGATTGAGGACAACCCGTACGGCTACCTCAAGCGTGAGGCCGAGTATCGCCTGTTCGACGCCGCCGCCGGCACGGACGCGATCCCGATCGTCCTGCGGGCGTGGAGCATCTCGGGAGCACACGTGCAGGAACCGCAGGGCTACGCGCTGGGCTCGATGATCCGCGACGCCGACGCGGGAGCCATCCGAATCGTGGCGCGCCGTCCGGTGTTTCGCCGTTACGTCCTCGCCGAGGAACTATTCGCTGTGGGCATCGCCGAAGGCGGTGTCGGCCCCACGACAATAGACAGCGGCGGACAGCTGGTGGAGATGGCCGAGCTCGCCGCGCGAGTTGCGGCAGTGGTGCGTCCCGACGCGGTAATCAGTCGCGGCGACGTCGATCCACGCGACCCGGATCGGTATCACTCCGATGGCCAGGATTGGGAAACGTGTCGTCAGCGATGGGATTTGGCGGGCGAACCCCTGGATCGCCAGATCGCGATCACCGCTCGCGGAGTGCTCGGGCACGCCTGAACGGCTTACTCACGCCGGGACAGCCAGCATCCCCAATCGGCCGAGTCGCAGCCCCTCGAAACTCGCTGTCGGGTCGGCGCGCGTCGCGACGACACGGAAGCCCCCGCCAGCGAGCAACGCCTGCAACGACTGTGTCGAGAAGTAGTTGATGTGCTCGCTCTGCTTGACGGCCCCCAGCCGCGGCACCCCCCGACCAAAATTGCGCGCGACGCCCGCGACAAAATCAGCGGCGATCCAACTGCCCCGGCTCGTCGAAACCAGGCTGAGGAAACGGCGGTAAGTCGGCCCCGCGTGCCATCTACGCACTTTGGGCCGGTCCAGTGGCACCTCGGCATAGAATAACCCGTCGTCCGCCACCGCTGCTCGGATCTCTTTGACGACCGTGGCTGGGTCGACGAGGTGCTCCAGAACGCCGGACGCGACCACCAAATGAGGTCTGTCAGGGAGCTCATCGAGAGATGAGGCAGCCTGCACGCCGTCGACCAAATCCTTTCCCGAAACGTCGATCACGTACTTAGGACCCGAGTAGCCGGGGGGAAAGAACTGTCCTTCGTCACCTCCGTAGTCGACGATATTTCGGAGAGAGTCGATCGGAACATAGGACTCGACGATCTTGGCCACGAACCCGACACGCTCGGCCACCACTTCCGAGCCCGGCTCCATCACCGAATTCAGAGCGCTCGAGTACCAAGGCTCCCAATGCCGTCGGATCGATAGGTATCGTTCGTTGCGATACCCCGAATACATTGCCGCTAGCGTGTCGTCATCAAACCGATGGGAAAAATAGACGAAATCGCATCTGCCGCAAGCGCAGAGGAGGGTATCGCGCTGGGCGTCCTTCGGATCGCCCTGCAGCTCAAGAATAAACGGGGCGATGCGGGCATGCGCCTGGATGGTCCCCGTAGCCCCGCAAATCGGGCAGAGCAGAGATTGGACATCGGCGGAAGCATTCATGTGCGGGTCCCCTCCGACTGTCGCCTTCGCCCTTCCGCGAACATCGTGCCGGCCAGGCTGGGAACCGCGTCCAGACTATCGAGCCGAGCGTCCGCGGGGATCGCGTCGATATCACCATGGGGATAGCCAAAGGTCACGAGGATGAACGGAAGCCCCGCGGCCACCGCAGTTTCCGCATCGATCTCACTGTCGCCGACGAAGATTGCGTCATGGGCTCGTACGCCGATTCGCGCCAGCGCTATGTGACAGAGCTCCGGATCAGGCTTGAGCCGCCGGCCGGATGCCCCGCCAACGACAGCGTCGAGATGGGACGCGATACCGAGGGCCGCGACATAGGGCACCGCGATGTCTTCGCGCTTGTTGGTGCAGACGGCGATTCGGTAGCCCCCCTGTTTGAGCGCCTCGAGCATGGTGGGCACGCCTGGATAAAGGTCGGCGGGATCGGCGATTTGGCCGCGCAGGATGTTGCGGAACTCGTCGAGATCGGCGGGCAGATCGAGCTCGCCGCCGAGCGCCCCCCGCAGCATCGCCTCTCCGCCAAGACTCACCCAGCGGCGCACCGACACAACGTCGACGGGCGGCACACCGCGCCGGCGCGTCAGCTCGTTGAGGCCGCGCGTCATCGCCGGGGCGCTGTCGACGAGCGTGCCGTCCAGATCGAACAGGATCGAGGCGGCCGAGTCCGCCTTAAGGCTTGGCGGCATTTTTGGACTGTTCGATGAGCTGCTCAGGCAGGTTCTCAGAGGCGGGGTCCAGCGGCACAATCATGTTGGCACCGAACTCCTCTCGCGACAGCAGCGGTGACATGTCTTCGAGCGGCATCGAGCGAATCGATCCGTCCGGCTGGGGCAGCGCGGCCGATTTCGGCCACAGCGCCTCGTCGTTCTGAACCTGAACATCCACGATGAGCGGTCCGGGTCGCGAGAGCGCCTCGCGCACGCCCGAGACCAGGTCGGCCGCATCCTTGATGCGCATTGACTCGATGCCGTTTGCCTGGGCAAGCGCCACGAAGTCCGGCAGCCCGAGCCGCCCCTCCGGGCCGGTTCCGACGAACCGGCCCTCGAAATAGTTGCGCTGAGTGTTGCGGATGGAGGCGTAGCCACCGTTGTCGAAAATGAAGAGTTTGAGCGGCAGGTTGAGCATCCGGATCGTCTGCAGCTCTTGGACGTTCATCATGAGACTGCCGTCACCCTCGATCCCGATAAGGGATTCCGCGCCCGAAGCGACGCCCGCTCCCACCATCGCCGGCAGGCCGTAGCCCATTGCACCGAGGCCAGAGGTAAGGAAGATGCGCTGTCCCGGCTTGTTCGCGAAGCCCGTGTAGAAGATCTCCACGGCCAAACCGGAGCTGCCGGTGACGATGAGTGTGTCCTCGGCAATTTCATCGGCCAGCACCTTGGTGAGGTGGTAATGGCTGATGACGCCGGAAGCCGGGAAGGGTGCGCCGTCGTTGATCGGGTAACGCCTTTTCCACTCGTTGCAGCGCTCAAGCCAGGACGAGCGGTCCTTGGCGGCGATGCGCGCCTTGTGCTCCAGCATCGCGCGAACAAAGTCCCGCGCGTCGGCGCAGACTGCCCGGGCGATATCCATGTCGGCGGGGAACTTACCTAGCTCGGCGGGGTCGACGTCGACGATGACCTTGGGTGCCTGACGGCCGAACTTCGCGGGGTTGTAGGCGGTCACCACATTGTCGAGCCGCGCGCCGATGGCGAGGATGAGATCGCTGTTCTGGACCGCGAAGTTGGGCGGGCGCAGCGCCACCGTGCCGGGCTTCCCGACCGAAAGCCGGTGGCCCGAGGGAATCAGATCGGCCGCGTTCCATGTGGTCACCACCGGAATGCCAAGCGCTTCGTAAAGAGCCCGGAAATCCTCAGCCGCCTCTGCGAGGCGAATGCCGTGCCCCGCCAAAATGATCGGCCGTTCGGCCGCGTTGACCAGATCGACGACCGCAACCGCGCCGGCGGTGAGGCTCGTGTCGCCAGCGGCCGTTTCCGGCGCATAGCCGCGGAGCTCGGAAGCGTCGATCTGTGCGGCCTGCACGTCTAGCGGAATGTCGAGCCAGACCGGGCCGCGCCGGCCGGTGGTGGCCAGGTGTACCGCCTTTTCGAAGTGATATCGGATCTCCGCGGGATCGTGCACCGTCACCGCATACTTGGTGATCGGCTTGACCATGGAGACGATGTCGACTTCTTGTGGGCCCCTTTGCCGTACGCCACTGTCACCCATCAGATCGGCGCGCTTGACCTGCCCCGAAATGACAAGTAGCGGCACCGATTCGATCCAGGCGCCGGTCACCCCGGTGATCGCATTGGTCGCACCCGGCCCGGTTGTGACGAGCGCACAGCCGAGATGACCATTGATGCGCGAATACGCTTCGGCGGCGATGGCCGCCGCCTGCTCGTGATGGGTGGGGACATAGCGGAGGTCTCGGTTCTGCCCGAGCGCGTCGACGAGATACATCGCCCCGCCGCCAGGCACCAGAAAGACCGCGTCGACGCCCTCGTCCCGCACGAGCGTAAACAGGTAGTCCGCGAGGCGCATGGTCCTGGTAGGGCTAGCCCCTTCGGACACCGCAGTGGCTGTTCCCATCACATCCAGTGCGTGAGGAAGGTCTTGCGTTCTTTGTTTTCGCTGACCTTCGGATCGGTGTAGTACGAGTCGTCCTTGTGATGAGTCGAGGAGATCTCCTCGAAGATCGCCCCGTTCTTGCTGGTAAATGCGTGACGCACGGTGCGCTCGACGGTGATGACGTCCCCGGGCCCGCACTCGCGGCCCTCGCCGTCAAGCGCGATTTCAAGATCGCCGTAGAGAATGTGGAATGTCTCTTCCTTCTGATTGTGATACTGCTCGGGGTGCTGCTGGCCCGGCAGTACGACAATCAGCTTCTTGCAATACTCGCGGTTCACCACCGTGATCATGGTGATGCCGAACTCGTCGAACTTGTCGATGCCGTAGTGGTGCGAAATTTCGAGGTCGGCCTGGCCGGGAATCACCACATTCGCGCGGGCGAGCAGCGATTTCACGCGCTGGACTATGGAGAAGACCTGTTCGCGCACTTCCTCGCGCCTGGTGTTGGAGGCGAGGACCGCCCCGTTCTTCGGAATGTCCGTCGCCGCATAGAAATGCGTGTATTTCGACCAGTCGTTGGCGGTGACGTGGCCCTCCTGGGTGGGGATCGCCATGAAGACGTCGCCGCCGCCGATCCTCTCGCCGGCCTTGATGTCGTGCTTGGCAAAGACGCCGCGGCGCAGCGACATAAGGCTGTCCCGCTCGTCCGGCGTCGCCTGGGAGCGTTCGCCGGCGATGCCGTTGATCGAACGGGCCTCTTGCGCCACCTCGAGCCACGCGCGGGCCTGATCGGGTCCGGCGGAGTAACCGTTGAGGCCGTATTTATCGGTGACCAAGCCGACGTGCTTTTCGAATACGGTGCAGCCCTTGCCGATCGCGACGGCCACCGGCAGCGTCTCGGCCGGGAATTCGTGGGTCGAGTAGCCGATCCGGACCTCCTCGTAGCGCTGCCGCAGGAAGTCGACCTGGTTGAGCTGGAGCTTGTCGTTGCTCGTCGGATATTCGGCCACGCAATGCATCAGCACGAAGTCCTTCTGGCGGTGCTTGAGGAAGGCGACGACGTTGTCGATCTCGTCCAGAGTGGATCCCGCAGTCGACACGATCATCGGCAGCGGGCTGCTCACCGCCTTTTCCAGCAGCGGCCAGTCGGTGAGCGAGCAGCTCGCGATCTTGAGGATGTCGAAGCCGTCGGCCACCACCCGGTCGACCGATTCTTCGTCGAAGGGCGTGCAGATGGGCGTGAACCCGTTGTCGCGGATCGCGTCGACGAGCTTGCGTGTCTGCTCGCGGCTCAAGCGCGTTTCCTCGAAACGCTTGATGTACTTGATGTCTGAGCGCCCCTGGTACTCAGGATGGATGAAGGTATCGAGCTCGCGATACTGCATCTTGAAGGCGAAGGTGAAGTCGAAATCCTTGGCGACCGAGGCGAACTCACGGATAAGTCGCACTCCGTGGTCGACGTCGCCCATATGGTTGTTGGCCATCTCGAAGATGAAGAGCCAGTCTGGAATGCGCGATTGTACGACGTGCTTCGGGGCTTTCGTTTCCTGTAACACTACGAATGACCTCTCCGTTTGGTGCGGGACGAGTGGCCTCCGGGCCGGGAATTACGCGGCTACGCGGATTCGCCCCCGGATGGCACCCCTGCCGCCCACAGCGTATCGGGTACGGCGTGCCTTCAAGCCAAAATTGGAAAAAGCGGTCTGGCGCCCAACCAACCAGTCGATCAGCCGGCCCCAGACCTCCCAGAGGGCGATCATATGCCGACCTTCCTGCTGATGACGAAGTTCGGTCGCTGCTTCGCTTCCTCATAGATGAGCGCGAGGTACTCGCCAACGACACCGAGGAACAGCGTGACGATCCCGAAGCCGATCAACATGACGCAGATGATCGTGCCGAAGCCGGGGAATGGCACTCCATAGAAGACGAACCGGCAAGCGAAGAGAAGGACGGAAACCGCTGCGATGAAACTCAAAAAGAAACCCATGAGGGTGATAAGGCGCAGTGGCAGGTATGAATGCGCGAAGATGCCCTTGAGAGCCATGTTCACGAGTCCGAAGCTGTAGGCCTTGGACTCACCTGCGAAGCGCGGCGGACGGACCATCGGGATCCCGATCGATCTGAATCCGACCCAGGAGAACAGACCTCGGACGAACCGGTTTCGTTCATCCATTGAGCGAACCGCTTCGTAAACTTTCCGGTCGACCAGGCGAAAATCGCTGGCGTCTCGCGTGATTCGGTCGTGGGTGAGCCTGCCTGCCAGCAAGTAGAACAGCTTTGAGTTCATCGCGCGAATGGGGCTGATGCCACTGCGCTCGGTAACCACGCCGTAGACGTTCTCGTAACCCTCCTCCCACTTGCGGATCATTTCCGGGATCAAGTCGGGCGGGTCCTGAAGGTCGGCGGTCATGAGCACAGCGGCGTCGGCGTCGACGACGTTGAGGCCGGCCGTGATCCCGCCATCCATCGTGAAGTTGCGGGCCAACTGCAAGATCTTGAATCGTGGGTCCGCCGCGCGTATGGCGAGCAACTTGTCCATCGTGTCGTCGCTCGAGCCGTTTTCGACGATGATCGCCTCGAAGTCGTACGCCGACTCGTTGTCGAATACCTTGGTCAGCTGGCGCGCCAGCTCCTCGACGCACTCACTTTCGTTGAAGGCGGGAGCGATGACGGCGATCTTCTTCTTCACTCCCGCACCTACTTCCACACCTTCCATGGCGGGCTTCCGCTGCTCCACAGATTGTTCAGTAGTTGCGATTCGCGGTAAGTATCCATCGGCTGCCAGAAACCATGGTGCGGGTATGCCGCAATCTGGTGTTCTTCCGCTAGCCGCAACAACGGCTTATCCTCGAGTATCGAGTCGTCGCCGTCGATGTAGTCGAACACGCCGGGCTCGAACAGGAAGTAGCCGATGTTGATCCAGTCGTCGGTCTTTGGCTTCTCTCGGAAGGTGGCGACCGCGCCGTCCTCCTCTAGGTCGATGACGCCGAACCGGCTCATCGGCTGGGTCGCCGTGACCGTCGCGAGCTTTCCGTGCGAGCGGTGGAACTTCATCAACGCGTGAATGTCTACGTTGGCGATGCCATCGCCGTAGGTGCACAGGAACGTCTCGCAGCCTATGTACTTCTGGATGCGCTTGATGCGACCACCGGTCATCGTGTCCAGGCCCGTGTCGGCAACCGTTACCTGCCAGTTGAATTCGGCATGCGAGCCGTGGTAGCGGATGCTCGAGTGGTCACCGAGGGTGACCGTGAAGTCCAGGTTGGCCGCGCCATAGTTGGTGAAGTAGTTCTTGATGTACTCGCTCTTGTAGCCCGTGCACACGATGAACTCGGAAATACCGTAGTGGCCAAGGATTTTCATGATGTGCCACAGCACCGGCCGACCGCCTATCTCGACCATCGGCTTGGGGCGGAACTCGGTCTCCTCACGCATGCGTGTACCCAGACCACCTGCGAGTATTACGGCTTTCATGTCGAGTCTTCCCATCTCAACGCTATCCATCCCCCGTCGCCATTTCGCAGACAGAGCGTCGCGGCAGGTGACACACTAGCAATGCAGCGGCGCGCCCGTAGGCGTTTTGGCGTCGCGCATACTAGATCAATCACAGACACCTGAGGAGACCTCATTTCACGACTCGATACCGGTGCCTCGAAGGACAGGCTCGAGCAGGATCGCGAGGACATCCTCGCGGCGGTCCGCGGCTACGCGAAGCGCAAGCTCGCGACGTCCGAGTTCGTCGCCGGCACCACACCGGTCCCGGTTTCGGGCAAGGTCCTCGACGAAGAGGACTTTGCTGCGCTGGTCGACGCGTCCCTCGACGGCTGGTTGACCGCGGGCCGGTTCCATCCCCTGTTCGAGCGCGGCCTGGCCCGCTATGTGGGGGCCCGTGACGCCGTCTTCGTCAACAGCGGGTCGAGCGCCAACCTGTGTGCGTTGAGCGCCCTGACCAGCCGAAAGCTGGCCAGCTACAAGAAGAGGTTCGGAAAGCGACCGCTGGAGGCCGGTGACGAGGTGCTGACGGTGGCCGCCGGGTTTCCCACCACGGTCAACCCGATCATCCAGAACGGGATGCGCCCGGTCGTCGTCGACATCGAACTGGGCACCTACGACGCCATCCCGGGGCTCCTGCGTGAGGCTGTCGGGCCCAAGACCCGGGCGATCATGATCGCGCACACCCTGGGCAACCCCTTTGACCTGGACACGGTGCGGGAATTGTGCGACGAGCACGGGTTGTGGCTGGTCGAGGACTCCTGCGACGCGCTCGGCTCGACCTATGACGGCCAGCGCACGGGCAGTTTCGGCGACACCGCGACGGTGAGCTTCTACCCGGCGCACCACATCACCACCGGTGAGGGTGGCGCGGTGTTCGTCAAGTCGGCGCTGGTGCGCAAGCAGGTCGAGTCGTTCCGCGACTGGGGCCGCGACTGCTACTGCGCGCCGGGTAAAGACAACACCTGCCAGAAGCGGTTCGAGTGGCAACTGGGCGACCTGCCCAAGGGTTATGACCACAAGTACATCTACAGCCATATTGGTTACAACCTGAAGGCCACCGACATGCAGGCCGCGCTGGGCCTGTCGCAGCTGACGAAGCTGGACGGGTTCGTCCAGGCCCGCAAGGAGAACTTCGACTACCTGACCTCGCGGTTGTCCGGGGTCGAGGGACTCATCCTGCCGGTGGCCACGCCGAAATCCGAGCCGTCCTGGTTCGGCTTCCCGATCACCCTGGATCCCGAGCATCCCGTGGACCGCACCAAGTTCATGCAGTTCCTCGACGAGCGCAAGATCGGCTTCCGCCAGCTGTTCGCCGGCAACCTCGTCAAACAACCGGCCTACCGAGACGTCGACTTCCGGATCGTCGGGAACTTGACCAACACGGACATCGTGATGAACCGGACGTTCTGGGTCGGCACCTACCCGGGCCTGACCAGGCCGATGCTCGACTTCGTGGCGGACTCGATCCACGAATACATGGCCGAAACCTCGCGATAGCCGTGCACTACCTGGTCACCGGGCACACCGGTTTCAAGGGACCGTGGCTCACGCTACTGCTGCTGGGCCGCGGGCACCGGGTGTCGGGTCTTGCCCTCGAAGCCGCCGAGGGCAGCCTATTCAAACGGGCGGGGCTGGCAGACCACTTGGTCTCTGACTTCCGGGTGGACATCCGTGATGCCGACGCCACTTCGTCGGCGGTGTCGGCGGCGGCTCCCGATGTCGTCATACACATGGCCGCCCAATCGTTGGTCCGCGAGTCCTATCGCGATCCGCGGTATACCTACGAGACCAATGCCCTTGGGACACTGAATGTTCTGCAGGCCGTGGCGGCCACCCCATCGGTGCGCGCGCACGTCGTGATCACCACCGACAAGGTGTACCGCAATGTCGACCAGGAGGCCGGCTACGTCGAGACCGACCCCCTTGGCGGCGACGACCCGTATAGCGCGTCGAAGGCGATGGCCGACCTGCTGACCCAGTCCTGGGTACGCAGCTTTCCCGGCCGTCCCACCGCAATAGCCCGCGGCGGCAACGTGATTGGCGGCGGCGACGTCAGCCGCGAACGGCTGCTGCCCGACCTGGTGGCCGCCTACGGGCGCGGCGAGGCGCCTCAGCTGCGGTTCCCGCGCGCGGTGCGGCCGTGGCAGCACGTCCTCGATTGCCTCAACGGGTATCTCACCCTGGCCGACGCGTTGTTGGCCGGTTCGGGCCTCGGGCAGTGGAACTTCGGGCCGGGTCGCGACAGCTTCGTCGAGGTGGGGCAGGTGGCCACGCTGGCCGCCGAGCTGTGGGGCGGCGGCGCTCACTGGGAACCTCAACCCGGGGAACATCCGCACGAGGCGAACCTCCTGGCCCTCGACGCCGCCAAGGCGGAGCGGGAACTGGGCTGGCGCAATCGCCTCGGCTTCCGCGACGCCCTCGGCTGGACCATCGACTGGGAGCGGCGCGTGCATGACGGTGCCGACGCGCTCGCTGTGACCCGGAAGCAGATCGCCGCCTTCGAAGGCCTCGGATGACTGAGTTCGACCTGCCGCCCGAAGCGGCGCCCCCGGGTCCGCTGACCCGCCTAGTGCGCGATCAACGCGTGGCATTCCTGGTCGTCGGCGGAATCAATACGGTAGCCGGGTTCGGAATCTTCGTCGCGTGTTCGCAGACCGTTGGTGTCTTGGTTGACCATCGGCTCGGAAAGGTCGCCGGGTCTCTAGTGACACTAGGCATCACACATGTGCTGGCCGTGTTATTCGCGTTCGTGATGCACCGAACGTTCGTGTTCCGGGTCCGAGGCCAAGTGCTTCGTGACCTGGTGCGCTTCTGGAGCGTCTATCTCACGGGAGCAGCCATCAACTTCGTCACGTTGCCGGTGCTGGTCGAGCTTGGCCTAGGGCGTATTTCGGCGCAGGCAATCATCGTGGCGGCTACCACGGCGCTGAGTTACTTCGGCCATCGTCACTTCTCATTCCGGCGCGCCGCCACGGACATTCAGGACGGGAAGTCGCGTAGATAGAGCGAGCGGCTATTACTACTGCCGCTGACAGCGACAGAAGGTCTGCCGCGCTAGCGAGTACGAATCAAAATCCATTCGTTGTCCCACAACTGACCCCACTGGTGGGCGGTGCCATAGTCGCTGGTATAGACCACCTGCCACCGCTTTTCGCCCAGGTTCTTCTCGATGAGTTCGTCGAGGTACCGGTGCTCCAGCGGGTTGCCCGCGTTATACACGATCTCATGCAAGCGGAGAGTCGTCAGTTGCCTCTGGTACAAGATCCACTTCGGTGGCGAGTGCCGCAATTCATCCATCAAGCTCTGGATCGTCTCCTTGCCGGCTGTGTCGAAGAAGGTCTGCACGTAGCCGTGCCAAGGCGGTACTGAACAGAAAAAGTTGGCACCGGGGTACGGTAACGACAACAACTCGTCACTCGAGCCCCCCTCTCGTATCTTCTGACAGACCGGCTGAATCATTTGCAGTAGATCGCGATCGATAAGCATTGGGCCGTAGTCGGGATGTTTGAACAAAGTCCGAGCCGCGAACATTGGCTTCTCCCGGTAGGTATGCCAACGATATGGATCGTGGAACCGGTTGGTAGCGGCGCAGACCACCAGCAGAATGCCCACCGCGGCCAGGAAGTCGCGTACCCACCCATTCTTTAAGTGAATGGGAGAACTGATCCCCAGCAGCAGGATGAACACCCCCACCGCTCCAAGGATATTGCTGTAATGCGTTCCACCCGAAGACAACGATCCCGAGGCGATTTGGCCGAGCGGTATTAGCAGCAGGATCTCTCGCGTGTCCCACCCGTTCGGACGCTTAGGGTCGAACAACCACCGAGCAAATCTCGTTGCTACCCAAATGCCAATCCCGTACGCCAGCAGGACAACCAGGCCGGACAGGCTCGACACTGACGCGTTCTCTACAAAGAGGCCCATCTGGCGAATTTCAGCCACCACCACGACGGTCCCCAGGATGGCCAATCCAAGTTCCCACCATCCGCGTCTCCCCCTGAGCGGGCGCAGCACCAGGAAGACAAAGACGAACGCCGTAGCGAGTGCATGGATGCACACCCATTTGGGCGGACCATGAATCAGCCAGCCAGCCGTGTTCCACGGCAGCCGCAATGGTTGCCCTAGTAACCCGCCACCGCCGCCCTTGATACCTGCCGCGGCGAAGATCGTATTCATGGCGTACTCGCGCAGCGAGTCTCCCGTAAGTAGCACGACAAACAGGAGGGTGCAGACGGTTGTGAGGCAAAACGTCAGGAGCGAAAGTAATTTCTTCGACGGAGCCATGCACACGATAGCGAGCAGAACCCCCGCAAACAGCGCCGCTCCATCGTTGATCCGGGTCGTCAGTGTCAGACCGGAGAGGACGCCAAGGATTGCCACCAGTCCGAAGGCACGACGAACGTCAGACGACGTTCTAAGCGATAGCAGGGCTACCAGCGAGTAGAGCACCAAGCAGTCGGCGAGCACATGGAAGTCGGAGAACACGTACGCCCCGAAGGCGGTGGACACGAAAAAAGAGCACGTGAGCAGGAGCGCCTTGCGCGCGTCGGAGAGCTTGGAGTGCCTGACCAGCAGAAGAAGTGCCGTGCAATATGCCAAGAGATGCAGTACCGCCGGAATCTTCGACACCAGCCATCCGTTGCCCAGCACGGCCGTGAAGGCGCTGGTTTCAATCACGTACAGCGGCTGCAGCGCGAGATGCATATCGGAATAAAGGTGCTGCCCGCCGCGAAAGAAGTAGCTATACCAGAACCAGACCCCGTCGCAGGCCGGCTCAATGTTGACGATCAGGGCCAACCCGAACAGAACACAAAAGGCAAACGCAATACTCTGGAAGATATTACTTCGGTTAACAATTCGGCTACGCCTCAGAGTTGAATCGGCACTGGGCTCATCAAGCCCGGAGTGTGTGCCGTCCTGCTCTTCAATCGCCGGAGCCACATCAAGTGGCTCGTTTGCGAACCGTGTCACTGCATCCCACCGCCTCGACTAAACGGCACCGAACAGACGGAAACCGCCGGAGGAAGTTTTGCAGATTACGTCGGTTCGTGTGGTGAGAATTGCGTCTTTCGTTTGGTGGTGAACTCAGTCGCTGGCAACGGCGCAGCCGTCGGGCTTTCTTGAGCCGGCACTCCGTCCATGGCGCTCGACGGAGCCCGTCGCCGCGTGTAGGACGCGAGGATGAACCCACAGGTCAGCAGCCACAAGAGTGGCGCGAAAAATATCGTGGTAGCGGTTACCAACCTAGCGTCGGTTATCGCGGTCGATCCCACTTGTCCCGCTATATCGCCCGCGTGGGTAGGGAGCGAGGGCAGCGCGATCTGGGCAATGCACAGCGCCGCAGCAAGACTCACGCAAACACCAACAGCTCGACGAGGTGCGCCGACAGTCTCGGGTCGGTCGAAAATCCCCGTCCCCGGGGGCCCGTCTGGGTCCCGCACGACCAGCGCCGCGACCGGCAACACGAACACCAGATAGTAGGGCTGACTCAGGGCCGGGAAGAGAGAAGCCGTAGCAAGCAACACGACGCCCACCATGACCGGCGGGATACGCCGCCCAAGAACGAGGATGGCGAGGACGACGACCACGAGGATGGCGTATCCGATCATCGATCGCGGGCCGGCGAGGAAGCCATCAGGCACCATCCCGCCCGTCTCGGCGGCCTTGATGCCGTCGGGGATCGCGAGGAGCCCCTTCGCAAAGGACACGTTGAAGCCTGCGACAACCGCTTGGGACGTCCCGCCGCCGCCACCCCCATATCCCAACATGTTGCGGATCGACTGCGCGATCGTCTCGGGAAAGTCCCGCGGCCACAACGCATACGCGACGAGATTGGAGATGATGACCCCGGCCACCGCGGTGCCCGCCCATCGCAATCGGCGGGCGGCGAACAAGGCGACGCCTAGTACGGCGAACTGTGGTTTCACCAACGCGGCAAGGATGACCATGGTCGTCACCAGGCCCCAGCGTCGCCGGCACAAAGCCACCAGGAAAACCAACGCGACGGGCACCACGAATCCCGCCGAGTTGCCGCGATCGATCATCATCCACGCGGGAACGGCGGCGACTCCGCAAGCGATGAACACCACGATTCGCTCCAGCCCACACGCACCCCGGGCCGCCCACGCGGCGGGCGTCAGGCACGCGAGCGTCAAAACGAACTGATAGCCAACTAATCCGAGCCCCGGCGCACCCAGCCATTTACCCAGCAGCCCAAAGGCGAGCTGCGGAAGCATCCCTGCGGCCAGGTAGTTGTTGTAAGCCAGCTTGATTCCCTCGTGAGTCTGCATGGGAAAGCCCGCCCATGGGTTGGGCCGCATCCCGAAAGTCACCGGCATCGCGTAGTCACTGAAGCAGTGCCGGCCGACCTTCGTGCCCCAGTCGAGGTAGCAGTCCTCCGGCACGAATACGAGGGACGAGATGATGTCGATGGAGTAGTACTGGGCGAGAACAAATCCCGTGACAACCGAGACCGCCGACGCCAGCAGAATGGTGCCGAGCAGGATGTTGCGCTCCGATGCGACGGCGACCGCGGCGCACCGCCGCCTGGCCGCCGGTATCGCACCAGCTATCGCATCCCGGGGTGATCGCACTGCCGTCTCCCCCGTTCTCCGCGTCCGCGGTAGGTGTTCCCCGGCACAGCCGCCCGGCAGCTTATCCCAGCAGCGCGCCCGACAGCCCGAGATTCACACTCTTGCCCGGTGCCGCGGCCGCCTAATGCCGCGTGTCGGTCAGCGTCGCGGCCAGCTCACGGGACAGGAATTGGGTGCCGTCGATGTCGCCACCACCCGCTGTGCCGATTGGACAAATGCTTGCCGACCTTGCCAGCCGCTGGTGTAACCACAAAGCGGCCACGATGCTTGGCGGCATGTCGGGTGGGGCTACTCGCGGCGCATGCGACCACTTCCCACCCGGGCTGGCTGCGTCTGGCTGCAACGGCGAAGAACAAAGCCAGTGCAGTTGCGAGCAACGCCGGCCCAGCCGCAGGTATGAGGTGGACCGCGGCGGCGGTGCCCCTGGCAAACGTTCCCTTGAGCCACATCCGCTTGCGGATTTCGGCGACGCCGGAATCGGGAGGCCGGAGCTCGACCGGGAGTATTGCCCTGACTTCGGGATCGGTGAGAACTCTGGACAGCCGCTGCGGGCTTGGGTGGGAAAGTTGTATCCCATGCCCACCCGGGCCCTTTGGCCTGAGCTGGCCGACGTCGCCGGTGGCGAGAAAAGCCCGGACATCGGCCGTTTGTTGGCCGGCGGCTTTGCTCCAGTCCATGGCGCCCAGGACTGAGCCGTGATAACCGAACAGGGCAATGACGGCCACGACGGCAAATGACCACGCCGCGGCGCCGACCCCGGCGTGCCCGCCGAACCTCGCGGTTTGCGCTCTGCTTCCGAGACCGAACACCGCCACTAGCCCCACCGGATACATGGGCAGGACGAAGTCCATATATCGCACCCCTACGGCGGCCCCCCGACCGTAGGCGAGAAGTACGAACTGTATGACGAGCCACACCACGATTCCGACTGCCACCCAGGAGCGATCGGCGATGCGAGGGCGCTCAGCCGTGGCGCGGTATAAAAACCACACCGCTGGGACGAGTGCCGCCCCGGCAATGATGAAGAGCAACGTCAGCCCCTGGATAAACGTCCACGCCGTGCTCATCGGGTTAGCGCCCGACGCCGTCCACAAGACCATCACCAGAGCGATCGATGCCATGACGACGAGGCCGGCCAGCTCCCGACCCCGTCGCTTTCTGACGTTGATTGCCAGCTGGATGGTCACTAGCACACCCGCGGCGAGGATGGCTGCCACGCCGGTGGCAAAAGAGAAGTAACTGAGCACCGCCGCCACCAAGCCGCCGAACCAGCGCGCAGAGAACGGACGCGCAGCGGCGAATGCGACCAGAGTCGCGATGCCGAAGAGTAACGAAAGGTACACCTCCAGCTGCAATCCCCACAGCGCGTTCTCGTAGACCACCGGGAACCCGAACAAAAATGCCACGAAGCCCGCCAGGAGCATCCGGCGCTGCCGCGCCACGAGGGGCATCAGCAACGCAGCGAGCCATGTGACCGCCGCCGTGTGCCCCACTGCGCCAAAGATCATCTCGAGGCGTGTGTTCCACTCGCCGGCCAACTCGAGGTGCGCCAGCGCGAGCAGGCGGAAAACCGGGATGCGGTATTCGAGATGGGCGGCGAAAAGGTCAGGGAAGGAGAGCGTGCCCTTCAGATACGGCGAATACAGGCCTGCGGCCTCCACGTCCCATTGATCCAATAGGGGCACCGGCGAACCGAGCGCCGAAATGACGATGAGCTTGGAGCCAAAGACGGCGCAGAACACGGCCGCCAGCATGACGAACATGCCTTTCCGCCGAGACGACGCGGTTCGTAACGCGCCGGTCGAAACCGGCACGGTATCCCAGTTTTGGTCCGCGGCAGCCTCTCTCAGCTGTCGGACACTTACGACTCCCGGTTGACTCCCCACGCGCGGACTCCCCCACCGCCCCACATCGCATACCCGACCCAGGGCTTGAACGATGACAGGGGCGAACACTCACCTGATCTGGAACCCGATGATGGGAGCCTATGAATTCAATAGCTCCGAGCATGGCCGTTTTCGGCAACTGGTTCGTTCGGCCTGCCCGGTGGCCGTACGGCCATTGGCCGGCCCCGTCGCCCAACACGGGCTGGCGGATCAACCGAAGATGACCGAGGCCGTCGCGCGACGCCAGCTAGGTGGCCTAGCTGCTGATAGCGGCGTCTGGAAGCGAAGTTTCCTGTGCCACAAGCGAATCAAGCCTAGCCGGCGACGGCTCCCGGCTCGGAGAACGGCGCCCCGAACTCGGTCACCGGCTGCAGCCCGCGCTCGCGGACCTTGGCCGCCGCGTCGCGGATGAGCTTGTAGAGCCCCACGAACGCGGCATGATCGGTCAATACGAACGGCGTCAGCAGGCGGTTGTGCACGACCGCGAACGCGATTCCCTCCGCCGGATTGGCCCAGCCGACCGAGCCGCCCAGCCCGACGTGGCCGAAGCCCGGCATCACGTTGCCGAACGGCAGGCTGTGATAGCCCAGATGGAAAGCCAACGGCACGAACAGGTTTCGGTCGGGCCGCAGGCTCGGCTTGCCGGTGAGCCCCGCGACCAGCTCACGGGACAGGAACCGGGTGCCGTCGATCTCGCCGCCGTTGGCGATCGCGCCGTACATCCGTGCCAGCCCGCGGGCCGTCACCACGCCGTTGGCCGCCGGGATCTCGGCGTCCAGCAGCGCGACCTCACCCTGGGCGGCCGCGATGATGCCCGGGAAGTACATGGACCGGTAGGCGCCGGACAGCTGGTTGGCGACCTTGTTCGTCAGGTAGCTCACGACAGGGTTGCCGATGATGGTCTGCGGCATGATGATCTGCGCGGCGCGCGTCGGGGACCCCGCCGGGGGCCGGCCCAGGTGCAGGCCGTCGGTGCCCAGGGGCTCGGCGAGCTCCTCGCGGATCAGCGCCCGCATGCCTTTCCCGGTCACCGCCCGGCCCAGCCCGGACATCAGCCAGCCGAACGTCAACGCGTGGTACGCGGATTTGCCGAGCAGGCGCCCGGGGGACGCGGCCGCCAGTCGTTCTTCCATCACGACGTGATCCAGCAAGTCTTCCTGGGTGGCGCCGCGCAGGCCGGAGAGCCCGGCGGTGTGCCTCATCACCTCGCGCACGGTCAGGTCCGCCTTGCCGTTGGCCGCGAACTCCGGCCAGTACTCGGCGACGGGTGCCTCGTAGTCGATGAGCCCGCGGTCGGCAAGACGGTGGATGACCGTCGCGGCCATCCCCTTGGTCGCCGAGAACACCATGGGCGCGGTGTCGGCCGACCACGGCACGCGTCCGTCCCGGTCTTCCCAGCCGGACCACACGTCGACGGCGGGCTGACCATCGACGTAGACCGCCAGCGCCCCGCCGCCGAACCGGCGCCCGGGGAACATCGCGGAGAAACTGCGAACGACGCACGCAAAATGTGGGTCCGCCGCGCCGGACACACGACGACCTGCGTCAGGGCCATCGTGGGAGGGAACCGCGCGGCGATCGATCCCGGACTTCGTCGTCACACTAACGAATTTACTTGGATTTCATACCTTCCGTCTGGCAAACAGTCATTTATTTACCTATCCGTTAGCGAGACGCGTCGTCCTGTATTTGCTGGTCCCCGGGCCGGGCGTGGTTGCCCCGCGTACCTCCTCGGAGCGGGTATTGCGCACGATTCGCATCGGGGATAATGAGGCCATACACCACGTCACCCCCGAGGCGGGAGAGGCCGTTCTCATGTCCGCGGACGACTACGATTCGTGGCACGAGACCATCTACTTGCTGCGTTCACCCGAAAATGCCCGGCGCCTCATGGAGGCGGTTGCCCGGGATAAGGCGGGGAACCCCGGATTGCCCAAATCCACCGATGAGCTGCGGGAGATGGCCGGCGGCGACGAGTGAGCGGCGACAGCGAAGCCGTAATCCACAGCCCTGCCAATCGAGGGATGCCGGTTGCGGGCGGGCGCCGATATGCTCTTGGTCATGGAGCCCGGGGATCTCGAATCACGCGTCACCGACCTTGAGCACCAGGTGCATAACCTGACCGAGCGCGTCCGGGGAAGCGAGCAAGACGCCGCGGCCGCTCGCGTCCTCGCCGGGGCCGCCGACCGCGACGTCAGCGAATTTCGCAGCGAGCTCCGCGACCTCCGACGCGCGACAGCCGCAGGCTTCAATGCGCTGCGCGAGGACTTCGTTGATCTTCGATCGGACTTCGTTGATCTTCGATCGGAGTTCGGTCTTCTCCAGGAAGATGTCGGTCGGGGGTTCACCGAGATGCGCGGAAGATTTGACGCCGCAGCCGCCGGGCAACAGCAGATCGTCGATCTGATTCACACGATCATCCCCGATGAAGGACACAACCGGCCGACTGAATGAGGCCCTACCCGGAGGCGGCCTCGAGTATCTGCTGGGCCGCCAGCGCGGGGGTCAGCTCCCCCGCCTTGACCCGGCGCTCTACGTCGGCGCGGATCTTGCGCACCTCAGGGTTGGACAGCACCCGGTCCAGCACGATGTCGCGGACCATCTGCCAGGTCCAGTCGACCTGCTGGGCGCGCCGGCGCTCGTCGAGTTCGCCGGCCTCGCCGAGCACCCGGTGATGGCGCTCGATCGTCTCCCATAGCTCCGCCAGCCCGGTTCCCTCCGTCGCGCTCATGGTGAGAACCGGTGGCCGCCACAGGGTTTCGCCCGGATGGATCAACCTGATCGCGGCGGACAGCTCGCGCGCGGCCTTGCGTGCCTCGGGGAGGTGGTCCCCGTCGGCCTTGTTGACCACGACGATGTCGGCCAGCTCCAGCGCGCCCTTCTTGATGCCCTGCAGCTGGTCGCCGCTGCGGGCCAGAGTCAACAGCAC
This sequence comes from Mycobacterium sp. NGS57, assembly GCF_059812405.1. Taxonomy (NCBI): domain Bacteria; kingdom Bacillati; phylum Actinomycetota; class Actinomycetes; order Mycobacteriales; family Mycobacteriaceae; genus Mycobacterium; species Mycobacterium sp. NGS57. Next base: position 581,553 of record NZ_JCALCP010000001.1, on the reverse strand, counting down.
GAAGGTGTCGACCATGTTGGTCACGGCCACCTCGGACTGGCCGACGCCGACGGTCTCGACGAGCACCACGTCGAACCCGGCGGCCTCCAACAGCACGATGGCCTCGCGCGTGGCCTTGGCGACCCCGCCCAGCGTGCCCGATGTCGGCGACGGACGGATGTAGGCGTCCGGATGGGTTGCCAGGCGCGCCATCCGGGTCTTGTCGCCCAGGATCGAGCCGCCGCTGCGGGTCGACGACGGGTCGACGGCCAGCACCGCCACCCGGTGGCCCGTCTCGATCAGGTGCATGCCCAGCGCCTCAATGCTGGTCGACTTCCCCACCCCGGGGGTCCCGGTGATGCCGACGCGATGGGCGTTGCCCGAGTCCGGCGTCAACACCAGCAACAGCTGCTGGGCCTTTTTCTGGTGGTCGGCGCGGGTGGACTCCAGCAGCGTGATGGCCCGCGGCAGCGCCGCGCGGTCGCCGCCGCGCACGGCAGCCGCCAGTTCGTCGACTGTGTCGCTTTTCTGGGAGCTCATCGTCACATTGTCGGTCAGCTCGCGAAACCAGCGCTCGGCGCGGGTCTACTCATCGCCGAGATCTTCGCACAGGGCAATTCGTGAGCCGATAAGCGTCAGTTATGCAGCGCCCGGTCCGCCAGCGACATGATCGCCGGCGCCAGCAGCCGCGAGTACTCGAGGGTCAGGTGACCCGCGTCGACATAAACCAGGGTGTTCCCGATGATGACCGGGCAGCGGCTCTTGGTGCAGAACAGGTCGGTGAGGTCGGCGTATTGCCCGCCGCCGGCTTTGACGGCGGCGATCTCGTCGGCCATGCCGGCCCGGTCGAACGCGGTCGACATGGGTGGCGAGCAGGCGGTGGCGTCGTCGAGGTGCTCGGACACGCAGCCCGGTACCGACGCGTTCAGATGCGGCAGCGGCCCCAGCACCAGCACCTTGGCGCCGGTGGCGCGCAGCTCGCGCACCAGGCGGGTCAGGCCGTCGATCCAGGCCGGGTCGTAGGACGAAAAACCCGACAGGAAACCGTTGCTGTGGCTGGCGGTGTACCCCCGGAAAACGCTGACCATGACCAGGCGGGGATGCTCGGCGCGCAGCCGGGACATCACCTGTCCGCGCCATTGCTCGCAGTGTTCGAAGCGCTCGACCAGGCCGCTGAAGAGGCGGTTGGTGACGGGCAGGTCCATCATGGGGCAGGCGGCCTTGGCCATGGTTTCCATTCGCCAGGACCGCTGCGCGCCGATCTCCCGGAACGCCGGAATCCACATCGAGGCATGCGAGTCGCCGACCATGGCCACCGTCGTCGTCGCGGCGGTATCGCCCGTCGCGCACTCGGGCTGCCCGCTCTGGAACGGCAGGCGCAGGCAGCCGTCGAACTGCATCTTGGGGATTTCACCCGCCGCGTCGGCGAGCGACGGGCTCAGGTTCGACGGCACGTACTTCAGCTCGGCGGATGCCGCGACCCCCGCCTGGACCTGCGCGAACACGTTCTGTACCGCCGCCTCGTAGGTCGCGGCGTCGTCCCCCGCCGGGACGGGCGGAGCGGTGATCGTCAGCCCCGGGATCGCCGCGCCGTGCCCAACCGGGACGGGCGCCGGCATCGAAGACACCCACATCAGCAGCACGACGCCCACACAGGCCGCCGCCGACGTGGCGATGCCGCCGACGGCCAGGCTTTTCATCGGGGACTTGCGCAGCGGATCCGCGTAGCGCAGCGGGTTCTCGATGTAGCGCAGCGTGAGCCACCCCAGTCCGCCGGAGACGACGACGGCCGCGATGAACTTGCCGACCAGGCCCAGCGGGTGGCCCACCACAATCGGCGCGAACACCAGCACCGGCCAGTGCCACAGGTACCAGGAATACGACAACCGTCCGATGGCCCGCATCGGTGACCAGGCCAGCAGGCGTCCTGCGCCTTGCGTCGGTGTCGAACAGCCGGCGCCGAGCAGCAGCGCGGTGCCCAGCACGGGCAACACGGCGGCGACACCGGGGTAGGGAATGTCCGGGGTGTAGTAGACGCAGGCCACCAGGACCATGGCCAGGCCGACCCAGCCAGTGAGCACCGCGGCCGGCGCGGGGAGCCGGCGCCATTGTTCGGCCGTCAGGGCCACCAGCGCGCCGGCGGCCAACTGCCAGGCCCGGGTGGGCAGCGAAAAATACGCGGCGAGCGGCATCACGTAGGTGACCAGCAGCGACAGCGCCAGCGACACGGCCGCGATCAGCGCGACAAGCACCACATACGGGGCTTTCGACGGCGGCGCGGCAGTCCTTGTGCGCCGACGCCACCGCCCGATCAGCCACGCGGCGCCGACGATGATGGGCGGCCACAACAGATAGAACTGTTCCTCCACGCCCAGGGTCCAGTAGTGCTGGAACGGCGAGGGCACCCCGCCGGCGAAATAGTCGACCTGTTGGACGATGAACCAGAAGTTGGGGACGTACAGCGCGCAGGCGATGGCGTCCTTCAAGGCGTTTTGGGCCGGCACCCCGGTGAGCAGGACGGCCGCGGCGATCGCGGTGACGACGCCGACCGTGGCCGATACCGGCAGCAGCCGGCGGGCCCGCGCCCCGTAGAACTTGCGCAGCCCGACGGTGCCGGTGGTGCTCACCTGGCGCCAGAGCTGCCCGGTGATGACGAAGCCCGAGATTTCGAAGAAGATGTCCGGGCCCACGAAACCGCCGCCGAGCCCGGGCATGGCGATGTGAAAGCCCAGGATGGCCAGCAGCGTGAAGCCGCGCAGGCCCTCGATGTCGTCGCGGAATTTGGGCTCTGGCTTGCGCTCGCGCTGCACCCCTCCGATAGGCCTGACGTCGGCCTCGCGCGTGGTCACCCACGTATGTTAAGTGGACAAGGCACACTCACGTACCAGAATCGTTCAAGTCGCCGGACGTGGGGCAACCGCGCCGGCATCGGTCCAGGCTTGGTGCACGGAACCCTCCGCCGACCGTGCAGCGATGTGCGCTGACACGCGCATGTTGGCGAAAGTGCTTGCCGGAAGCCGGGTTTCGAGTCTAGCCGCCGATGTTGCTGGCGGCTCCGGTCGGTATCACCGCCAGCGCCATGACGACCGCCATGAACACCAGCACGTTCCGTCGCGATGGCGCCTGCTCGATCTCCGGTCTGCCGATCGCATACAGCAGGTAGACGATGGCCACATCGAAGGTCATCAGCACCCACCAGCGAGTCCAGTCGACGCCGGTCAAAAAGAGCGGAATCAGCAATCCGGTTGCCAGGATGGGCAACGCAACGTGGCCTCGCAGTTCGCCGACGAACACCCTGACGGGAACACCGGAAAAGTAGCGGATGGCCCATATCGTGCCGGCAAAAAACAGTAACCCCAGCACGAACGCGCCGAAAAGGTGGCCGAAGCCGAAATGGGACACCATCCGGATGGCCGCCAGCGGGTCGGCGTCCAGAATCGGCACCGCGTTGCGGCACGCCCAGTCGTGGTAGTCCGAGCGGCTTTCGAGATGACCGAGCACGTAGTCGACGGCCCCTTGCGGCGACGTCGAAACGGCCCAGGGATCTTCGATCATGCCGTGCGGAATCTGCGCGCAAATCTGCTGGCCGATATTGCGTTGCGCCAGCGCCGCGACCATCAGCACCGAGCCGATTCCCGGCCCGACGGCCAAAACGGTGCAGATCCGTTGCGCTGCGGGCACCGCGTCCTTGGACAGGACAAGGACCACCAGAATTGCGCCCAGCGCCAATTCCAGCGGGATCGCCTCGTGCATCAGTGCCAACAGGGCCATCGTGGCCCCGTACAGCGCGCTGAAAGCCATTCTGGCGCGCGGTGTTTGAGCCTTCGCCAACGCGATTCCGAACGCCAGCAATGCCGTCATGCCAAAGAGCTCGGGACGCGGCGAGTAGACGGCATAGAAGAACGCGAACGGCAGCACCGGCACGGCCAGCGCGAGCAATACCTTGCGCTCCGATCGCGTACCGGCGAATAGCACAAACCGCATCAGCACGGCCAGGGCGGCCAGCCAAACTGCGACCGACGTCCACATCAGGGTATAAGCGGCGGTGAAGTAGTGCGCAGCGGGGAACATGCGGATCAATTCGCCACCGAGCCCGCGCCGGATGAATCCAAATCGATAGTTCGCGAGGTAGTAGGTCAGCCAGAAAATAGCATTCGGAAAAACGGTGGCCACAATGACGATGTGAGTGATCGCCCAAATCGCCAGCCAGATCGATGCAAACGCGTAGATACGTGCGCGATTGCCGGTGACTGGCGTATGGGTCACGCCGGTACTCTAAATTGAACGAACGAGCGGAATTATTGAAATGCGACAAATTGCTCCGATAAATCACGGGAGCAAAGACCGGCGCCGAGCGGGCGAGGCTTATCCCAGGTCGTAGCCCAGCCGCTCGGCGAGCTTGTGCAGCAAACCGATCGCGGCGTCGGCGATCACCGTGCCGGGTGGGAAGATCGCGGTGGCCCCGGCGGCGTACAGCTCGTCGAAGTCGCCGGGCGGGATCACGCCGCCCACCACGATCATGATGTCGGGCCGCCCCACCTCGGCCAGGGCGTCGCGCAGCGCCGGCACCAGCGTCAGATGGCCGGCGGCCAGCGACGACACCCCGATGACGTGCACGTCGTTGTCGGCGGCCTGGCGGGCCACCTCCTCCGGCGTGGAGAACAGCGACCCGACGTCGACGTCGAACCCGATGTCGGCGAACGCCGTCGCGATCACCTTCTGGCCGCGGTCGTGGCCGTCCTGGCCCATCTTGGCCACCAAGATCCTGGGCCGGCGGCCGTCGGCCTCGGCGAACTTCTTGACCAGCTCGGTGGCGGTGACGATATTGGCGGCCTTTCCGGCTTCGTGACGGTAGACCCCGGCGATAGTACGGATCTCCGCCTGGTGGCGGCCATAGACCTTTTCCAGCGCGTCGGAAATCTCGCCCACGGTGGCCTTGGCCCGGGCCGCGTCGATCGCCAGGGCCAGCAGGTTGTTGCCCAGCCCGTCTGTGTCTTCCGTGCCAGGACGCGGCGTGGGCGCCGCCGCCGCGCGCGAGAGCTCGGCCAGGGCGGCCTCGACGGCCTTTTGGTCGCGGTTGGCGCGCAGGTCGTCGAGTTTGGCCAGCTGCTCGGCGCGCACCCGGTCGTTTTCGACCTTGAGGACCTCGATCTCCTGGTCCTCGTCGACCTGGTACTTGTTGACCCCGATCACGGGCTGCTGGCCCGAGTCGATGCGGGCCTGGGTGCGCGCGGCGGCCTCCTCGATGCGCATCTTGGGGATGCCGTCGTCGATGGCCTGCGCCATGCCGCCGTGCTCGGCGATCTCGGCCATGTGGGCGCGGGCCTGCTGCGCGAGCCGATGGGTCAGCCACTCCACGTAATACGAGCCGCCCCACGGGTCGATGGGCCGTGTGGTGCCCGACTCCTGCGCCAACACCAGCTGGGTGTTGCGCGCGATGCGGGCGGAGAAGTCGGTGGGCAGCGCCAGCGCCTCGTCCAGGGCGTTGGTGTGCAGCGACTGCGTGTGGCCCTGGGTGGCGGCCATCGCCTCGATGCAGGTGCGCGCGACGTTGTTGAACGCGTCCTGCGCGGTCAGCGACCAGCCGGAGGTCTGCGAATGCGTGCGCAGCGAAAGTGATTTGGCGTTCTTGGCGCCGAATTGCGCCACCAGTTCGCTCCACAGCAGCCGCCCGGCGCGCAGCTTGGCGACCTCCATGAAGAAGTTCATCCCGATGCCCCAGAAGAACGACAGCCGGGGCGCGAACTTGTCGATGTCCAGCCCGGCGTCCAGGCCCGCCTTGATGTAGTCGACGCCGTCGGCCAGCGTGTAGGCCAGCTCCAAATCCGCTGTGGCGCCGGCCTCTTGGATGTGGTAGCCCGAGATCGAGATGGAGTTGAACTTCGGCATCTTGGCGCTGGTGTAGGCGAAGATGTCGGAGATGATGCGCATCGACGGCTTGGGCGGGTAGATGTAGGTGTTGCGCACCATGAACTCTTTGAGGATGTCGTTCTGGATGGTGCCGGCCAGTTTCTCCGGCGGCACCCCCTGCTCCTCGGCGGCCACCACGTACAGCGCCAGGATGGGCAGCACGGCCCCGTTCATCGTCATCGACACCGACACCGCAGACAGGTCGATCCCGTCGAACAGCTGGCGCATGTCGAGGATGGAATCGATTGCCACACCGGCCATTCCGACATCACCCTGCACGCGGGGGTGGTCGGAGTCGTAGCCGCGGTGGGTGGCCAGGTCGAAGGCCACCGACAGGCCCTTCTGCCCGGCGGCGAGGTTGCGGCGGTAGAACGCGTTGGAGTCGGCGGCGGTCGAGAACCCGGCGTATTGGCGGATCGTCCACGGCTGGTTGACATACATCGTCGGGTAGGGGCCGCGCACGAAGGGTGGCTCGCCGGGGAAACTGTTCAGCGGGTAGCCGTCGGCGGCCGCCGCGGCGCGGTCGGCGCCGATGTACACGGGATTGACGTCGATGCCTTCGGGTGTGTGCCACTGCAATTGCTCGGGCGCGTAGCCGTGCGCGGAGGCCGCCGCGGCGACGTGCTTCTGCACGGCCGCCTCGGTGGGTGGCGCCGCGTCGCGGTCGCCGTGCAGCGGGACGTCGGAGAAACTGCCGATCGCGGGGGTCGTCATCGTCATAGCGGCTAGGCCCCCAATCGGGTGAGCAGGTTCGACAAAGCTTGCACCGCATTGACTTTCGCGGTCAGATACTCATCCGGCCGGTGCTCGGCGTCCTGCTCCGGTCCGGCCAGGTAGACCCTGTCCACGCCGGCGTTTCGGGCCGCCTCGACCACGGCCGCGGCCTCGTCGCGGTAGCGCTTGTCGGTGCCGCAGATGACGACCACGGACGCCTGCGCGTCGGCGACCGCCGCGGCGACCCCGGCGGCATCGAGGGGTCCCGGGTTGACGGCTTCGATCCCGCCCGATGCCAACAGGTTCGCCGCGAACGTCGTCCGGATGTTGTGCTCGGCCAGCGGACCCAACGGCAGCAGCAGCGCCTTGGGGCGCGACCCGGTGCGCTCCAGGTGGGCGTCTGAACGGTCGCGAAGCGCCTCGAATTCCGCCGCGTAACGCCGCACCGACGACGACGAATCCCCTTGCGGCAGAGGTGGTTCCTCCAGGTTTGGGTATTCGTTGACGCCGGTTATCGCGGTGCGCCGGTGGGCGACGTCGTCGGCGCGTTGCGCGGCCACCTCGGCGATCCGTTCGGCGACGTAGTCGCGGGCGTCGGCGAAACCGCCGCGCGCCTCGATCTCCTGGAACTGCTGCCACGCCCGCTCGGCCAGCTGCCCGGTGAGGTCCTCGACGAACCACGACCCGCCGGCGGGATCCAACACCTGCCCGACGTGCGACTCCTCCAGCAGCAGCAGCTGGGTGTTGCGCGCGATGCGCCGCGAAAAGCCGTTCGCCACACCGGGAAAGCCGCCCGGGATGGCCGCGTCGAACGGGGCCACCAGCACGGTGTCGGCGCCGCCGACCCCCGCGCCGAAGGCGGCGATCGTGACCCGCAGCATGTTCACCCAGGGGTCGCGCTGGGTCATCATCGGCAGCGAGGTCTCCGCGTGCACGACGGCCGCGCCGCCCTCGGCGTCGCCGACGACCTCGGCGACGCGCGCCCAGAGCTGGCGCGCGGCGCGCATCTTGGCGATCGTCACGAACTGGTCGTCGTCGGCGGCCAGCCGGAAGCTGATCTGCCGCAACGCCTGCCCGACCGTGATCCCGGCGTCGGTGAGCAGCCGCAGGTAGGACACCGCGGCCGCGACGCTGCCGGCCAGCTCCCAGGACGCGTTGGCGCCCAGATTGTGGAAGGCGGGCCCGTCGACGGTGATCGCCCGCACCCCGCGACCGGCGGCCACCCGCGTCGCCATGGCGACCACCTGCTCCGCCGGCGCGGATTCCCGACCGCTCAGCGGCGCGGTCAGCGGGTCGGCCCCCAGGTCGATCGACAGGGCGTCGCGTTTGCCCGGCTCCAGCTCGTCGACCAGGCCCAGCAGCGCATCGCACGCCGCGGGGCACCCGGCGCCCGCGTCGAGGATCACCGGCACCAGGTCGAGGTACACCCCGGAGAGCAGTTGGCGGAGCTGCCCGGGCTCCCCCGCCCGGATCACCAGCGCGCTGACGCCGTCGGCGAGGGCACCCAGCAGCGCGGCGTTGTCGTGATCGCCCGCGCTGAGGGCCGCGAAAGCCTCGGCCACCTTCCAGCCCGCATTGACGTCGCGGCGCGCGTCGCCGCCGCGCACGTAGGGCCACTCACCGGGCAGCGCCGGCTCGGGCAGCTCGTCGAGCGCGGTGTAGAGCGCCCGCACGGCGATCCCGTCGTAAGTCGGGTTCTCCAGCAACCGCTCCGGCTCGTCGCCCAGCTGCTCGGGTTCCTTGCGGGTGCTCTTGGACAGCACACCGGCGACCGCAGTGCGCCAACGCCCGCGAACCTGTTCTAGGTCGGCGAGCTCGGGTACATCAATGGACACCGATTGCTCCCTTTTTCCCAGCAATTGGGGGTCTGCCACGTACTAACGAGGCTAGTTGATCGGGCCTCCGCGCAAAAAACCGTGAGATGCGCCGTGGCCTTCAGGACAGCAGGGAAACGCCAGGCGCGGGAAACGAGTTATTCACCTGCGCCCCGTAACCTTGACTGGCGTGACGGCTTCCGCCACCTGCAAAATCGCCGAGACGCTGCGCGACCTCGGCCGCGCCCTGGGCGCGGCGGCGCGCCAGCTGTCCCGGCCGCGGGGGTTCGCGACAGTGGCCGGTATCACAGCCCTGATCCTGGTGGCGGCCTGGCTTCCGCTGCCGACCCCGGTGCAGATGCGGGACTGGGCGGAATCGGTGGGGCCCTGGTTCCCGCTGGCGTTCCTGGGCGCGCACGTGGTGGCCACGGTGGTGCCGGTGCCCCGCACGGCGTTCACCCTGGCCGCCGGGCTGCTGTTCGGCCCGGCGCTGGGGGTCGTCATCGCGCTGGCCGCCAGCACCGCCAGCGCGGTGCTCGCGCTGCTGCTGGTGCGCGCGGCCGGATGGCAGCTCAGCCGGCTGGTCCGGCACCGCTCGATCGACACCGTGGATCGGCGCCTGCGCCAACGCGGTTGGCTGGCCATCCTGTCGCTGCGGTTGATCCCGGCCGTGCCGTTCTCGGCGATCAACTACGCCGCCGGCGCGTCGACCGTGCGGGCGCTGCCGTACACGGCGGCCACGCTGGCCGGCTTGCTGCCCGGCACCGCGGCCGTGGTGATCCTCGGCGACGCGCTGGCCGGTCGCCTCAGCCCGCTGCTGGTTTTGGTGTCGCTGTGCACGGCGGCGGTGGGTGTGACCGGGCTGGTCGTCGAGATCCGCCACTACCGGCGAGACCACCGCGAGGCGCACCCCGCGGTCTGACCTGATCGCGCAGGCGAGTGTGAATCCCTGGCGTCGATCGTGAGTCCAGGTCGCAGAAATCGCCGGATCGCCGCCCTGTGTTCACTGTCAAAGCCGTGGGTTCAGAGCCAGATGGACCGTCTCCCGGGATGCATGCTAAGAACATGTAAGATATCGTCAGAGCATGCCGATGATGGTCCAGATTCGGAACGTGCCCGATGAACTCGTCCACGAGCTAAAAGCCCGTGCGGCGGCGCAGCGCATGAGCCTCAGCGACTTCCTGCTGGTCCGACTGCGCGAGATCGCCGAAGAACCGCCCCTCGACGAGGTCCTCGATCGGCTCGCGGCCTTACCGCGCCGCGAACTGGGCGTGACCGCGGCCGAATTGGTCGGCGAGGCGCGATCCGAGTGATCGTTCTGGACGCCTCGGCGGCCGTCGAACTGATCTTTGCGACGCCATCGGGGGCGGCAGTGGCCCGGCGATTGCGTGCCGAGGCTTTGCACGCCCCTGCTCAGTTCGACATCGAAGTGATCGGTGCGATACGCCGGGCTGTTGTGCGCGGGCTGCTCGGCGATCACGAAGGGCTCGTCGCCGTCGCGGATTTCCAAAACCTGCCGGTGCGGCGTTGGCCGACAAAGCCTTTCGTCGAGCGGGCTTACGAACTGCGCAGCGCTCACACCGTCGCCGACGGCGCGTACGTGGCACTCGCCGAGGGCCTCGCCGCGCCACTGGTCACTTGCGACCGGCGACTGGCGAGTTCGCATGGACATGGAGCAGACATCGAATTCGTCGGCTGATCATCGATTCCACTCCCCCGCCGGGTTACCAGCAGTATGATGCTATTGCTGCTATTCTGCATGCATGGTGGCTGTCACGATTCGGGGAATCCCGGACGAGGTCCGCGACGAGCTGGCCGCGCGCGCCGCGCGGTCCGGACAGTCCCTGCAGGAATACCTGCGCGGCCTGCTGGTCGCGACGGCCGACAAGCCGGCGGCGCGGGACGTCGTCGCCCGTGCCCGCGGCCGGGTGAACGCGACGAAGGTCCGGCTCGATGCTTCTGCCATCGTCGCCGCGAAGGACGCCGATCGCCGGTGAGTGAACGGGTCGTCTGCGACGCGTCGGCAGTGGTCGCCGTCTTGCTGGATTCCGGCAGCGATGGGCGCTGGGCAACCACGCAGTTGGTGGACGCGGACCTCTACGCGCCAGCGTTGTTGCCGTACGAATGCGCCAACGTGATCAGGCGCGCGGAACTCAGCGGAGCGATCGGCGCCGACCAGGCCGCTCAGGCCCACGCCGATCTCGTCGATTTGGCGGTGGACCTGTGGCCATACGACGTGCTTGCGGAGCGCGCCTGGCAGCTACGACCAACTCTGTCGAGTTGCGACGCGGCCTACGTCGCGCTCGCGGAGATGTTGTCAGCCCCGCTGGTGACTTTGGACCGACGGATCCTGCGCGCGCCAGGCATTTCCTGCGCAGTGTTGCTCCCCACGCTCGACGATTGATCGGCCGGTTGCACGATCCGTACCTGCCGCCGAGTGGGGGGGTGGACCACCGTGATCCCGGCCTGCGCGCAGGCTTGGACGCCGCCGAGCGCATGCGGGTCGGTGGGCCAATTGGGTTGGCCCGCATCGCCGAACAGCGCGACGCCGTTGGTTGTCGGGCCGGTGGTGAATCGGGTCTGATACCGGATGCCGGCGTGCCTCTTCGTGGCGAAGAAGGCGGTCCTCCCTATTGGATAAGCTCGTCAAGCTCGTCAGGCATACCGCGTCAAGCACATCAACGACGGGCCTCGCGCTATCCGCCGACGTCGGTCACGGGCCTTTCCACCGACGGCCCGGAGCCCAGCAGCGGTCGGCCGGCCACTTCCGGGGCGAAGATCAGGGTGACCGCGCCGACCATCCCCGCGAACATCAGCATGTATGCCGGCCACATCGCGTTACCGGTGCCGGCGACCAGCGTCTCGGCGATCAACGGGGTGGTGCCGCCGAAGGCCGACACCGCGATGTTGAACCCGATCGATACCGCGCCGTAGCGCACGTTGGTGGGAAACAGCGCGGGCAGGATCACCGGCTCGAGGCTGCTCAGGAATAGCATCGGCAGGCCGACGAGCAGGACGCCGGCGAACTTCGTCGGATAAGCCTGACCGAATCGCATCAGCGAAAACGCGGGTATGGAAACGGCGACCAGCAGGCCGCAGCCCAGCCACATCAGCGGTTTGACGCCGACCCGGTCGGAGAGCATGGCGACCAGCAGCACGCCAACGGTCAGCACGGCCAGCACGATGAGGACCATCACCAGGGCCGCCGTGTCCCCCACGCTCGCGGTCTTTTTCAGGTAGGTCGGCACGTACCCGCTGACCATGTAGCTGGTGTCGGTGACCGCGAGTTCCACCCCCATGCAGATCAGCAGCGCCTTCCACTGGCGCACGACGGTCTGGACGAACTGCTTGCGACCCGAGGTCGGCGGCTGCCGGGCGTGCATCTCCTCGTAGTCGGGCGACTCCTCGATCCGCGAGCGCAGGTAGACCGCGATCAAACCGAGCGGGGCGGCCAGCAGGAACGGCACCCGCCAGCCCCAGGCCAGCATGTCGCCGGTCGGCAGGACGGTCTGCAGCGTCGTCACCAGCGCGGCACCCACCACGAAACCGGCCAGCGTGCCCACGGGCAGGAAGCCGGCGAGCATTCCCCGCTTCTCGTCGGGCGCGTGCTCGGCGATGTAGGTCATGGCGCCCGCGTACTCGCCACCGGACGACAGGCCCTGGCAGATCCGAACGACGGTGAGCAGGATCGGTGCCCACACCCCGATGGTGTGGTAGACGGGCAGCACACCGGTCACCGACGCGCAGACCGCCATCAGCGAGATCGTCATCACCAACACCGGCTTGCGCCCGATGCGGTCACCGAGCGGGCCGAAGATGAACCCGCCGAGCGGCCGCACCACGAACCCCGCCGTCATCGTCCCGAAGGTGGCGATGAGGCTGCCGGCCTCGGAGTTCTCCCCGGGATAGAACTTCTGCGCGAGGATGGTCGCGACGAGGCTGAACAGCGTGAAGTCGTAGGCCTCCATGAAGTTGCCGATCGCGGTGCCCTGGATCGACCGATGCGTGGCGCGGGCGTCGACCACCGTGATCTCGTCGGGCGCCGACCCACGGTGGGGCGCATTTCGACTCATTGGGTACCAGGCTTACCCGAAACACCCTGCGACTATTCGACCGCCCCTGGAAGGATGGCAGGCATGTCGAAGCCGCACCCCCCGTCGTTGGCGGCGGCCGGCGCGTGGCTGCTGCGCTCCCGCCGGTTCGTGCGCGCCCCCGTCTGGATCTACAAGGCCCGCGCGGGCGCGCTGTTCGGCTCGCGCATCCTGATGCTCGAACACATCGGCCGCAAGTCGGGCGCGCCGCGCTACGCCGTGCTGGAGGTCGTCGATCACCCCTCCCCCGGCGTCTACGTCATCGCGTCAGGCTTCGGACGAAAAGCCCAGTGGTTCCGCAACATTCAGGCCAACCCGCGCGTCCGGGTGTACGCCGGCAGCCGGGCACCCCGGCGCGCCACCGCGCGCGTCCTGGACCAGCAGGAGGTCGACCGCACGCTGGCCGCCTACCGCGACCGGCATCCCCGAACCTGGGAGCGGTTCCGCCCGGTGCTCGAGGAGACGCTCGGCGCCGCGATCACCGACACCGACGCCCCGCTGCCGCTGGTCGAGTTGCGTTTGGATTAGCCGGTGCCCGACGCCGCGCGGCCTAACCCCGGTCCGGCCCCTTCAGCGTCATCGCGGCGAATGTCACCAGAAACGTCGCGGCCGGAAGGGTGTTGACGACCTTGTCGCGCGCCCGGATGTGGGCGCCCACCGCCAGGACGAAGTACAGCGTCAGCATCGCCGTCGTCAGCCTTGCCAGGGCGGGGAAACGGCTGACCGACAACAGGCCGAGCGCCGCCGCGGCCTTGACCACCGGCAGCGCCGGCCGGATCTCCTCCGGCACCCCCAGGTCGTCCAGGATCTTCTTGATCGGGGCCACCTGGACCCCGCATGCGACGGCGTCGCCGGCGTGGAAAGCCGCAAGCGCCACATAGGTTTTCGGTGAAGTCAGCACACTCATACCCCAGAGCCTATTGGGTCAGCTCGGGCGGCGCGCCGGGCTGCCCGTCGACGGGCTGCCGCGCGATCGCCTCGGCCTTGGCCACGGCCTGCGCGATCGCGGGGTCGGTCTCGGTGGAGAACCAGTCGGCGACTTCGGCGTCGTCGTCGGTGGCGTGCTTGGGCGCGTCCTCGACCGGGGAGGGCTGGAACCGGAACACGCCGTCCTCGCCCGGGGCGCCCAGCAGTTTGGTGAATCCCTGCAGCGCCGTGCTGAAATCGCTGGGCACCACCCACACCTTGTTGGCGTCGCCGCGCGCCATCTCCGGCAGCGTCTGCAGGTACTGGTAGGCCAGCATCTCCGGGGTGGGCCGGCCGGCCTTGATCGCGGCGAACGTCTTCTCGATGGCCTTGGCCTGCCCCTGCGCCTGCAGGTATGCGGCCGCCCGCTCGCCCTGGGCGCGCAGCATCCTCGACTGCCGGTCGGCCTCGGCGGCCAGGATCGCGGCCTGCTTGGCGCCCTCGGCGGCCAGGATCTGCGCCTGCTTGTTGCCCTCGGCCTCCTTGATCGCCGCCTCGCGCATGCCCTCGGCGGTCAGGATCATCGCCCGCTTCTCGCGGTCGGCCTTCATCTGCTTTTCCATCGACGCCTGGATCGACGGGGGCGGGTCGATGCTGCGCAACTCGACCCGCGCGACCCGCAGGCCCCAGCGGTTGGTGGCTTCGTCGAGCACGCCGCGCAGCTGGCCGTTGATCTGGTCGCGGGAGGTCAGCGTCTGCTCCAGCGTCATGCCGCCGACCACGTTGCGCAGCGTGGTCGTGGTGAGCTGCTCGACACCGACGATGTAGTTGCTGATCTCGTAGACGGCCGCCTGCGGGACGGTGACCTGGAAGTACACCACCGTGTCGATGTTCAGCGTCAGGTTGTCCTCGGTGATCACCGGCTGCGGCGGGAACGACACCACCCGCTCGCGCAGGTCCACCCGGGCGCGCACCCGGTCGATGAACGGCACCAGCAACGTCAGCTGCCCGCTGACCGTGCGGCTGTAGCGGCCCAGCCGTTCGATCACCGCGGCCTCGGCCTGCGGGATCAGCGCGACGGACTTGGCCACGATGATGATCCCGAAGACCACCAGCACGAGCGCCACCACCAATAGAGCAATCATCGAGTCCTCCATTTTTTTCCAGAGGGATTACATGTGCTTGAACACCACGGCCGTAGCGCCGTTGATCTGCATGACGGTCACCCGGTCGCCGGGTTCGTACACGTCGTTCTCGTCGAGCGGCCGCGCCGTCCACACCTGGCCGTCCAGCTTCACCTGGCCCTCGTCGCGCGCGACGCGGTCGAGCACCAGCGCGCTCTTGCCCTCCAGCGCGGCGATGCCGGTCGGCAGCCCCGCGGCGGGCGCGAGCCGCCGCCGCAGCGCAGGCCGCACCCCGACGAGCAACAGGATCGACACGGCCACGAACACCGCCGCGTCGGCCCACACCGGCAAGCCCAGCAACCACGTGGTGCCCGCGGCGGCCAGCGCGCCCCCGGAAAGCATCAGCAGGGACATATCGCCGGTTAGTGCCTCCGCACCGGCAAGCACCAGCGCGAATATCAGCCAGATCACCGCGGCGGGCATGCGGCCAGGATACGCGTAAACCGACTTTGCCGAACCAAACAACTACACTCCGAGATCATGTGGTGTCCCAGTGTCTCGCTGTCCGTGTGGGCCAACGCCTGGCTCGCGGGCAGGGCCGCGCCCGACGACGTGTTGGACGCGTTATCCCTCTGGGCGCCAAAGCAATCGGTCACCGCGTATGATGCCGTCGCCGCGGGCCACACCGGCCTGCCGTGGCCGGACGTCCACGACGCGGGGACGGTCACGCTGCTGCAGACGCTGCGCGCGGCCGTCGGCCGGTCCCGCACCCGCGGGGCGATCAATCTTTTGCTGCCCGTGCCCGGCGATGTGCGGGGGCTGGCCCCGGGTACGCAGTTCGAGTCCGACGCCCTGGCCGCCGGTGAGGCGGTCATCATGGCCAACCCCGACGATCCCGCCGCGGCCGTCGGGCTGGTCCCCGAGTTCAACTACGACGATCTCGACGAGGCCGACGACGGCGTGCCCGAACTGTGCGGGCTGGCATGGACGGTGTATTCGCTGCCCGGCGCGCCCGTGCTGGACCACTACGAGCTCGGCGACGCCGAGTACGGGTTGCGGTCGGCGGTTCGGTCGGCCGCCGACGCGCTTGGCACCATCGGGCTGGGAGCCGCCGCATCCGACGTCGACGACCCGCGGGGGCTCGTCGAACAGCTGCTGGAATCGGCACGGCAACACCGCATTCCCGACCACGCGCCGTCGCGCGCGCTGCGGGTGCTGGAGAACGCCGCGCACGTCGACGCGATCATCGCCGTCAGCGCCGGGCTCGCCGGGATCGGCCCGCAGTCGTCGTCGCAGGCCCAGATCGCCAGCGATGCGCTGCGGCCGCTGACCGCGGTGGTGCGCTCGGCGCGGATGGCGGCGGTAACCGCGATCCTGCACTCGGCCTGGGCCGACTAGGTTTCCCGGGCTGCGCAGTGCGGCGGACGGCACGGTTCGCCGTTGACGCTGGCCAGGCAGCCCGGCGCCGGTTCGGGTCCGCTCACCCGCGCCGGTGCCCGGCCGTGGCGCAGTTCGTCGATCAGGTCGGTGGCCAGCCGGGCGAAGCGCCGGTCGGCGTTGGGCGTTGCGGCCCTGGCAAAGGCGATTCCGGCGGCCCCGGCCTGGGCGCGCAGCTCGTGGTCGAGATCCCAGACCACCTCGATGTGGTCGGCGACGAACCCGATCGGGCAGACGACGAGCGCCTTCGCCGTCAGGCGGGTGAGGTGATCGGCGACATCGGGCTCCAGCCACGGAACGTGCGGCGGGCCCGACCGCGACTGCCAGACCAGGTCGTAGTCGGTGTATCCGGCGGCCGCGGCGACAAGCCTTGCGGCATAGGCGACTTGGCGACTGTACAGCCGTGGACCGCAGCGCTCGTCGGCGGCCACCGGGACCGAGTGCGCGGTGAACACCAGCCGCGCGTCGCCGGGCACCGTGGCGGCCGCCGCCGCGATGGCGTCGGCGAACATCTCCACGAAGAGCGGGTGATCGAAATACGGCCGCAGCTTGATCAATTCGGGCGCGTCGGTCCCCGCCGCGCGGCGCGCCCTGGCGATGTCCTCGACGTACTGCGTGCAGCTGGAATAGCCGCTCCACGCCGACGTGGTGAACACCGCGGCACGACGAACACCGTTGTCCCGCATGGTGGTAACGGTGTCCTCGACGTAGGGTTCCCAGTTGCGGTTACCGAAGTAGACCGGTAGGTCCTGCTCGGCCTGCAGCTGCGCGATCAGCGCGCGGTTAATGCCGTTGATCGGGGAGACGCCGCCGAAATGCAGGTAGTGCTCGGCGACGTCGTCGAGGCGTTCGGGCGGCACGTTGCGGCCGCGGGTGACGTTCTCCAGGAACGGCCGCACCTGCTCGGGGCCCTCCGGTCCGCCGAAGGACAGCAGCAGGACGGCGTCAAAATTCATTGTGGCCTATAGCAATTGGGTGCTGGCGCCGCCGTCGGCGTAGATGACGGTGCCGGTGGTGGCGGGCAGCCAGTCGGACAGCAGGGCGCACACCGTCTTGGCGACCGGGGTGGCGTCCTTCATGTTCCATCCCAGCGGGGCGCGCTGGTCCCAGCCCTCCTCGAGCAGGTGAATCTGCGCGCCGGCCTCCTCACCGAGCGCGCCGCCGACGATGGCGCTCATCGCCAACGTCCGGATGGGCCCGGCCGCAACCAGATTCGACCGCACACCGTACTTACCGGCCTCGCGCGCCACGAACCGGTTCACCGACTCCAGCGCGCTCTTGGCGACGGTCATCCAGTTGTAGGCCGGCATCGCGCGCGACGGGTCGAAGTCCATGCCGACGATCCCGCCGCCGGGGTTCATGATCGGCAGCAGCGCCTTGGCCAGCGATGCATAGGAATACGCCGAGATGTGGATGCCCTTGGCGACGTCCTCGTAGGGCGCGTCGAAGAAGGGGTTGATGCCCATCCCGGTCTGCGGCATGAAGCCGATCGAATGCACCACGCCGTCAAGCTTGTCGCCGATCGCCTCGGTCACCCGGTCGGCCAGGGTGGCCAGGTGCTTCTCGTCCTGCACGTCGAGCTCGATCAGCGGGGCCTTGTTCGGCAGCCGGTCGGCGATGCGCTGAATCAGCCGCAGCCGGTCGAATCCGGTCAGCACCAGCTCGGCCCCCTGCTCCTGGGCCACCCGCGCGATGTGAAACGCGATCGACGAGTCGGTGATGATCCCGGTGACCAGAATCCGTTTACCTTCGAGCAGTCCTGCCATATCCGTCCTTAATACCTTGTGTCGTAATGGAAATCAGTGGCCCATGCCCATGCCGCCGTCGACCGGGATGACCGCACCGGCGATGTAGCTCGCGTCCTCGGAGGCCAGGAAGCTGACCACCCCGGCGACCTCGGCGGCGGTGCCGACCCGCTTCGCCGGAATGAATTCCAGTGCTCCCTTCTGGATCCGCTCGTCGAGCGCGCGGGTCATCTCGGTGTCGATGTAGCCGGGGGCGACCACGTTCGCGGTCACCCCGGCCTTCGACAACTCCCGGGAGATCGAGCGGGCCATGCCGATGAGGCCGGCTTTGGCCGCCGCGTAGTTGGACTGGTTGCCGATGCCCCAGCTGCCGGAGACCGAGCCGATGTAGATGATCCGGCCGAACCGCTTTTTCTGCATGCTGCGCGCCGCACGCTGGGTCACCCGGAACGCCCCGGTGAGGTTGGCGTTGATGACCTCCTCAAACCGCTCCTCGGTCATCCGGATGAGGAATGCGTCCTTGGAGATGCCGGCGTTGGACACCAGCACCTCGACCGCGCCCTGGTGCTCCTCGACCTCTGTGAAGGCGCGGTCGACGGCGTCGTTGTCGGTGACGTCGCACTCGACGCCGAACAGCCCGTCGGGCGCCCCGGAGCCGCGGTGCGTGACGGCCACCTTGTGGCCGTCGGCGGCCAGCCGCTGTGCGATCGCCAGCCCGATCCCCCGGTTTCCGCCCGTCACCAGGACGGAGCGAGACACGAATGCGGGTCTATTGGTGGCTGCGTCAGTCACCCGGCCAACCTATCGCCTTAGCTATCCGCCAGCCGAACCAGGCTGCGAACTTGGGCATCGAATTTCGCAGCCTGGTTCGGCTCGCGAAGAGGTGTCGGTGTGGCGCAGCACACTTTCGGCCATGACAGATCCCTTTATGGGCAGCCAGGCCCTATCTGCGGGCACGCTGACGCCCTACCAACTGCGCAGCCGGTACGTCGCTGTCCACAAAGACGTGTATGTGCCGAGGGATTCGCAGATCACCGCGAAATTGCGGGCAAAGGCGCTGTGGCTGCGCTCGCGACAGCGCGGCGTGCTGGCGGGCTACTCGGCGTCCGCTCTTCATGGCGCCAAGTGGATCGGCGCGGACCTTCCCGCAGCGGTCATCTATGCCAACAGTCGCCGCGAGCCGGGAGTCCAAACCTGGGAAGACCGCATCGAGCAAGACGAGATCTGTCTGATCGACGGCATGCGCGTCACTACGCGTGAGCGGACGGCCCTCGACCTCGCCAGCCGATTGCCGCTGGACTCCGCAGTCGCCGCGGTCGACGCCCTGGTGCAGGCCACCGATGTGAAAATGGCTGACGTCGAGCTGTTGGTCGAGCGCTATCGGGGCCGCCGTGGCATCAAGTCCGCGCGCGCCGCTCTCGACCTCGTCGACGGCGGCGCTCAGTCGCCGAAAGAAACCTGGCTACGACTGTTGCTGATTCGCGCGGGTTTTCCGCGCCCCCGGACACAGATCGCGGTCCGCAACGAATGGGGTTGGGCGGAAGCATATTTGGATATGGGCTGGGAGGAGATCAAAGTCGCGGCCGAGTACGACGGGGGTCATCACCTGACCGACCCGTACCACGTTCGGAAAGACATCCGCAGGCACGAGACGCTGACACACCGTTACGGGTGGATTGTGATCCGTGTCATCGCCAGGGATCATCCCGCGGACATCATTCAGCGAGTCCGCGCAGCACGGGCATCACGAACCCAACCGCACTGCGAAACCCGCCGCCCGAAATAGCAGCCAGGTTCGGCTCGCGAAAAAGCAACTAGGTGGGAAGCCGGCGGTTGATCAGCAGCGCCGCGACGGCCGCCAGCGCCAGCACCAGCGCGCCCAGCCGCAACCAGCTCGCGCTGGCGTCGCCCTTGATCGTCTCGAAGCCGATCTGCTGCTGCAGCGACGCGTACACCGCCTTCAGCTCGGCCAGGCTCGCGGCGTTGTACCAGTTCCCCCCCGACAGCTCGGCGACCTTCTTCATGGTGGAGTCGTCGACCGGGACGGGCTGGCGCTGGTCGTTGATCTCGACGAACCCGTAGGGCGTGCCGAACGAGATCGTCGAGATCGGCACGCCCTGGTCCTTGGCGGTGCGCGCGGCGGTGAACGCACCTTTGGGGTTGTCGGGGTTGGTCGGCATCGTCTCCTTGCCGTCGGAGAACAACACGACGCGCGCCGGCGGCGGCGTGTCGCCGCCGCCGATCACCGCGCCGACCGTGGCGATGGCCTGCAACGCGGTGAAGATGCCCTCCCCGGTGGCCGTGCGGTCGGCGAACTGCAGCTTGTCCAGCGCGTTCTTGGTCGCCTCCCGGTTGGTGGTCGGCGACACCAACACGGTCGCGGTGCCCGCGTACTCGATCAGGCCCAGGTTGATCCCCGGGGTCAGCTCGTCGGCGAACGCCTTGGCCGCCTCCTGCGCGGCGGCCATCCGGTTGGGCTGCACGTCGGTCGCGCGCATCGACTGCGACACGTCGATCACCAGCATCACCACCGCGCGGTTGCGCGGTATCCGCACGTCGTTGGTCGGTCCCGCCATCGCGACGGTGAAGAACACCAGGGACAACACCAGCAGGATCGCCGGCACGTGCCGCCAGCGCGAAGGCCGCTGCGGCGCAACGCTTTCCAGCAGCTCCATGTTCGCAAACCGCAGCATCCGCCGCTGCCGCGCCAGCTGCAGCACGATGTACAGCGCGGCCAACCCGGCGACGACGAACAGAAAAAGGAAGAACCACGAATGCGCGAAGCCCGACAAGGTCATCGGGCCCAGCAGGGGCAAGGTCATATCCGAGTCACTGCCGCCCGGCCAGGGCCCCGCGCCGGCGGGACTCGACGAAGCGGACGATATCGCCGATCCAGTCGCGGTCGGTGCGCAGCGTCAGCACCGGGGCCCCGCAACTGCGGATCGTGCGGGCCACCTCCGCGCGATGCGCCGCGGCGGCCTTGGCGAAGTCGTCGCGCAGCTGCGCGTCGATGGTGAACTCGCGGGTGACGCCGGACTCGGCGTCCTGCAACACGACGTCGCCGACGTCGGGCAACTCGACGTCGCGCGGATCGAGCACCTCGATGGCCAGCACCTCGTGCCGGGCCGCGATCGCGCGCAGCGGGCGCATCCAGTTGATCGGCCCGAGGAAGTCGCTGATGATCACCGCCATGCCGCGGCGGCGTTCGGGCCGCCGCAGCGCGTCGATGGCGGTCGCCAGATCACCGCGCACGCCGACCGGCGCCTTGGGCGTCGTCGCGATGGTGCGCAGCAACGTCTGCTCGTGCTGGCGCCCCGAGCGGGCCGGCACGCGCGTCATGGTGGCGCCGGTGGACACGATCGCGCCCAGCCGGTTGCCGCCGCCGCTGTTGAGGAAGGTGATCGCCGCCGCGGCCGCCACGGCCAGGTCGCGCTTTTCGCACACCGTGGTGCCGAAGTCCAGGCTGGCCGACATGTCGATCACCAGCCAGGTCTCCAGCTCGCGGTCGGCGATCATCTGCCGGACGTGCGGGTGGGTGGTGCGCGCGGTGACGGCCCAGTCCATGCGCCGGACGTCGTCGCCGGGCTGGTACTCGCGCGACTCCCCCGGCTCGCTGCCCGGCCCCGGGATCAGGCCGAGGTGGTCGCCGTGCAGGACGCCGTCGAGCTTGCGCTTGACGGTGAGCTCGAGCGTGCGCAGCGCCGCCGACAGCTTCGGGTCGTCGATCTGCCCGCGCTGGAACGACGGCGGAGGGTTGGCCGCGGACTTCCCGGCGGGAGGCGTATCGGTCACCGACCGCTGGCCGCGCCCGCGGCCTGCATCACCGGCGGCACCGAATGACCTTGCTGCGGAATGGCATTCACCTGCGGCAGGGCGACCGTCTGCAGGACGCGGTTGATGACGATCTCGGGCGAGATCTCGTCGGCCAGCGCGTCGTAGGTCAACACCAGGCGGTGCCGCAGCACGTCGGGGATGACCTCCACGACATCCTGCGGGATGACGTAGTCGCGCCCGCGCACCAGGGCCAGCGAGCGCGCCCCGGCGATGATGCCCAGCGAGGCGCGCGGAGACGCGCCGAACGAGATCCAGGTCTTGACGTCGTTCATGCCCAGCTGCTCGGGGTGCCGGGTGGCGGTGACCACGCGCACAACGTAGTCGACCAGCGCGTGGTGGACGAAGACGTTGGACGCGATGTCCTGCAGCCGCAGCAGGTCGCCGGTGTTGAGGATCTGCTTGGGCTCCGGTGGGCGCACGCCCATCCGGTAGATGATCTCGCGCTCCTCTTCGGGCGTCGGGTAGCCGACGTTGATCTTGAACAGGAAGCGGTCGCGCTGGGCCTCGGGCAGCGGGTAGACGCCCTCGTGCTCGATCGGGTTCTGCGTCGCCATCACCAGGAACGGGTTGGGCAGCGGGAACCTCTTGCCACCGATCGAGACCTGGCGTTCCTGCATGACCTCCAGCAGCGCCGACTGCACCTTGGCCGGCGCGCGGTTGATCTCGTCGGCCAGCAGGAAGTTGACCACCACCGGGCCGAGCTCGGTGTCGAACTCCTCCTTGCCCTGCCGGTAGATGCGGGTACCGACGATGTCGGTGGGCACCAGGTCGGGCGTGAACTGGATGCGCGCGAACGTCCCGCCGACCACCCGCGCGAACGTCTCCACGGCCAGCGTCTTGGCGACACCGGGAACGCCCTCGAGCAGCACGTGGCCCTTGGACAGCAGGCCGACCAGCATCCGTTCGACGAGCTGGTCCTGGCCGACGATGATCCGTTTGACCTCGAAGATGGCCCGCTCGAGCGTGTGGACCTCGGCGGCCAGGCCGTTACCGCCGCCGGGGGGCGCCTCATGCGCGGGAGGGCCAGACTGACCCGGGTAGTTGCCGGCGCCCGGAGGCGGCCCACCTGCTGTTGTCATCAAGAACCCTCCGCAACTCAATCGGACACGACTGCCGGGCAGCGACGTGCCCTCGTCCAACTATTCCAGGCCTGCGTAATTCCGTCGACGCTCGCCCAGCCGATGGGCCGCCGGGCCCGCGATCAGTACTCGATGATCCTAGTCAGGAACGGCGTCATGCCGGGCTTGCGCACCGGGCTGACGGTGACCTTGCCGGCGCTGCCGGAGGCCTCCAGCATCTGGCCGTTGCCCAGGTACATGGTGACGTGCTGGCCGCCGCCCGGGCCGTAGAAGATCAGGTCGCCGCGCCGGGCCTCGTTCTGCGGGATGTGGCGCCCGGCGTTGTACTGGTCGCCGGAGAACCGCGGGATCAGCACCCCGACCCCGGCGAAGCCGTAGCGCATCAACCCCGAGCAGTCGAAGCCGTTGATGTTGGCGCCGTCGCCGACGCCCTTGCTGGGCCCCTGCAGCGAGCCACCGCCCCACGAGTACGGCACCCCCATCTGCGATCCCATGCGCTTGATGACGTACTCGATGGCCTGCCGGCCGTAGACCCGCGGGATCTTGCCACCGGGGTTGGCGGCGGCCGCGGGGGGTGGCGCGTCGTTGCCGCCGAGGTTGATTCCGAGCCCGCCGAGGAACTGCCGGCCCAGGTCCAGCGTGGTCTGGGTGGCCTGGGCGGTGGCCTGCAACGAGGCGTTGGCGACCGCGAGCGGGTCGCCCGGGGCGCCCGCGCTGATCGTGGCCGGCAACGTGGGATCCCAGCCGCCGGGGTCGGCGGCGGCGGGGGCGGCCGGGCCGACAATGGACAGCATCATCCCGGCCACCACCGTGGCGCTGGAGGCCAGGTGGATCAGGCGAAACCGCTTGGGGCGCATAGGTCCTCGTTAATATTCGATGTAGCGGATCACGTACGGCGTCATGCCACTGGTGCGCACCGGCGCCACGCGGACCTTCAGACCGATGTCGGGGGCCTCGAGCATCTGCCCGTTGCCGAGGTAGATCGTCACGTGCTGGCTGCCGCCGGGGCCGTAGAAGATGACGTCGCCGCGGCGCATCTGGGAGGTCGGGATCTTGCGGCCCAGGTTGTACTGCGAGCCCGAGTAGTGGGGCAGCTTGATGCCCACCCCGGCGAACGAGTACAGCACCAGGCCCGAACAGTCGAATCCGGTGATGCCCGCACCGGAGTCGATCCCCTTGCTCGGGCCGGCCGCGTTGCCGCCGCCCCAGGAGTAGGGCACCCCGATCTGCGACATGCCGCGCCGAATCACGTACTCGGAGGCCTGCCGCCCGTAAACGCGCGGGATCCGGGACGCCCGGCCGGGCGCCGCGTTGGTGATGCCGGTGTCGTCGGGCTTGAGGATGCCCAGCTGCTGCAGGAAGCTGCGCCCCATGCCGGCGGTGACCTGCGTCGAGGTGGCCGAGATGCCGAGCACCTGGTTCACCACCGCGATCGGGTCACCCGGGATGTTGGCGCTGGGCACCATGGGCAGGGTCGGGTCCCACAGCCCGTCCCAGTGGCGGCCCCCGGCGGGCGGTGCGCCGGCCGGCGCGCCCGGGTCCCAGCGATCGCCCGACACCGGAACGGCCGGCGTCCCGTTGCGTGCCGCCCATTCGCGCTTGGCCGCCTCGAGTTTGGCCTGGGCCGCGTCCCGCTGGGCGGCCAGGCGGATCGCGCGCTCGCGCTGTTCGTCGAACTTGCGCTTGGAATTGGTCAGCGCGGACACCGCGGCGTCCTGGCTGGCCTTCGCGTCCGCGGCGGCCTTGTCGGCCTTCTGCTTGGCCAGCCGCACCGCCGACTCCTTGTTGACCTGCTCGGTGCGGGCCCGTTGCAGCTTGTCCATCACCGCCGCGGAACTGGCGGTCAGGGTCCGCGAGGCGCTCTCGGTGGCGATGATGTCCTCGGGGCTCGTCGCCGTCAGGTAGGCGCCCGACGGGCCGTTCATATAGGTGGCCGCCGCGAAGGTGTCGAAGCGCCGCTGCGCCGCGGCGATCGCCGTGTTGGCGTCGGTGACCGCCTGCCGGCTCGCGTCGACGTCGTGCTGGGCGGCCGCCGCGTTGTCCCGCGCGGTCTCCACGTCGACCAGGGCTTTGTTGACGCTTTCCTGCTCGGTCTCGATCTCGGCGGTCAGGTCTTCCATGCGCTGGTTGGCGTTGGCGACGTCCGCGATCAGCGTGGCCAGCCCGGCCGAGTCGTCCCTGGCGGGATCGGCGTCCGCGAGACCGGGGGTGCACACCAGCATCGCCACGCTCAGCACCGACGGCAGCAGCGGCCGGACCAGCCTCGCGGCCGGTCGCGCGGCGGAGCCCGAGCGGATGCGTCTCATTCGAGTCAGGTCTCCTACGGCTCAACGCGGGCGGCGAGGGAAGGCACGATCATTCACGGGGGACGGCCATAACAACACGAGCATCATTTGCACCGTACGTCACACATGACGCAGGGGAAATGATCGTCACAAACTGCACTCTGGACGTGCGTTTAATGTGACCGAACGGTGATCTGCCCCGTTTGCCGCACGCGCTCGGGGCCGCGGGCGCGCCGCTGCGACCGGCGCGGGATGGCGGTGCTAGACGCCGTGACTAGGCGTCACCGGGGGCTTCGGCCGGGGTGTCGGCCACGCGGGCCGGCGTTGCTGCGCGCCGGCTGCGCAGCTGCAGTAACCGGGTGCCGACCGCCGCCGCGAACACGAAGAGCAACAGGAATATGGTCAGCCCCGTCCACGGGAACTCCGGCGTGTTCAGCTCGTGCAGGAAGTGCTGCGCCGAGACCGCCGGGTTGCCCGTCTTGGCGATGTCCTCGCCCGCCTCGAGCGTGACCCGCGGGAACTGGGTGCTGTAGGTGCCGACGTAGCTCGGGCTGAGGGTCAGCACCGTGGCGTCGTGGTAGTCGGCGCCGACGACGGTCGAGATGTCGCGCAGCGGGGTGTCGTTGGGCGGGTTGTGGTCGAGCAGCACGATCTTGAGGTTGATGCCGTCGGCACGGGCCTGGTTGACGACGTCGAGCAGCCCGGGCATGGCGGCGGGCGGCGCGCTGACGCCGTCGGCGGCGACCTGCGCCTTGATGGCGGTCATGTCGACGTCTTGCGGAATGTAGAGCGGCAGGAACTCGTGCCCGGTCACGGCGGTCACTCTAGCGCGACGGCCGGCGTGGATTGGAGCATCCACGGGGGTTTAAACGGGCGGCTTCCGAGACAAGACTGGTTAGGAGGTGCCGCCGTAATGCAGGACAAGCGTACTGTTAAAGTTGCACCGCGCCGCCGACACAGCCCGCCGGCGGAAGAATTTAATCCTTGGGAGTTGAAGTGACTAGCAAAGAATCTGTGAACTCGTTCGGAGCCCGCGACACCCTCAAGGTCGGCGACAAGAGTTACCAGATCTATCGCCTGGACGCCGTTCCCAACACCGAGAAACTCCCCTACAGCCTCAAGGTCCTCGCCGAGAACCTGCTGCGCAACGAGGACGGCCACAACATCACCAAGGACCACATCGAGGCCATCGCGAACTGGGATCCCAAGGCGGAGCCCAGCATTGAGATCCAGTACACCCCGGCGCGCGTGGTGATGCAGGACTTCACCGGCGTGCCGTGCATCGTCGACCTGGCCACCATGCGCGAGGCCATCGGCGAGTTGGGCGGCAACGCGGAGAAGGTCAACCCGCTGGCGCCGGCCGATCTGGTGATCGACCACTCGGTGATCGCCGACCTGTTCGGCACCGCCAACGCCTTCGAGCGCAACGTCGAGATCGAGTACGAGCGCAACGGCGAGCGCTACCAGTTCCTGCGTTGGGGGCAGGGCGCTTTCGACGACTTCAAGGTGGTGCCCCCGGGCACCGGCATCGTGCACCAGGTCAACATCGAGTACCTGGCCAGCGTGGTGATGGACCGCGATGGCGTGGCCTACCCGGACACCTGTGTGGGCACCGACTCGCACACCACGATGGTCAACGGTCTCGGCGTGCTCGGCTGGGGCGTGGGCGGCATCGAGGCGGAGGCCGCGATGCTCGGCCAGCCGGTGTCGATGCTGATCCCACGCGTCGTCGGCTTCAAGCTGACCGGCGAGATCCAGGCCGGCGTGACGGCCACCGACGTCGTGCTGACCGTGACCGAGATGCTGCGCAAGCACGGCGTGGTCGGCAAGTTCGTCGAGTTCTACGGCGAGGGCGTGGCCGAGGTGCCGCTGGCCAACCGCGCCACCCTGGGCAACATGAGCCCCGAATTCGGTTCCACCGCAGCGATTTTCCCGATCGACGAGGAGACCATCTCCTATCTGCGCTTCACCGGCCGCAACGAGGAACAGCTGGCGCTCGTCGAGGCCTACGCCAAGGAACAGGGCATGTGGCACGACCCCAAGCACGAGCCCGCGTTCTCCGAATACATCGAGCTCGACCTGTCCGACGTGGTGCCGTCGATCGCCGGGCCCAAGCGACCGCAGGACCGCATCGCGTTGTCGGACGCCAAATCCACGTTCCGCGAGCAGATTCCGAACTACGTCGGCGACGACCCCGACAAGCAGGACTACTCCAAGCTGGACGAGGCGGTCGACGAGACGTTCCCGGCCAGCGACCCGGGCGCGCTGAGCAACGGCCACGCCGACGACCACAAGCCCGTGGAGTCGGCGGCCCGGCACGCCAAGGGCCGGGTGAGCAACCCGGTCGCGGTGAAATCCGACGAACTGGGCGAGTTCGAGCTCGACCACGGCGCGGTGGTGATCGCCGCGGTCACGTCGTGCACCAACACCTCCAATCCCGAGGTGATGCTGGGCGCCGCGCTGTTGGCGCGCAACGCCGTCGAGAAGGGGCTGGCGTCCAAGCCCTGGGTGAAGACCACGATGGCGCCCGGCTCGCAGGTCGTGCACGACTACTACGACAAGGCCGGCCTGTGGCCCTACCTGGAGAAGCTCGGCTTCTATCTGGTCGGCTACGGCTGCACGACGTGCATCGGCAACTCCGGGCCGCTGCCCGACGAGATCTCGAAGGCGATCAACGACAACGACCTTTCGGTGGCTGCCGTGCTCTCGGGCAACCGCAACTTCGAGGGCCGCATCAACCCCGACGTAAAGATGAACTACCTGGCGTCGCCGCCGCTGGTGGTCGCCTACGCGCTGGCGGGGACCATGGACTTCGACTTCGACGAGGAGCCGCTCGGTACTGATAACGAAGGCAAGGACGTCTATCTCAAGGACATCTGGCCGTCGCAGAAGGACGTCTCCGACACCATCGCCTCGGCGATCAGCCAGGAGATGTTCACCAAGAACTACGCCGACGTGTTCAAGGGCGACGAGCGCTGGCGCAACCTGCCCACGCCCAGCGGCAATACCTTTGAGTGGGACGAGGATTCGACGTACGTGCGCAAGCCCCCGTACTTCGAGGGGATGTCGGCCGACCCCGAACCGGTCGCCGACATCACCGGCGCCCGGGTGCTGGCGCTGCTCGGCGATTCGGTGACCACCGACCACATCTCCCCCGCCGGCAGCATCAAACCCGGCACCCCCGCGGCGCAGTACCTCGACGAGCACGGCGTGGAGCGCAAGGACTACAACTCCTTCGGCTCGCGGCGCGGCAACCACGAGGTGATGATCCGCGGCACGTTCGCCAACATCCGGCTGCGCAACCTGTTGCTGAACGACGTGGCCGGCGGCTACACCCGCGACTTCACCCAGGATGACGCGCCGCAGGCGTTCATCTACGACGCGGCGCAAAACTATGCCGCGCAAGATATTCCGCTGGTGGTGCTGGGCGGCACGGAGTACGGGTCGGGTTCCTCGCGCGACTGGGCGGCCAAGGGCACGCTGCTGCTTGGCGTGCGGGCGGTGATCGCCGAGTCCTTCGAGCGCATCCACCGGTCCAACCTGATCGGCATGGGCGTCATCCCGCTGCAGTTCCCCGACGGCAAGTCGGCGCAGGACCTGGGACTCGACGGCACCGAGGTCTTCGACATCACCGGCATCGAGGCGATCAACGACGGCAAGACGCCGAAGACGGTGAAGGTCAAGGCCAGCAAGGACTCCGGCGATCCAGTCGAGTTCGACGCGGTGGTGCGCATCGACACCCCCGGCGAGGCCGACTACTACCGCAACGGCGGCATCCTGCAGTACGTGCTGCGCAACATGCTGAAGTCGGGCTAGCCCGGCGGCGAGCCGGGCCCTGGCCATGCCGAAAGTCAGCGAGGACCATCTGGCGGCCCGGCGCCGTCAGATCCTCGACGGCGCCCGCCGCTGCTTCGCCGAGTACGGCTACGACAAGGCCACGGTGCGCCGGCTGGAGAAGGCGGTCGGCCTGTCGCGGGGTGCGATCTTTCACCACTTCCGGGACAAGGACGCCCTGTTTTTCGCGCTGGCCCACGAGGACGCCGAGCGGATGGCCGATGTGGCGTCCCGCGAGGGCCTCATCCAGGTGATGCGCGACATGCTCGCCGCGCCCGACCAATTCGACTGGCTGGCTACCCGATTGGAGATCGCGCGCAAGTTGCGCAACGACCCCGTTTTCAGCCGCGGCTGGGCGGAGCGATCGGCCGAGCTGGCGGCGGCGACGACAGACCGGCTGCGCCGCCAGAAGGAGGCGCAGCGGGTGCGCGACGACGTCCCCGGCGACGTCTTGCAGTGCTACCTGGAGCTGGTGCTCGACGGCCTGGTGGCCCGGCTGGCGTCCGGCGAGGATCCGCTGCGGCTGTCCGCCGTGCTGGATCTGGTGGAAAAGTCGTTGCGGCGCAACTGATTTGGACGGCGAGCGTAGCGCCACTGCGAATGAGGGGACGAACTTTCGCAGTGACGCTACGCTCGCGTGGACTTGGGCCGCCGCGAGGTGTGGTTGGGTCCGCCGCGGCCGCGCAGCGTGGCGCCGGACTCGAGCAGCATGCTGTGAACCGACCCGTACGACTTGCCGGTGCTGACGGCCAGAGCGCGGATGCTGGCACCGCCCTCGTAGGCGTTGCGTAACTCACCCAACAGCTGCTCGCGCGTCTTCTTCGGCTTTTTCGATGCGCTCTTCAGCGTCCCCAATGGTCCTCCCCCGCTGGACTCGATCCCCAGCAGACAGAGTAGGAACGCGCCGTCGATCGCGTGCGAGTTTGGCTGAAATTTACGCCAGCTCGATGAGATCCCGGTACTCGTCGGACCAATAGTCCTCGGTGCCGTCGGGCAACAACACGACGCGTTGCGGGTCGAGGGCCTCCGCGGCTCCCGGGTCGTGCGTAACCAGTACCACCGCGCCGCGATAGCTGCGCAGCGCGTCGAGCACCTGCTCGCGCGACGCGGGGTCGAGGTTGTTGGTCGGCTCGTCGAGCAACAACACGTTGGCGGTGGACGCGACCAGACCGGCCAGCGCGAGGCGGGTCTTCTCGCCGCCCGACAGCGTCCCCGCCGGCTGGTCGAGCTGCGCACCGCTGAACATGAACGCGCCCAACAGGCCCCGCAGCTCCTGTTCGCCGGACTCGGGCGCGGCGTGGCGGATGTTCTCCCAGACGGTCGCGTCGGTGTCGAGCGTGTCGTGCTCCTGCGCGAAATACCCGATCCGCAAGCCGTGCCCGGGTTCCAGGCCCCCGCTGTCGGGGGTTTCGACGCCGGCGAGCAGGCGCAGCAGCGTGGTCTTGCCGGCGCCGTTGAGACCCAGCACCACCACCCGGGAGCCGCGGTCGATGGCCAGATCGACGCCGCTGAACACCTCCAGCGAGCCGTAGGACTTGCTCAGCCCCTTGGCGACCAGCGGCGTGCGCCCGCACGCGGCCGGGGTGGGGAACTTGATCCGGGCCACCTTGTCGGCGACGCGCTCCTCGTCGAGCGCGGCCATCATCCGGTCGGCGCGACGCAGCATGTTCTGGGCCGCAACGGCTTTGGTGGCCTTGGCGCCCAGCTTGGCGGCCTGCGTGCGCAGCGCGGCGGCCTTGCGTTCGGCGTTGGCGCGTTCGCGGCGGCGGCGCTGCTCGTCGGTGGCGCGGGCGTCCAGGTACTTCTGCCAGCCCATGTTGTAGACGTCGACCTCGCCGCGCACCGCGTCCAGAAACCACACCCGGTTGACGACGTCGGCGAGCAGCTCGACGTTGTGGCTGATCAGCACCAGCCCGCCGGTGTGTGCCCGCAGGAAATCGCGCAGCCAGCCAAGCGAATCGGCGTCGAGGTGGTTGGTCGGCTCGTCGAGCAGCAGCGTCGTCGACGACCCGGCGCCGGAGTCCGACGCGGCGAACAGGATGCGCGACAGCTCGACCCGGCGGCGCTGCCCGCCGGACAGCGTGCGCAGCTGCTGCGTCAGCACCCGTTCCGGCAGGCCCAGACTCGCGCAGATCCGGCCGGCCTCGCTTTCGGCGCCGTAACCGCCCAGCGCCACGAACCGTTCCTCCAGCTGCCCGTAGCGACGGATCGCGCGGTCGCGCGCGTCGTCGTCGGCGACCTCGGCCATCAGCGCCTGCTGCTTTTCCAAATCGGTGAGCAACACGTCGAGCCCGCGCGCCGACAGCACCCGGTCGCGGGCCAGCACGTCGAGATCGCCTTCTTTGGGATCCTGTGGCAGATAACCGATTTCGCCGGCGCGCACGATCGACCCGGCGTACGGCTCGGTCTCGCCGGCCAGGATGCGCAGGGTGGTGGTCTTGCCGGCGCCGTTACGGCCGACCAACCCGATGCGGTCGCCGGGTTGCACGCGCAGGTCCGGACCGTCCGGTGCGAGCAGGATGCGCGCACCCGCGCGGACCTCCAGGTCCGTGGCCGTGATCACGATTCCGCTCCCTGCGCCTGACTATTTATCGTCGGTGAACACCGGCGGCCTCTTCTCCGCGCGCGCGGCAACCGCTTCTTCGAAGTTGGCGGTGAGGAGGCGGACGAACAGCTGTCCCAGGCCTTCGGCTTGCATGTGCCCTTCCAGGCTACCGGCGTCCAGTCCACTCCACAGTGTGCGCTTGGTCAACTCGGTTCCCGGCCGCGAGAAGGCCGCGATGCGCGCGGCGATCGCGTAGCAGGTGTCCAGCAGCTGAGCCTCCGGCACCTGGCAGGAAACCAGTCCGATGCGTTCGGCTTCCTCGGCGGTGACGTCGCGGCCGGTCAGCATGATCTCGAACGCGCGCGACGAGCCGATGGCCCGCGGCAACAGGTAGGACAGCCCCAATTCGCTGGCGGTCAGGCCGTTGTTGATGCCCGCCGCCCGGAAATACGCGCTGGTCGAGGCCACCCGGATGTCGGCCGCCAACGCCAGGCACAGCCCGCCCCCGATGGCCGGGCCGTTGACCGCGGCGATCACCGGCTGATGCAGCCGGCGCAGCGCCAAAATCACGTCGTCGAGCACCTCCATGGAGCGCAGCGCGTAGGTCGGGCGGGTCAGCCCGTCGATGTGGGGGACCGCGCCCGCCGACTTGTGGTCGGCGCCCGAGGAGAACCCCCGGCCCGCCCCGGTCAGCACGACGACCCGCACGGAATTGTCGTAGGTGACCTGCTCGAGGGCCTCCTTGAGCGGCACCATGACGTCGAACGCCATGGAGTTCATCCGCTCGGGCCGATTGAGGGTTATCAGCGCGACGCCGGGCCGCGGTTGCTCTACCAGTACCAAACTCACCCGTGAAAGGTAACGCGTACCGCCCGGGCGGGTGGTATCGGGAAGATCAGGACTGCTCGGCCTGCACCGCCGCGTCGATGTCGAAGTCCTTGATTTGCTGCACCAGGTCCTCCAGGGCCGCCGGGGGCAGCGCCCCGGGCTGGTTGAACAGCAGCTTGCCCTTCTTGAACGCCATCAGCGTCGGGATGGACTGGATCTGGGCGGCCGCCGCGAGCTGCTGTTCGGCTTCGGTGTCGACCTTGGCGTAGACGATGTCGGGGTGCTTCTCCGAGGACGCCTGGAACGTCGGCGCGAACTGGCGGCAGGGGCCGCACCAGGAGGCCCAGAAGTCGACGAGCACGATGTCGTTGCCCTCGATGGTTTCGTTGAACTGCTCGGCAGTGAGATCACGTGTTGTCACAACCGGCCTAACGTAGGCGACCGGCGTGATGTTCCCGGCTCAGATCAGGTCGCGCCGAATCTCGGCCGGATCGACCCGGTAGGCCCGCAGGTGGCGCACCAGGTCGTCCATGACCGCGGGGTTGGCGATGCCGGCCTGCTTGAACACCAGCTTGCCCTTGCGGAAGGCCATCAGCGTGGGCAGCAGCGTGACCTGGGCGGCGCCGACCAGTTGTTGCTCGGTTTCGTAGTTGACCTTGCCGTGGACGATGTCGGGGTGTTCGTCCGCCGACGCGTCGTAGGTGGGGCCGAACACCTCGCAGGGCGCGCACAGCGGCGCCCAAAAGTAGACGAGCACGTTGTCGTTGCCGTAGACGGTGCGCTTGAAGGTCTCGTTGGTCAGGTCTTGGGTACTCACGTCTGCCCGAGCGTACGTCGGAGCGGGCGCGGTCGCCTGGCTTTCCGAGCGAATTTGCCAACGCCTGAATTCACATATCTCTCAGATGCGCACCGAATATGAACCGTGCGTATTGAACCCACAGTGAAATATGTACGTGTGCAACTAAATTCACCGTGCTCCCGGCACTGATTGCCCTCCCGCGCCGGCCCGAATAGCGGTAGAATTTTGCGTTGCTGGGGCTTCACCGGAGGTGCGGAATGTCATTTTTAGTCGCTGATACGGGGTTGCTGTCGGGCGCGGCCGGGAATCTGGCGCGCATCGGTTCGGCAATTAGCGAGGTGAACTCCGCGGCGGCGGCCCAGACCACCGCGGTGGTAGCCGCGGGCGCCGACGAGGTATCGACTGCTGTCGCGGCGCTATTCGGCGCCCACGCCCAGAGCTATCAGGCGCTGAGCGCCGAGGCCGCGGCCTTCCACGACCAATTCGTGCAGACCCTCTTCGGCGGCGCGCAGGCGTACGCGGCCACGGAGGCGGCCGCCGCCAACCCCCTGCAGGCGCTGCTCGACGCGATCAACACTCCCACCCGGCTACTGCTGGGCCGTCCCCTGCTCGGCGACGGGAACAACGGCGCGCCCGGCCAGGCCGGCGAGGCCGGCGGAATCCTGTTCGGCAACGGCGGCGCGGGCGGCGCCGGCACGGTCGCCGGTCAGAACGGCGGCCGCGGCGGCGACGCGGGGTTCGTCGGTTTCGGCGGGGCCGGCGGCACAGGTGGGCTGGGTGCTAATGGCGGTGCGGGCGGCACGGGCGGGTTCTTCTTCGGAAATGGCGGCGCAGGCGGCGCCAGCGGCGGCGGGGGCGGTGCCGGCGGTCTCGGCGGCTCGGCGTTGCTGTTCGGAGCAGGCGGCACGGGCGGTACCAGTCCCAACGGCATGGGGGCCGGCGGCGCCGGAGGCAACGGCGGACTGCTGTACGGAAACGGCGGTGACGGCGGCGGCAGCTCCCTCGGCGGCGCCGGCAACGGCGGCAGGGCCTTCTTCATCGGTAACGGCGGCGGCGGCGGCGTCGAATTCAACGCCGGCCAGGCGGGAGCCGGCGGCACCGGCGGGTTGCTCTACGGCAACGGCGGTGCCGGTGGCGCCGCCCCGATGGGCGGCATCGGCGGGAACGGTGGCCAGGCCGGGCTGATCGGCGACGGCGGGGCCGGAGGCGATGCCAACGTCAACGCCGGCAACGGTGGCAACGCGCAGTTGATCGGCAACGGCGGCAGGGGCGGCCATCCAAATGGCCTCGGCGGCCAGCGCGGAATCCTGTTCGGCGTCAACGGCGCGCACGGATAGCTGGCCTACCTACGGTTGCGTACGTTTTCCCTCGTCCGACAGACTGAGCGCTGAGCAGTCGGGGCGGAGGGAATTGCGTTGGGCCACTACATCGCTAACGTCCGGGATCTCGAGTTCAACCTGTTCGAGGTGCTCGACGTGGGCGCCGTCCTGGGCGCCGGGCGCTACGGCGACCTCGACGAGGACACCGTCCGCACGATCCTGGCCGAAGCCGCCCGCCTGGCCGAGGGCCCGGTCGCCGAATCGTTCGCCGCCGCCGACCGCAACCCGCCCGTCTTCGACCCGGCTGGGCACACGCTCAGCGTCCCAGCGGAATTGGCGGCGACGGTGCGCGCGATCAAGGAGGCCGGGTGGTGGCGGCTGGGCATGGCCGAGGAGATCGGCGGCATGCCCGCGCCGCCCCCGCTGGCCTGGGCGGTCAACGAGTTGATCCTCTGCGCCAACCCGTCGGCGAATTTCTTCAACTTCGGCCCGTTCATGGCGCAGGCGCTGTACGAAGAGGGCACCGAGCAGCAAAGGCGTTGGGCGGCAATGGGTGTGGAGCGCGGCTGGCAGGCCACCATGGTGCTCACCGAGCCCGACGCGGGATCCGACGTCGGGGCCGGGCGCGCCAAGGCCGTCGCGCAACCCGACGGCACGTGGCACATCGAGGGTGTCAAGCGGTTTATCTCCGGCGGCGACGTGGGCGACACGGCCGAGAACATCTTCCACCTGGTGCTGGCCCGGCCGGAGGGCGCCGGCCCGGGCACCAAGGGGCTGAGCCTGTTCTATGTGCCCAAGTACCTGTTCGATCCCGAGACGTTCGAACTCGGTTCCCGCAACGGGGTTTTCGCCACCGGGCTGGAGCACAAGATGGGCATCAAGTCCTCCCCGACATGCGAGCTGACGTTCGGCGACGGCGACACCCCGGCCGTGGGCTACCTGGTCGGCGACGTGCACAACGGGATCGCGCAGATGTTCACCGTGATCGAGCAGGCGCGCATGACGATCGGCGTGAAGGCCGCCGGCACGCTGTCCACCGGCTACCTGAACGCGCTGGCCTTCGCCAGGGAGCGGGTGCAGGGAGCCGACCTCACCCAGATGGCCGACAAGACCGCGCCGCGGGTCACGATCATTCACCACCCCGACGTGCGCCGCAGCCTGATGACGCAGAAGGCGTACGCCGAGGGGCTGCGCGCGCTTTACATGTATGCCGCCGCCCACCAGGATCCCGATGTGGCGCAACGGGTTTCGGGTGCCGATGCCGACATGGCGCATCGCATCGACGACCTGCTGCTGCCGATCGTCAAAGGCGTGAGCTCGGAGCGCGCCTACGAGGTCCTGACCGAGTCGCTACAGACGCTGGGGGGTTCGGGATTCCTGGTCGACTATCCAATCGAGCAGTACATCCGCGATTCCAAGATCGACTCGCTCTACGAGGGGACCACCGCCATCCAGGCGCTGGATTTCTTCTTCCGCAAGATCGTTCGCGACCGGGGCAAGGCGCTGCAGTTCCTGACCGCGCAGATCAGCGAGACCATCGACGCCTGCGACGAGGCGCTGCAACCACAGGCCGACCTGGTGCAGACCGCGCTCGACGCCGTCACGGCGATGACGGGCGCGCTGACCGGATACCTGATGTCGGCCGCGCAGCACCCGACGGAGATCTACAAGGTGGGGCTGGGTTCGGTGCGCTACCTGCTCGCGGTCGGCGACCTGCTGATCGGCTGGCGGTTGCTGGTGCAGGCCGGCGTCGCCCACGCGGCGCTGGCGAGTGCGGCCGCCGGAACCGACGAACCGTTCTATCGGGGCAAGATCGCGACGGCGGCCTTCTTCGCCAGGAACATGCTCCCCCGGCTCACCGCGCAGCGCCGGGTCATCGAGTCTCTCGACGGTGACCTCATGCGCATTTCCGAAGACGCGTTCTGACGCACAGCTCAGACACAGCTGAATCGGGTACATCTTTTCGTGGTCCAACTCACGATTGGGGAAACTAGATGCCCGCCACCTGTCCCGCGCCCCGTCTCACCCGGTTCGCCATCCTCGCCGTCACCGGCGCCACCGCGCTGTCCGTCGCCGCGTGCGGCTCGTCGAATCAGTCAGGCCAGACGTCGACGTCCACCTCCACGTCGACGGTGACCTCGACGGCCACCTCGCAGGCGCCCGCCCAGGGCGAAGCACAGGTCAAAGGGCTGATCGCGTCGGTGGCGGGCAACTCGATCCAGGTGACCAAGGAGGACAACTCCAACGCCACCGTCAACTTCACCGCCACGACCCAGATCACCGAGATCGCACCGGCGACGCTGAGTGACGTTACGAACGGCAGCTGCGTCACCGTGCGGCCCACGCAGGAGGCCCAGGGCGGGCAGTCGGTGACCGCGGCCTCCGTGCGGGTCAGCCCCTCGGTCAACGGCACCTGCCCGAAGCCCAAGGAGAACCAGCCGGGCTCGAGCACGCCGCCGCCTCCTTCGGGCACCGCGACGCCGCCGCCCGCGAAACCGAAGCCGATCCGCGGCTCGGTCGCCTCGGTGACGGGCAACACCGTCACTGTCGCGGGCACCGACGACCGCGGCAACACCACCCAGACGCCGGTGACCGTGGACGACAAGACGACGTACTCCAAGACCGTCACCGCGACGCCCGACGCGATCGCGCAGGGCAAGTGCGTCTCGGCGCGCGGCACCCTGGACAACGGCGGCACGCTGCAGGCGACGACCATCAAGCTGCGCGCGGCCCAGGACGGCAAGTGCCCGAGCAAGGGGACGCACGGCCAGGGCGGGTGATCCGCGCTACCGGTTCGTGAAATCCGGCTCCGAGCGGGTACCCGGCGTCAAAACCGGTGATTCACGATCGGAGCGCGTCGATGCCTGCCTTGACGGTCAAGCCCCGCCTGGCCCAAATCGCGCTGGTCGCCGTCATCGCCGCCCTCGCGCTGAGCGTCGCCATGTGCCACTCGGACGGCGCGACCAACAACAGCAACGACGGCAAGCCGGCGGTGACGGCGGTCCCGTCGAGCGCCGCACCGGGCGGGCCGCCCCCGCCGGCTCCCCCGCCACCGCCGCCCATCCCCAAGGACTACGTCGAGGGCCTGGTCCAGTCGGTTTCGGGCGGCACGATCCAGCTCCGGACGCGCACGGGATCGGCCACGGTGGACTTCACCCCGCAGACCAGGGTCGTCGAGCAGACCCCCGCCAAGCTGGCCGACATCACTGAAGGCAGTTGCATCAACGTGCGCGCCGCTCCGCAGAGCGCTCCTCCCCCTGCCGCGATCACTGCGCAAGCCGTGACGGTCACGCCCGCCATCGACGGGAAGTGTCCGCCGCCGGCCGGTTTCTACGGGATGGTCACCTCGGTTTCGGGTAACACCATCGCCGTCAGCGGCCTCGGCCCGCAACCGGCGCCCACCAATGTGACTGTCGCCGACTCGACCACCTACAACAAGCAGACACCCTCGAGCTCTGACGCGATCGGGAACGGCACATGCATGGGGGCCCAGGGAACGAACAGCGGCGGCGCGCTGCAAGCGGTGACGATCGCCCTGCAGGCGTGCCCGCCGATGGGGCGCCCGCACCCGCATCTGCACCTGCCCCACCTGCCCATCCACATTCCGTTCCACCACCACTAAGGACGTGGCCGGAAGCTTCCAGCGCGCGAGTTCAGACGGTGAAGCCCAAAGCGCGCAGCTGCTCGCGCCCGTCGTCGGTGATCTTGTCCGGGCCCCACGGCGGGTCCCACACCCAGGTGATCTGCATGTCGTCGACCAGACCGGCGCCGACCAACGCGCTGTGTGACTGGTCGGCGATCACGTCTTGCAGCGGACAAGCCGGCGACGTCAGCGTCATGTTGATCAAAGCCACCGGGCCCATCTCGCCGTGGCTGACCTCCAAGCCGTACACCAGGCCGAGATCCATGACGTTGATGCCCAATTCGGGGTCGACGACGTCATGCATCGCCTCCTCCACATCGGCTAGCAACTCGTCATGCGGTGCGGTGGTTTCGCTCATCCCTGACCTCCTCGAGGGCTCTACTGGCATGGGCCAGTACGTGTTCAGTCGCGCCGGCCCGAACCAGCGCATCCTTGCATGCCATCCATCCCAGCAGGGCGCACTTCACCCGCGCCGGGTATTTGGCCACTCCGGCGAACGCGACTCCGTCTCCCAGGACGTCCTCGTCGCCCGCGACAGTTCCCCGCGACGACACCATTTCGATGAACGCGGCGATGGTGTCGAGCGCCTCGGGCACGCTGTGTCCGATCACCTGTTCGGTGAGCACCGAGGTGGCCGCCTGGCTGATCGAACAGCCCTGCCCGTCGTAGGAGACGTCAACGACGCGCGCACCGTCGTCGGACAGTGTGACCCGCAGCGTGATTTCGTCACCGCAGACCGGGTTGACGTGAAACACCTCTGCGCCGAACGGTTCCCGCAACCCGCGGTGCTGTGGGTGCTTGTAGTGATCGAGGATCACGTCCTGGTAGATCTGCTCTAGGCGCAAGGTCATTCTCTCCCAAAGAAATCCAGGGCGCGGCGCACGCCGGCCACCAGGCGGTCGACCTCGTCGAGGGTGTTGTAAGCCGCGAACGACGCCCGCGCCGTGGCCGCCAGCCCGAACCTGCGGTGCAGCGGCAACGCGCAGTGGTGGCCGACGCGCACCGCGACGCCCTCGTCGTCGAGCACCTGCCCGACGTCGTGCGCGTGCACGCCGTCGACCACGAACGCCACCGGGGAACCACGGTTTTCCGTCGAGGCGGGCCCGATGATGCGCACGCCGTCGATGCCCGACAGGCCCTCGATGGTCGCCGAGACCAACTCGCGTTCGTGGGCTTCCACCGCGTCCATGCCGAGGTCGTCGAGGTATCGGGCCGCCGCGGCCAACCCGACTACCTGAGAGGTCATCGGGGTGCCCGCCTCGAAGCGCTGCGGTGGCGCCGCATAGGTGGACGCTTCCATGGTCACGTTCTCGATCATCGAGCCGCCGGTGAGGAACGGTGGCAGCGCCGATAGCAGTTCGGCGCGGCCGTAGAGAACACCGATCCCGTTGGGGCCCAGCATCTTATGCCCGGAGAACGCGGCGAAGTCGACGTCGAGCGCGCGGAAGTCGACCGACCGGTGCGGCACCGACTGGCAGGCGTCCAGCACGGTCAGCGCGCCCACGGCCCTGGCCCGCGAGACCAGCTCGCCCACCGGGGCCAGCGCGCCGGTGACGTTGGAATGATGGCTGAACGCGACGACTTTGACGCGCTCGTCGAGCCGCAGCGAGTCCAGGTCGATGCGCCCGTCGTCCGTGACGCCGTACCAGCGCAGCCCTGCCCCGGTGCGCCGGGCCAGCTCCTGCCACGGAACCAGGTTGGCGTGGTGCTCGAGCTCGGTGACGACGATCACGTCGCCAGGACCGACGCCGCGCTCGAATCGGCTGTCGCCCAGCACATATGACACCAGGTTGAGAGCTTCGGTGGCGTTCTTGGTGAAGACGAGCTCGTCGGCGAGCGCACCCACGAATGACGCGATGTCGGCACGGCCCTGCTCGTAGGCGTCGGTGGCCTCTTCCATCAGCTGGTGCGCGCCGCGGTGTACCCCGCCGTTGGACGTGACCAGGAACTCGCGTTCGGCGTCGAGCACCTGCAGCGGACGCTGCGACGTCGCGCCGGAATCCAGGTAAGCCAGCTGCTTTCCGCCGCGCATCACGCGCTTGAGAATGGGGAAGTCGGCGCGGATCGCCGCGACGTCCAGCGGGGTCACCGAGCGGGTCACGTTTACGCCCCCGCGGCGGCCGCTTGGGAAAAGCGGACGTAACCGTTCTGCTCGAGTTCGTCGGCCAGTTCCGGGCCGCCGGATTCTGCGATGCGGCCACCGACGAATACGTGTACGTATTCCGGGTGGATGTAGCGCAGGATGCGGGTGTAGTGCGTGATCAGCAGGATCCCGGCGTGCTCGGCTTCGGCGTAGCGGTTCACTCCGTCGCTGACCACCCGCAGCGCATCGACATCCAGCCCGGAGTCGGTTTCGTCCAGGATGGCGATCTTGGGCTTGAGCAACTCCAGCTGCAGGATCTCGTGGCGCTTCTTCTCGCCGCCGGAGAATCCCTCGTTGACGTTGCGCTCGGCGAACGCGGGATCGATCTCGAGCGATGTCATCGCCCCCTTGAACTCTTTGACCCAGTGCCGCAGCTTCGGGGCCTCCCCCCGCACGGCGGTCGCCGCCGAACGCAAGAAGTTCGACACCGAAACCCCGGGCACCTCGACGGGGTACTGCATGGCCAAAAAGATGCCCGCCCGGGCGCGCTCGTCGGTGCTCATCGCCAGCACGTCCTCGCCGTCCAGGGTGATGGAACCCGAGGTCACCCGGTACTTCGGATGTCCGGCAACGGCATAGGACAGCGTGGACTTGCCGGAGCCGTTGGGGCCCATCAGCGCGTGCGTCTCACCGGATTTCACGGTCAGGTCGACGCCGTTGAGGATGGGAATCTCTCGCTCTCCCTCAGCGGCGTTGGGGTTGTCGACGCTGACGTGCAGGTCTTTGATTTCCAAAGTCGTCATGAAGCTGCTCTCGATTCGGTAATGGCCAGTTCGTGTTCGATGGCTGCGGTGAGGCGTTCGCGGACGTCGGGCACCGCGATCTTGGAGATGATCTCGCCGAAGAAGCCGCGGATCACCAGCCGCCGGGCCTGGTCTTCCGGGATCCCACGCGAGCGCAGGTAGAACAGTTGCTCGTCGTCGAAACGCCCGGTGGCGCTGGCATGTCCGGCGCCGGCGATCTCGCCGGTCTCGATCTCCAAGTTGGGCACCGAGTCCGCACGCGCCCCGTCGGTGAGGACCAGGTTGCGATTCACCTCGAAGGTGTCGGTACCGGTCGCTTCGGCGCGGATCAGCACGTCACCCACCCAGACGGTGTGGGCATCCGGGCGCTGCGACTCCGGATCTCCTTGCAGCGCACCCTTATAGAGCGCGTTGGACTTGCAGTTCGGCTGCGCGTGGTCGACGAGCAGGCGCGACTCGAGGTGCTGGCCGTCGTCGGCGAAGTACAGCCCCAGCAGCTCGGCGTCACCGCCGGGGCCGGAGAAGCGCACAGTGGCGGTCATGCGCACCAGCTCGCCGCCGAGCGTGACGGCGACGTGGCGCAGCACCGCATCCTTGCCGAGCTTGGCGTGGTGCATGCTGACGTGCACGGCGTCGTCGGCCCAGTCGGCGAGCCACACCACGGTGAGCCGGGCGGCGTCGTCGACGACGAATTCGACGTTGTCGGCGTACG
This sequence comes from Mycobacterium sp. NGS57, assembly GCF_059812405.1. Taxonomy (NCBI): domain Bacteria; kingdom Bacillati; phylum Actinomycetota; class Actinomycetes; order Mycobacteriales; family Mycobacteriaceae; genus Mycobacterium; species Mycobacterium sp. NGS57. The sequence continues at coordinate 540,069 of NZ_JCALCP010000001.1, read as the reverse complement.
TTCCGCTGCCGCGCTGGTCGATCACCACGACCGCCTCGCCGAGCTCCTCGACGCGGATCTGCAGGTGCCCATAGGCGGTCGCGCCTGCGCCGGGGCCGTCGACGGTGATGTTGATCGGCTCGTCGACCCGCGCATCCCGCCCCACGGTGACCACCGTCGCGACATTGAACGACGAAAACGCCTGGGCGGCAACCCGATCGGCGGGAACACCACCCTGGCCGAGCCGCTCGTCACCGCGCCGCACGGTCTCGGTCCGTACACCGGGGTGCTCGCTGACGTCGATCTGCACCTTGCCGGTGGCGATCGCGGAACCGTCGTGCAGCCCGCGCAACCGGCGTAGTGGGGTGAATCGCCAGATCTCGTCGCGGCCGTGCGGGACCTCGAATGCGTCAACATCAAAGGAGGAGAACAGCTCCCCCTTGTTGAGTGCGGTCAGGCCCGAACCCTCAACCGCTTCGGTCAGATTCGTCACTAGCCGACCGCGCCTTCCATCTGCAGCTCGATCAGCCGGTTGAGCTCCAGGGCGTACTCCATGGGCAGCTCTTTGGCGATCGGCTCGACGAAGCCGCGCACCACCATGGCCATGGCCTCTTCCTCCGTCAGCCCGCGGCTCATCAGGTAAAACAGCTGGTTCTCGCTGACCTTCGACACGGTGGCCTCGTGGCCCATCGTGACGTCGTCCTCGCGGATGTCGACGTAGGGGTAGGTGTCGCTGCGGCTGATCGTATCGACCAGGAGCGCATCGCATTTCACGCTGGAGCGCGACCCGTGGGCACCCTTGTTCACCTGCACCAGGCCGCGGTAGGACGTGCGACCGCCGCCGCGGGCCACGGACTTGGACACGATGTTGCTGGAGGTGTTCGGCGCCAGGTGCAGCATCTTGGCGCCCGCATCCTGGTGCTGGTCCTCGCCGGCGAATGCCACCGAGAGCACCTCGCCCTTGGCGTGTTCGCCCGTCATCCAGACCGCCGGGTACTTCATGGTCACCTTCGACCCGATGTTGCCGTCGACCCACTCCATGGTGGCGCCGGCCTCGGCGCGGGCCCGCTTGGTGACCAGGTTGTAGACGTTGTTGGACCAGTTCTGGATCGTGGTGTAGCGGCAGCGTCCACCCGGCTTGACGATGATCTCCACCACCGCCGAGTGCAACGAGGCCGACGAGTACACCGGCGCGGTGCAGCCTTCCACGTAGTGGACGTAGGCGCCCTCGTCGACGATGATCAACGTCCGCTCGAACTGGCCCATGTTCTCGGTGTTGATCCGGAAGTAGGCCTGCAGCGGGATGTCGACGTGCACACCGGGTGGCACATAGATGAACGACCCACCGCTCCACACGGCGGTGTTCAACGCGGAGAACTTGTTGTCCCCGGCCGGGATCACCGTGGCGAAGTACTGCTTGAAGATGTCCTCGTACTGCCGCAGACCGGTGTCGGTGTCGACGAAGATAACCCCTTGTGCTTCAAGGTCTTCCCGGATCTTGTGGTAAACGACCTCGGAGTTGTGCACGACGAGACCTTCAGCGACAAAATTGTGCGGCCCGTCGACCTCGATGTCGTATACCGGTTCGACCTCGTACGGCTCGATCGACTTGACGCGCTCGAAGCCGAGCCAATCGTTACAGTGCGCCCGGATCGTCGTCCCGTTCGCGCTGCTGGACGAATGCATGTAACGGCGACGCCCGAAGCGATCCGTGCGCTTGGGGTTCCGGCAGCCGAGGCGCTCGAAGTCGCCGGAAATGCCGAGCCGCCAAGCGATCTGCGTGCGCTCGGGCGCGTGGCGGTATGGCTGGGTGAACGACCACGGGCCGCCGGTCCGCAATCCGGAGAGCTGCGCCAATTCGCGCGCTTGACCGATGAGCGGCTCATTGGCGCAGGTCAACAAGATCGAACCGCTCTTGTCGGGGCCTACATAGCCGTCAGCGTCGACCCAGCCGCCGAGGAACGCGAGCCGCTGATCGACGGGCAGGCCGTAGACCCAGTCGGGCACCCGCTTCGTCAGCGACAGGCCGCCGAAGCCGAGTTCGACAATCAATTCGGTCAGCGCCTTGGAGTTCACCACGACGCGGTATTCGTCGGCCTCGACACAACGGAGCCCGAACAAATCACCGACGACGCGTGCCAGCTCGGCACGAAGCTCGGCATCCATTGCCGGGATTGCGAATTGAACGCGATACGTCCTCGTCGAGAGGTGCAGGTTGCCGTCGCCGATGTACAGGCCCAACAGCCACATCAGGTCGACGGAGCTCGTTGCCGGTGATTTGAACCCGGCAATGCTCGGAAGATCCACGCTGGCACCAAATTCGGGCACCTGCCGTGGCACGGCAATGAAATCGCCCGGCGTGATCTCGCCGACAGTCACCCAGCGGCGCGCGTACCGGCGGCGCTGGCGACCTGGCTTGCGCTCGTCGCGCAGCACCAGCATCGGGTGATTGTCGGTCGCGCGGATGCTGCGGCGCGTCGTCTGCACTGCGTAAGTGAGCCGGGTGTCGGTCTGCGCCGACGCCTTGACCGGCGCAACCACAAAGCGCTCGGCGTCTTCGTCGTACGAAAACACCCGATCGCCGAACTGAACATCTTTGATCGGGATCTGACCGCGGTTGGCCGTCCACACAAGGGTGTCGCCGGCCAGGCACTCGTACTGGGCCGCCACGCCGGCGACGTAGCGATTCTTCTCGGCTTCCGGGATGCCCAGGCGGTCGTAGGTATTGCGAATGTCCTCGGGGAGGTCCTCCCAGCTCTGCGCCTGCTGCTCGGTGGACCGCACGAAGTACTTGATGTTGTCGAAGTCGATGCCGCTGAGGTCGGAACCCCACGTCGGCATCGGCTTCTTGACGAAGGTCCGCAGTGCCTTCAGCCGGGCTTCCAGCATCCACTCCGGCTCGCTCTTTTTCGCCGAGATGTCACGCACGACCGCTTCGGAGAGCCCGCGCTGCGCGCTGGCACCCGCGATGTCGGAGTCGGCCCAGCCGTACTCGTACCGTCCCAGCGAGGCGATCGCCTCTTCCTGGGTCATCGGCTCCGCGGCGACAGCGGCCTTGGTGGCCTCTGGGCTGAGGGTCATAACGGCGCTCCTTGCTTGCTCGTGGTGGGTTCGACGCGGGCTGTGCGTCGAACTGCCGGATCGGCTTCGGTGGTGAGCGGCACATGCGTGGTGCAGGCGCAGTCGCCGTTGACGATGGTCGCCAACCGCTGCACGTGGGTTCCGAGCACCTCGGCCATGGCCTGCTGCTCGGCTTCACACAACTCGGGAAACTCCTCGGCGACGTGCGACACCGGGCAGTGGTGCTGGCAGATCTGCACCCCGTGGATGGGCCCGCCGACGCGGGCGGTGGTGGCCACGTAGCCGGCCTCGGTCAGCGCCCCGGCCACCCGCTCGGCGGCCGCCTCGACGGCGTCGTCGTCGGGACCGTCGGCGGCCTGGACACCGTCCAGGATCGCGTCGATGCGCCGCCGGGCGAACGTGCGGACGGCGTCCTCGCCACCGATTTCCCGCAGCTGGCGCATGGCCGCCGCGGCCAGGTCGTCGTAGGCGTGGTCGAGCTTGGCGCGGCCGGCCGCCGTCAGCCGGAAGCGCTTGGCGGGACGCCCGCGCCCCACCTGCTGCCAGGCCGCGGCCGGCGCCGACTCGGCGTCGCCCGCCTCGATCAGCGCCTCCAGGTGGCGCCGCACGCCGGCGGGTGCCAGGCCGAGCCGCTCACCGATCTCGACGGCGGTGATCGATCCGGATTCCAGCAGCAGACGCACGATGGCGCGCCGCGTGTGGCCGTCCTGCACTGACACGGCCGCGACGGGCGCGGCGTCATCCAGGCTGGTTCGGATTTTCACAACACCAGTGTGACGCAATTCCGCGGATCGGTCTAGCAAGGGTGCCCTGTCCCGGCGTTGCGCTGGTCACATTGCCGGACGGCTAGTCTGCTCTGATGGCTGCCCGCCACCACACGCTCAGCTCGTCGATCGCCAGCCTGCACGGCGACGAGCAAGCGGTGGGCTCGCCGCTGAACGATACCGAGCTGACCGCGCTGCAGCGCACCCGGCTGTTCGGCGCGGCCGGAACCTTCGTGATGGCAATCGGCGCGCTGGGCGCGGGCGCCCGGCCCGTCGTGCAGGACCCCACCTTCGGGGTTCGGCTGCTCAACCTGCCTTCGCGCATTCAGACCGTGTCGCTGACGATGACGACGACCGGGGCGGTCATGATGGCGCTGGCCTGGCTGATGCTCGGCCGGTTCGCGCTGGGCAACCGGCGCATGTCGCGCGGCGACCTCGACCGCACCCTGCTGTTGTGGGTCCTCCCGCTGCTGATCGCGCCGCCGATGTACAGCAAGGACGTCTACTCCTATTTGGCGCAGAGCCAGATCTCGCTGGAGGGCCTCGACCCCTACCGGGTCGGCCCGGCGTCCGGGCTGGGGCTGTCGCACGTGTTCACGCTGTCCGTTCCCACGCTGTGGCGGGAGACGCCGGCGCCCTACGGCCCGCTGTTCCTGTGGATCGGGCGCGGGATCTCGGCGCTGACCGGGGAGAACATCGTCGCCGCCGTGCTCTGCCACCGGATCGTGGTGCTGATCGGGGTGGGCCTGATCGTGTGGGCCACCCCGCGGCTGGCCCGCCGCTGCGGCGTCGCCGAGGTCAGCGCGCTGTGGCTGGGCGCGGCCAATCCGCTGCTGATCATGCATCTGGTCGCCGGCGTTCACAACGAGGCGCTGATGCTCGGGCTGATGCTGGCCGGCGCCGAGTTCGCGCTGCGCGGTATCGACTCGACGCAACTGCTGCCCACGTCGTGGCGGCCCGGCCCGGACTGGCGACCGCTGGGGATGCTGCTCGCGGGCGCCGTCCTGATCACCCTGTCGTCGCAGGTGAAGTTGCCGTCGCTGCTGGCGCTGGGGTTCGTCACGGTGGCGCTGGCCTACCGCTGCGGGGGCAGCCTGCGGGCGCTGTTCCTCGCGGGCGGCGCGATGACCGCCTTGTCGCTGGCGGTGATGGCGCTCGTCGGCTGGGCCAGCGGGCTGGGATTCGGCTGGATCTACACCCTGGGCACCGCCAACGTGGTGCGCAGCTGGATGTCCCCGCCCACGTTGCTGGCCCTGGGCACCGGGCAGGTCGGAATCCTGCTGGGGCTGGGCGACCACACCACGGCGGTGCTGGGGCTCACGCGTGGCATCGGCGTACTGATCATCACGATCATGGTGGCCTGGCTGCTGTTCGCCGTCTTCCGCGGCCGCCTGCACCCGATCGGCGGCCTGGGCGTCGCGCTGGGCGTCACCGTGCTGCTGTTTCCCGTCGTGCAGCCGTGGTATTTGCTGTGGGCGATCATCCCGCTGGCGGCCTGGGCGACCCGCACCGGATTCCGGGTGGCGGCGATCCTGATCACCCTGATCGTCGGGATCTTCGGCCCGACGGCCAACGGCGACCGCTTCGCGCTGTTCCAGATCGTCGACGCCACTCTGGCCAGCAGCATCATCGTGCTGGCGCTGATCGCCGTGACCTACACCCGCCTGCCCTGGCGCAGGCCGCCCAACGGGCAGCGCGAGCCGGACCGGCCCGCGGTTGCCGGCAGCGTGCCCGAGGGCGGGGCCACCCGCGCTTCCGAGCCCGCGCCCGACGCCTACGCTGACTCCACGTGACCTCGGCCCCCCACGTCCCCGAAGCGGTCGTCCGGCTGCGCGGGGTGAGCAAGCGCTACGGGTCGACCACCGCCGTCTCCGAACTCGATCTGGACGTGCACGCCGCCGAGGTGCTGGCCCTGCTCGGACCCAACGGCGCGGGCAAGACCACGACGGTCGAGATGTGCGAGGGCTTCGTGCGTCCCGACGCCGGCACGATCGAGGTGCTCGGCCTGGACCCGATCGCCGACAACGCGCGGTTGCGGGCGCGCATCGGGGTGATGCTGCAGGGTGGCGGCGGCTACCCCGCGGCGCGCGCGGGCGAGATGCTCGACCTGGTGGCCGCCTACGCCGCCGACCCGCTGGACCCGGCGTGGCTGCTGGACACCCTGGGGCTGACCGACGCCGCGCGCACCACCTACCGGCGGCTCTCCGGCGGGCAGCAGCAACGCCTGGCACTGGCGTGTGCGCTGGTCGGACGGCCCGAACTGGTGTTCCTCGACGAACCCACCGCCGGCATGGACGCCCACGCCCGGCTGCTGGTGTGGGAACTGATCGACGCGCTGCGCCGCGACGGCGTGACGGTGCTGCTGACCACCCACCAGCTCAAGGAAGCCGAGGAGCTCGCCGACCGGATCGTCATCATCGACAACGGGGCGACGGTGGCCTCCGGCACGCCGACGGAGCTGATGCGCTCGGGCGCCAAAGACCAGCTGCGGTTCACCGCACCGCCCCGCCTGGACCTGTCCCTGCTGACCGCCGCCCTGCCGGAGGACTACAAAGCCAGCGAGGTGACGCCGGGCGAGTACCTGGTCGAGGGCCCGGTCGACCCGCAGGTGCTGGCGACCGTCACGGCGTGGTGCGCGCGCATCGACGTGCTGGCCACCGACATGCGCGTCGAGCAACGAAGCCTCGAGGACGTCTTCCTCGACCTGACCGGCAGGAAGTTGCGGCCATGACCGAATCCCCTTTTCCCGCCGGGACTTTCACCCCCGACCCGCGCCCCAGCGCGGTGCCCCGGATGCTCGCGGCGCAGTTCGGCCTGGAGCTCAGGCTGCTGCTGCGCAACGGCGAGCAACTGCTACTGACCATGTTCATCCCGATCACGATGCTGGTCGGCCTGACCCTGTTGCCGTTCGGTGAATTCGGCCGGCATCGGGCGGCGGTGTTCACGCCGGTCATCATGGCCCTGGCCGTCATCTCGACCGCCTTCACCGGGCAGGCGATCGCGGTCGCCTTCGACCGCCGCTACGGGGCGTTGAAGCGGCTCGGGGCCACCCCGCTGCCGGTCTGGGGGATCATCGCCGGCAAGTCGCTGGCGGTGGTCACGGTGGTGTTCCTGCAGGCAATCCTGTTGGGCGCCATCGGTTTTGCGTTGGGCTGGCGGCCCGCCCCCGCCGCGCTGGCGCTGGGCGCGGCGGTGATCGCGCTGGGCACCGCGGGCTTCACCGCCCTCGGGCTGCTGCTCGGCGGGACGCTGCGGGCCGAGATCGTGCTCGCGGTGGCCAACCTGATGTGGTTCGTCTTCGCCGGCCTCGGCGCGCTGACCCTGGAAACCTCGATGATCCCGACCGCGGTCAAGTGGGCCGCCCGGCTGACCCCGTCGGGCGCGCTCACCGAGGCGCTGTCGCAAGCGATGACGCTGTCGGTGGACTGGTTCGGCGTCGTCGTCCTCGCGGTGTGGGGCGCGCTGGCCGCGCTGGCCGCGCTGCGCTGGTTCCGCTTCACCTGAGTGCTTTGCTCATTGACTCTGCGTCCAGGGCGTAAAAGTTCGAGTACGAGGCGCCCTCAGCGCAGAGTCAACGGCCGCTTCTACTACATGACGTAGTCGTCGCTACGATCGGGCGGTGCTACGACGAACGCTGCTGGGGCTAATCGATCTGCTTCCCGAGCCCAGCCCGCGCGCCCAGCAGGCGATCGCCGCGCTCGTCATCCTCACCCAGGGCGGCATCGCCGTCACCGGCGCGATCGTGCGCGTCACCGCGTCGGGGCTGGGCTGCCCCACCTGGCCGCAGTGCTTTCCGGGCAGCTTCGTCCCGGTGGCCCACGCCGAGGTGCCGCGGATCCACCAGGCCGTCGAGTTCGGCAACCGGATGGTCACCTTCGCCGTGGTCATCGCCGCGGCCCTGGCCGTGCTGGCCGTGACCCGGGCGCGCCGGCGGCGCGAGGTCCTCGTCTACGCGTGGTTGATGCCGGCGTCGACGGTGGTGCAGGCGGTCATCGGCGGCGTCACGGTGCGCACCGGGCTGCTGTGGTGGACGGTGGCCGTGCACCTGCTGACGTCGATGGCGATGGTGTGGCTGTCGGTGCTGCTCTTCGTCAAGGTCGGCGAGCCCGATAGCGGCGTGGTTCGGGAGCGGGTGGCCCGCCCGCTGCGCGTGCTCACGGCGCTGACCGGGCTGAACCTGGCCGCGGTGCTGGTGACCGGAACCCTGGTCACCGCCGCCGGCCCGCACGCCGGTGACCGCAGCCCCAGCCGCACGGTGCCCCGGCTGAAGGTCGAGATCACCACGCTGGTGCACGCGCATTCGTCGCTGCTGGTTTCCTACCTGGCCCTGCTGGTCGGGCTCGGCTTCGGGTTGCTGGCGGTGCGCGCGGGCCGGGCCGTCCTGCTGCGGCTGGGCGTACTGCTCGTCCTGGTGTGCGCGCAGGCCGCCGTCGGCACCGCGCAGTACTACACCGGGGTGCCCGCGGTCTTGGTGGCCGTGCACGTCGCCGGGGCGGCGGCGTGCACCGCGGCCACCGCGGCGCTATGGGCGTCGATGCGAGAGCGGGCCCAACCCGAGCCGCTCGCAAGCTGATTCGACGGCAAGCGCGAACTCGCGCTGGGCCGAGTCGCGGGCCGCGGCGTCCAGGTGCTGCCAGCCCAGCGAGGGCGCGACGAGGTCGAGCGCCACGAGGCGGTCCCCCGTCACGTCGGCGCGCGCGTAGAGCAAGTCGCGCGGGGTGATTCCGACGCGCTCGGCCGCCGCCGCGATCGCGACGTAACCGAGGTCCCACGACTCGAACTCCGGCCGCACCGGCCAGGAATGCGACTGCTTGCCGCCCAGAAAGATCAGCGCCGCCTCCGGTTTCCCGCCGGGCAGTGTGGGCACGCCGGCGCCCTCGAGGTCGCGCAGGTATTTCTCATCCAGATTCCAGGCGACCGCGTCGGGCGGGTTCAGCAGGCGCTTCACGTGTTTGCGCCAGGCCGCGAACTCGCCGGCCGCGGGGGCCGCGCGCAGGATCACCAGGTCCGCGCGACCGGTCTGCGGCTCGCCCCACGCCAACCAGCGGGCGTGCAGGCCGCGATGCCTCAGCGCCGCCACCAGGCCGGCGTCGTCGCCCTGCTCACCGGCCAGCACGATGCGCGGATGGAAGACGTCCGGCCGCGCCAGCTTCATGCCCGGGCATGATATCTCCATGCACGCAATCGAAGTCAGCGAAATCGGCGGCCCCGAAGTTCTGCGCTACGTGGAGACGGCCCGGCCCGAGCCCGGCCCCGGCGAGGTGTTGATCAACTCCGAGGCCATCGGCGTCAACTACATTGACACCTATTACCGTTCCGGGCTATATCCACGAGAGTTGCCGTTCATTCTCGGCCTGGAGCTGTGCGGCGACGTCGTCGACACCGGCGAGGGCGTCGGCGGCCTGCGTACGGGCGATCGGGTGGTCACCCCGATGGCGTCCGGCAGCTATGCCGAATTCTCCACGGCACCAGCATCTTTGACCGCAAGGGTGCCAGATGACGTGACGTCCGAGGTGGCGGCTTCGGTGCTGCTTAAGGGTTTGACTTCGCATTACCTTTTGAAATCGCTTTATCCGGTGCAGAGCGGCGACACGGTGCTGGTGCATGCCGGCGCCGGCGGCGTCGGACTGATTTTGACGCAGTGGGCCAAACTGCTGGGCGCCCGCGTCATCACGACGGTCTCGACACCGGAGAAGGCGCAGATCTCGAAGCGGGCCGGCGCCGACGAGGTGCTGCCCTATCCCGACGACGCGGCGGAGTTCGGCGCCAAGATTCGCGCGTTGACCGGAGGCGACGGGGTGCCGGTGGTGTACGACGGGGTGGGGGCGACGACCTTCGACGCCAGCCTGGCCAGCCTGGCCGTCCGCGGCACGCTGGCGCTGTTCGGCGCCGCCAGCGGACCGGTTCCACCCGTCGACCCGCAGCGCCTCAACGCCGCCGGCTCGGTGTTTTTGACTCGGCCCGGCCTGGCTCACTTCGTCCGCACGGCCGACGAGTTCGGTTGGCGGGCACGAGAATTGTTCGAGGCGATCACGGGCGGTGCCATCACCGTGGAGGTGGGCGGGCGCTACCCGCTGGCCGAGGCGGCCCGCGCGCATGAGGATTTGCAGGGCCGCAAGACGGCGGGCTCGATCGTGCTGCTGCCTTAGCGGCTCAGAGCAGCGTCGGCAGGGCGAGGACCGAGTCGATCGCCAGCGCGCAGAACACCACCGCCAGGTAGTTGTTCGACTGCAGGAACAGCCGCAGCGGCTTGACCGGCTCGCCGGCGCGCACGCCGGCGTAGAGCTGGTGGGCCATCGCCAAAAACCACACCCCGGCGACCAGGGCGACCGCCGCGTACAACCAACCGGTGGCCAGCGCGAGCGCCAGCGTCGCGAACACGGTCAGCCAGGTGTAGATCAGGATCTGTTTGGTGACCTGACGCTCGGTCGCCACGACGGGCAACATCGGCACGCCGGCCGCCCGGTAGTCGTCCTTATAGCGCATCGCCAAAGCCCAGGTGTGCGGCGGCGTCCAGAAGAAAATGATCGCGAACATCACCAGCGCCGGCCAGGCGATGGTGTCCGTGATGGCCGACCAGCCGATCATCACCGGCATACAGCCGGCCGCACCGCCCCACACGACGTTCTGCGACGTGCGGCGCTTGAGCACCAGTGTGTAGATCAACACGTAGAACGAGATGGTGGCGACGGCCAGCAGCCCGGACAGCAGGTTGGTCGTCCACCAGAGCCAGCAGAACGACCCCACGCTGAGCACCAGCCCCAACACGAATGCGTTTCGCGTCGGCACCGCCGCCCGCGCCAGCGGCCTGCGCGCGGTGCGCTTCATCACCTTGTCGATGTCGGCGTCGGCCACGCAGTTGAGCGTGTTGGCGCCCCCGGCGGCCAGCATCCCGCCGATCAGGGTGTCCAGGATCAGCAGCGGATTCACCGTGCCGCGATGGGCGAGCAGCATGGCGGGTATCGCCGTGACCAGCAGCAGTTCGATCACCCGCGGCTTGGTCAGCGCCAGGTACGCCAAGAGCGTGCCGCGCACCCGCGTGCTCAGTCCTGGGCTGGGGGGCGCGACGCGCCCGCGAACGCTCACGCAATAACTCCTCGGGGTCGCAGCAGCGCGCAGCATCTACTACGCACGATGGTAGACCGCGTGGGGGCAGTGGCCTGCCCTCAGGGTCCCCTCCGCGGATTTATGCCGGATCCCCGGACTGATCACCGGGCCCGATCGGCCGCCGCGTAATTTTTCACACCGGCCGGCCGTGGGTATCCGAGACTCTGCGCTGTAAGAGCCGGCGCTCCCGCATTAGGGTGAGCAATATCAGCTTGATGACCCAAGGACCGAGGTTGTGACCACACTCGAAGAGATCTCCACGCTGACCGAACCGCACCTGCCCGACGACTGGACCGAGATCGATTCGGCTGCGGTCGACACGATCCGGGTGCTGGCCGCCGACGCCGTCCAAAAGGTCGGCAACGGCCATCCCGGGACGGCGATGAGCCTGGCCCCCCTGGCCTACACGCTGTTTCAGCGCGTCATGCGCCACGACCCCAGCGACACCTACTGGCTGGGCCGCGACCGGTTCGTGCTGTCGTGTGGGCACAGCAGCCTGACGCTGTACCTGCAGCTGTATCTGGGCGGGTTCGGCCTGGAGCTCTCCGACATCGAGTCGCTGCGCACCTGGGGGTCCAAGACGCCCGGACACCCGGAGTTCCGGCACACCAAGGGCGTCGAGATCACCACCGGCCCGCTGGGCCAGGGGCTGGCGTCGGCCGTCGGGATGGCGATGGCGTCGCGCTACGAGCGGGGCCTGTTCGACCCGGACGCCGAGCCGGGGACCAGCCCGTTCGACCATTACATCTATGTGATCGCCTCCGATGGCGACATCGAGGAAGGTGTGACGTCGGAGGCGTCGTCGCTGGCGGCCGTGCAGCAGCTGGGCAACCTCATCGTCTTCTACGACCACAACCAGATCTCCATCGAGGACGACACCAACATCGCCCTGTGCGAGGACACCGCCGCACGCTACGAGGCCTACGGCTGGCACGTGCAGAGGGTGGAGGGCGGCGAGAACGTCGTCGCGATCACCGACGCGATCGCCAAAGCCCAGGCCGTCACCGACCGGCCGTCGTTCATCGAGCTGCGCACCATCATCGGCTACCCGGCACCCAACCTGATGAACACCGGCAAGGCGCACGGTGCGGCCCTGGGCGACGACGAGGTCGCCGCCGTCAAGAAGGTCCTGGGATTCGATCCCGACAAGAACTTCGAGGTGCGCGACGACGTCATCGCCCACACCCGCAAGCTGGTCGATCGCGGCAAGGAAGCCCACGAGAAGTGGCAACCGCAGTTCGACGCGTGGGCCCAACGCGAGCCCGAACGCAAGGCGCTGCTGGACCGGCTGACCGCCGAAAAGCTGCCCGACGGCTGGGACGACGACATCCCGCGCTGGGAACCGGGATCCAAGGAGCTGGCCACCCGCGCGGCGTCCGGCAAGGTGCTCTCGGCGGTGGGGCCGAAGCTGCCCGAGCTGTGGGGCGGTTCGGCCGACCTGGCGGGCAGCAACAACACCACCATGGACGAGGTGGATTCCTTTGGCCCGCCGTCGATTTCGACGAAGGACTACACCGCGCACTGGTACGGGCGCACGCTGCACTTCGGGGTGCGCGAGCACGCGATGGGCGCCATCCTGTCCGGCATCGTGCTGCACGGCCCGACCCGCGCCTACGGCGGCACCTTCCTGCAATTCTCCGACTACATGCGTCCCGCGGTGCGGCTGGCGTCGCTGATGGACATCGACACCATCTACGTGTGGACCCACGACTCCATCGGGCTGGGCGAGGACGGCCCGACCCACCAGCCCATCGAGCACCTCGCCGCGCTGCGCGCCATTCCGAAACTGTCGGTGGTGCGCCCGGCCGACGCCAACGAGACGGCCTATGCCTGGCGCACGATCCTCGCGCGCGGCAACGGCAGCGGGCCGGTCGGGCTGATCCTGAGCCGCCAGGGCCTGCCGGTGCTGGAGGGCACCGACTTCGAGGGCGTCCAAAAGGGCGGCTACATACTGGGTGACGACGGCGGGGACGAGCCTGACGTGGTGCTGATCGGCACCGGCTCCGAGGTGCAGCTCGCTGTCGAGGCGCAGAAGTTGTTGGCGGACCGCGACATTGTCGCGCGGGTGGTGTCGATGCCGTGCGTGGAGTGGTTCGAGTCCCAGTCCGAGGAATACCGCGACAGCGTCCTGCCGCCGTCGGTCTCGGCGCGGGTGGCCGTCGAGGCGGGCGTCGCGCAGTCCTGGCACAAGCTCGTCGGCGACACCGGCAGGATCGTGTCGATCGAGCACTACGGCGAATCCGCCGACTACAAGACGCTGTTCCGCGAGTTCGGCTTCACCGCCGAGGCCGTCGCCGCCGCCGCGGAGCAGGTCGTCGACAACTGAGAAAGGGTGATTCACATGGCCGGTCAGAACCCCAACCTTGCGGCGCTGAGCGCCGCGGGCGTGTCCGTTTGGCTGGACGACTTGTCGCGGGAACGGCTGCAGTCGGGCAACTTGCAGGAGTTGATCGACACCAAAAGCGTTGTCGGCGTGACCACTAACCCGTCGATCTTCCAGAAGGCGTTCGCCGAGGGCGACGCCTACAACGGCCAGATCGCCGAGCTGGCCGAGCGCGGCGCGGACGTCGACGCCACGGTGCGCACGGTCACCACCGACGACGTGCGCAACGGGTGCGACGTGCTGGCGCGTGAATGGGAGGCCTCCGACGGGGTCGACGGCCGGGTGTCGATCGAGGTCGACCCGCGGCTGGCCGGCGACACCGACAAGACCGTCGCGCAGGCCGTCGAGCTGTGGAAGATCGTCGACCGGCCCAACCTGTTCATCAAGATCCCGGCGACCAAGGCCGGCATTCCCGCCATCACCGCCGTTCTGGCGGAAGGGATTTCGGTCAACGTCACGCTGATCTTCTCGGTGGAACGCCACCGCCAGGTGATGGACGCCTACCTCGCCGGGTTGGAGAAGGCCCGCGAGGCCGGGCACGACCTGTCCAAGATCCATTCGGTTGCATCGTTTTTCGTGTCCCGGGTGGACACCGAGGTCGACAAGCGGCTGGAGAAGATCGGCACCGACGACGCGCTCGCGCTGCGCGGCACGGCCGGTGTGGCCAACGCCCGGCTGGCGTACGCCGCGTACCAGGAGGTCTTCGAGGGCGGTGAGCGCTACTCGGCGCTCAAGTCCGACGGTGCCCGGGTGCAGCGCCCGCTGTGGGCCTCCACCGGCGTCAAGAACCCCGACTACCCCGATACCCTCTACGTCACCGAGCTGGTCGCGCCGAACACGGTGAACACCATGCCGGAGAAGACGATTAACGCGGTCGCCGATCACGGCGACCTGAAGGGTGACACGGTCACCGGCACCGCGCAGGCCGCCCAAGGGGTGTTCGACAAGCTGGCCGCGGTCGGGGTCGAGCTCACCGACGTCTTCGTGGTGCTGGAGAAAGAGGGCGTCGACAAGTTCGTGGAGTCCTGGACCGAGTTGCTGGGGGAGACACAGAAGCAGCTGGACTCCGCCTCCAAATGAGCCCGGCCCGCGCTGCCGCGCAGTGGCGTAACCCGTTACGGGACAAGCAGGACAAGCGGCTGCCCAGGATCGCCGGCCCCTGCGGGATGGTGATCTTCGGGGTCACCGGCGACCTGGCCCGCAAGAAGGTGATGCCGGCCATCTACGACCTGGCCAACCGCGGGCTACTGCCCCCCACCTTCTCCCTGGTGGGTTTCGCCCGCCGGGACTGGCAGACCCAGGATTTCCGCACGGTCGTCTACCAGGCGGTCAAGGACCACTGCCGCACCCCGTTCCGGGAGGAGAACTGGGAGCGGCTGTCCGAGGGCTTCCGTTTCGTGCCTGGCGCTTTCGACGACGACGAGGCGTTCGCCCGGCTCGCCGAGACGCTGGAGAAGCTGGACGCCGAGCGCGGCACCGGCGGCAACCACGCGTTCTACCTGGCGATCCCGCCCAAGTCCTTCCCGGTGGTGTGCGAGCAGCTGCACAAGTCCGGCCTGGCCCGCCCGCAGGGCGACCGCTGGAGCCGCGTCGTCATCGAGAAACCGTTCGGCCACGACCTGGAAAGCGCTCAGGCGCTGAACAAGTCGGTCAACGCCGTCTTCCCCGAGGAGGCGGTCTTCCGGATCGACCACTACCTGGGCAAGGAGACGGTACGCAACATCCTGGCCCTGCGATTCGCCAACCAGCTGTTCGACCCGATCTGGAACTCCCACTACGTCGATCACGTGCAGATCACCATGGCCGAGGACATCGGGCTCGGCGGACGGGCCGGCTACTACGACGGCATCGGCGCCGCGCGCGACGTCATCCAGAACCACCTCATGCAGCTGCTGGCGCTGACCGCGATGGAGGAACCGGTCAGCTTCAACCCGGCCGCGCTGCAGACCGAGAAGATCAAGGTGCTCTCGGCGACGCAATTGGCCGAACCGCTCGACGAGACCACCAGTCGCGGGCAGTACACCGGCGGCTGGCAGGGCGGCGAGAAGGTCGTCGGGCTGCTCGACGAGGAGGGGTTCGCCAAGGACTCCACCACCGAGACGTTCGCGGCCATCACGCTCGAGGTCGACACCCGCCGGTGGGCGGGGGTGCCGTTCTACTTGCGCACCGGAAAACGGCTGGGCCGCAGGGTGACCGAGATCGCGCTGGTGTTCAAGCGCGCACCGCACCTGCCGTTCGACGCCACCATGACCGACGAGCTGGGCGCCAACGCCATGGTCATCCGGATCCAGCCGGACGAGGGCACGACGCTGCGCTTCGGCTCGAAGGTGCCCGGCACCGCGATGGAGGTCCGCGACGTCAACATGGACTTCTCCTACGGGTCGGCGTTCGCCGAAGAATCCCCGGAGGCCTACGAGGCGCTCATCCTCGACGTCCTGCTCGGCGAGCCGTCGCTGTTCCCGGTCAACGAGGAGGTCGAATTGGCCTGGGAGATCCTCGATCCCGTCCTGGCAAACTGGGCGGCGCACGGCAAGCCCGACCCGTACGAGGCGGGCACCTGGGGCCCGGATTCGGCGTTCGAAATGCTGCGCCGCACCGGCCGGGAATGGCGGCGGCCGTGATTGTCGACCTGCCCGGCACCACCACCAACGCGGTCAACAAGAAGCTCGACGAGCTGCGCGAAAAGATCGGCGCCGTCACCATGGGGCGGGTGCTGACGCTGCTCATCGCGCCGGACAGCGAGGCCGTGCTGGAGGAATCGCTCAAGGCCGCCAACGACGCCAGCCACGAGCACCCCAGCCGGATCATCGTCACGATGCGCGGCAATCCCTACGCCGAGGAGCCGCGCCTGGACGCACAGCTGCGCGCGGGCGGTGACTCCGGCGCCGGCGAGGTGGTGATCCTGACCCTGTCCGGGGCGCTGGCCGGCCACGCCGCCAGCGTGGTCATCCCGTTCCTGCTGCCCGACATCCCCGTCGTGGCGTGGTGGCCCGACATCGCCCCGGACAAGCCCGCCCAGGATCCGTTGGGGCGGTTGGCAATCCGGCGCATCACCGACGCCACCAACGGCGTCGACCCGCTGTCGGCGATCAAGAGCCGGCTGCCCGGATACACCGCCGGCGACACCGACCTGTGCTGGTCGCGGATCACCTACTGGCGGGCGCTGCTGACGTCGGCCGTCGACCAGCCGCCGCACGAACCGATCGAGTCGGCGCTGGTTTCCGGGCTGAAGACCGAGCCCGCCCTCGACATCCTGGCCGGCTGGCTGGCCAGCCGCATCGACGGTCCGGTGCGCCGGGCGGTCGGTGACCTCAAAGTGGAGCTGACCCGCAACAGCGAGACCATCGCGCTCAGCCGGCCCCAGGAGGGCAGGACGGCCACGCTGAGCCGCACCGCCAAACCCGACGCGCTGGTTCCGTTGGCGCGCAGGGAAACCGGTGAATGCCTGGCCGAGGACCTGCGGCGGCTGGACGCCGACGAAATCTACCGGACAGCGCTCGAAGGCATCGAAAAGGTGGAGTACGTATGAGCCCGATCGTCGAAGTTTTCCCGGATAGCGACGCCCTGGTCGAGGCAGCGGGCACCCGCCTGGTCGCGACCATCCGATCCGCCGTGGCGGCGCGGGGACGGGCGCTGATCGTGCTCACCGGCGGCGGCACCGGCATCGGGCTGCTGCGCTACCTGGCCGGCCAGCCCGTCGACTGGTCCAATGTGCACCTGTTCTGGGGTGACGAACGCTACGTCCCCGAGGACGACGACGAGCGCAACGACAAGCAGGCGCGCGAGGCCCTGCTGGACCGTGTCGACATCCCTGGCAGCCAGGTGCACCCGATGCCGGCCAGCGACGGCGAGTTCGGCGCGGACCTGCCCGCCGCGGCGCTGGCGTACGAGCAGTTGCTGGCCGCCAACGCCGACGACGGCCAAGCGGTGCCGAATTTCGATGTCCACCTGTTGGGCATGGGGCCCGAGGGCCACATCAACTCGCTTTTCCCGGACACCCTCGCCGTGCTCGAGACGAGCCGCATGGTCGTGTCCGTCGACGACTCCCCCAAGCCGCCGCCACAGCGAATCACGTTGACCATTCCCGCGATTCGCCGCTCCCGCGAGGTGTGGCTGATGGTGTCCGGGGCGGGCAAGGCCGACGCGGCGGCCGCCGCCATCAATGGCGCGGCCCCGGCGTCGGTGCCGGCCGCCGGTGCCGTCGGACAGGAAACCACCCGCTGGCTGCTTGACGAAGCCGCCGCGTCCAAGCTCCCGCACTGACCGCGCGGCGCGCATAATTACCCTCATGGCAGATCGAACCGTGCGCGGCGGGCCCGAGCGAAGCCGGATCAAGACCCTCACCCAGGCCGCCCTGAACGCCGACAAGACCGTCGAGCAGGTCGAAGACGTGCTCGACGGGCTCAGCCGGACGATGACCGAGCTGAACAGCTCGCTGTCCAATCTCAACGCCACCGTGGAACGCATGGAGAGCGGCCTCGACCACCTCGACGGGACGCTGTCCAGCCTGGACGACCTTGCCCGGCGGCTCGTCGTGCTGGTCGAGCCGCTGGAGACCATCGTCAAGCGGGTGGACACCATGCTGAAGATGGGCGAGACGGTGATGTCGCCGCTGGCGGTCACCGAGAACGCGGTACGCGGCGTGATGGACAAGCTGCGCAACCGGACCGTGCAGTAGGCCGCTCAGCCGGCTCGCCGGTTCTGCTGGAAATATTTCGAGCTGCGGATCACGAACCACGTCGCGAGCGGGCGCACCACCCGGATCAGCGGCACCAGCATCCCGAAGTCTTTTTTCATGTCCGCCAATTGCTCGGCGAGCCCGCGTTTCTGGTAGCCCAGCAGGCGCTGGCTGTCCTCGGTGTCCACCCAATCGCCGAAGAAGCGGGGCGGCTCTTGGCGCACGAAGGCGTCGGCCGGGATCGGGCCGATCCCGATCGTCGTCATCAGGGCGTTGACGAAGTCGTAGTAGGTCATCCGGCAGTCCGGGCCGCCGGCGATGAACAGCGTCTGCCCGACCGCCTCCGCGCAGCCCACCGCGCGGGCGAACGCCGTCCCGGCGTCGGTGGGATGCAAAAACTCGAACCGCGCGTCGGGGCTGAACTCGAACATGATGCTGGGGTCCTGCGCCTGCAGGTGAATGGGCGTCACGGCCGCCAGGCGCAGGATGCTCCACCGCAGCCGCGACTGCCGGATCGCCTGCTCGCAAGCCACTTTCTGGCGCCCGTACTCGTCGGTCGGAGACACCGGGCTGTCGGCGCGCAGGGGCGGGTGGCGATCCTGGACGTCGCCGAAGATCCCTTGCGACGACGCGAAGACCAGCCGGTTGGCGGTGGGCGACGCCTCCATCTGCGCGATCAGCCCGCGCGTCGCGTCGAGGTTGATCCGCCGGGCCAGCTCGGGCCGCTGCTCGGAGTACGGCGGGATGATGGCGGCCAGATGGATCACCGCGTCGACGCCGTCCAGGGCGAGGCGAACCGATTCGGCGTCGGTGATGTCGCCCCACACGAAGCGCACCGCCCCCCGCACACCCGACGCCAGCTTGTGTGCCCGGCGGGATTCGATGTCGAAGGCGACGACGTCGTGCCCCTCGGCGAGCAATGCCTCCAGCGTGGGCAGGCCGATGTTGCCCAGCGCGCCCGTCAACAACACCTTCATGGCTATCCTCTCGACGGTTGGGGCGCGGCCAGTTCCCGCAGCGACGACAAAAACAGCTCGTCCATGCGGGGACTCAGCTCGCTGAGGGTCGCGGCCCTGGCGTGGCTGGCGGAACCGAAGACGCGTTCGAGCGCATCGGTGGCCGTGGCGGCACCGAGGGAAAGGCAAAGGCACGCAACGCCATCCGCGCGGAGTTCTTCGAGCGCCTTGTGGGCGTCGGCTTCGGCGTAACGGCCTTCGTAGCCGTCGTCGTAGGGGAAGCCGTCGGAGAGGACCAGTAGCAGCCGATTCGGCGTTCCCGCTTCGGTTTTGAGGATCTCCCCCGCGCCGCGGATGGCGGCGCCGAGGCGGGTGTAGCTCGCCGGTTGGAGCTGATTGAGCCGCGCCCGTCCGATGGCGCCGAAACTTTGGTCGAACGTCTTGATGACCGGCAGATGGACAGCGTGGCGACTTTGAGATCGGAATGCGTAGACAGCGACGCGGTCGCCGAGCTCCTCGAGTGTGACGGACAGGGTGGCGGCCGCCCGCCGCTGGTGGTCATGCACCGCCAGGCCGTCCGGGTCGCTGTCGGTGGCCGACCCCGACGCGTCGATCAAAATGAGCACGCCGAGATTGCGGGCAAGTTTGCGCCGCTCCAGGTAGACGTGTTCGGGCGGGGAAAAGCCGGATTGCAGATCGACGAACAGGTCGATGAGCGCCTCGATGTCGAGGTCGTCCCCGTCGGCCCGGCCGCGCAGGACCTTCGGGCCCAGGCCGACCCGGGCCAGGCGGCGCCGCAGCACATCGTCGTGCGCCACACCGGCATCGGCGACATCGGCGGCGGCGGTCAGGGGAAAGTCGATGACCCGGCACCAGTCGGGCTTGTACCGGTCGTTGAAGACGTCCCACTCCGGATACAGGGCGCCGCCCACGCCCATCGCCGCGCCGGGCTTGTCGTCGTCGGTGAACTGGATCGGCGTGGGCAGAGGACGGGCATTCGGCCCGATTTCTTGTACCCGCCGCAGTGAGCGAACTGTCATCTCGGAGCCCGCGGCCGCCTCTCCGGAAGAACGCGAACCGCCGAACATCTTGCGGAAGTAGTCCGACATCGATCGGTTGTTGAAGAGCGGACTTTCGAACAGTTTGAGGATCTTGCTCCCCCCGGACTGCCCGCCGTCGTCTTGGTCGTCGTGCTCCGCCTCGGGCATGTCGATGGGATCGAACTGCAATTGGAGGTCTTTGTCGGTGGGCTGTCCGCCCGGCGCGGCGGGCGCCGCCATCAACCGGGAGGGTTTGATGACACCGAACCACCCCGGTGGGTCGGGAACATTGGTTCGGCTCTTGGCCACCTCGAGTGACTCATCGGCGCTCGCGGTACTGGGTTGTCCGTCCGGCAGGAGCCCCGGATCGAGCGGCATCTGCCGGGCGAGTTCGGCGAGAACCCGCCGACCTTCGAGCGCCAGGTAGCGGCGCGCCAATGTGGAACGCGCCCGCAAGCCCCGAACCAATCGCGGATCGAGGCTTCCCGCACCGAGAAGCGCGGCCTGGACCACCATCTCGCGGCGCCGCTCCCCGACCGGGCCGGGCGAGACGAAGATGAACCGGCCGTCGGTGTGCGCGGGCTGGCCGGCGGGCGCCTCGGTGACGTCGACGGACCGGCCGGCGATGTGGGTGGCGAGGAACCGGAACCGGCCAGGGTTGTCGGGATCGGAAGCGTCGGTCACTTCTGGGGCAGGACAGCGTTGACGAGTTCGTCGAGGGCGCGGATGACATCGTCGTCGTCGGAGAGCACCTGAACGACGGCCGCGTGCACCGCACTGCGCAGGTTCAGCCCTTCGGCCGCGAGGCCACCGGCGAGAATCAACATGCGCGTGGAGGACACTTCACGCAACGGTGAGCCCTCGAGGTTCCGGATGGCGTACGCGAGCTTGACCAGGGCACGTGCGGTCTCGGTGTCGATCCCGGCTTCGTAGGCAACCACCTCGGTCTCGACCTCCGGCGACGGATAGCCGAGCTCGATCGCGACGAAGCGCTGACGGGTCGACTCCTTGAGGTTCTTCAGGACGCTCTGGTAGCCGGGGTTGTAGGAAATCACCAACTGAAATCCTGGTGCCGCCTGCAGTGTCGTGCCGAGCCGGTCGACGGGCAGCTCGCGGCGGTGGTCGGCGAGCGGATGGATGACCACGGTGGTGTCCTGGCGCGCCTCCACCACCTCGTCCAGATAGAAGATGGCGCCCTCGCGCACCGCGCGCGTCAAAGGCCCGTCCACCCAGACGGTTTCACCGCCCTTGAGCAGGAAACGACCCACCAGATCGGCCGACGTCATGTCCTCGTGGCCCGCAACGGTGATCAGGTCCCGGCCCAATTGGTGGGCCATCGCCTCCACGAATCGTGTCTTTCCGCATCCCGTGGGGCCTTTCAACAACACGGGCAGACCGCGGCGCGCCGCCGCGCGGAAGACCTCCACCTCGTCGCCGACGGCACGGTAGAACGGCGCGTCCGAAAGGGAGCGAACGGTTGCGGGTTGACTGTTCAACAATTACTTCCCCCGATCGAACGGAATGGTTTTCGGAAGCTCCACGCCCGGCGGAAGAACAAGCCTGCCATCCTGATCGACGTAACCGGAGCGCTTGGTCGGCATCGGCAGCGCGGGATCCGGGCATGGCGTGCCGGTCCCGTCACCGCAGATGCCGCCGTTGAAGTACGAACGCTTCAGGTGGTCTTCGGGCCACGGGTCTGCGTGCATGCCGATCCATTGCGCGGGGATGTTGTAGAACACGAAGAAGCACGCGCTGACCCCCGCGAAGATCGCCAGAAAACGGGTGAACTGCTGGCGCGCGAGCCCGCCCCGGACGTGGTCCAGGCCGCGTTCGACGACGGTGCGGCCGCGATCGTCGGTGAAGTAGCGCAGGCAGCACAGCGCGGCCTGCACGCCTCCCCACATCAGCCCTTCGTAGACGGGCCACTGGTAGTAGGTGCCGGCGTTGATCGACACCGACCGGATCGAACCGGGATACGTGTAGAAACCGATCGGCAGCAGGACCAGTCCCTCCATCACAAAGTCGAAGAGGAACGCGATCCCGTAGGTGGCCACGATCAGCCGCAGGTTGCTGATGTTTGGCCAGCGCCCCTTGATCTTTCGCATGACCCAGCAGCCGACGATGGTGATCAGCAGAACGCCATAGGCGTATCCCGGCGCGTTCGTCAGCAGCGGTTCGGCCACCTGGCGGCCAGGTTCCTCGGGCGACACCCACCCCGGGATGTGCGAGGACCACGAACCCCGATTGAACAGCCAGGTGTTGTAGGTGCACCACGTGTTGAAGTAGTTCAGCAACGGGTCCTGGAAGAACATCAGGCCCATCGACGCAAAGAGCATGCCGTCCAACGTGATTCGTCGCTCGCGGCGCCAGGGCCTGACGATGAACCACCACAGCGCGAACGGCAGGCCGACCCAGAGCACGACGGCATTCGCCATCAGTGGCACTTTCATGTACATCGGCGGATCGCTCGGCCCGGTGGGCACCCGCTCGAAATAGGGCCCGGTGATCCAGCGGATCCACACGTACACCTGCAGCGCCAGGATCGCACCGCCCACGACGGCCCAAATCCGCACCGGCTTGGCCGGGGCTTGGACTTGGTCACTGGGCGAGGTCGCTCCGCCGATCGTCTCGGTGGGCGCCCGGCTCGTCACTTCCCGCGCTCCAGGGGAACGTTCTTGGGGAGCTTTACGCCATCGGGCAGGACCAGCTGGCCGTCGTGGTTGATGTAGCCGGAATTCGTCAGGGGCACCGGCAGCGCAGGGTCGGGGCAGGGCCGGTCGGTGTCTCCGCCGCAGATGCCCATCAGGAAGTACGAGCGCTTCAGGATGTCGTCGGGCCAGGGATCCTGGTGCATGGCGAACCACTGGGCCGGCAGATTGTAGAAGACGAAGAAGAAGGCGCTGCACGCGGCGAAGATCGCCAGGAAGCGGGTCAACTGCTGTCGGGCGAGCCCGCCCCGGACTTGGTCGAGCCCGCGCTCGACGAAGGTCCGGCCGCGATCGTCGGTGAAGTAGCGCATGCAGCACAGACCGGCCTGTACACCGCCCCACATCAGCCCTTCGTAGAGCGGCCACTGGTAGTAGGTGCCCGGATTGACCGACAGAGCGCGAATAGCGCCGGGGTAGGTGAACAGCCCCATCGGCATGAGGAACAGGCCCTCGATGACGAAGTCGAATAAGAATGTCCAGGCGATCACCACGCCGATCAGGCCGAAGGTGTTGATGTTGGGCCACCGCTGCTTGGCTTTGCGCATGACCCAGCATCCGAGCATCGTGCACAGCAGCACGAAGAAGTAGCCGGGCGCGTTCATCAGGAACGGTTCGGCCATCATGGCGCCCGGTTTGCCGAACGACACCCAACCCGGAATGTCTTGGACCCACGAGCCCCGGTTCCACATCCAGGTGTTGTAGGTGCTCCACGTGTTGAAGTAGTTCAGCAGCGGATCCTGAAAGAACAGCAGGCCGCATGAGATCAGGAGCATGCCGTCGAGGGTGATTCGCCGCTCCCGACGCCACGGCCGAATGATGAACCACCAGAAGGCAATCGGCAGGCCGACCACTATCACGGCGGTCCAGGTGAACAGGATCGCCTTCATGAACATCGGCGGTTCGGTCGGTCCCGGGGCGACGCGCTCGAAGTGGGGCCCGGTGAGCCACCGGATCCATACGTACAGCTGGAAAGCCAGAATGACGCCCCCGGCGGCGGCCCAGATCCGCACGGGCTTGGCCCTGGATCGAGGCTGGACGCCCAGCGACTCCAGCGACGCGCTCTTCTTGCTGGACAGTTCGGTCATGACGCTGTCTCCTCATGGGGTCGTCGGCCGGCCACCCGGAAATATACCAATCGGTATCTGGTTGACCAAGAGTATTCTCAGATTCTTGTGGCACAATCGCCGGCATGGTTGAGCGTTGGACGCGGGAGCGACGCCTCGAACACACCCGTTCGGTGCTGCTCGACGCCGCGGAGGAGGTCTTCGCCGAAAAGGGCTTCATGGCAGCATCTCTGGACGACATCGCGGGGGCCGCGGGCTACACCAAGGGCGCCATCTACAAGCACTTCGCCACCAAGGAAGACCTCTTCCTGGCGGTCAGCGACCGCTACTGGCGCCGCTATTTCGACAACTTCGCCGAGGTGATGGCCGCCGCGACGCACATCGGGGCCCGCGAGCTCGAGCAGATCGCCGCGCGCTGGCGCCAGCTCAGCTGCGACCGCGGCGCCGAGCACGCCGCGCTGGGCCACGAGTTCACCCTGTACCTGCTTCGCAATCCCGACGCGCGGGAACGGGTGGCCGCCAAGCGATCCGAGGTCGTCGAGTCGCTGGCCAAGTTCATCGTGGAGGGCATCGACCGGCTGGGTGGGGCGCTTTTGATCCCGCCCCGGACCTTCGCCCAGGTGCTCGTCGCCACCACCGACGCCGTGATGCTGGGCAGCCAGCTGGACGACATCGATCTGTTCATGCCGACCCTGCAGATGTACGTGTCGGCGATCAAGCTGCCTTAGCCGCTGTTGCGCAGCGCGCTGGCCAGCCCGTTCATGGTGAGCAGGATGCCGCGCTGCACGAGTTCGTCGTCGTCGCCGGAGCGGTAGCGGCGCAACAACTCCACCTGCAGGTGATTCAGCGGCTCCAGATACGGAAACCGGTTGAACACCGAGCGCGCCAGCGCCGGGTTGTCGGCGAGCAGGTCGTCGTGGCCGGTGATCAGCTTGTGCATGGCGATGGTGCGCCGGTGTTCGTCGGCGATCTTGTCAAAGACCCTGCGCCGCAAGGACTCGTCGGCCACCAGCTCGGCGTAGCGGGCCGCCAGGCCCAGGTCGCTCTTGGCCAGCACCTGCGCCATGTTGGACAGCACGCTGCGGAAGAATGGCCACCGCTCGTAGAGACCGTGCAGGATGTCCACCCGCTCGCTTTCGGGGCCCGCCGCGATCCACCGCTCGAACGCTGACCCGGTGCCGTACCAGCCGGGCAGCATCACCCGCGACTGGCTCCAGGCCAGCACCCACGGGATGGCGCGCAGGTCGGAGATCGACGAGGTGGGCTTGCGGGAGGTGGGCCGGCTGCCGATGTTCAGCGACCCGATCTCGCCCACGGGCGTGGAAGCCATGAAGTAGTCGACGAAACCCGGTGTCTCGTGGACCAATTCGGCGTAGGAGCGGTGCGCCAGCGCGGCGATCTCGTCGAGTACCGCGTAGGCCGGTTCGGCCGCGTCGCCGAGGCCCTCCACGTCCAGCAGCGTCGACTCCAGGGTGGCCGCCACCAGGCTCTCCAGGTTGCGCCGCGCCAGTTGCGGCTCGGCGTACTTGGCGGCGATGATCTCACCCTGCTCGGTGAGGCGAAGCGACCCGTTCACCGCGCCCGGGGGCTGCGCCAGGATGGCCTCGTAGCTGGGGCCGCCGCCGCGGCCGACGGTGCCGCCGCGGCCGTGGAAGAGCCGCAACCGGATTCCGGTCTTGCGGGCAATGTCGACGAGGTCGAGCTCGGCCCGGTACACCGCCCAGTTGGCGGCCAGGTACCCGCCGTCCTTGTTGGAGTCGGAGTAGCCGAGCATCACCTCCTGGCGCCCGTCCCGCGCGTCCACCAACGACCGATACAGCGGCAGGTCCAGCATCGCCTGCAGGATCGGCGCCCCGTTGCGCAGGTCGTCGATGGTCTCGAACAGCGGCGAGATCCCCAGGGGGCAATAGGGTTCCGGCCGCGAGGCGTCCAGCAGGCCGGCCTCCTTCAACAGGATGGCGGCCTCCAGGACGTCGGACACCGATCGGCACATCGAGATGACGTAGTTCGGCACGGCGGCCGGGCCGTAGAGCTCGACGGCGCGAGCGGCGGCGGTCAGCACGCCCAGCTCGCCGCGGGCCAGGTCGGACAGCCCCCCGCAAGCGGGCGGTGCCCCCACGCCGCGGTCACCGACCAGCGGGCGGCGGGTGGCCAGTTCGCCCGCCAGCAGTTCGACGCGTTGGTCTTCGGGCAGCGAGGCGTAGTCGCGGTGCACCCCGGCCCAGGCCAGCAGCTCGCCGACCACCTCCTCGTGGACGTCGGAGTTTTGCCGCATGTCGAGACCGGACAGGTGAAAACCGAAGTCGTGCACGGCTTCTCGCAGCCGGGCCAGCCGGTCGTCGGCGAGCAGCGCGGCGCCGTGCCCGCGCAGCGCAGCGTCGACGACGTCGAGGTCGGCCAGCAGTTCGCCCGGCGCGGCGTAGGCCGGCATCCCGAGGTCGAGCTCGTGCTGCGGGCGGCGGTCCAGGATCTGCGCGGCCGTCGCGGTAAGCCGGGCCCGGATCGCGCGCAGCGCCCGGCGGTAGGGCTCGTCGGCGCGGGCCGTCTCGTCGCAGCCCTCGGCCAGCGCGGTCAACTCGTCGGTGACCGCGATCAGCCGAGCCGACATCGACAGCTCCTGCTCGAGGTCGGTGAGCTCGGCCAGGTAGTGCGCCAGCGCGGTGAACGCGGCGCTGCCGGCGGCGCGGCGCACGACATCGCCGGTCACGTTCGGGTTGCCGTCGCGGTCGCCGCCGATCCAGGACCCGGGCTGCAGGATGGGCGCGGAAAGCAGGTCGGCGTCGGGCCAGCGATCCCTTAGCGCGCCGCGCACCTCCGCGTTGACCTGCGGGATGACCCGGAACAACGCGGCAGGGTAATACCGCAGGCCCACGTCGATCTCGTCGGTGATCTGCAGTCGCGACACCCGCACCAGCGCGGTCTGCCACAGCGTCAGCACCTGGCGGCGCAGCTCGAGCTCGATGTCGCGGCCGTCGTCGGTTTCGGTGTGCCCCGCGGCCCGCAGCCGCATCAACGCGGTGATGCGGTGCTGGGTGATGAACACCGTGCGCCGCCGCGTCTCGGTGGGGTGGGCGGTGATGACCGGGGAGACCAGCGCGCCGCGCAGCGCGTCGGCGACGGTGGCCGAATCGAGTTGCGCCCGATCGAGTTTGGCGTAGGTGGCGGCCAGGCTGCTGTCCTGCGGGGGCTCCCCGGCCGCGACGTGGATGTCGCGCCGCCGCTCGCGGTGGATGTCCTCGGCCACGTTGGCCAGCAGCGCGAAGTGGCTGAACGCCCGAATGACCGGGATCGCCCGGTGGATGTCGATGCGAGAGAACATGCGCGCCATCTCGGACCGGTCGATCTCGGAGCGCCGCACCCGGAAGGCCTCGACCCGGGCGCGCTCGACGAGGTCGAAGACCTCCTCGCCGTTGTGCTCGCGCACGGTGTCGCCGAGGATGGCGCCGAGCAGGCGGATGTCGGCGCGCATCGGCTCGGTGGCCTCGCGACCGATGCGGGTGCGCTGGACGGCGCCGATGGGTTCCAGCGCGGTGTCGGGGCCCTCGGGGGCGTCAGCCATGCGGTCCAGTATCGGCGGCGAGGGGACGGCACGCCCGTTCGGGAGTCGGCGCCGGCCGGTCGAAAGTGAAGCTCACGACGCGTCGCCGGCGTGTCGCGTCGTGTATTTCACACTCGGCGATGTGGAAGGGACGTGTCAGTGGTACTTGATGAGCATGGCCACGCCGACGATGCACACCAGCCAGATGCCGACGACGAACAGCGTCAGGCGGTCGAGGTTCTTCTCGACGACGGTCGACCCGGACAGGCTCGACTGCACGCCGCCGCCGAACAGCGTCGACAGGCCGCCGCCCTTGGCGCGGTGCAGCAACACCAAGAGCACCACCAGCACGCTGGTGACGACCAGGGTGATCTGCAGGGCCAATTCCATGCCGAAAAGCCTACCGGTGCGCCGGCGCCCCTAAGGCAGGGGGCCGCCGGCGGCGATGGCGGCCAGCGTCGCGAACTGCTCGCCGTCCAGCGACGCGCCGCCGACCAACGCCCCGTCGATATCGTCCTGCGCGGCGATGTCGCCGATGTTCTTGGCGTTCACCGACCCGCCGTAGAGCACCCGCACGGTGTCGGCGACCTGCGCCGAGGCGAGCGACGCCAACGCCGACCGGACCGCCGCGCACACCTCCTGAGCGTCGGACGCGCTGGCCACCCGACCGGTTCCGATCGCCCACACCGGCTCGTAGGCGACGACGACCTTGGCGATCTGCTCGGCCGACAGCCCGGCCAGCGAGCCGCGCAGCTGCCCCTCGCAGTGGGCCACGTGGTCGCCGGCCTCCCGGACCTCGAGGTGCTCGCCAATGCACACGATCGGGGTGAGTTCGTGCTTGAGCGCGGCGGCGGCCTTGGCGGCCACCAGCGCGTCGTCCTCGTGGTGGTAGGTGCGCCGCTCGGAGTGCCCGACGACGACGAAGCTGCAGCCGAGCTTGGCCAGGAAGGCGCCGCTGATCTCGCCCGTGTAGGCGCCCGAGTCGTGCTGGGACAGGTCCTGGGCGCCGTAGGTCAGCCGCAGCTTGTCGCCGTCGACCAGGGTTTGCACGCTGCGCAGGTCGGTGAACGGCGGGATGACCGTGACGTCGACCTTGTCGTAGTACTTGTCCGGCAGCGCGAAGGCGATCTTCTGCACCAGCGCGATCGCCTCGAAGTGATTGAGGTTCATCTTCCAGTTGCCGGCGATCAGTGGCTTGCGGATCACGAGTCTCCCATCACTCGGTGTGAATCGGCTGGGCACGGCCCAGTACCTCGATGCCGGGCAGCGTCTTGCCCTCGAGGTATTCCAGCGACGCGCCGCCGCCGGTGGAGATGTGCGAGAAGGCGTCCTCGGGGATGCCGAGCGCGCGCACCGCGGCCGCGGAATCGCCGCCGCCCACCACGGAGAAGGCGCCCTTGCCGGTCGCCGCGGCGATCGCCTCGGCGACCCCCTTGGTGCCGGCGGCGAACGCCGGGAACTCGAACACGCCCATCGGGCCGTTCCAGAAGACGGTGCTGGCGTTGGACAGCAGCGCCGCGAAGCGCTTGACCGACTCCGGCCCGATGTCCAGCCCCATCATGTCGCCCGGGATGGCGTCGCACGACACCGTCTGCGGCGGCGAGTCCGCCGCGAACTTCTCGGCGACCACGATGTCCCTGGGTAGCCGCAGCACGTCGGCGTAGGTGTCCAGCAGCCGGCGGCAGGTGTCGACCATCTCGGCCTCCAGCAGCGACGTGCCCACCGAAAGACCCTGCGCGGCAAGGAAAGTGAAGCACATGCCGCCGCCGATCACGATGCTGTCAGCCTTGGTGGCCAGCGACTCGATGACGCCGAGCTTGTCGGAGACCTTCGAACCGCCGAGCACCACCGCGTAGGGCCGCGTGGTCGAGCTGGTCAACTGCTCGAGCACCCGGATCTCCTCGGCCACCAGCGTGCCGGCGTAGTGCGGCAGCAGGGTGGCGACGTCGTACACCGAGGCCTGTTTGCGGTGCACCACCCCGAAGCCGTCGGAGACGAACGCGCCGTCCGGCCCGACCAATTCGGCCAGCTGCCGGGCCAACGCCAGCCGTTCGCCGTCGTCCTTGCTGGTCTCGCGCGCGTCGAAGCGGATGTTTTCCAGCAGCAGCACGTCGCCGTCGGTCAGCCCCTCGGAGCGGGCCAGCGCGTCGGAGCCCACGACGTCGCCGGCCAGCTGCACGTGCCGGCCGAGCCGCTCGCCGAGCGCCGCGGCGACCGGCGCCAGCGACAGTTTCGGGTCGGGCCCGTTTTTGGGGCGCCCCAGGTGCGCGGTGACCACGACCCTGGCGCCGGCGTCGACCAGCGCCCGTAGCGTCGGCACCGACGCGGTGATGCGGCCGGGATCGGTGATACTGCCCTCGTCGAGCGGCACGTTCAGATCGGAGCGCACCAGCACGCCGCGACCCGAAACTCCTTCGGCCAGAAGGTCGGAGAGGGTCGGAACGCTCACGGGCTTACAGCGACTTGCCGACCAGCGCGACCAGGTCGACGAGGCGGTTGGAGTAGCCCCACTCGTTGTCGTACCAGGACACCACCTTGGCCTGGTCGTCGATCACCTTGGTCAGGCCGGAATCGAAGATCGAGCTGTGCGGGTCGGTGACGATATCGCTGGAGACGATCGGCGCGTCGTAGTACTTCAGGATGCCCTTCATCGGGCCCTCGGCGGCCGCCTTCATCGCGGCGTTGATCTCGTCGGCGGTGGCGGACTTCTTCAGCTCCGCGGTCAGATCCGTGACCGAGCCGGTGGGGATCGGCACCCGCAGCGCGTACCCGTCGAGCTTGCCCTTGAGGTTGGGCATCACCAGCCCGATGGCCTTGGCGGCGCCGGTCGAGGTCGGCACGATGTTCAGCGCGGCGGCGCGGGCGCGGCGCAGGTCCTTGTGCGGCCCGTCCTGCAGGTTCTGGTCCTGGGTGTAGGCGTGGATGGTGGTCATCAGGCCCTTGACGATGCCGAACTCGTCGTCGAGCACTTTGGCCAGCGGCGCAAGGCAATTCGTGGTGCACGACGCGTTGGAGATGATGTTCTGGCTGCCGTCGTACTTGTCGTCGTTGACGCCCAGCACGATCGTGATGTCCTCGTCGGTGGCCGGTGCCGAGATGATCACCTTCTTGGCGCCGGCGTCCAGGTGGCCCTTGGCCTTGGCGGCGTTGGTGAAGATGCCGGTGGATTCCACGACGACGTCGACGCCCAGGTCCCCCCAAGGCAGCGCCGCCGGGCCCTCCTTGACCTCCAGCGCCTTGATCTTGGTGGTGCCCACGACGATCGTGTCGTCGCCCTCGAGGCTGACGTCGTAGGGCAGCCGGCCCAGGATGGAGTCGAATTTCAGCAGGTGCGCCAGGCTGGCATTGTCGGTGAGGTCGTTGACCGCGACCACCTCGATGTCGGCGCCGCCCTGCTCCTGTTGAGCCAGCAAGGCCCGGTAGAAGTTGCGTCCGATTCGACCGAAGCCGTTGATGCCTACTCGGACCGTCACGTCATCTCTCCCTGTCTTCTCATGTGCTCATCAGTCCGCTGATGAAGCGCTCGCCGCCAGCCTAGATCAGTGACGCGCGCCACCCTCGGCCGGGAAGAGTGCTGGGCTTTTACCGGGGCGCAAACACCCGCGGTCACCGGAGCGTGTCTGGTTTGTATCGGTTCTATAAGCCCCGGAATCGTCGCGTGTCCAATAGCGATCGGCGGCCCTACATTCGACACGGCTGCGGTACGGCTATGCGGTTTCGCTGCCCCGGATGTTGCGGAAAAACTGAGTGCTGAAGGAGTGGGCCGGGATGACGGTCTTTGATCGGTTCTACATCAAAGTGGGTGCTATCGCCGGGCTGTGCGGGGCCGCCATAGCGTTGAGCCCGACTGCTGCGGCCGGTCCGCTGAAGACCGGCGGGACGGCGTGCGTCGAGGGGATGTCCGGCGAGGCGCCGGCGGCCGGCGGCCCGATCGCCGGTGGGCCGGCTGCCGCGGGCGGGGCGGGGGCGGCCGGCGCGCCGGCGGCGACCGGCCAGGTGTGCACGGCCAGCGCCCCGGTCACCGACATGTCCGGTGTCCCGCTGGCGGTGCCGGGGCCCCTGCCGGTGGTGCCGGTCGGTGCCCCGCTGATCGCCCTGGGGCCCCCGTTGCCCGTCGGCGCGCCCGTGCCCGTCGGCGCCCCGCTGCCGATCGGCGCTCCCCTGCCGATCGGTGCGCCGCTGCCGATCGGCGCGCCGCTGCCGATCGGTGCGCCGCTGCCGGTGGGCGCGCCCATTCTGGCCGGCGGCCCGGTGGGTGCGCCGCTGCCGGCCGGCGCTCCCATCATCGACATGTCGGGAACCTATGCGGGCAAGGGTGACCCGGTGGGCCCGCCGCCGGCCGGTGGGCCGGTGCCCGGTCAGCCGATCGCGCCCGGCCCCGCGCACTGACACGGGATCGAATTGTCCACCCGCCCCGGCACATTGGGTGCCGGGGCGCCCCCTCAAAAGGAACTGGAGCCATGCGTGCCGTCGTTCGCTGTGTTCTCGCGGTGATCGCGATCGCCGCGAGTGTGGTTGGTGGGCCGGTCAACGTGCGCCTGGCGGCCGGCTACCAGCCGTATGGGTCGGCAATCGCGTCGATCGTGCCGACGCGCGGCGCGGTGGTGGGCGTGGCGCATCCCGTGGTCGTGACGTTCCGCGCGCCGGTCACCGACCGGCAGGCCGCCGAAGGCGCCCTCGCGATCACGTCGGCTCCGGCGATGACCGGCAAGTACGAATGGCTTGACAATGACGTCGTGCGCTGGGCTCCCGACCGGTTCTGGCCGGCGCACAGCACGGTGGCGCTGTCGGTGGGCGGCGTGGCCACCGAATTCCAGACCGGCCCCGCCGTCGTCGGGGTGGCCAGCATCTCCCAGCACACGTTCACCGTGAGCATCGACGGGGTCGAGGCGGGACCGCCGCCGTCGCTGCCCGCGCCGCACCACCGGCCCCACTTCGGCGAGCAGGGGGTGCTGCCGGCCTCGATGGGCAGGCCCGAGTACGCGACCCCGGTGGGCACCTACACCGTCCTGTCCAAAGAACGCTCGGTGGTCATGGATTCCAGCAGCGTCGGCATCCCCGTCGACGACCCGGACGGCTATGTGATCCCGGTGGACTACGCGGTCCGCATCTCCGGGCGCGGCCTGTTCGTGCACTCGGCGCCGTGGGCCGTCAACGCCATGGGGCTGGAGAACGTCAGCCACGGCTGCATCAGCCTGAGCCCCGCCGACGCCGAGTGGTACTTCGACAACGTCAGCGTCGGCGACCCGGTGATCGTGCAGGAATAATCCGCAGCCACCGCAGCGCCGAGTCCGCGGCGTGGTAGCCGCACAGCCCGTGGATGCCGGCGCCCGGCGGGGTGGATTGCGAACACAGGTACACGCCAGGGACACCGGTCGCGTACGGGTTGACCGAGACGCGCGGCCGGAAGATGACCTGCAGGCCGTCGTTGGCGCCGCCAATGATGTCGCCGCCGATGAAGTTCGGGTTGTAGGCCTGCAGATCGGCGGTACCGCTGGTGACGGTGGCGACGACGCGATCGCGGAATCCGGGCGCGAAGCGCTCGATCTGGTCGGTGATGATCTCGGTGGCATCGCCGGTGTAGCCGAACGGCACGTGGGCGTAGGCGTAGATCGGGTTGATATTGCCGGCCGAGCGTGACGGGTCGGCCAGGTACTGCTGCCCAAGGATGATGAACGGCCGCCGGTACATCCGTCCTTGCGACCGCTCCCGTTCGCTATGTGCGATCTCGGCGAATGTCCCCCCCAGATGCACGATGCCGGCGTGGCCGCAGTCGGGATTGGTCCAGGGAATGTGGCCCTCGATGGCGTAGTCGACCTTGAAGGCCGAGGACCCCTGACGGTAGCGCCGGTAGGAGCGCTTGATGCGACCTGGCATGGCGTCGCCGTAGAGCCGCAGCGCCGCGGCCGGGGTGAGGTCGAGCATGACGATGTCGGCGTCGGGAATGTCTTTGCGGCTGGTCGCTGTGACGCCGGTGGTGATCGCAGCGCCGTGTTCGGCCAGGACGGTTGCCAGCGCCGCGATGATCGACCCCGATCCGCCCTCGGCTACCGGCCAGCCGTAGTGGTGCCCGCTGGCCATGAACATCAGCGCCATTGCGGCCGTCAGCGGCCGGTCGAGCCGGGTGTAAGCGTGCGCGGCCTGGCCGCCGTATAGCGCGCGCACCCGCTCGGTGCGAAACCCGCAAGCCAGCACCGTGGCCGGCAGCACCGCGCGCGGCCCGAAGGCAGCAAGCCGGATGGGGTGGTGCGGAACATGCAGGACCGGTCGCATCAGGTCTTGGCACAGCTCGTCGAAGCCGGCGGCGAGATCGCCCACCGCGAGCCGCCACCGCCGTCCGTCGGCGCCCATTTCGGCCACGGTTCGGTCGATCGACCGATACAGCAACCCCGCGGCGCCGTCGTCGAGTGGGTGCGCGCAGTCGACCTCCGGCCACTTCCAGGTCAGCCCGTAGCTCGGCAGGTCGATCTCCTCCCAGAACGGTGAACCCACTGCCATCGGATGCGCAGCCGAACAGACGTCGTGGATGAGGCCGGGCACCGTCAGCTCGCCCGAGCGCGCTCCCCCGCCGAGCGTGTCGCGGGCCTCGAGCACCTGCACGTCAACGCCGTGGCGGGCCAGGTGGATCGCGGCGGCCAGCCCGTTGGGCCCGGCGCCGACCACGACGGCCGTCGTCATGTGGTGACGTGCACGGGGATTTCGTCGCCGGGCTCGGGCCACGGCTGGCGGGTCAGCATGTCGGCGACCTCGACGTAGCCCGCCTCGATCACCCCGGCGTGCGCGTCGAGGATGCGGTACCACTGCTTCTGGATGTGGATCGGCTGTCCTTCGAGGACGATGACGCGGACGTCGCCCTCGGCGAACCCGCAGCGCCGCTGCACCGCCTCGAGCAGCTGCTCGTTGTGCAGGTGGCCCTCGCCGAAGTTCCAGCCGACGAGCGGGCCGGCGACGATCTCGCCCTCGCGGATCTTGTAGTCGGCCTCGTTCTCGATAGCGCGCGGCAACAGCGCGTTGAGCGCCCGGCCGTGCACGTGCATGGCGCGGAACGCCGCGACCTTGTCGATCATGATTTCGGCGGTCTTCGGGTCGTACATGGTGGCCAGTTGCTTGGTGACCAGCGCCGAGCTCTTGACGACGGTGGATTCGATCTTCTCCTCGGCGCCCGGGCGGAAGCACCACACGCTGGTGGCCCAGTTGCCCGCGTAGTAGCGCATCGCTGGCAGGAACGAAATCTGTTGGGGAAACATGTTTCCCGCGATCAGCGCGACGGCGAGCACGATGATCAGGGCGGCGGGCAGCAGCGGGGTGTCGAAGTCGTAGACGGTGATGGAGCCGTAGTGCCCGAACAGATAGAACAGCGAGAAGATGAAGAACACGTTCCACTCCAACGGCACCCCCATGGGGAGGTTGGACAGGATGTTGAGGTGGAAGATCACCATGAACGCGATCAGGAACCACCGCCACGGCTGGCCGCCCGCCACGAGCACCAGGACCCCCGGGACGATGAATTCCGCCGTGGTCCCGCCGACGTGGGCCATGAACTTGGGCACCCACGAGGGCCGCAGGTCGTCCACCGGGTCGAGGTACAGCGCGTGCTTGAGCCGCAGGAACAGTTTGGGGCGCAGCAGCGCGTTGTTGCTCGTCATCACCGACACGACGTACGGGAAGTGGTGGTTGAGCTTGGAAGTGGCTGCGCCCCACCACAAGCCGAGCATGATGATCTTGAACGCCGCGACCTGGTCGACGAACGGGAAGAAGAACACCAGCAGCTTGAGCCAGTAGTGTTCGCCGCGCGCGGCCAAAAAGATCGTCTTGTCGCGCAGCCCCAGCAGCACCAGGGCGACGATCGTCGGCACCACCGCGACAGGGTCGATCAGCCCGACGTCCCCGGCGGCGGTGACCGCTCCCCCGTGCCCGGGCGACACCAGCGCCCACACCCCGCCGGCCAGCACGACGGCATACAGGGCGACGTCGACGGCGGTGCGGGTGTCGCCTTTCGTGAACGGGACCTTGCCGGGCCAGGCGGGCAGCCGAATCGTGTTGGGGCGCAACCAATACAGAAACCCGCCGATCGGTGGCATGAACCGCCCGGTCAGCGGCCCGGACCCGCAGCCGAAGCCCAGCACCTCGAACAGCAACGTGAAGACGATGAACTTCTGGTACACGATCGGCTGCGTCCACCAGTCGCCGATGCGGCCCAGCCCGCCCAGCCCGGGGGTCAGCGAGATGATCGCGGCCGGGGCGGCAACATACAGGGCGATCTTGAGCGCGTAGAGCAGATACACCGCGTACGGGGTGCCGAAGCCGTGTTCGGCCCAGTGCCGGGTCACGATCTGCAGCCGCGTGGCCCGCGACTGCGCCTGCCAGGTGTCGGGGTCGGCGTCGGGCAACTCCGGTGCCATGAATCCCATGGGTGGCCTCAATCCCGTCGGAGGTGAAACCGGCTCGCGAATACAATCTATCCGTGACCGACAGCGACAGCCCAGAGATCCCGGACATCGACAAGTTCGATCCCGGCCTGACCCAGCGACTGATGGGCGTGCTGCGCCCGTTCCTCAAGACCTACTTCCGGTCGGAGGTCCGGGGCCTGGATTCCTTCCCGGCGGGCGGCGCCCTGGTCGTCGGCAACCACTCCGGCGGCATGTTCCCGATGGACGTCCCGATCTTCAGCGCCCACTTCTACGAGAAGTTCGGCTACGGCCGGCCGGTCTACACGCTGAGCCACGACATCCTCTTCATGGGGCCGACGGCGCAGTTCTTCCGGCGCACCGGCTACATCCGGGCCCACCGGGAGAACGCGGCGACCGCGCTGCGGTCCGGCGGCGTGGTGGTCGTGTTTCCCGGTGGCGACTACGACGCGTACCGGCCGACGTTGTCGGAGAACGTCATCGACTTCAACGGCCGCAAGGGATACGTCAGCACGGCGATCGAGGCCGGGGTGCCGATCGTGCCCGCGGTGTCCATCGGCGGGCAACAGACCCAGCTCTACCTGTCGCGCGGCACCTGGCTGGCTCAGCGTCTCGGCATCAAACGGTTGCTGCGCAGCGACATTCTGCCGCTGTCGTTCGGCTTCCCGTTCGGGTTTTCCGCCGCGGTCCCGCCGAACCTGCCGCTGCCCACCAAGATCGTCACGCAAGTGCTCGAACCGATCGACATCGCCGCGCAGTTCGGCGACGACCCCGACGTCGACGAGGTCGACGCCCACGTGCGCTCGGTGATGCAGCAGGGGCTCAGCGACCTGGCCGCCAAGCGCCGATTCCCGATCCTGGGCTGAGCCATGGCATCCCGTGTCAACGAGGCCCTCGGGGTTATCAGCACGCTGCGGCGCGCCGGAATGATCGCGCCGATGCGGCCCGACCGCTACCTGAAGATGGCCGCCGCCATGCGCCGCGAGGGCATGGGCATGACCGTGGGTTTCGCCGGCGCGGCCCAGCGCTGCCCGGACCGGCCCGGCCTGATCGACGAGCTCGGCACGCTGACCTGGCGGCAGCTCGACGAGCGGATCAACGCGCTGGCCGCGGCGCTGCAGGGCCTGCCGAACGGCCAGCCGAAGGTCGTCGGGGTGATGTGCCGCAATCACCGCGGGTTCGTCGAGGCGGTGGTGGGCGCCAGCCGGATCGGCTCCGACGTCGTGCTGCTCAACACGTCGTTCGCCGGGCCGGCGCTGGCCGACGTCGTCAACCGCGAGGGCGTCGACGCCGTCATCTACGACGAGGAGTTCACCGCGACGGTGGACCGCGCGTTCGCCGACCGGCCCGGCGTCACCCGCATCGTCGCGTGGACCGACGGGCACCACGGGCTGGCCTTGGAAAAACTAGAGCGGCTGATCGCCGAGCACGCCGGGGGGCAGCCGCGGCGCACCGGCGCCAAGAGCAGGATGATCCTGCTGACCTCCGGCACCACCGGAACACCCAAGGGCGCCAACCAAACCGGCGGCAGCGCCGGGATCGGCACGCTCAAGGCGATCCTGGATCGCACGCCGTGGCGCGCCGAGGAGACCATCGTGATCGTCGCGCCGATGTTCCACGCCTGGGGCTTCTCCCAGCTGATCTTCGCCGCCTCGATGGCCTGCACGGTGGTCACCCGCCGAAAGTTCGACCCCGAGGCCACCCTGGATCTCATCGACCGCAACGGGGCCACGGGCCTGGCGGTGGTGCCGGTGATGTTCGACCGCATCATGGAACTGCCCGATGAGGTGCGAAACCGCTACAGCTGCAAGACATTGCGGTTCGCCGCGGCCTCCGGCTCGCGGATGCGCCCCGACGTCGTCACCGCGTTCATGGACCAGTTCGGCGACGTGATCTACAACAACTACAACGCGACCGAGGCCGGCATGATCGCCACCGCCACCCCGGCCGACCTGCGGGCGGCCCCCGACACCGCGGGCCGCCCGGCCGGTGGAACCGAAATCCGCATCCTGGACGGCGAATTCAACGAGCTGCCGACGGGCGAGGTCGGCGGCATCTACGTCCGCAACGACACGCAGTTCGAGGGCTACACCTCGGGCACGACGAAGGACTTTCATGCCGGGTTCATGTCGTCGGGCGACGTCGGCTACCTCGACGAGGCAGGGCGCCTGTTCGTCGTCGGCCGCGACGACGAGATGATCGTCTCCGGCGGCGAGAACGTCTACCCGATCGAGGTGGAGAAAACCCTTGCCGCGCACCCGGATGTGGCCGAGGCCGCGGTGATCGGCGTGGACGACGAGCAGTACGGCCAGCGGCTGGCGGCGTTCGTGGTGCTCGAGCCGGGCCGATCGGCCACCCCCGACGACCTCAAGCAGCACGTGCGCGACAACCTCGCCAACTACAAGGTGCCCCGCGAGATCGCCGTCCTCGACGAACTGCCGCGCGGCAGCACCGGCAAGATCCTGCGCAACGAATTGCACGCGAAGGTCACCGACTGATGCGGTGGCGCAAACCCAAGCCGCGGCCGCTGGCGCGCGCCGCGCTGGAATTGGCCAACGCCGCCAATGGATTACGCCCGCTGGCCCGCAAGGGCTACAGCACCGTGCTGGTGTTCTGGTTCGGCTGGCCGGCCTCCGAGGTGCCCGGCGTGTACTTCTCGGTCTCCCTGGCCGACGTGCTGCGCCGCGGCCGGCGCGGCGACTTCGCCGGGCGTCGGGGCACGGCGGCTTTGGCGCTGACGGCCGCGTCCTGGGCGATCCTTGCGGTGATCAAGTACCGGGGGGTCACCACCCCGGCCCCGGTGCTGGAGGCCGGCCTGCGCGAGCAACTCGGCGACGACTACCGGGAGGCGCTGAACAAGCTGCCGCAGCGCGAGCCCACCCGCCGCGGACGGCGCAACCTGCCGCTGGGCAACACCGTGGCGCGGCGGCGCTACGTCGAGAAGACCAACGTGGTGTCCTACGGACCGCACGGCCGGGCGAACCTCGCCGACATCTGGCGGCGCCGCGACCTGCCCCGCGACGGCAAGGCCCCGGTGCTGGTGCAGGTGCCCGGCGGCGCCTGGGTGATCGGCATGCGCCGGCCCCAGGCCTACCCGCTGATGAGCCACCTGGCCGCGCGCGGCTGGGTGTGCGTGTCGATCGGCTACCGGGTCTCCCCCGTGCACACGTGGCCCGACCACATCGTCGACGTCAAGCGGGCGCTGGCCTGGGTCAAGGAGAACATCGCCCGCTACGGCGGCGACCCGGACTTCGTCGCGATCACCGGCGGCTCGGCCGGCGGGCACCTGTGCGCGCTGGCGGCGCTGACCCCCAATGACCCGACGTTCCAGCCGGGCTTCGAGGACGCCGACACCTCCGTCGTCGCCGCGGTCCCGGTGTACGGGCGCTACGACTGGTTCTCCACCGAGGGCGAGGGCCGCCCCGAGTTCGTCGGGCTGCTCGAAAAGTTCGTGGTGAAGCGCAAATACGCGACCCACCGCGACATCTACGTCGACGCCTCCCCCATCCGGCGGCTACGCGCCGACGCCCCACCGTTTTTCGTGCTGCACGGCCACGACGACTCCCTGATCCCGGTCGGCGAGGCGCAGGAGTTCGTCGACGAGCTGCGCGCGGTGTCCAAGTCGCCGGTCGCCTACGCCGAATTGCCATACGCCCAGCACGCTTTCGACATCTTCAGCTCCCCGCGCGCGCACCGCTCCGCCGATGCCGTGGCGCGGTTCCTGTCGTGGGTGTACGCGACGCGCCCGCCGGGCGGCGAATAGGGCGCGTCGCCGAGCGTGCACTCATGGCGAAATTTCGGCGGTGAATTCAAGGTTTTCTCGCCACAGCTTCACGTACGGCGCACTGGAAGACGGGCGGCGAGCAGGCCCGATCAGTCGCGCGCGGCGGCCGCTTCGAGTTCGCTCAGCGCCGGCTCGATGCGATCGGCCATGTCGTCGATGTCGTTGGCCACCTCCGGCGTCGTGACGAAGCCGAAGTCCAGGTACCCCTGGTAGGAGAAGCAGGTGATGTTCAGGGCGACGTCCATGACCGGCGGCCCCAGCGGCACCAGCGAATCCAGTTTGGCGCCCGCCATGTACAGCGGGAACGGCGGACCCGGGACGTTGGACACAACGAGGTTGATGGGGGCCAGGTTTCGCGACAGCCCGCTGGCGGTGTAGGCCCGCGCGGCCAGCTGCAGCAGACCCGGCGGCGTGGTCTCGGTCAGCCCCATGATCTGATGCGCCGACAGCGCCTTGGCCATCAGCTTGGCGCTCTGGGTGCTTTCGTGGATCGCCTTGAGCCGCTCGACGGGGTCGTCGATGTCGGTGGCCAGCGACGCCGTCATCGAGCTGACCTTGTTGCCGACGTCGCTTTTTTCCGCGTCGGTCCGCGTCGACACCGGGATCTGCGCGATGAGCGGTTTGACCGGCAGCTCGCCGCGCTTCTCCAGATAACCGCGCGCCGCGCCGGCCACCAGCGCGAGCACCACGTCGTTGAGCTTGACGCCGTAGATGTCCTTGATCGCCTTGGCCCGCGCCAGCTCGACGCGGCATCCGGTGATCCGCCGGTGCGGCGACACCGGCGCGTTGAACCGGGTCTTGGGGGCCTCGAAGTAGCGCGGCGGCCTGCTGCTGACACCCAGCGCGGCGACCTGCTGACGCAGCGTCTGCTCGACCAGCCGGGCGATGCGGAACGGCGTCTTGATGCCGACGTTGATCAGCGCGCCCACCGCGCGGCGCTCCAGGCCGGGAAGCTGGAATCCCACCAGTGACCCGACCGTTTCCTCTTGCGGCGCACGGGGTTCCGGCGTGACATCCAGCAGGATCTCGCCCAGGCCCGCGCCGGAGACGCCGTCGACGATGGCGTGATGCATCTTGGTCAGCGTCGCGATCCGCCCGCCCTCGACCCCCTCGATGACCCACATCTCCCACAGCGGCCGCGAGCGGTCCAGCTTGTAGGACATCAGCCGCCCGACCAGCTCCTCGACCTCGCGGCGGCCGCCCGGGCCGGGCACGCCGATGCGACGCAGGTGGAAGTCGACGTCGAGCTCCTCGTCCTCGACGAACCACGGCCGGTCCAGGCCCAGCGGCGAGCCGGTGACGCGCCACCGCAGCTGCGGCAGCTCCGGCAGCCGCTCGATGAGCAGCTCGCGCAGCCGGGCGAAGCTGTACTCGGGCGCATCGTTGGGATCGCAGATCGCCAGGGCACCCACGTGCATGTGCCAGCCCGCGGTTTCCGCAGACCAAAATGCCGCATCGACACTCGAAAGCCGTTTCATGCAATGACGGTAGCCCGCGGTCAGGCATCCTCCAAGAGGTCGGGCGTCACCGCCGACTCCGTGTCGGGGATGCCGTCGACCTTGGCCTTGCGGTCGGCCATGGACAACAGGCGCCGAATGCGCCCGGCCACAGCGTCTTTGGTCATCGGCGGGTCGGCCAGGCGGCCGAGCTCCTCCAGCGAGGCCTGCCGGTGCTCGACGCGCAGCCTGCCCGCCGAGGCCAGGTGCTCGGGGACCGTGTCGCCGAGGATATCCAGGGCGCGCTCCACCCGGGCGGCGGCGGCGACGGCCGCGCGCGCCGAGCGGCGCAGGTTGGCGTCGTCGAAGTTGGCCAGCCGGTTGGCCGTCGCGCGGACCTCGCGGCGCATCCGGCGCTCCTCCCAGACCAGCCGGGTGTCCTGGGCGCCCATCCGGGTCAGCAGCGCGCCGATCGCCTCGCCGTCGCGCACCACCACCCGGTCCGCGCCGCGCACCTCGCGCGCCTTGGCGCTGACCCCGAGTCGGCGCGCCGCGCCCACCAGCGCCAGCGCGGCCTCCGGGCCGGGGCAGCTGACTTCCAGGGCCGACGAGCGTCCCGGCTCGGTCAGCGACCCGTGCGCCAAAAACGCCCCCCGCCACGCCGCCTCGGCGTCGCCGACGCTGCCGCCGACCACCTGGGCCGGCAGCCCCCGCACCGGGCGTCCGCGCATGTCGAGCAGCCCGGTCTGGCGGGCCAGCGCCTCGCCGTCGTTGGCCACCCGCAGCACGTAGCGGGTGCTCTTGCGAATTCCGCTGGCGGACAACACATGCACGACGGCGTTGTACCCGTAGAGCTCGAAGATGTCCTTGCGCAGCCGGCGCGCGACGTTGCCCAGGTCCACCTCGGCCTCGACGACCACCCGGCCCGCCACGATGTGCAACCCGCCGGCGAACCTCAGCAGGGACGTGACCTCCGCGCGCCGCGCGCTCACCGACTTCACGATCAGGCGGCTCAGCTCGTCCTTGACTTCGGTCGTCATTGCCACGCGTCGTCACCCCTTTCGCCGTCCACGCGAAATTCCTTCGTGGTCGTTGCCGAGGGGGCTCCCGAGCGTTTTGGACCACCACCGTGGCCGGCTCGGACCCCGTCCAGCGCCGCCGCGAGCTTGCCCGGGTCATGTAAAGGTGTACCAGGTCCGGAGACGTCGGCGAAGTGGACCTCCGCCTGCAGCAGCGTCGCGGTGCGCCGCAGTTGTTCGCGTTCGCGCTCACCCGGCACCCGTTGTGCGTCGATGACGATGTCGTGCACGGTGAACCCGGGCGCGTGCTGGGCCAGCACGTGCAGGTGGCGCTCCACCGAGAAGCCGGCCGTCTCCCCCGGCTCGGCGACCAGGTTGAGCACCAGCGCGCGGCGGGCGGCGGTGGCCTGCAGCGCCTTGGCCAGCCCGGGCACCAGCACATGCGGGATCACGCTGGTGAACCAGGAGCCCGGGCCCAGCACCACCAGGTCGGCGGCCATGATCGCGTCGACGGCCTGCCGCGTGGCCGGCGGGTCCGCCGGCAACAGCCGCACCCGCCGCACCTTGCCCGGCGTCGTCGCGATCGCCACCTGCCCGCGGATCAGCCGGAAGATCCGCGGGTCGGCCTCGAGCCCGGAGACGTCGGCCTCGATCTGCAGCGCTATCGGGCACATCGGCAGCACCCGGCCCTTGACGCCGAGGATGCGGCCGAGCTCGTCGAGGGCGGCGACCGGGTCGGCCAGCACCTCGTTGAGCCCGGCCAGCAGCAGGTTGCCGATCGGGTGGCCGGCCAGGGCGCCGCTGCCGCCGAATCGGTGCTGCAGGATGGTCGCCCACAGCCGCCCGTACGGGCTGTCGGATGCCAACGCCGCCAACGCCATTCGCAAATCGCCGGGTGGCACGACGTCCAGTTCGCTGCGTAGCCGGCCCGACGAGCCGCCGTCGTCGGCGACGGTGACCACGGCGGTGACGTGGGGGGTCAGCCGGCGCGCGGCCGACAGCGTCGCGTACAAGCCGTGGCCGCCCCCCAACGCGACGATGTTGCCGGTCATTCGCGGCCCAGGTCCCGGTGCAGCACCCGCACCGCCAGCTGCTGGTTGGCGCCCAGCAGCTGCATCAGCGCCTCGGCGATCGCGACGCTTCGATGCTTGCCGCCGGTGCAGCCGATGGCGACCGTCATGTACCGCTTGCCCTCCCGGCGATAGCCGTCGACGACCAGATTCAGCAATCGATGGTAGGCGTCGAGGAACTCCGCCGCGCCCGGCTGGCCCAACACGTAATCGCGCACCGCCGGATGCTGGCCGGTGAGCGGACGCAGGTCGTCGACCCAGTGCGGGTTGGGCAGGAATCGCACGTCCATCACCATGTCGGCGTCCATCGGCAGGCCGTATTTGAAGCCGAACGATTCGACCGTGACGCTGGTGGACGCGCCGGTATCGCCGCCGAACGCGCGCTCGATGCTCTCCCGCAGGCCCCGCACCGACAGCGTCGAGGTGTCGATGATCAGGTCGGCGGTGGCGCGCACCGGGGCCAGCATCC
Organism: Mycobacterium sp. NGS57; assembly: GCF_059812405.1. Classification (NCBI taxonomy): domain Bacteria; kingdom Bacillati; phylum Actinomycetota; class Actinomycetes; order Mycobacteriales; family Mycobacteriaceae; genus Mycobacterium; species Mycobacterium sp. NGS57. The sequence goes on along the minus strand of NZ_JCALCP010000001.1, from coordinate 496,585 downwards.
TGCGCTCGGCGGCGATGCCCTCGGCCAGCGTCTGCTCCCCCTGCAGCGGGTGGCTGCGGCGGTTCTGCTCGTAGCGGCGCACCAGCATGTCGTCGGAGGCCTCCATGAACACCACGCGGGGGGTGATGTTGCGGGTGGCCAGCTCGGTGCGCACCGAATCCAGGTCGCCGGTGAACCCGCGTGACCGCACGTCCATCACGACCGCCAGCTGGGTGATCCGCGACCCGGCCGCGAGGCCGAAATCGACCATCCGGGTGATCAGCTGGGGCGGCAGGTTGTCGGCGACATACCAGCCGAGGTCCTCGAGCACCTTGGCCGCGGTACCCCGCCCGGCGCCGGACAATCCCGTCACCAGGACGACGTCGATGCCCGCCTGGCTCGTCATTGCGGGGCTTCCGGTTGCTCGGGCTTTAGCGCCTCGAGAACGGCGGTGGCGGTGGCCACGCCGATGCCCGGGACGGCGGTGATCTGGTCGACGGTGGCCTCCTTGAGGCGGGCTATCGATCCGAAGTGGGTGACCAGCGCCTTGCGCCGGTGTTCGCCCAATCCTGGCACCGAATCCAGCGCCGAGGCGGTCATTCGCTTGGATCGCTTGCTGCGATGGTAGGCGATGGCGAAGCGGTGCGCCTCGTCGCGCACCCGCTGCAGCAGGTAGAGGCCCTCGCTGTTGCGCGGCATGATGATCGGGTCCGGCTCGGCGGGCACCCAGATCTCTTCCAGCCGCTTGGCCAGCCCGATCACCGCGACGTCGGTGATGCCGAGGTCGTCGAGCACGCCGCTGGCCGCGTTGACTTGCGGCGCGCCGCCGTCGACGACGAACAGGTTGGGCGGGTAGGCGAAGCGGCGCGACTTCCCTTCCGCCGAAAGCATATTGGGGTCGTTCTGGTCGGTGAGATGCCGGGCGAAGCGGCGGCGGGTCACCTCGGCGATGGAGGCGACGTCGTCGGAGCGGCCCTGCCCGGCGGCTTCCCGGATCCCGAAGTGGCGGTAGTCCGACTTGCGCGGCAGGCCGTCCTCGAACACCACCAGCGAGCCCACCACGTCGGTGCCCTGCACGTGGCTGATGTCGACGCACTCGATGCGCAGCGGCGCGTCGGCCAGGCCCAGTGCGTCCTGAATGTTCTGCAGCGCCGCGGATCTCGCGTTGAAGTCGCCGGCCCGCTTCAGCTTGTGTTGCTGCAGCGCCTCTTTCGCGTTGCGCTGCACGGTTTCGGCGAGCGCGCGCTTGTCGCCGCGGCGCGGGACCCTGAGCGCGACCCGGGATCCGCGCAGGCCCGTCAGCCAGCTGGTCAGCTCGTCGGAGTTCGACGGCAGGCACGGCACCAGCACCTCGCGCGGCACCGGGTTGGCGGCCTCGTCGGCGGCGCCACCGAGTTCGGCCTGCTCGCCGTAGAACTGGGTCAGGAACTGTTCGACCAACCGCTCCTCACCCGAATCGCCCGGGTCCCCGGATTTTTCGACGATCCAGCCGCGCTGGCCGCGGACCCGGCCGCCGCGCACGTGGAACACCTGCACGGCGGCCTCCAGCTCGTCGTCGGCGAAGGCGACGACGTCGGCGTCGGTGCCGTCGCCGAGCACCACGGCCTGCTTTTCCATCGCGCGCTTCAGCGCCGACAGGTCGTCGCGCAGCCGCGCGGCCCGCTCGAAATCGAGGTGCTCGGCCGCGGCGTTCATCTGCTGCTCGAGCTCGCGGGCAAACCGATCGGTCTTGCCGGACAAGAAGTCGCAGAAGTCGTCCACGATCTGGCGGTGCTGTTCGGCGCTGACCCTGCCGATACACGGCGCCGAGCATTTGTCGATGTAGCCGAGCAGGCACGGGCGGTCGATCTGCTTGTGCCGCTTGAAGACTCCGGCCGAACAGGTGCGAGCAGGGAACACGCGGGTGAGCAGGTCCAGCGTTTCGCGGATCGCCCACGCGTGCGAGTACGGCCCGAAATAACGGACCCCCTTGCGCCGCGGGCCGCGATAGACCATGAGCCGGGGGAACTCCTCGTTGAGGGTGACCGCGAGCACCGGGTACGACTTGTCGTCGCGGTAGCGGACGTTGAAGCGCGGATCGAATTCCTTGATCCAGTTGTATTCCAGCTGCAGCGCCTCGACTTCGGTGTTGACCACCGTCCACTCGACCTTGGCCGCGGTGGTCACCATCTGCCGGGTTCGCGGGTGCAGGGCGGAGATGTCCTGGAAGTACGACGTCAGCCGGCTGCGCAGGCTCTTGGCCTTGCCGACGTAGATGACTCGCCCGTAGGAGTCCCGGAACCGGTAGACGCCCGGCTCGACCGGAATGGACCCGGGCGCGGGGCGATAGGTGGCGGGATCTGGCACGTCCCCAGGCTAGTAGCCGCCCCCGACCCGTTCGACAAGCCGTTTGGCCGGCTGCGATGCTGACACCGTCATGGTTACCGCCGAGCCCTCCCTGGCCTGGTTGCTCCAGCCGCTCAGCGTGCAGGGCTTCCTCGACGACGTTTGGGGCGTGACGCACCACCACGTCCAGCGCGGCCGGGCGGGCTATTTCGACGGCCTGCTGCGTGGCACCTCGGCCGTCGACGGGCTTTTGGAGAGCGTCCGGCCGGAGCCGTCGGCGCTGCGCCTGGTCCGGGGCGGCAAGACGCTGGACGCCTGCCCCGACGGCAGCCTCGACGTGACCCGCGTCCGCGGCGCCTTCGCCGACGGCTACACCGTCGTCCTCAACGGGATCGAGCAATACCTTCGCGCGATCGCGTCGCTGTCCCATTCGATCGAGGTCGAGCTGAACTTCCCCACCCGGGTCAACGCCTACCTCACGCCACCCGAATCGACCGGCTTCGAGCCGCATTACGACCCGCACGACGTGTTGGTCCTGCAGATCCAGGGATCCAAGGTGTGGCGGTTGTCCGACGACGGGGTGGTGCCCCCGCACGAGATCCAGCGCCGGGAGGGAGTGGCCGGCGACATTCCGCTGCCGAGCCAGTTGCGTCTGCAGCCCGGCGACGTCCTGTACCTGCCGCGGGGCCGGGTCCACGCGGCCGAAACCGCGTCGGAGCCGTCGCTGCACCTGACCGTCGGAATCCACGCGCCGACCGTGCTCACGCTCATCACCCACGCGCTACATGCGCTCAGCCTGCGCGACGACCGCCTGCACGCCCGGCTGCCGCCGCGACACCTCGACGACGACGCGCTGCGCGCCGGCCTCGGCGACCTCCTGCGCGACGTCGTCGAGGACCCGAGCCTGATCGCCGGAGGCCTCGCCGCGATGGAGGAGGTCCTCGCCCGGCGCGGCCGCTGCCCGCCCGTCGGACGGATCTCGGACTCCGTCGGGATCGACGGGCAAACACGGGTGGCCAGGTACCGGCCGCTCTACGCGCGGGTGGTGGCCGACGGCCGCGGCGCCGCCCTGCAGTTTGCTCAACTGTCGATCGGCGTCGGCGCCGACCACGAGGCCGCCCTGCGTTTCATCGCGAAGAGCACCAAGGCGTTTCGCGTTCACGAGCTGCCGGGGTTGACCGCGCCGCAACAGACGGAGTTAGCGCGCACGCTGCTGGCCGCCGGGTTCCTGGTCCGGCTGCCGCAGGGTTGAGCCGCTGCCTCCGCTGCAACGGGCCGATCCGAGCTAATAATCCGCACCTGCGGGCTGAGAATCCTCTTAGCGTCGATATTGCGGAACTGCCAGGCGGCGGGGAAGAATTGCGCCGTGAGCTGGATGGCGTCGCCGCCGGAGGTGCACTCGGCGCTGTTGAGCAGCGGCCCGGGCATCGAGTCGTTGATCTCCGCGGCGGCGGCGCTGAACTCGTTGAGCGCCGAATATGCCTCGGCCGCCGAAGAACTCGACGCGCTGCTGGCGGCGGTGCAGGCGGGGGCGTGGCAGGGTCCCAGCGCGGAGTCGTACGTGGCCGCCCACGTGCCGTATCTGGCGTGGCTGATGCAGGCCAGCGCCAACAGCACGGCGGCGGCCGGACAGCACGAGGCCGCGGCCGCGGCGTACGTCGCCGCGGTGGCGGCCATGCCGAGCCTGGCCGAGTTGGCCGCCAACCACGCCACCCACGCGGTGCTGGTGGCGACGAATTTCTTTGGGATCAACACGATTCCGATCGCGCTGAACGAGGCCGACTACGCGCGGATGTGGATCCAGGCGGCCACCACGATGACGACCTACCAGACCGTGTCCAGCGCCGCGGTGGCCTCGACGCCGCAGACCGCCCCGGCGCCGCGGATCCTGAAAGCCGCCGCCAACAACTCCGGCGGCAGCCACGACGAAGGTCCGGGCCCCACCGATCCGAACTGGTGGTCGGAGCGCGTCGGCAAGGTCATCACCGCGTTCGAGAACGAGCTGACGAACCCGAATTCGACCAACGGTCAGGTGCTCTACAGCACCCTGACGTATTGGATTCCGCGCTGGTCGGGCGAGGTATATCTCACCTTCGCCCCGCAATTGACGCAATTGGCTGAGCTTTCGGCCGGCCTGATCGCCCCCGCGTTGCTGGGGGGTATCGCGGGGGCGGCCGGGCTGGCCGGGCTGGCGGGGGCCGCCCCCGCCCCGGTGCCTGCCGTTCCTGAGCCGGCGCCCGCACCGGGTCACGTTGGGCCCGTTGCCGCGATGGCCCCCGGCCCCGGTGCGCCCGCGGCGGCGCTCGCGCCGGCGCCGGCACCCGCGCCCGTGCCCGCCGCGGCCCCGGCGCCCGGCGCCGCCCCGCCGCCGCCACCCACCGCCGTCGCGGCCCCGGGCGTCGGTTTCCCCTACCTGGTCGGCCCTCCCGGCCTCGGGTCCGGCGCGCCGATGAGCGTCGCCGCCGCCGCCCGGCGAAGCGCGCCGGCGCCCGACGCCGCCGCCGCAACGGCCACTGCGGCCACCGAGGAACAGGCGCGACGGCGCCGCCGTCGCGCGGGACTGGTCGACCGGGGCCACCGGCACGAATACCTGGACGCGGCTTCCGAGCACGGCGCGGGCGCAATGGGATTCGCCGGAACCACCCAACACGCCGGTGCCGCCCCCGCCGGGGGATTGACCACGCTGCCCGGCGATTCGGACAACTCCGCCATGCCGATGATGCCCAGCACCTGGAGCCTCGACGCCGAAGGCTAGAGGTTCGAGGGCGGGTCCTCGCGGTAGCGCGCCAGCAGCGATCGCACGGTGTCCATCGCCTCGACGGCCCGCTCCTTGTCGGCGGCCTGGATCGCCATCAGCGGGATGTACTCGTCGTCGGGCAGGTCGATGCGCGCCCACCGCTTACCGGCGGGAAATGACACTCCGACCACGTCATGCCACGGAATCAGCTTGTACCCGAACAGGTTTCGCACCGACAACCCGGCCGGGCCCACCCGCAGCCGCGGGCGCGCGAACAACAGCACGCCGCCGGCGATCACCAGACCGAGAACGGCGATCGCCACCTGGTCGGAGGTGTGAAAGATCACGCCGCTGGATCTGATTTTGAGCAACAGCCCCACGACGATGTGCGTGGCGGCGATCAGAAACGCTGCGGCATAGACGAATAACGGCGTGCGGTGGGGACGCAGCTCGACGTCCCAGTCCTCGCGGCTCGGCGTGGTCACGACCGGGCGCGCAGGTCGCGCAGCGTCAGCGCGGTGGTCAGGGCCGCCCCGGTCGCCTGAGCGCCCTTGTCCTCGGCCGATTGCGGCAGGCCGGCCCGGTCCAGGGCCTGCTCCTCGTTGTCGGTGGTCAGCACGCCGTTGGCGACCGGGGTGGACGCGTCCAGCGACACCCGCGTCAGCCCCTGCGTCACCGCGTCACACACGTAGTCGAAATGCGGTGTCTGGCCGCGGATCACCACACCGAGCGCGACGACGGCGTCGTGGTTGCGGGCCAGTTCCTGCGCGATCACCGGGATCTCGATCGCCCCGATCACCCGGACCACGGTCGGGTCGTCGATGCCCGACTCGGTCGCCACCTTGCGGGCGCCGGCCAGCAGGGCGTCGCAGATTTCGCTGTGCCAGGTGCTCGCGACGATGGCCAGCCGCACGCCGGACGCGTCGAGCGGCGGCACGTCCGGTATGCCGCCACCACCACTCACAGAGCACCGCCGAATTCGCCGGGCAAATGCACGGATTCGTGGAAGTCGTCCAGCCCGGCCAGGTCGTGGCCCATCTTGTCGCGCTTGGTCATCAGGTAGCGGATGTTCTCCGCGTTGGCCCGCACCGGAAGCGGCACCCGCTCGATGATGTGCAGCCCGTACCCGTCCAGCCCGACCCGCTTGGCCGGGTTGTTGGTCAGCAGCCGCATCGAGCGGACCCCGAGGTCGACCAGGATCTGCGCGCCGATCCCGTAATCGCGGGCGTCGGCGGGCAACCCGAGCTTGAGGTTCGCGTCGACGGTGTCGTCGCCCGCGTCCTGCAGCTGATAGGCCTGCAGTTTGTGCATCAGGCCGATGCCGCGGCCCTCGTGGCCGCGCATGTAGAGCACCACGCCGCGGCCCTCGCGGGCGACCATCGCCATCGCGGCGTCCAGCTGCGGACCGCAGTCGCAGCGGCGTGAACCGAACACGTCGCCGGTCAGGCATTCGGAGTGCACGCGGACCAGCACGTCGTCGCCGTCGGCGTTGGGCCCGGCGATCTCGCCGCGGACCAGCGCGACGTGTTCGACGTCCTCGTAGATGCTGGCGTAGCCGATGGCGCGGAACTCGCCGTGCCGGGTCGGGATCCGCGCCTCGGCGATCCGCGCGATGTGCTTCTCGTGCTTGCGGCGCCATTCGATCAGGTCGGCGATGGTGATCAGCGCGAGGTCGTGCTCGTCGGCGAACACCCGCAGCTCGTCGGTCTGGGCCATCGAGCCCTCGTCCTTCTGGCTGACGATCTCGCAGATGGCCCCCGCGGGCTGCAGCCCCGCCATCCGGGCCAGGTCCACGGCGGCCTCGGTGTGGCCGGGCCGGCGCAGCACGCCGCCGTCCTTGGCGCGCAACGGAACCACGTGGCCGGGGCGGGTGAAATCGTCGGCGACGGCGGCAGGATCGGCGAGCAACCGCATCGTGGTGGCGCGGTCGGACGCCGAAATCCCGGTTCCCACACCGAGTCTCGCGTCGACAGTGACGGTGTAGGCGGTGCCGTGCTTGTCCTGGTTCACCGCGTACATCGGCAGCAGCCCGAGCCGGTCGCAGATCGCGCCGTCCAGCGGGACGCACAGATACCCCGAGGTGTAGCGGACCATGAAGGCCACCATCTCCGGGGTGGCCTTTTCCGCGGCGAAGATGAGGTCGCCCTCGTTCTCGCGGTCCTCGTCGTCGATGACGACGACGGCCTTACCGGCCGCAATGTCGGCAACCGCCCGCTCGACGGAGTCCAACCTCGTCATCTGCTGCCTAGCTGTCGTAGGGGCCGGGAGGCCCAAGTGTGACATCCAGTATGAACCACCGCGGCCGCGCGGATATTGCCATGGCTTACTGAGTGGGAGCGCCTCACGCGCCGCGACACTTAAACGGCACACACGACACGCCGCAGAACGTGACACTGGCTTACGTCTCGGCGAGTGACCGCGTCGTGTTTCGGTCGTCTACCTGGCCATCAACCGCTCGACGTACTTGGCGATGACGTCGACCTCGAGGTTCACCTGCGTCCCGACCGGGGCGGCGCCCAGGGTGGTGAGCTCGCGCGTCGTCGGGATCAGCGACACCTCGAACCAGTCCCGCGGGTCGGCGCCCAGCGCGGACACCGTCAGCGAAATCCCGTCGACCGTGATCGAGCCCTTCTCGACGACGTAGCGGGCCACCGCGGCGGGGATCTCGATGCGCACCACCTCCCAGTGCTGCGAGGGCGTCCGGGCCGCCACCGTGCCGGTGCCGTCGACGTGGCCCTGCACGATGTGCCCGCCGAGGCGGCTGTTGACGGCCGCGGCGCGCTCCAGGTTCACCCGTCCGCCGACGCGCAAGTCACCGAGGTTGGACCGGTTCAGGGTCTCGCCCATCACGTCGGCGGTGAACCGGCCGTCCGGAAGCAGTTCGGCCACGGTCAGGCACACCCCGTTGACCGCGATCGAATCGCCGTGTCGGGCGTCGGCGGTCACCACGGGCCCGCGAACGGTCAGCCGCGCGGCGTCGGCGAGGACCTCGCGGCCCGTCACCTCCCCGAGTTCCTCGACAATTCCGGTGAACATTGCACCAGGTTAATGGGGCGATGCGCGGCCAGGTGCGCGCCGCGTTCACCGAGCCGCTGCCGGGCACCCTTTACGATGCAGGGTATGCAAAACCCCCGCCGTCTATCGGTCGTCCTTGCCTTCGTGGGCCTCGCCGCCGCCCTGGTGGCCGGTTGCTCGTTCAGCTCGTCGAAAAGCGGCGGCCCGTTGCCCGACGCCGGGACGCTGGTGAAGCAGTCCGCGGACACCACCAAGAACCTGAAGAGCGCGCACCTGGTGCTGACCGTGACCGGCAAGATCGCCGGGCTGCCCGTCAAAAACCTGACCGGCGACCTCACCACGTCGCCGAACACCGCGGCCCAGGGCAACGCCCAGCTCACCTACCTCGGGTCGGACATCAGCGCCGACTTCGTCGTCGTGGACGGTGACCTCTACACCAACGCGCTGAACCCCGGCGACAAGACGATGATGGACGTCGGACCGGCCTCCCAGGTGTACGACCCCTCGGCGCTGCTGAACCCCGACACCGGAGTGGCCAACGTGCTGGCACACTTCACCGACGCCAAGGCCGAGGGCCGCGACCAGATCAGCGGCCAGACCACCGTGCGCATCAGCGGCAACGTCTCGGCCGACGCCGTGAACAAGATCGTGTCACCGTTCAAGGCGACCGGGCCGGTGCCGGCCACGGTGTGGATCGTGGAAACCGGCAACCACGACCTGGCCCAGGTCAGCCTGCAGCAGAGCCAGGGCAACGGCGTCCAGATGACCGTGTCGAACTGGAACAAGCCCCTGCAGATCAACAAGCCCGCGGGCTCATGAGGCGACTGGCGGGACGCCGGGTAGCGATCGGCGCGGGCAGCCTGGCGGTGCTGCTCGGTGCCCTCGACGCGTACGTCGTGGTCACCATCATGCGCGACATCATGCACGACGTCGGCATCCCGATTAACCAGCTGCAGCGGATCACCCCCATCGTCACGATGTACCTGCTCGGCTACATCGCGGCCATGCCGCTGCTGGGCAAGGCGTCCGACCGGTTCGGCCGCAAGCGGCTGCTCCAGGTCAGCCTGTTCACGTTCATGATCGGCTCGGTGATCACCGCGCTGGCCGTGCAGATCGGCAACTTCGACGTGTCCAGCATGACCGTGGAGTTCATGGGCCACCCGCTGCGCGACCTGGTGATCCTCGGCTACCCGATCCAGAACTTCCACCTGTCGAGCCTGCCCGTGCTGATCGCCGGCCGCACCATCCAGGGCGTGGCCAGCGGCGCGCTGCTGCCGGTGACCCTGGCCCTGGGCGCCGATCTGTGGGCGCAGCGCAACCGCGCGGCCGTGCTCGGCGGCATCGGGGCCGCCCAGGAGCTGGGCAGCGTGCTCGGCCCGCTGTACGGGATCCTCATCGTCTGGTTGCTGCGCGACTGGCGCGACGTGTTCTGGATCAACGTCCCGCTGACCCTGGTCGCGATGGCGCTGATCCAGATCAGCCTGCCCAAGCACGACCGCAGCGAGGCGCCGGAGAAGATCGACGTGATCGGCGGGGTGCTGATCGCCATCACGCTCGGCCTCGCGGTCATCGGCTTGTACAACCCCAACCCGAACGGTCAGGAGGCCCTGCCCAGCTACGGGCCGCCGCTGGTGATCGCGGCGGCCGTCTTCGGGGTGGCCTTCCTGTTGTGGGAGCGCTTCGCGCGCACCCGGCTGATCAACCCGGCGGGCGTGCAGTTCCGGCCGTTTTTGGCCTCGATGGGCGCCTCGTTCGCCGCCGGCGCCGCGCTGATGGTGACGCTGGTCGACGTGGAGTTGTTCGGTCAGGGCGTGATGGGCCTGGACCAGGCCAAGGCGGCCGGGATGCTGACGTCGTTTTTGATCGCGCTGCCGATCGGGGCGCTGCTGGGCGGCTTCATCGCCACTCGGGTCGGCGACCGCCCCGTCACCGTGGTCGGGCTGCTCATCGCCGCCGGCGGCTACCTGCTGATCTCGCACTGGCCGGTCGACCTGCCGCACTACCGGCACAGCTTCTTCGGCCTGTTCTCGGTGCCCGCGATGAACAACGACCTGATGATCGGCGGCGTCGCGGTCAACAACGACCTCCTGATCGCGGGGCTGGGGCTCGGGCTGGTCATCGGGCCGCTGACGTCGGCCGCCCTGCGCGTCGTCCCCGCCGCCGAGCACGGCATCGCCTCGGCGGCGGTGGTGGTGTCGCGGATGACCGGCATGCTGATCGGTGTGGCCGGTCTCAGCGCGTGGGGGCTGTACCGCTTCTACCAGATCCTCAACGAGAAGAACGGCGCGCTGCCCACCGACCTGAGCAAAGTGGACCGCGCGGTCGCCCAGGCGCAGAACGTCCTGCCGTCGTTCGCGGCGATGTACGGCGAGATCTTCACCGTCACCGCGGGCGTCTGCGTGATCGGGGCGCTGCTGGGGCTGCTGATCGTGGGCCGCCCGGAGCACGCCGAGGAGCCGGAAGTCCCCGAGCAGGAACCGGTCCCGATCTCGTGAGACATCGATTCGCTCAACGCTCGAGATCCTGCCGAGTTTTAAGCGGGCGCTAGGAGGGCCAGCGGGCGATTGACGCGATCGCTCCCAAGCCGCTCGTAGTGCCTCAGGGCAGTGGCGAATACTTCGCGTAACGGCGTGGCCGCGGTGAGCCCAAGCTCGTCCAGTCCCAGTGGCGGTTCCTCAAGCATGCCCCGCTGTGCTGCCAGCCCAGCTATGACCAGCCACATCAGCTTCTTCGGGTACAAGCCTCCGTCGCCGAGTCCCGCCATCAGGATCAGGGAATCGAAGGCGGTCATCTGTGCAAAGATGCCGTCCAGCGTTTCATCCGGGGAAACGGGAACGATAACGGGATCTCCGCCAGCAGTCGTGCTCCGATAAAACCAATCGATGTCTTCTTTGGGATAGAAGGAAATCTGACGAGCAATCTCTTTGACGGCGCTCTCTCGGTAAGGAGCGTGCAGGGGGGTCCGAACCCAGATACCGAGGTGCGCCTCTTGCTCAATGTATTCGTGGATGGGTGGTATCCGGTCCGTATCGAATGAGAAGCGGAGAGCATCGCGATACGCCTCGCGCGCATCATCCAGTGTGTTGGCACCACCGACGGTGCTTTCAGGCATCGAATGGAACTGCCACGGCGGCGTGCGCGCAGCATCGAGGCGATAGATGACGCTCTGTGCTTCCATCACCTCACCTCTCTCCACGCCTCGTCCTCGCTCAGACCCACATCTTCAACCAAAATCCGACGGACTAGGTTCCCCGTGATGTCGTCACGATCATGGTATGCGAACGTGAACTGCCTGGTAGTCCCTTGGTAACGGCGGTGCGATCCGCTTCGTCTGAGCGGGGGCCCACAATGCTTCTCAATGATTCGTTCCAGCGCTTTGCCCCGCTTGGAAGGCCACTTACGGCTCAATGGCGCAGAGTGGACAAAAGGCTGCTCATCGTCGGGATCTTAATTCGGCAGGCTGACGATTTCCGCCACGGCCGAGCGGAATCCACAGCTCGATGTCGCCTACCGGCTCACGTTAGCCGCTCTGCGGCACCAGGCTGAGCACCACGTCGGGGCCGGCCCGGTCGATCCCGTCGAACTGCCAGCGCAGCGCCCGCGCGATGGTCGGCACCCCCACGTCGCCGACGGCCGCAACCGGCCCGCCCACCAGCACCGGCGCCACGTAGGCCAGGATGCGGTTGATCGCCCCGGCCCGCAGGAACGCAGCCGCCAGGGTGGGGCCGCCCTCCAACAGCACGTCGGTGCGGTCGGCCAGCGCCTTGATCACCTCCACGGGATCGTGGGTACGGATCACCATGGTCGGCGCGTCGTTGTTGAGAACCTTTGCCTCCGGCGGCATTTCGCGCGTGCCGACCACGACGCGCAGCGGTTGGCGCTCGGCCAGCGAGCCGTCGGCCCGGCGGGCGGTCAGCACCGGGTCGTCGGCCAGCACGGTGCCGGTGCCGACGACGATGGCGTCGGCGATGGCGCGGCGGCGGTGCAGGTCCGCGCGGGAGGCCTCACTGGAGATCCACTGGCTGGTGCCGTCGGCGGCGGCGCTGCGGCCGTCGACGCTGCTGGCGTACTTCCACGTCACGTGCGGCAGCCCGGTTCGCACCTTGTGCAACCACTCGCGCAGCGGCCCCGCGGCCACCTCGTCGGCCAGCACGCCGGAGCGCACCTGCACCCCGGCGGCCTGCAGCCGGCCCGCGCCGCCGCCGGCGATCGCGTTCGGGTCGCCGACGCCATAGATGACCGTGCCCACGCGGGCCTCGATCAGGGCGTTCACGCAGGGCGGGGTCTTGCCGTAGTGGTTGCACGGCTCGAGGGTGACCACGGCGATGCCGCCGGCCGCGAGGCCGCCGGCCCGGCGCAGGGCCAGCACCTCGGCGTGGTCGCCGCCCGCGGGCTCGGTGGCGCCGACGCCGACCACCCGGCCCTCCGGGTCCACGATGACGGCCCCGACGGGGGGATTCGGGTACGTGGTGCCCTTGACCTGGTAGGAGTGCTCGATCGCCAGGCGCATGGCCGCGTCGATGCTGTTGACCGACTGGGGCTGGTTCATGCGCGCAGGTGCGCCGACGCGGCGGCGGCCTGTCGCCGCAACGCCTCCACCGCGGCCTCCGGGTCCTGCGCCCCGTACACCGCCGACCCGGCGACGAAGCAGTCGACGCCGGCCTCGGCGGACTGCTCGATGGTGTCCTCGTTGATGCCGCCGTCGATCTCGACCAGAATCGTCAGCTCCCCCGCGTCGATCAGCTTGCGGGCGGTGCGCACCTTGCCGAGCACCTCGGGGATGAAGTCCTGCCCGCCGAAGCCCGGCTCGACCGACATGATGAGCAGGGTGTCGAAGTGCGGCAGGATTTCCAGGTACGGCTCCAGCGGGGTCCCGGGCTTCACGCTGATCCCGGCCTTGGCGCCGGCGGCGCGGATGTCGCGGGCCACGGCGACGGGGTTGTCGGTGGCCTCGGCGTGGAAGGTGACGTTGTAGGCGCCGGCCTCTGCGTACGGCGGCGCCCACCGATCCGGGTCCTCGATCATCAGATGGCAATCCATGGGGATTTCGGTCGTCGCCAACAGCGCCTCCACCACCGGCAGGCCGATGGTCAGGTTCGGCACGAAGTGGTTGTCCATCACGTCGACGTGCAGCCAATCGGCGCCGCGCACGGCTGCCGCCTCGTCTGCGAGCCGGGCGAAATCGGCGGACAGGATCGACGGGGCGATCAACGGTCGACCGTTGCTGGCGGGCATGTGCGACAGACTACTTAGTTTCCGGCAACCGACGCAGCACCGCCGCGAACATCGCGTCGGTGCCGTGTCGGTGTGGCCACAGCTGCGTATAGGGCCCATCCCCCAGACCGTCCTGGACGGGCTCGAACAGCGGCCGGGCGTCCAGCGCGCACACCGGATGGCGGCGCAGCGCGTCGGCAACCACCCCAACGGTTTCCGCGAGGTGCGGCGAGCAGGTCGCATACAGGACGACGCCGCCGGGGCGGGTCAGCGCGATCGCCGCGGCCAGCAGCTCGCGCTGCAGCCTGGCCAGGGCCGGCACGTCGGCCGGCCGGCGGCGCCACCGCGCCTCCGGCCGGCGCCGCAGCGCGCCCAGCCCGGTGCACGGCGCGTCGACGAGCACCCGGTCGAAGCCCGGCTCGAGACCGCTCTCCCGCCCGTCCACGCGCAGCACCTCGACCCCGAGCCCGCGGGTGTTCTCCGCCACCATGTCCGCGCGGCGCGGCGCCGGCTCCACCGCGGTGACGCGGGCGTCCGAACCCAGCGCGGCCAGCAGCGCGGTCTTGCCGCCCGGCCCGGCGCACAGGTCCAGCCAGCGGCCGGTGTCGCCGTCGACCGGCGCCAGTGTCAGCGCGCGGGCCACCAGCTGGCTGCCCTCGTCCTGAACCAGCGCCGCGCCGTCGCGCACCGGCGCCAGCCGCCCGGGATCACCGCCCGGCAGGTACACCGCGTAAGGCGAATACCGCCCGACGGTGCCGCCGACCGCGTCGGCCAGCTCGGCGGCGGTCAGCACCCCCGGGCGGGCCGCCAGATGCACTTGGGGCCGCCGGTCGTCGCTGGCCAGCAGCGCGTCGAGTTCGCCCGCGGCCGCACCGAGCGCGTCGGCGAAGGCCTGGGCGATCCAGCGCGGGTGCGCGTGCACGAACGCGGCGTGCCCGACCGGGTCTTTGGACCCGTCGGGGGCCAGCTCCGCGACCCAGGATTCCTCGTCCCGGCCGGCGATCGTGCGCAACACCCCGTTGACGAAACCCGCTCGCGCCGAGTCGAATTCGATCCCGGCCTGCTCGACGGTGGTGGACACCGCGGCGTGCGCGTCGACGCGGGTGCGCAGCAACTGGTAGGCGCCGAGGCGCAGCAGGTCGAGCAGCACCGGGTCGATGGCCTCCGGCGCGCGCCCGGCGGCCGCGCCGATGACCGCGTCGAGCAGCCCGCGGGTGCGGCAGGTGCCGTAGGTCAGCTCGGTGGCGAAAGCGGCGTCGCGCCCGCTGATTCCGCGCTGGCGCAGCAGCGCGGGCAGGGCCAGGTTCGCGTACGCGTCGCGCTCGCTGACGGCGCGCAGCACCTCGAAGGCGGCGCCGCGCGCGGGGTCCAGCGGGGTGCGCCGTTTGCGTGGTTTGGCGCTCATGTCGCGCGCGCCGCGGGATCGAGCCGGGCGCCGCGGGCCCAGTCGACGGCGGTCATGAATTTCTTGCCGGGCGGCTGGATCTGGCCCAGGCGCACCGGCTCCGTGCCGGTGCCGATCCACACGGATTTGCGGTCGGCGTGAATGGCACCAGGCCCCAACGGCTTTGGGCCGCCTGGGTCGGGCTGCACCGGACCGAGCTTGACCCGGAGGTCGCCGACGACGGTCCACGCGCCAGGGTTGGGCGTGACGGCGCGGATGCGCCGCTCCACGACCGGCGCCGGCAGATCCCAGCGCACCCGGGCCGCCTCGACGGTGATCTTCGGCGCGACGCTGACGCCGTCGGCCGGCTGCGGACGCGGCGTCAGCGTGCCGTCGGCGACGCCGTCCAGGGTGGCCGACAGTAGCGCGGCACCCGAATCCGCAAGGCGCTCGAGAAGATCGGCCGCGGTGTCGGTCGGCCGGATCGTCTCGGTGACGACCCCGTACACGGGCCCGGAATCCAGGCTCGGCTCGATCTGGAACGTCGTCGCCCCGGTCACGGTGTCCCCCGCGGCGATCGCGGCCTGCACGGGCGCCGCGCCGCGCCAGGCGGGCAGCAACGAGAAGTGCAGGTTGATCCAGCCGTGCGCGGGCACCGCGAGCAGGTCGTCGCGCAGCAGCGCGCCGTAGGCCACGACCGGGCAACACTCCGGCGCCCACTCCGCGAGCTCGGCGACGAACTCCGGCGAATTGGCCCGCGCCGGGCGCAGCACCGGGATGCCACGCTCGAGCGCCTCGCGGGCCACCGGGGACGGCTCCGGCTTGCCGCGCCGGCCGGCGGCGGCGTCGGGCCGCGTCAGCACCGCGACCACCTCGTGCCGGGGCGATTCGAGCAGGCGCCGCAGCGCGGGCAGCGCGGGTTCGGGGGTACCGGCGAAGACGAGGCGCACGGGCACAGTCTAGGAAGAACCGGATCCTCGCATTCGGCGTGAGCCCAGCGCTTCGGGTGTGAAGCCTGGGCTTTCAAAGTGAATCCCGGGCGGGAATCCGCGCCGAAACCCGCCCTACCTTCACAACCAGCGCCCTGGGCTCGCGCTCGAAGCCTTGGGGCTCACACTCGACGCCCGCGCTCCGACCCGGGAGCATCTCCGCGATCAGCGCCCCACACCGCCAGCGGCTGGCCACCGCCGACAGAAAGTGACTAGAGGTCGAGATCGGCGTCCAGGTGGACGTCGGGCTCGCCGCCGGCGGCGGTGAACGCGGTCAGGGCCCGCACCAGCCCGTGGCGCTCGGGCGGCGGCATCTTCTCCACGATGGCGGCGATCTCGGCGCGCCGGTACGCGGTGACCCGGCGCACCACCTCGCGGCCGCGCTTGGTCAGCGCCGCCAGCAGTTCGCGCCGGGACGTGGGGTGCGGGAGGCGGTCGATCAGCCCGGCGGCGACGAGCCGGTCGACCATCCGGCCGGTGGCCGAGGGTTGCACCCCGAGCAGGCCGGCCAGCGTGGCCAGGTTGACCGGGCCGCGGTTGGACAGGATTATCAGGGTCCGGAATTGCGGAATGGTGATGGTCTCGTCGACCTGCCCGATCGAGCGGGCCGAGACCGCCAGCAGCAAACGGGACGCCGTCAGCAGCGCATCGGTGATCACGTCCAGCGAATCGTCAGCTGCCGTCGCGTTGTCCGCCGCCATGGCGCCCCTCCTCCGGACCCTTGCCCGGGCCAACAGCAAAGACCCGCCAAAGAGATGAAAGTGTAACAGCCGAGACCCGAAATTATTTCTCACGAATATTATCGCCACCACGCAGCTTCGGCGCGGCTCACGCTATCCGATGTGCAGCGGATCGATCTGCACCCGCACCGGCTCGTGGTTCTGCCGGGCGCTGAGCACACCGACGCCCCGCCGCAGGGCGGCCGCCAGCCCCAGGCCCTGCGCGCGGCGCACCCGCAGCAGCATCCGGATCACCGGCACGCCGGCGGGCGTCCCGGCCGGGCGGCGCACGCCCGGCGGCAGGTCGACCGGGCCGAGCACGTCGGCGTGGTCCTGGCCCGGTAGCCGGGCCTCGTCAAGCAGTGCCGCCACGGCCGCGGCGGTGCCGTCCAGGGCCGCCATGTGCACGCTGGGCGGCAGCCCGACCTCGGCGCGCGCGGTCAGTTCGGCCTCCGCGTGCCCGACGGGATCCCAGCGGATCAGCGATTGCACTGTGGGAATGGATGATTCGGCGACCACGATCACCACGCCGCCGTCGCCGCGAGGGCGCACCAGGGCGGCGGCGCTCATCCAGCGCCACAGGGCGTCCTCGGCGGCGCGCAAATCCTGGCGGCCCAGCAGCGCCCACGTGTCCAGCAATAGCGCGGCCCCATACCCGCCGTCCGCGCGGGGCTCGGCGCCGGGCGTGGCCACCACCAGGGCCGGGCGGGCGGCAACCGCGTCCACGATGGCGTCGCCCGCCGAGGTGACGACCGGGGTGCCGGCGAACGCCCGGCCGAGCTCCTCGGCGGTGCGCCGCGCCCCGACGACCACCGCGCGCACCGCGTCCGACCCGCAGCGCGCGCACCGCAGCGCCGGTTCGGCCCGACCGCACCAGCGACAGGTCGCGCCCGGGCCACGTTCCTGCAGCGACCCCGCCAGTGACAAGGGACCGGTGCACTGCCGGCACCGGGCGATGGCGCGGCAGCGCCCGCACGCCAGCGACGGGACGTAACCGCGCCGTGGCACCTGCACCAGCACCGGCGCCCCGTCCTGCAGCGACGAGCGCGCGGCGCGCAACGCGATGGACGGGACGCGCGCGGTGCGGGCCGCCGGGTCGCGTTCCTCGGCGTAGCCGCTGTCGTCGAGGGCGATCACGCGCGGGGTGCGCGCTCGCACCACGGGCCGCGCGGCGACGATGTCGTGCGCCCACCCGCTGCGCACCAGCGCGTGCGCCTCGGCGGTGCGCGCGAAGCCGCCGATCAGCGCCGCGCAGCGGGCCTGGTGCGCGCGCAGCATCGCCACCTCGCGGGCGTGCGGGTACGGCGCGCGCGGCTCGGCCAGGCTGTCGTCGGCGTCGGCCCACACCATGACCAGCCCCAGGTCGCTCAGCGGCGCGAACACCGCGCTGCGGGTGCCGATCACCAGCCGCGCGGCGCCCCGCAGCGCCGCCAGCCAGCGCCGGTAGCGGGCCGCGGGGCCCAGCCCCGCCGACAGCGCCACCACGCATTTTTCGTCGATCAGCGCCGTCGCGGCCCGCCACAGGGTGTCCAGGTCCCGCTGATCGGGCACGATCGCCAGCGCCGAGCGCCCCGTCGCGACCGTTTGCGACGCGGCCTCGGCGAACCGGTCGGCCCACGGCTCGCCCGGCAGCGCCTGCCAGACGGCCCGGGCCGCGCGGGACTCGGCCAGCGCCGCCAAGAACTGCCCGCCGCGGGCGTACGCCTCCCAGGCCGACGGGTCCACGGGCCCGACCACCGGCAACGGCAGGACGGCCGCGGCTTCCCGCTCCACCCTGGCGTGCCGGGCCGGCACGGCCAGCCGCAGCACGTCGGGCCGGGTCCCGGCGTACCGCGCCGCCACCGCGTCGACCAGGCGCCGGATCTCCGGGGTGAGCACCGGCTCGGGCGAGACGACCCGATCCAGCCAGCCCAGCTTGCCCGTGTGGTCGGTGTCGTTGCGCCGCTCCAGCACGAACCCGTCGACCAGGCGGCCGTGGAAGCGCACCCGCACCCGCACGCCGGGCTGGGCGTCGTCGGACTGCTCGGCCGACACCAGGTAGTCGAATTCGCGGTCCAGATGCGGCACCGAGAGCATCGGCAGCACCCGGGCGATCGGCTCGACCTCGACGGGGGTGCGCCGAGTTACCTTGCTAGCCAACGGGACCGACAACTAGCCCTGGTCGGCCTCGGCGTCATATTCGGCGTCGTAGTCGGCGTCGTAGTCGTACTCGTACGCATAGTCGGGCTGGTATTCGGGTTCCTCGCGGCCGAAGAAGAACCCGGCGGTGATCAGGACCTGGGCCGCGGCGTACAACCACCAGATGGGCACCGCCAGCGCGTCGTTGTAGAGGATGAACCGCCCGATGGCGATCATCGCGTCCGACACCCCGAAACACACCGCGCCCACCGCGGTCCAGATGGTCGGCAGGTCCGCCAGCAGCGCCGCGCACACCATCGCCGTCAGCGCGATCATGTAGAGCGTCACCGGAATCGTCAGCTTGTCGCGGCCCAGGTGCGGCCAGAACCACGCCAGCAGCGACACCGACGCCAGGCACACCAGGACGACGGCGGCCAGGCGCGGGCGCGTCGTCCGGGCCAGCGGCACCAGCGCGCCCAGGAAACACAAGTGCGCCAACAGGAATGCCGCGAGCCCCAGCCCGAAGGACATCGTCCACCACGGAATCGCCAGCAGCCAGTCGCCGACGGCCGAAAGCAGCAGCGCCGGCATCAGCCAGCGCCGCTCGCGGACGATGGGGTGCGCCACCGCCGCGACCGTCAGCAATACCGCCATCGCCGCCTTGAACGGCGGCTGCAGCACCCAGTGCCCCGTCAAATCCGTTCCCGGCGGCGAACGCAACGCGAGCACGGTCAAATAGACGCCGTAGGCGAGGCCCGCCCACCCGGCCACCACCCAGCCGCCGGACACCAGGCGCGGTGCGTACGGTACTTCCATGCCCAGCTTGGACATCGCCGATGAGAACCCTGGTATCGATCCCATCTTGGAGAAGGTACTGGATGCGGTTCCGTTCCGGCTATCAACCGAAGATGGTGTCGAGGCGGCGCGTCAACGGCTCCGCGACCTGCCCCGCCGCCCGCTGCATCCCGAACTGCGGGTCGAGGACCGGGACATCCCGAGCCCCGGCGGACCCCTCGGGACCCGGATTTATTGGCCCTCAGCCGATCCGGGTACCGACGCGCCCGTGGTGCTGTTCTTCCACGGCGGCGGGTTCGTCGTCGGCGACCTCGATACCCACGACGGCACGGCGCGCCAGCACGCCGCCGGCGCCGACGCGATCGTGGTGTCCGTCGACTACCGGCTGGCGCCGGAGCATCCCTACCCCGCGGCCGTCGAAGACGCTTGGGCCGCAACGCTGTGGGTCGCCGAGCACGGCGCCGAGCTCGGTGCCGACACCGCCCGGATGGCGGTCGCCGGCGATTCGGCCGGCGGGACGATCGCCGCGGCCACGGCGCAGCGCGCCCGCGACGAAGGCGGGCCGGCCCTGGTCTTCCAGCTGTTGTGGTACCCCTCCACGCTGTGGGACGCGTCGCTGCCGTCGTTCACCGAGAACGCCGACGCGCCGATCCTGGACTCGGCGGCCATCGCCGCGTTCTCGCGTTGGTACGCAGGCGAAGTCGACCTGTCCGACCCGCCGTCGGGCATGGCGCCGGGGCGGGCGACGGACCTTTCCGGGCTGGCGCCGGCCTACATCGGCGTCGCCGGTCACGACCCGCTGCGCGACGACGGCATCCGCTACGGCGAGCTGCTGGCCGCCGCCGGGGTCCCGGTGCAGGTGCACAACGCCGAGACGATGGTGCACGGCTACCTCGGCTACGCCGGCGTGGTGCCGGCGGCCACCGCCGGGATGGATCGCGGGCTCGCGGCGCTGCGCGCGGCGCTGCACCCATAGAGATCCCCCCGCCCCGCGGACTATCCTGGGGCGCACATGAGCGTTAAACCCGACTACGACACCCTGATCGTCGGCGCCGGATTCTCCGGCATCGGTACGGCGATCAAGCTGGACCGGGCCGGTCTCGCCGACTACCTCATCGTCGAGGCCGGCGACGGCGTCGGCGGCACCTGGCACTGGAACACCTATCCCGGTATCGCCGTGGATATTCCGTCGTTCTCCTATCAGTTCTCCTTCGAGCAGAGCCCGCGCTGGTCGCGCACCTACGCGCCGGGCCACGAGCTGAAGGCCTACGCCGAACACTGCGTCGACAAATACGGCCTGCGGCCGCGGATCCGGTTCAACACCAAGGTGCTTTCCGCCGAGTTCGACGACGAACACCGCCTGTGGCGGGTGCAGACCGACCCCGGTGGCGAAGTGACCGCCCGGTTCTTGATCAGCGCCAGCGGCGTGCTGACCGTGCCGAAGCTGCCCGACATCGACGGTGTCGACTCGTTCGCGGGCACCACCATGCACACCGCGCGGTGGGACCACGGCCAGGACCTGTCCGGCAAGCGCGTCGCGATCATCGGCACCGGCGCCTCGGCCGTGCAGGTCATCCCCGAGATCGCGCCGATCGTCTCCCAGCTCACCGTGTTTCAGCGCACCCCGATCTGGTGCTTCCCCAAGTTCGACGTGCCGCTGCCCGCGCCGGCCCGACTCGCGATGCGCGTCCCGGGCGGCAAGGTGGTCCAGCGGCTGCTCAGCCAGGCCTTCGTCGAGCTGACCTTCCCGCTCGCCGCGCAATACTTCACCGTGTTCCCGCTGGCCAGGCGGATGGCCGCGGCGGGCCGCAGCTATCTGCGCCAGCAGGTGACCGACCCGGTGCTGCGCGAGCAGCTCACCCCCGACTACGCCGTGGGCTGCAAGCGGCCGGGCTTCCACAACGGCTACCTGGCCACGTTCAACCGCGACAACGTGCGGCTGGTCACCGAGCCGATCGACAAGATCACGCCGTCGGCGGTGGCCACCACCGACGGACACGACCACGAGATCGATGTGCTGATCCTGGCGACCGGCTTCAAGGTGATGGACACCGACAACGTCCCCACCTTTTCCGTCATCGGCAGCGGCGGTGAGTCGCTGAGCCGGTTCTGGGACGAGCACCGGCTGCAGGCCTACGAGGGCGTGAGCGTCCCGGGTTTCCCGAACATGTTCAGTGTGTTCGGCCCGTACGGCTACGTCGGCTCCTCGTATTTCGCGCTCATCGAGACGCAGACCCATCACATCGTGCGCTGCCTCAAGCGGGCCCGCCGCGAGGGCGCCACCCGCGTCGAGGTGACCGAGGAGGCCAATCACCGGTACTTCGCCGAGATGATGCGCAAGCGCCACCGCCAGATCTTCTGGCAGGACAGCTGCCGGCTGGCCAACAGCTACTACTTCGACAAGAACGGTGACGTGCCGCTGCGGCCTGCCACCACGGTGGAGACGTACTGGCGCAGCCGGCGATTCCGGCTCGACGACTACCGGTTCAGCGCCTGAGACAAGCTAGTCCTTGCGCCCCTGCAGGATCCCCTCGATGTTGTGTTCGGCCAGCGCGGTGATCGACATGAACGGGTTGCAGCCCAGGTAGCCCGGCAGCAGCGAGGCGTCGTTGACGAACAGGTTGTCGTAGCCCTTTACCCTGCCGTAACCGTCGGTGGCCTTGCCCCGCACCACCCCGCCCAGCGGGTGAACGGTGTTGGGCGCGAAGGCCTTTCCCTCGAAGAGATCGTCGCGGTAGTCCACGCCGCTGGCCTGGGTCACCTTGTCGAAGACCACCTGCGCCCGCGCGTGCAGGTTCTCGGTGTAGCCCGCCGGCCAGTCGATGGCGATGGAATCCTTGGCCCGGTCGTAGTGGATGTCGGCGCGGTCGCCGGTGCGCACCATCACGTAGTAGCCCAGCGCGAACGTCTCCACCGGCAGCGGCAGCGAGAACATGCTGGCGTACACCGGGTTGTCCGGGTCGTTGCGGCCGTCGAGGTTGATCATCCCCAGCAGGGACTGCTGCGTGCCCGCGGGGTCGCTGGGCGCCAGCATGTGGGAGACCATGATGTCGCCGTTGTTTCCGTACCCGCGGCCGACCTCGTCGTTCAGGTGGGGCAGGCCCCCGGTTTCGCGGGCCCGCAGCAGCAACTCGTTGGTGCCCAGCACCCCGGCGCTCAGATACAGCTGGTCGCAACCGAATTCGTCGTCGGCGACCTTCTTGCCGTACCGGTCGATCTCGCGGGTGGACACCACGTATTCGCCCGACCGCTCCCGGCGGATGCCGGTCACCTGGGTGAGCGGCTTGAGGTGGACCTTGCCCGTGGCCAGCGCGGCCGCGATGTACGTCTGGTCGACGCTGCCCACCCTGCCGTAGTTGTTGCCGTATTGCTGCTCGAAGTTCAGCGCCGAGCGCGGAACCAGTTGCGCCTCTTCCTTTTGCATGTAGTCGAACGAGTAGGCGCTGCCGTTGTAGTCCACGCCGTAGCCGGCCGCCTCCGCGTACCGCCGGCCGACCCTGGCGTACTGGAACCACGGCGTCTTCTCGAACCAGTCCATGTCGCGGTAGCTGATGCGCAGCATGGTCTTGGCGCGCTCGATGTAGGTCCCGAAAAAGGCGTCGGGGGCGATGTCGGGGAAGGTGGCGCGGACCTGATCGGGGGTCGGGATCGCCGCGATCGCGGCGTTGACCATCGACCCGCCGCCGACGGCGGCGCCGCGAAACACCGTGTGCGCGCCGTGTACCACCTTCTCGCAGATCCCGGCCTGAACCGGCTGCGGCGACTTCGAATGCTTGGCCACCTCGGCGATCGACACGCCCCGATACGACGGCACCAGGCTGGGCGGGACGGAGGTGAACCAACCCGCGCGATTGTCCGGGGGCATCATCGGCGTGAAGCGTTTGCCGTCCGCGTCGGGGGTGTTCCACCACCGGCCGCGTTCCAGGATCAGCGTGTCGACGCCGGCCTGGCCGAGTCGCAGCGCCGACACCCCGCCGCCGTACCCGCTGCCGACGACGATGGCCCGGTAGTGGGGGCGCAGTGCGCTCGCGGCCGCTCGCCGGGTCCCGAGTTCGACGCCGGCACCCAGAGCGCCCGCGGTGACACCGGCGGCGGCGCCCAGAAAGCGCCTCCGCGAGAGAGCCATCCTTGCCTCCGGTTTACAACAGACTGTGATTTAAGTAACGACGTTGTAAGCATACCGTAAGTATGCATAATGCGCTATTGTGGGTGGGCATGACAGGTGACCGCCTGTTAATTCGACCGACAGAATCGTTTTGGACGAACGTGCCACTTTCGCCTAGCGCCCAGCTACCGGTCCGTCGACCGGAGACGCCCGCCGCGTCCTGGAATCAGCCCAAGCGGTACCTCTGGCTCCTCGCGGCGGCCGTGCCGGCGCTCGTCTTCCCGTCCTGGCTGGGGATGAAGGCCACCGGCGTCGGCCTGTTCTGGTGGACCGTGCCGCTGCTGGCCTTCGTGGTCATCCCGGTATTGGACCATCTCGTCGGCCCCGACGCGGCCAATCCCGAGGACAGCATCCTCGCGTGGCTGGAGACCGACCCGTTCTACCGCTGGGCCACGTACCTCTATCTCCCCAACCAGTACCTGTCGCTGGTGTTCGCCTGCTGGCTGTGGAGCGGCGGCGGTTGGCTGGCAATGAGTTTCGTCGACAAGGTGGGGCTGATGGCGACGGTCGGCCTTGTCGGCGGGCTCGCCATCAACGCCGCGCACGAGCTGGGGCACACGCGGGAGCGCACCGAACGGCGGCTGAGCAAGGTCGCGCTCGCGCAGACCTGCTACGGGCATTTCTACGTCGAGCACAACCGCGGGCACCACGTCCGGGTCGCCACCGCGGAGGACCCGGCCAGCGCGCGGTTCGACGAGAGCCTGTATGCCTTCATCCCGCGGTCGGTGAGCGGCAGCGTGCGCTCGGCGTGGCGCCTCGAGGGGGCGCGGTTGGCCGCGCTGGGCAAAACCCGCTGGACGCTGCACAACGACGTGCTCAGTGCGTGGCTGATGAGCGCCGCGCTGTTCGCCGTACTTTCAGTATGGTTCGGCCCGGTGGTGCTGCCCTGGCTGATCGGCCAGGCGATCGTGGGCTTCAGCCTGCTGGAGACGGTCAACTACCTCGAGCACTACGGGCTGCGGCGGCAGAAGCTGGCCAGCGGCCGCTACGAGCGGGTGCGTGCGGCGCACAGCTGGAACAGCAGCACGGTGATCGCCAACGTCCTGCTGTTCCACCTGCAGCGCCATTCCGATCATCACGCCAACCCGCTGCGCCCCTACCAGGTGCTGCGCCACGTCGACGACGCCCCCCAACTGCCGAGCGGATACAGCGCGATGCTGTTGCTGGCGCTGTTCCCGCCGTTGTGGAGGCGGGTGATGAACCCGCGGGTGCTCGAGTTCTACCGCGGCGACATCCGGTTGGTCGCGCTCAAGCCGTAACCACCGAAACCGTAGCCTTCGCGGCCGACGCTACGATTTGCAGCGTGGCAAAGGTATTTCCGGGCATCGACTCATCGCTGCGCGCGTTCATCGAGGAGCAGGCCGTGTTCTTCGTTGCCACCGCCCCCTCCGAAGGAGGGCGAATCAACCTCTCCCCCAAGGGTTATCGCGACACCTTCGCGGTGCTGGGCGAGCACGCCGTCGCCTATCTCGACCTGTTCGGCAGCGGTGTGGAAACGATCGCGCACCTGCGCGACAACGGCCGGATCACCGTCATGTTCTGCTCGTTCACCCGCACCTCGCGGATCCTGCGGCTGTTCGGCACCGGGCGCGTGGTGCGCCCCGACGACGCCGAATTCGCCGGGCTGCTCACGCATTTCGGTGACCAGCACGCGGGCGTCCGCGCCGTCGTCGTCGTCGACGTGGAACGCATCGCCGACGCCTGCGGGTTCGCGGTGCCCTACTACGAACTCGTCGACGAACGGCCGGTGCTCGACGCGCACCACCACAATGCGACCGACGAGGCCTACGCGCGGCTGATCGAGCGCAACGGGCGCAGCATCGACGGGCTGCCGGCGCTGGGCGCCGACCACCCGCTGCCTTAGATCGCGCGCTTGAGCTCGTCGACCATGTTGAGCTGCTCCCACGGCAGCTCGATGTCGGTGCGGCCGAAGTGCCCGTAGGCGGCGGTCTGCGCGTAGATCGGGCGCAGCAGGTCCAGGTCGCGGATGATCGCGCCGGGCCGCAGGTCGAACACCTCGGGCACGATCTTCTCGATCTTGACCGGGTCGACGATCGCGGTGCCGAACGTCTCGATGAACAGCCCGACCGGGGCGGCCTTGCCGATGGCGTAGGCCACCTGCACCTCGACGCGCTCCGCCAGGCCGGCGGCAACGATGTTCTTTGCCACCCAGCGCATCGCGTACGCCGCCGAACGGTCCACCTTGGACGGATCCTTGCCGGAGAAGGCGCCGCCGCCGTGGCGGGCCCAGCCGCCGTAGGTGTCGACGATGATCTTGCGGCCGGTCAGGCCCGCGTCACCCATGGGGCCGCCGAGCACGAACTTGCCGGTCGGGTTGACCAGAACCCGGGTCCCCGACGAGTCCAGGGTCTCGTGGGCCAACTCGTCGAGCACGGTGGAGAGCACGTGCTTGCGGATGTCGGGGTCCAGCGTCTTCTCCAGGTCGATGCCGTCGGCGTGCTGGGTGGACACGACCACCGTGTCCAGCCGCACCGGGACGTCGTCCTCGTAGGCGATGGTGACCTGGGTCTTGCCGTCGGGGCGCAGGTAGGGCAGCGTCCCGTTCTTGCGGACCTCGGTCAGTTTCCGCGACAGCCGGTGGGCCAGCGCGATCGGCAGCGGCATCAGCTCCGGGGTGTCGTTGATGGCGTAGCCGAACATCAATCCCTGGTCGCCGGCGCCCTGGGAGTCGAGCGGGTCGGCCGCACCCTCGACGCGCGCCTCGTGGGCCGTGTCGACGCCCTGGGCGATGTCGGGCGACTGCGCACCGATGCCGATGTTCACCCCGCACGACGCCCCGTCGAAGCCCTTGTCCGACGAGTCGTAGCCGATGTCGAGGATCCGTGCGCGCACGGTGTTGGTGATGTCGGCGAACGCCTCCTTGGCCGACGTCGTCACCTCGCCCACCACGTGCACCTGGCCCGTGGTCACCAGGGTCTCGACCGCAACACGTGAGCGGGGGTCCTCTGCCAGCAGCGCGTCGAGGACCGAGTCGCTGATCGCGTCACAGATCTTGTCGGGATGACCTTCGGTCACCGACTCACTGGTAAACAGACGACCCTTTTCGCTCACTATTCCGATCCTTCCGATAATTAGGCAGTCGAATTATATCTTCTGGCTCGAGGCTCGGTCCGTCCGCCCGGGGGCGACGGCCGGCGCCCGTGGACGCCGCACCGAAGTAAACCTTGCTACCCGCTGTCGCCGTGCAGGAACGCGACGATTGCGTCCACGATACGACTGGCCATCAGCGTCTTGGAACCGTGTGGCAGCGCCGACTCGGTGCCGTCGGAAGCCAGCAGCCAGCCGTCGTTGCTGTCCACCTCGAAGGCCCGGTTGTCGCCGACGGCGTTGACCACCAGGAGATCGCAGCCCTTGCGCGCCAACTTGGCCCGGGCGTGGAACAACACGTCGCCGTTGGCGTCGCCGGTCTCGGCGGCAAAGCCCACAATGGCCCGCATGTTGGGCAGCTGCCCGTGCGCCCGGGCGCGGACGGCGCCGGCCAGCACGTCGTCGTTGCGGGTCAGATCGATCGTCGGCAAATCGGACTGGGGGTCCGGGCCCTTCTTGATCTTGGCGGCGGCGACCTGGGCGGGCCGGAAGTCGGCGACCGCCGCGGCCATCACCAGGACGTCGGCCTCGGGGGCGTGCTTGGACACCGCCTCGCCGAGCTGCTGCGCCGAGCTGATGTGCACGACGTTGACGCCGGCGGGATCGATCAGCCCGGCGGTGTGCCCGGCGATCAGCGTCACCTCGGCGCCGCGCTGGGCGGCGACCCGCGCCACCGCGTAGCCCTGCTTGCCGGAGCTGCGGTTGCCGATGAAGCGCACCGGGTCGATCGGCTCGCGGGTGCCGCCGGCGGTGACCAGCACCCGGCAGCCGGAAAGGTCGTAGGGCAGCGCGTCGTGGCGCTCGAGCAGCAGGTGGGCCAGGGTGGTGATCTCCTCGGCCTCGGGCAGCCTGCCCGCGCCGGTGTCGGTGCCGGTGAGCCGCCCGTGCGCGGGTTCGAGCACCACCGCGCCGCGGCGCCGGAGCGTGGCCACGTTGTCGACGGTGGCCGGGTGCAACCACATTTCGGTGTGCATCGCCGGCGCGAACAGCACCGGACATCGGGCGGTCAGCAGTGTGGCGGTGAGCAGGTCGTCGGCCCGGCCGTGCACCGCCCGGGCCAGCAGGTCGGCGGTGGCCGGCGCCACCACGACGAGGTCGGCCTCCTTGCCGAGCCGGACGTGTGGCACCTCGGGGACGTCGTCGAAGACGCCGGTGCGCACCGGGTGGCCGGACAGCGCCTCGAAGGTGGCCGCCCCCACGAACCGCAGCGCGGACTCGGTGGGGATGACGCGGACGTCGTGGCCGGCCTCGGCGAGCTGACGAACGACCGTGCACGCCTTGTAGGCGGCGATGCCGCCGGAGACGCCGACGACTATTTTCGCGATCCGCTTACGGTCGTCCACAGCGCGCCCCGGCCCGCCTGTTACTCGCCCTCGGTGTGTTCGAGCAGGTCGCTGTGGATCTCGCGCAGCGCGATCGACAGGGGCTTTTCCTGCAGCCCGGGCTCGACCAGCGGCCCGACGTATTCGAGGATGCCCTCGCCGAGCTGGTTGTAGTAGTCGTTGATCTGGCGGGCCCGCTTGGCCGCGTAGATCACCAGGGCGTACTTGCTGGAGACGCGGTCCAGCAGCTCATCGATGGGCGGGTTGGTGATGCCGAGCGGCGTGTCGTAGGCGCCCTGCCCGCCTGCCGACGGGTCGAACTGGTCGACGGCGGTCAGCGCCGCGTCGGACGGGGAAATGCTCACGTAGGTCAGTCTCCTGGCGGTTTGAAGTCGGTGGAATGGGTCTGACCGCGCCTTATCAGTGCCTTTTAGTCGCTTTTTGGTGATTCATGTCGGGCCCGGCGCAGTTCCCACCAGCAAGGATACCAATTCGGCGCACGCAGACTCCAATCGACTGTTGACCACTACCTCGTCGAAGTCGTCCTGCGCCGCCATCTCGATGCGGGCCGTGTCGAGGCGCCGCCGCATCGCCTCGGGTGTTTCGGTGCCGCGGCCGACCAGCCTGGCTTCCAGATCCTCCCAGCTGGGCGGGGCCAGGAACACCGTCACCGCCTCGGGCATCGCCTCCTTGACCGCCCGGGCGCCGGCCAGGTCGACCTCGATGAGCACCGGCAGCCCGGACGCGGCCGCGGCCCGCACCGGGTCGGCCAGGGTGCCCGATCGGTGCAGCCCGCCGTGGATCTCGGCCCATTCGAGCAGGGCGCCGTCGTCGATCAGTTGCTGGAAGCGGGCGGGGCTGACGAAGTGATAGTCGACGCCGTCGACCTCGCCCGGGCGCGGCTCACGGGTGGTGGCCGAGACGCTGAACTGCAGGTGGGGAAGCCGCTCACGCAGGCAGCGCACCACCGAAGACTTGCCGACCGCGGAGGGACCGGACAGCACGACAACCCGCCCCTCGCCGGTTGGCTTCGGGCGTGCCCCCTGCGCGACGTCCGGCCCCCCGCTCGCGCTCACTCGCGCTCCCGGGTCGGTGCCCCCACAGGCCGTTCGGCCTGCATCGTCGCCGGTTCGGTTAGGAGCCGAACTTTTCCAGCAGGGCCTTGCGCTGCCGGTCGCCCAGGCCGCGCAGGCGGCGGGTGGGGGCGATCTCCAGCTCGGTCATGATTTCCTGCGCCTTGACCTTGCCCACCTTCGGCAGGGCCTCGAGCAGCGCAGACACCTTCATCTTGCCCAGGACTTCGTTGGTCTCGGCGTCCTTGAGCACCTGGGTGAGGTTGGTACCGCCACGCTTGAGGCGGTCTTTGAGCTCTGCTCGCGCACGACGTGCGGCAGCCGCCTTCTCCAAAGCGGCCGCCCGCTGCTCGTCGGTCAACTGGGGAAGGGCCACGATTCCTCCGTATCTGTCAATCGACCGAAGTCGATCTCCTTTGTCTCCTGCCGGGTACTTCAGCCAGCGGAGATGACCGTACTCACGCTTCCTGACGAAATCTAACCCGACCCCCTGGTTAATTCCGGAAATGTCCAGCGTGGGCCCGCCCGCCGGGGCCGGCGAACGGGACTTGGGGCGGCGCCGAACCGGCGTCCGCGGCCCACCGTTTCGGCGGCGGCAGGGGCCTTCGGACGGCCCGGAATTAGGTCCCTACCTGCGTGTTTGTGCTTGCCGACGGGCCCTGACCCGAGTTGCTGCGCCTTCTCCGGTGGCGCGGGTGCCGGGTGCCGGACGGCCCCGGGCTGGGGTGCCGGGCGTCACCGATTTTTCCGTTGCGTGTCGCGCGTGTCGCGTTCGCGGGATCAACCGGCAGGTCGGCGGCGCTTCCGTTACCATCGAGCGGTGCCGAACCTGCGCATCCGTCAGGCGGCTGAGCTGCTTGGAGTCAGCGACGACACGGTCCGGCGATGGATCAACCAGGGCACGTTGTCGGTCAGCAACGACGCGGCCGGCCGCAAGGTCATCGCCAGCGAGGATCTGGCGGAGTTTTCCCGGACCAACGCGCCCGCCCCGCCCCCGGACCCGCTGAGCATCGGCAGCTCGGCCCGCAACCGGTTCGTCGGCCTGGTCACCAAGGTGATCACCGACAAGGTGATGACCCAGGTCGAGATGCAGTGCGGGCCGCACACCGTGGTGTCGCTGATGAGCACCGAGGCCGCCGAGGAGCTCGGGCTCGCGCCCGGCAGCGTCGCGGTGGCCGTCGTCAAGGCCACCACCGTGATCGTCGAAACCGCCCGGCCCGGGACGGCGGTCTCCTCGGACTGAGGCCCCCGCCTGGGTTTTCGAGTGTGAGCGCAGGGCTTTCAGTGTGAGCGCAGGGTGGCATCCGGGCGATTTTTCCGCCCACGATTCACTGCCGAAGCCCAGGGTTCACACCCAAACGGCAGCGCCTACAGGGCAGACAGATACGCGACGGCGTCCAGCATCCGTTCGGCCGCCGCGCGCAGGTCCGACACGTCGGGCCCGGCCCGCAGCACCTCCCGCGCGACCGCGGGCAGCAGCTGGCCCGGAGCGGCCCCGCCCAGGCCGCCGAGCGCCTCGGGCCGCCCGCCCTGCACCCCGACACCGGGGACCAGCACCGGCCCGCCCAGCTCGCGCACGTCGGGCGCTTCGAACACCGTCGCGCCGAGCACCACGCCGACGTATCCGGGCTCGGTCGGGGTGGCGGACCGGTTGACCACCGCCGCCTGGTCGACGATCAGCTGAGACACCGTGCGGCCGTCGAACGTCGCGCGCTGCACGGTGCCGCCCTCCGGGTTGGAGGTGGCCGCCAGTACGAACACCCCGCGATCGTGGGCCGCGGCGGCCTCGAGCAGCGGCCGCAGCGAGCCGAACCCGAGATAGGGCGAGGCGGTCACCGCGTCGGCGGCCAACGGCGAATCGCCCGCCCAGGCCGCGGCGTAGGCCGCCATCGTCGTCCCGATGTCCCCCCGCTTGGCGTCGGCCAGCACCAGTACCCCGGCCGAGCGCAGCGCGGCGATGGTGCGTTCCAGCACCGCGTATCCGGCGGCGCCGTAGGCCTCGAAGAACGCCACCTGGGGCTTGACCACCGCGAACCCGGAGAAGGCTTCGATGCAGGTGTCGCAGAACGCGGCGAGCCCGTCGGCCGTGGTGGGCAGGTCCCAGGCCCGCAGCAGCTCGGGGTGCGGGTCGATGCCCAGGCACAGTGGCCCGCGGGCCAGTTTCGCCGCGGCCAGCCGGGCTCCAAATCCCGTCACTGCGCGCCCATCGCGCTGTGCAGCTCCTGTAGCGACCGCACGCCGATGTCGCCGCGGATTCCCGCCTCGATGCCCTGCACGGCGGCCGACGCGCCCTGCACCGTGGTGACGCACGGGATGTTGACCGACACGGCCACCGAGCGGATCTCGTAGCCGTCGATGCGCGGGCCCGAGTTGCCGTAGGGCGTGTTGATCACCATGTTGACGTCACCGGCCCTGATCGCGTCGACGGCCGACATCGCCGGGCGACCCGGCTGCGGCGACTCGAAATGCTTGCGCACCTCCTCGCAGGGAATACCGTTGCGCCGCAACATCTCCGCGGTTCCCTCGGTGGCCAGGACGCGAAATCCCAAGTCGGCCAGCCGCTTCACCGGGAACACCAGTGACCGCTTGTCCCGGTTGGCCACCGAAACGAATATCGTCCCGGAGGCCGGCAGCGATCCGTAGGCGGCGGTCTGGGACTTGGCGAAGGCGCTGCCGAAGTCGCGATCGATACCCATCACCTCGCCGGTCGACTTCATCTCCGGGCCCAGCAGCGAGTCGATGCCCTCGCCGTCGGCCCGCCGGAACCGGTGGAACGGCAGCACGGCCTCCTTGACCGCGATCGGCGCGTGCGGCGGCGCGTGAGCGCCGTCCCCGGAGGCGGCCAGCATGCCCTCGTCTCGCAGCTGGGCAATGGTGGCGCCCAGCATGATTCGGGCGCACGCCTTGGCCAGCGGGATCGCAGTGGCCTTGGACACGAACGGCACTGTGCGGCTCGCCCGCGGGTTGGCCTCCAGGACGTAGAGCACGTCGTCCTTCAGCGCGTACTGCACGTTGAGCAACCCGACCACACCGATGCCGTGGGCGATGGCCTCAGTGGCGCGGCGCACCTTTTCGATGTCGCTGCGGCCCAACGTGACCGGGGGCAGCGCGCAGGCCGAGTCGCCGGAGTGGATGCCGGCCTCCTCGATGTGCTCCATGATGCCGCCGATGTATACCTCGGCCCCGTCGCACAGCGCGTCGACGTCGATCTCCACCGCGTCCTCGAGGAAGCGGTCGACGAGCACCGGGTGCTCGGGTGAGAGCGCGGTGGCGCGGGTGATGTAGCCCCTGAGCGTCTCCTCGTCGTAGACGATCTCCATGCCCCGGCCCCCCAGCACGTACGACGGGCGCACCAGCACCGGATAGCCGATCTCGTCGGCGATCCGGCGGGCTTGGTCGAAAGTCGTTGCGGTGCCGTACTTCGGTGCGGGAAGCCCGGCGGTGGCCAGCACGTCGCCGAAGGCGCCGCGGTCCTCGGCCAGGTCGATGGCCTCCGGCGGGGTGCCCACGATCGGCACCCCCGCGTCGAAGAGCCGCTGCGCCAGCCCGAGCGGGGTCTGGCCGCCCAGCTGCACGATGACGCCGACGACCCCGGGACCGCCTGCGCCGGACTGGGTTTCGGCGTGGAACACCTCCAGGACGTCCTCGAAGGTCAGCGGCTCGAAGTACAGCCGGTCGGCGGTGTCGTAGTCGGTGGACACGGTCTCGGGGTTGCAGTTGACCATGACGGTCTCGAATCCGGCCTGGCTCAACGTGGTCGCCGCGTGCACGCAGCTGTAGTCGAATTCGATGCCCTGACCGATCCGGTTGGGCCCCGACCCGAGGATCAAGACCTTGGGCCTGTCGGCCTGCGGGGCCACCTCGGTCTCGGCGGCGGGGTCCAGCTCGTAGCTGCTGTAGTGGTAGGGGGTCTTGGCCTCGAATTCCGCCGCGCAGGTGTCCACCGTCTTGTACACCGGGTGGATGCCGAGGCGCTCCCGCAGCGACCGGACCCCGCCCTCCCCGGCCAATTCCGGGCGCAGCGCGGCGAGCTGGCGGTCCGAGAGCCCGCAGTGCTTGGCCTGCCGCAGCAGCCCCGCGTCGAGCACCGGTGCGGCGACCAGCTCCGCGCGGAGCCCGACCAGCTCGCCGATCTGCGCGACGAACCACGGGTCGACGCCCGAAGCGCGCGCGACGTCTTCCACCGAGGCGCCCAGCCGCAGCGCCAGCTCGATGTCGTAGAGCCGGCCCTCGGTCGGGGTCTGCAGCCGGGTCAGCACCTCCGGAGCGCCGCCGTCGGGATCCGGCTTGGTCCAGAACCCGGCCCGGTCGCTTTCCAGCGACCGCATCACCTTGCCCAGAGCCTCGACAAAGTTGCGGCCCAACGACATTGCCTCGCCGACCGATTTCATCGTGGTGGTCAGGGTCGGGTCGGCACCGGGGAATTTCTCGAACGCGAACCGCGGCGCCTTGACCACGACGTAGTCCAGCGTGGGCTCGAAGCACGCCGGCGTCTCCTTGGTGATGTCGTTGACGATCTCGTCGAGGGTGTAGCCGATGGCGAGTTTGGCGGCGATCTTGGCAATGGGGAAGCCGGTGGCCTTCGACGCCAGCGCGCTCGACCGCGACACCCGGGGGTTCATCTCGATGACGATCAGCCGGCCGTCGGCCGGATTGATCGCGAACTGGATGTTGCAGCCCCCGGTGTCCACGCCGACCTCGCGCAGGATCGCGATGCCGAGGTCGCGCATCCGTTGGTATTCCCGGTCGGTGAGCGTCATCGCCGGCGCGACCGTGACCGAATCGCCGGTGTGCACGCCCATCGGGTCGACGTTCTCGATCGAACACACCACGACGACGTTGTCGTTGCCGTCGCGCATCAGCTCGAGCTCGAATTCCTTCCAGCCGTAGATCGATTCCTCGATGAGCACGTTGGCGCTGGGGCTTTCGGCCAGCCCGGCGCCGGCCATCCGGTCGACCTCCTCGACGGATCGCGCCATCCCCGAACCCAGACCGCCCATGGTGAAGCTGGGCCGCACCACCACCGGCAGGCCGAGTTCGGCCACCGTTTCGCGGACCTCGTCCATGGTGAAACACACCCGGCTGCGGGCGGATTCGCCGCCGACCTTGGCGACGATGTCCTTGAACCGCTGCCGGTCCTCGCCGCGCTGGATGGCGTCGAAGTCGGCGCCGATCAGCTCGACGCCGTGGCGGTCCAAGGCCCCGTTCTCGTACAGCGCGACCGCGGTGTTGAGTGCGGTCTGGCCGCCCAGCGTGGCCAGCAGGGCGTCAATCTTGTTGCCGCGCTCGGCCTGCTGGGCGATCACCTTCTCCACGAAGGCGGCGGTGATCGGCTCGACGTAGGTGTGGTCGGCGTACTCGGGGTCGGTCATGATGGTCGCCGGGTTGGAGTTGACCAGGCTGACCTGTAGGCCCTCGGCCCGCAGGACCCGGCAGGCCTGCGTGCCCGAGTAGTCGAACTCGCACGCCTGGCCGATCACGATCGGTCCCGAGCCGATCACCAGTACGTGGTTGAGATCTGTCCGCCGTGGCACTAGCGGCTTCCTTCCTCGGCGCGAGGGTCCGCATTTGTACGCGATCCGCGGCGTGTCGTCGTACAAACACGCACGCTCGCGGGGGGTGGCGTCGGGGGTGGCGCGGGGGGTGGCGTCATCGCTGAGGCTCCATCAGGTCGACGAATTGGTCGAACAGGTAGTTCGCATCGTGCGGGCCGGCGGCGGCCTCCGGGTGATATTGCACCGAAAACGCCCGCCCGTCCCTGAGTTTGACGCCCTCGACCACGCCGTCGTTGGCGCAGGTATGGCTGACGATCGCCGGGCCGAACGGCGTGTCGAAGGACTGACCCGCCTCCCCTTCCAGCGCGAAGCCGTGGTTCTGCGCGGTCACCGCGACCCGCCCCGTGGCGTGGTCGATGACCGGGATGTTGATGCCGCGGTGGCCGAAGACCATCTTGTAGGTGGACAGGCCCAGCGCCCGGCCAAAGATCTGGTTGCCGAAACAGATGCCGAACAAAGGGATTCCGGCGTTCAGCACCTCGCGGGTGAGCGCCACGACGTGGTCGGCGGTGGCGGGGTCGCCGGGGCCGTTGGACAGGAACACGCCGTCGGGCCTGATCTCGGTGATCTGCTCGAAGGTCGCCGACGCGGGCAGCACGTGGCTGCGGATGCCGCGCCGCGCAAAATTGCGCGGGGTGTTGGTCTTGATGCCCAGGTCCAGCGCGGCCACCGTGAATCGGTGCGGCGCTTCGGGTTCGACGACGTAGCCGCCGTCGGTGCTGACCTCGCCGGCCAGGTCGGCGCCCAGCATCGACTGCTGGCCCCGCACCCGCTGGAGCAGCTCCTGCGGTTCGGCCAGGGCGGTCCCCGAGAAGACGCCGGCCTTCATCGAGCCGCGGCTGCGCAGGTGGCGCACCACCGCCCGGGTGTCGATGCCGGCGATCCCCACGACGCCCTGGCGGTCCAGCTCGTCCTCCAACGTGCCGGTGGCGCGCCAGTTCGACGGGCGCGGCGACGGGTCGCGCACCGCATAACCGGCGACCCAGATCTTGTCGCCGCGGCTCTCGCCGTCCTCGCCGTTCCAGCCGGTGTTGCCGATCTGCGGCGCCGTGGCCACCACGATCTGCCGGTGATAACTGGGATCGGTCAGCGTCTCCTGATAGCCGGACATGCCGGTGGAAAACACGGCCTCCCCGAGCGTCTGGCCGATTTTGCCGAACGGCTTCCCGGTAAAGACGCGGCCGTCCTCGAGGACCAGTACCGCTTTATCCACGTGCAGCTCCCTCCTGCGGCCCGAGCCACGCGGTGTATTCGTCGCGGTGGTTTGCCCGAAACCCGATATCGATTTCGGCGCCCGACGGCACCCGCCACCGGATCGCCAATATGCCAATGCGAGCCCCGACCCTGCCGGACATTCGGCGCTCCAGACGGATAGCCCGGATTGATTCTTGTGGAATCCAAATCGGTTGCGCCCGAATCCGTTCCAGCATGATGCCCTCGGGATAGCGAGTCAGCACCGCCTTGCTGCGGTAGCCCAGGTCACCGACGGCGATCCGCTCGCTCCAATCCGGAGCCATCATGGAACCGCAGTAGTGGCCACGGGTCGTGATGCTCGCCGTACCCACCCGCTGGGGGATGCCGGGCAGATCCCCGATCAGCTCCGCCTGTCGCTCCGAGCGGCCCCTCCAGCCGCGCATCGTCAGCTGGATGAGCACCGCGATCACTACCACCAGCACGGCCGCGAAGATCAGCGACCCCGCCAGCGTTGCCGAGTTCATGCCGGGCTCTTCCCGTCCCGAGCGGTGACCTTCCCGCGCAGCACTGTGGCGGTCACGGTGGCCGGCAGCGTCATCGACTCATACGGCGTGTTGGCCGAGCGGCTGGCCAGGTCCGACCCGGCGACGGTCCACGTGGCGTCCGGGTCCACCACGGTCAGGTTGGCCGGCTCCCCCACCTCCAGTGGGCGGCCGTGATCGGGCAGCCCGACGATGCGGGCGGGGTTCTCGCTCATTACCCGCGCGACGTCGCGCCACGTCAACAGGCCGGGTGCCACCATCGTCTGCGCCACCACCGACAGCGCCGTCTGCAGCCCCAGCATGCCGGGTCGCGCCGCCCCGAACTCGACGCATTTCTCGTGCTCGGCGTGCGGGGCGTGGTCGGTGGCCACGCAGTCGATCACCCCGTCGGCCAGCGCCTGACGCAGCGCGAGGGCGTCGGCGGCCTCGCGCAGCGGCGGGTTCACCCGGTTCACGCCCTGGTAGCCGGCCAGCCGGGTGTCGTCGAGCAGCAGGTGGTGCGGGGTGACCTCGGCTGTGATCGAAATGCCTTGCCCCTTGGCCCATTTGAGGATCTCGACGGTGCCCGCGGTCGACGCGTGGCAGATGTGCACCCGGGCGCCGGCGTCGCGGGCGAGCAGCGCGTCGCGCGCCACGATCGATTCCTCGGCTGCTCGCGGCCAGCCCGCCAGTCCCAGCCGCGCGGCCGTGGGTCCCTCGTGGGCGACGGCGCCGACGGTTAGCCGCGGCTCCTCGGCGTGCTGGGCGATGAGCACCCCCAGGCCGGTCGCGTACTCGAGGGCGCGGCGCATGATCAGCGGGTCGTGCACGCACACACCGTCGTCGGAGAACATCCGCACCTGCGCGGCGCCGGCGGCCATCATGCCCATCTCGGTGAGCTCGGCGCCTGCCAGGCCGACGGTGACCGCGCCGACGGGATGCACGTCGACCAGCCCGACCTGCCGGCCGCGATGCCAGACGTGGTCGGTGACCACCGGGCTGTCGGCGACCGGCGTGGTGTTGGCCATCGCGAACACCGCCGTATAACCACCCAAAGCCGCCGCCGCCGAGCCGGTTTCGATGTCCTCGGCGTATTCGCGGCCCGGCTCGCGCAGGTGGGTGTGCAAATCGACGAACCCGGGCAGCAGCACCTGGCCGGTCGCGTCGATGACGTCGGCCGTGTCGGGGATCGGCAGCCCCGCACCGATTTCGGCGATCTGGCCATCCTCGACCAGCACGTCGACGCCGTCGCCCTCGCCGTAGGGCCGCACACCGCGGATCAGCACACTCATGCCGCCATTTCCTGCGCGCCCACCAGGACGTGGAACAGCACCGCCATGCGCACATGCACCCCGTTCGAAACCTGTTGCAGCACCGCCGATTGCGACGAGTCGGCCACCGTGGACGAAATCTCCATGCCCCGCACCATCGGCCCCGGGTGGAGCACCACGGCGTGACCGGGCAGCATCGCCTGGCGCCGCTCGGAAAGCCCGTAGCGGACCGAGTACTCGCGTACCGAGGGGAAGAAGCCGCCGTTCATCCGCTCGGCCTGCACCCGCAGCATCAGCACGGCGTCGGCGGCGGGCAGCTCGGCGTCGAAGTCGTAGGAGACGGTCGCCGGCCAGCCCTCGACCCCGACCGGCAACAGCGTGGGCGGCGCGACCAGCACCACCTCGGCGCCCAGGGTGGCCAGCAGATGAACGTTGGAGCGGGCCACCCGGCTGTGCAGGATGTCGCCCACGATCACGACGCGGCGACCCTCGATGGCCCCGAGGCGCTGGCGGACGGTCAGCGCGTCCAGCAGCGCCTGGGTGGGGTGCTCGTGGGTGCCGTCGCCGGCATTGATCACCGACGGGCCGTCGTGGTCATGGGCGGTCCAGTCGGCCAGCAGGTGCGCGGCCCCCGATGCCGGGTGCCGGATGACCAGCGCGTCGGCGCCGGCGGCCCGCAGCGTCAGCGCGGTGTCGCGCAGCGACTCGCCCTTGCCCACCGACGATCCGGCGGCGCTGACGTTGATCACGTCGGCACTCATCCACTTGCCGGCCACCTCGAAGGACACCCGGGTGCGGGTCGAGTTCTCGTAGAACATGGTGACGACGGTGCGCCCACGCAGCGTCGGCAGCTTCTTGATCTCGCGGCCCACCAGGGCCTGCGCGAAGCGGTCGGCGTCGTCGAGGATGGCGGTGGCGTCGTCGCGGCTCAGATCGCCGGCGGCCAGCAGATGCCGCGTCATCGCGAGATCACCACCGCGTCGCGGCCATCGTGCTCGCTCAGCAGGACGTGCACGCTTTCGCCGCGCGAGGTCGGTACGTTCTTACCGACATAGTCGGCGCGCAGCGGCAATTCGCGGTGGCCGCGGTCCACCAGCACCGCCAGTTGCACGGCCCGCGGGCGCCCGATGTCGCGCAATGCGTCCAGCGCCGAGCGCACCGACCGGCCGGAGTAGAGCACGTCGTCGACGAGGATCACCAGCGCGTCGTCGATGCCGCCGGCGGGGATCGAGGTCGCCTCCAGGGGCCGCGGGGGCTTTTGCATCAGGTCGTCGCGGTAGAGCGTGATGTCGAGGGCGCCGTGGGCGACGTGCACCCCGCTGAATTCGCCGATGTTGGCGGCCAGCCGCTGCGCCAGGATCACGCCGCGCGTCGGGATCCCCAGCAGCACCACCGGGGTCCCGCCGGAGCCGTCGAGTGCGGTCTTTTCGATTATTTGGTGCGCGATGCGGGAAATGGTGCGGCTCACGTCGGCCGCGGACATCAGTTCCCTGCCGTTGGCGTCACCCATGCGAGACCTGACCTCCTTCTCCGCCTCTCTGGACGGATCGTTAAAGGATGTCGACTGCCGGGCAGCGTAGCATTCCGGCCTACCCTGTCGAAAATGACAGGCTCTAATCTTTCCGGGTTTCCGTCCGGATTGCAGCGGATGGACTTCGACGCGCTTTACCGAGGCGAGAGCCCCGCGCCGGGGATCCCACCGATGACCGCACCGCCGTGGGATACCAAGGCGCCCAAGGAAAATGTCATCGCCTGGCACACCGGCGGCTGGGTCCACGGCGACGTGCTCGACATCGGCTGCGGCCTCGGCGACAACGCCATCTACCTGGCCGCAAACGGCTATCGCGTCACCGGGCTGGACATCTCCCCCACCGCGCTGATCACCGCCGAGCGGCGCGCCGCCGACGCCGGAGTCGACGTGAAATTCGCGGTGACCGATTCCACCAGCCTCGAGGGCTACGCCGACGCGTTCGACACCATCGTCGACAGCGGCATGTTCCACTGCCTCGACGACGAGGGCAAGCACAGCTACGCCGCCGCTGCGCATCGGGCGACCAGGCCGGGCG
The DNA here is from genome assembly GCF_059812405.1 of Mycobacterium sp. NGS57. Lineage (NCBI taxonomy): Bacteria > Bacillati > Actinomycetota > Actinomycetes > Mycobacteriales > Mycobacteriaceae > Mycobacterium > Mycobacterium sp. NGS57. The sequence goes on along the minus strand of NZ_JCALCP010000001.1, from coordinate 457,035 downwards.
CCACGTTGCTCATCAGTTGCTTCTCCGACGCCAACCCTGAGGCGGATTGGCCGCGGCCTTCGGTGTCCGAGCCGACGCTGCGCGACGTCCTCGGCGGCGCCGGCTGGGACATCGAATCGCTGGAACCGGCGGCCGTGCGCCGCGAGGTGGACGGGAGCCCGGTCGAAATGGCCTTCTGGTACGTCCGCGCGCAACGGCGCTAGCGCCTGTTCTTCGCGCCCAGGAACGTACCGCAGCAAAAGCCCCAATCATGGTTGACGCGCCCCTGGTCGAGCGTACAGTCGACGCACTTGCACTCCGTGCGGCCAAGGAGGCGTCCATGTCGTCGTTCGTGGTGGTTGCTCCTGAGGTGTTGACGTCGGCGTCGGCGGATTTGGCGGGGATCGGTTCGTCGGTCGGAGCGGCCAACGCGGCCGCCGCGGGGTCGACGGCGCAGATTTTGGCGGCGGCCCAGGACGAGGTATCGACGGCGATCGCGGGAGTGTTCGGCAGCTACGCCCAGGACTATCAGTCTGTCGCCGCGCAGGCGGCGCGGTTCCACGCCGAGTTCGTGCAGGCGCTGACCAGCGCCGGTGGTGTCTATGGGGCCACCGAGGCGGCGAGCGCGTCGCCGTTGCAGACGTTGGAGCAAGACGTTCTCGCGGTGATCAACGCACCCACCAATGTGTTGTTGGGGCGGCCGCTGATCGGCAATGGCACGGATGGGGCGCCGGGCACCGGACACGCCGGCGGGCCGGGCGGGATCTTGATCGGCAATGGCGGCGCCGGAGGTTCGGGGGCGCCGGGCGGGGTCGGCGGGCCGGGTGGTCGGGCGGGGCTGATCGGTACTGGCGGGATCGGCGGCACGGGTGGGGTCGGCGGCGGCTCCGGCGGCGTCGGGGGCCTCGGGGGCTATTTGTGGGGCAACGGCGGAGCGGGTGGGGCCGGCGGTGTCGGTGGGCCCAATGTCAACGGGGGGACGGGCGGGCTCGGCGGCAACGCGATGCTCTTCGGCAACGGCGGGTCCGGCGGTGTCGGCGGGGCCGGCGCGCCCGGTGCGGCGGGCGCGCTGGGAAACCTGGCCAACCCCACCGGCGGCACGGGCGGTGACGGCGGCACGGCCGGTATCGGCGGGGTCGGGGGCAACGGTGGGCTGGTGTTCGGCGCGGGCGGGACCGGCGGCCAGGGCGGCGTCGGCGGCGGCGGCGGAAACGGCGGGACGGGTGTTACCGGCGGGGGCACCGTCGGTGGTAGCGGGGGCACCGGCGGTGGCGGCGGCGGTGGCGGCGTGGGCGGCGCCGGTGGCCACGCCTCGTCGATGTTCGGGCAGGCGGGCGCGCACGGCGACGGCGGCGCCGGCGGCGCCGGCGGTGACGGCGGGCAGGGCGCGGCGGGCACCGCGACAATCGCCGCCGGCCAGGGCGGCAACGCGGGTAACGGCGGTGCGGGCGGCGTGGGCCTGGGCTCCAGCAACGGCGGGGCCGGCGGCCAGGGCGGGACCGGCGGCAACGGCGGCAGCGGCGTCGACAACTCCACCTCGGTGGTAGCCGGCGGCGCCGGCAATAGCGGCGGCACCGGCGGCCTCGCCGGCAACGGTGGCACCGGCGGCAATGGCGGCAACGCCGTCGGGTCGGGCGCCGGCGGGCTCGGCGGCACCGGCGGCGCCGGCGGCCAGGGCGGCAGCGGCGGAGGAGGAGGGGCCACCACCGCCGCCGGCCACAACGGCGGCGCCGGCGGCCAAGGCGGCTACGGCGGCAATGCGGGCAACGGCGGCAACGGCGGCGACTCCGCGTCGGGCACCCCCGGTAACGGCGGGGTCGGCGGGGCCGGCGGGGCCGCCGGCAACGGTGGCGACGGTGGCACCAGTGGGCCGGGCGGCATCGGCGGCAACGGCGGCGGATCCGGCGACTACTACGGCGGCGGCGGCGTCGGCGGCAACGGCGGTAACGGCGGTAACGCGCTGGGCGCGGCCAATAGCGGCGGGACGGGCGGCGCCGGCGGGGCCGGCGGCAACCAGGGCACCAACGGCGCCGGCGGCGCGGGCGCCGCGGCCACCGCCACTGATCCCGGCGGCAACGGCGGTGCCGGCGGCACCGGCATCTGGGGCGGGAGCAATGGCGGTGTCGGCGGCAACGGAGGCAACGCCGCCGGGTCCGGCAGCGGCGGGACCGGCGGTGCCGGCGGCTCCCTGGGCAACGGAAGTGACGGTGGCGCGGGCGGTGCCGGCGGTGCGGCCTCGGCCACCCAGGCGGGCGGCAACGGCGGCGACGGCGGTGACGGCGGCTACGCCGGTGGATACAGCAACTGGGGCGGCAATGGCGGCAATTCCGCGCTGGGCAACGGCGGCAACGGCGGAGTCGGCGGCAACGGCGGCCTGGCCGGCAATGGCGGCGCGGCCGGCGCCGCGGGTGCGGGCTCGGCCACCCAGGCTGGCGGCAACGGCGGCAACGGCGGCGATGGCGGAGGCGGCGGCGACGCCGGCACCGGCGGCAACGGCGGCAACGCCACCGGGTCCGGTAACGGCGGCAACGGCGGCGCCGGCGGCGTGAGCACTGCCGGCGGTAACGGCGCGCGGGGCAGCAACGGCGGCACCGGCGGCAACGGCGGCAATGGCGGCACTGGCGGCTACGGCGGTGGATTCGGTAACGGCGGCAACGGTGGCGACTCCGCACTGGGCAACGGCGGCAACGGCGGCGACGCCGGCGTCGGTGTTGCGGCCGGGACCGGTGGCGCGGGCGGGGACGGTGGTGCGGCCTCGGCCACCCAGGCGGGCGGCCACGGCGGCAACGGCGGCGGTGGCAGCTATGGCGGGGGCGAAGGCGGCATCGGCGGCAACGGCGGCAACGCGCTGGGCCCATCCGGCAATGGCGGGTCCGGCGGCGCCGGAACTCACGGCGGCGCCGGCACCGACGGCGGCGCGGGCGGCGTCGGCGGCGCGGCCTCGGCCACCCAGGCGGGCGGCCATGGCGGCAACGGCGGCGACCCCACCTACGGCGGCGGATTCGGCAACGGCGGCTACGGCGGCAACGCCGCCGGGTCGGGTAACGGCGGGGCCGGCGGCGACGGCGGCGCCGGCGGTCACGCCGGCAACGGCGGCGCGGGTGGCGCCGGCGGTGCGGCCTCGGCCGGCGCCGCGGCCGGCGCCGGAGGTAACGGCGGCACCGGCCACTTCGGCGGGGGCGGCGGCGGCACCGGCGGTAACGGCGGCAACGGCGGCAACGCCGCCGGGTCGGGCGACGGCGGGCTCGGCGGTGCGGCCGGTGCGGATGGGGACGGCGGCGACGGCGGCGCGGGCGGCGCCGGGGGTGCGGCCTCGGCCACCGTCCAGGGCGGCGCGGGCGGCAACGGCGGCAATGCCAACAGCGGAGGGGCATTCGGTAACGGCGGCAACGGCGGCAACTCCGCGCTGGGCAACCCCGGCAACGGCGGCGACGGCGGCGCCGGTGGTCACGCCGGAAACGCCGGCGCGGCCGGCGCCGGCGGTGCGGCCTCGGCCACGGCCGCCGCAGGGGCCGGCGGCAACGGCGGCAACGGCGGCAATGGCGGGGGCGGCGGTAACGGGGGCAACGGCGGCAACGCCGGCGGGTCAGCCACCGGCGGGACCGGCGGCGCCGGCGGCGCGGGCGGCGCCGCCACTAACGGCGCCGACGGCGCGGCCAGCGGCGGCATCAACCAAAACGGCGGCAACGGCGGCAGCGGGGGCGGCGGCGGCCACGGCGGCAACGGCGGCAACGGCGGCAACTCCGCGCTCGGCAACGCCGGAGACGGCGGGGCCGGCGGGGCCGCCACCCAGGGCGGTAACGGCGGCCACGGCGGCACCAGCGGCCCCGGGGCGTCCGCCGTCGGCGGCACCGGCGGGGCACCGGGCAGCGGCAGCGGCGGCGGCAAGGGCGGCAACGGCGGCAAGGCGCTGGGCCCGTCCGGCAACGGCGGGGCCGGCGGGATCGGTGGGGTCGGCAGCAACGCCGGTGCCAGCGGCGTGGGCGGTGACGGCGGCGCGGCCACCGCCACCGAGCCGGGCGGTACCGGCGGTCAAGGCGGCAATGGCGGCGGCTTCGTGTTCGGCGCCGGCGGGGGCGGAGCCGGCGGCAACGGCGGCAGCGCCGCCGGGTCGGGCACCGGCGGCAACGGCGGCGCCGGCGCCGCCGGCGGTGCGGCCCCCACCGGCGGTCAGGGCGGCACCGGCGGCGCGGCCTCGGCCACCCAGGCGGGCGGCAACGGCGGTCAGGGAGGTGACGGCGGCTTCGGCGGCACCGGCGGTTCCGGCGGCAACGGCGGCGACTCCGCGCTGGGCAACGCCGGTAACGGCGCGGACGGCGCCGCTGCCACCGTCGGCGGGGCCGGCGGACAGGGCGGCACCGGCGGCGCGGCCAACGGCACCCAAGCGGGCGGCAACGGCGGCCAAGGCGGCAACGGTGCTTACGGCAAGAACGGCGGCGCGGGCGGCAACGGCGGTAACGTGACGAACGCGGCGGGCACCGGTAACGCCGGCACCGGCGGCAACGCCGGCGATGGCAGCCTCGGCGGGGCCGGCGGTCAGGGCGGCACCGGCGGTGCGGCCTCCGACCAAGCGCCCGGAGGGACCGGCGGCAACGGCGGCAACGGCGGCAACCCCGGCTACGGACTGTCCGGCGGCACGGGCGGCACCGCCGCCGGGTCGGGCAACGGCGGAAACGGCGGAAACGGCGGCAACGCCCCCACGAGTGGCGGGGCCGGCGGGGCCGGAGGCACCGGCGGTGCCGGCAGCCCCACCCAGCCCAGCGGCGGCGGCGGCAACGGCGGCAACGGCTTCGGCGGCTACGGCGCTAACGGTGGCAACGGCGGCAACGGCGGTGACTCGTTGAGTCCCGGACCCAACAGCGTCGGCGGTTTCGGGGGCAATGCCGGCACTGGCGGAACCGGGAACAGCGCCGGCGGCGCCGCCGGTCAGCCCGGGGACGACAACGGCGGCGGCTCCGGCACGCCCGGCAATGCCGGCTCACCCGGCGCCGGCCCCGGCACCCCCGGCTCCCCCGGCACCAACGGCGCCCCCCCACCGTGATGCGCGGCCCGAAACAGGCTAGCCACGCTCGTCGGCCGTGGTCATGTCGCGGCCTTCGGGTGGTAGCCGAGTAGCGGTCGCGGTTGGTGGCACCGAGTCGAGCCCGACGGACGGTGTGGTAGTGTCGAACACATGTTCGAATCCCGGGGACTCGCCGCGGTTGATCCGCACGCCGACGAGGCCGCGCTGATCGCGCGGATCGCCGAGCTGGAGGCGGTCAAGTCGGCGGCCGCCGCGGGCCAGGCGCACGCGGCCGCGGCGTTCGAAGCGCTGCGCCGCTCCAACGAGGCCGACGCGGGAGTTCCGGCCGCCCAGCGCGGGCGCGGGGTGGCCAGCGAGATCGCCCTGGCGCGACGGGATTCCCCGGCGCGGGGAGGGCGGCATCTCGGATTCGCCAAAGCCCTCGTGCACGAGATGCCGCATACGCTCGCCGCACTCGAGGCGGGGCGGTTGTCGGAGTGGCGGGCCACCCTGATCGTGCGGGAATCGGCGTGCCTGGACGTCGAGGACCGCCGCGCGCTGGACGCCGAGATGTGTGCCGACGGGGCGAAGCTGGACGGGATGGGTGATGCGCGCATCGCGGCGGCGGCCCGGGCGATCGCCTACCGGCTCAACGCGCAGGCGGTGGTCGATCGGGCGGCGAAGGCCGAATCCGAACGCACGGTGACGATCCGGCCGGCCCCCGACACCATGACCTGGGTGTCGGCGCTCCTTCCCGTGGCCAAGGGCGTGGCGGTGTACGCGGCGCTCAAGCGCGCGGCCGACACCACGTTCGACGGCCGCTCCCGCGGCCAGGTGATGGCCGACACGCTGGTCGAGCGGGTCACCGGGCGACCCGCCGAGGTGGCCGAACCGATCGCGGTCAACCTGGGCCTCTCCGACGAGACGCTGCTGGGTAACGACGACAGCGCCGCGGTGGTCGACGGCTACGGCCCGATCCCGGCGGCGGTCGCCCGCCACCTGGTGAGCGACGCGGTCGCCGATGAGCGGTCCCGGGCCACGCTGCGTCGCCTCTACCGGCATCCCCGCTCGGGAGCCCTGCTCACTATGGAGTCGCGGGCGCGCTGCTTCCCGAAGGGGCTGGCGACGTTCATCGGCTTGCGCGATCAACGCTGTCGCACCCCCTACTGCGACGCCCCGATCCGCCACCGCGACCACGCCGAACCGAGCCACCGCGGCGGCCCGACCACCGCGGCCAACGGGCTGGGATCGTGCGAGCTATGCAACTACGCCAAGGAGGCGGCGGGCTGGCGCGTCACGACGTCAGTGGACGAAATGGGTTGCCACACTGCGGAATTCGTCACTCCCACAGGTGCCCGTTATCAATCCGGTGCGCCACCGGCGCCCGGGCGTCCCCGGGTGGACCTCAGCGAGGTCGAAACCCGGATCGCGATCAAACTCGCCGACCTGCATGCGGCCTAGGTTGGCGCCGGTCGGCCACGACGCGGCGCCCACTAACCTGAACAGCGTGAATCTGGACGTCAATCAGGCCTCCATCCGCGAGGTGTGCGACGCCGGACTGCTCGCCGGTGCGGTGACGATGGTCTGGCAGCGCGGAGAACTGCTGCAGGTCAACGAGATCGGGTACCGCGACATCGACGCGCGCCTGCCGATGCAGCGCGACACGCTGTTTCGCGTCGCCTCGATGACCAAGCCGGTCACCGTCGCCGCGGTGATGAGCCAGGTCGACGAGGGCAAGCTGTCGCTGAAGGACCCGGTCGTGCGGTGGGCCCCGGAGCTGGCCGACGTGCGGGTGCTCGACGACCCGCACGGCCCGCTGGACCGCACGCATCCGCTGCGCCGCGCGATCCTGATCGAGGACCTGCTCACCCACACCAGCGGCCTGGCCTACGCGTTCTCGGTGTCCGGGCCGATCGCGAAGGCCTACATGCGGCTGCCGTTCCACCAGGGGCCGGACGCCTGGCTCGCCGGGCTGGCCGAGCTGCCGCTGGTGCATCAGCCCGGCGAGCGGGTCACCTACAGCCACGCCATAGACCTGTTGGGCGTCATAGCTTCTCGCGTCGACGGCAAGCCGTTCCACGAGGTTCTCGACGAGCGGGTGCTCGGCCCGGCGGGCATGCCCGACACCGGTTTCTTCGTGTCCACCGAGGCGCGCCGGCGCGCGGCGACGATGTACCGGCTCACCGACGAGCACGAGCTGCAGCACGGCGTCATGGGCCCGCCGCACATCACGCCGCCGTCGTTTTGCAACGCCGGCGGCGGGCTGTGGTCGACGGCCGACGACTACCTGCGGTTCGTGCGGATGCTGCTGGACGACGGGACGGTCGACGGGGTGCGGGTGCTCTCGGCCGAGTCGGTGCGCCTGATGCGGACCGACCGGCTCACCGACGAGCAGAAGCGCCACAACTTTTTGGGCGCGCCGTACTGGGTCGGCCGCGGCTTCGGGCTGAACCTGTCGGTGGTGACGGACCCGGCCAAGGCCACACCGCTGTTCGGGCCCGGCGGGCCCGGGACGTTCAGCTGGCCGGGCGCCTACGGCACGTGGTGGCAGGCCGACCCGTCCGCCGACGGTCTGATCCTGCTGTATCTGATCCAGAACCTGCCCGACCTGACCGTGGACGCGGCCACGGCCGTCGCGGGCAACACGTCGCTCGCGAAACTTCGTACGGCGCAACCGAAGTTCGTCCGCCGGACCTATCAAGCGCTCGGCCTCTGACGCGATGGTCGCCTACCCGCCCGACCGCATCGCGGGGCCGCGGCTGGTACTGCGCCCGCCGGTGCTCGACGACGCCGGCGCGTTGTTCCAGCGGGTCGCCCGCGATCCCGCGGTCACCAAGTACCTGCTGTGGGCGCCGCACCTCAACGTTGCCGCGACGCGGCGGGTGATCGCCGAAAAGCTCAACGCCAGCGGCGAGGAGCGCACCTGGGCGATCGCTCTGAAGCACCGCGGCGACGTCATCGGGCTGGCCAGCTGCCGGCGCCCCGTGCCGCACTCGGTCGAGATCGGCTACTGCCTCGGCCGGCGGTGGTGGGGCAAGGGCTACATGTCCGAGGTGCTCGAGCTGCTGCTGACCGCGCTGGACGCCGACCCCACGGTGTACCGGGTCTGGGCGACGTGCAGCCCCGACAACGAGCGCTCGGCGCGCCTACTCGAGCACGCCGGTTTCGTCCTGGAGGGGCGGCTGGCGCGGCACGCCGTCTACCCCACCATGGGCCCCGAGCCGCAGGACAGCCTGCTGTACGCCAGGATCCTGCGGTAACGCTCAGTCCACCGGGGTGAACTCGATGTGCAGCTCGGTGAGCCCGCGCAGCAAAAACGTGGGCTCGTAGCGGTAGTGGCGGTCGGTGGGCGGACCGTGCTCGGCCGCGCTGATCGCGACGTCGCGCGTGCGGTCGAGCAACCGGTTGATGGTGATCTGCCCTTCCACCCGCGCCAGCGGGGCGCCGGCGCAGGTGTGGATGCCGCGGCCGAAGGCGATGTGCTCGCGCACGTTCTTGCGGTCGATCCGGAACTCGTTGGGGTTGTCGAACTTTCGCGGATCACGGTTGGCCGCGCCCAGGCACAGCATCAGCACGGTGCCGGCCGGGATGCGCACCCCGCCCAGCGTGGTGGTCTTGCGGGCCAGCCGGAAGTCGACCTTGGTCGGGCTCTGCATGCGCAGCGCCTCCTCGATGAATGCGCCGACGAGGCCGCGGTCGGTGCGCAGCCGCTCCTGCAACTCGGGCCGGTCACCGAGCACTTGCACCGCCGAGCTGAGCAGCTTGGTCACGGTCTCCTGTCCGGCGGCGAACAGGAACGTCGCCGGGCGCACCACCTCCAGCAGCGGGGGTGTCGAGCCGTCGGGGTAGGTGGCGGTGGCCAGGCCGGTGAGCACATCCTCGCGCGGGCGTTCGCGACGCTCGGCGAGGTAGCCGCTGAACAGGTCGTCGAGGTACTGCAGCGGGTTGCTGCCGACGGGCTCGTGATCCAGGGCGCCGACCCGCGCGCCCGGTGCGTTGCCGGCGCCAAGGTTGCGGCGGATCTGCGCGCGATCCCCGTCGGGCACCCCGAGCAGATCGGCGATCGCCAGCGTCGCGAACGGCTTGGCGTACTCGCCGAGGAATTCGCAGCGGCCGTTGGCGATGAACTCGTCGAACTGCCGATCGGCCAACTGCCAGATGTAGTCCTTGTTCTCCTGCAGCCGGCGCGGCGTCAGCAGCCGCCCCAACAGGGAACGGGCCTTGTCGTGCTCGGGCGGGTCCATGACGACCATGTGCTCGAAGATCGGGAACTCGTGGCGATGCGCCTCGATCTGCTCGCTGATGTCGTCGCCCTCCGGGGTGAACGGCAGCGGCGGAAACGGGCCGCCGATCGCGTTGACCGCGGAGAACGAATCGGAATCCTTGAAAGCCGCGAGCACCTCCTGGTAGCCGGTGACGGCCACCACCCCGTGGTGCGGCTCGCCGAACACGGGCCCCTGGTCGCGCAGATAGTCCCAGTACTCGTAGGGATCCTGCGCGACGTGCGGGTCGCTGAAGTAGTCGACGTCGGCGACACCGGTCACGGGTCCAGAACCTTTCGATACTTGATCGATCGACCAAATTGCTAGGATGCGGTATGCGTACCACGGACAGCCCGAACCGGTCAAGCAACGAGGGGGCGCGCGGCAAGCTCATCGAGGCGACCGCCCGGATCATGCGCGACGAGGGCTACGCCGCGGCCACCTCCCGTCGGGTGGCCGCCGAGGCCGGGGTCAAACAGGCGCTCGTCTACTACTACTTCCCCACCATGGACGCCCTGTTCGTCGCGGTGCTGCGCGCCGGCGCCGACGCCGCGCTGGCGCGCATGCGCGCCCTGCTGGCCGAGGACGACCCGCTGCAGGCGCTGTGGCTGATGAACAGCGATCCCGCTCTGACCACGCTCAATGCCGAATTCATGGCGCTGGCCAACCACCGCAAGGACATCGGCGCGGAGCTGAAGGCCTACGCCGAACGCGTGCGCGACATCGAGACGGCGGCCGTCACGATGGTGCTGCGGGCCAACGGCTTCGATCTCGAGGAGTACCCGCCGGTGGCGATCTCGATGCTGATCGCGCAGACCGCCCGCAGCCTGTGCAACGAACGCGCCGTCGGCGTCACCCAGGGGCACGACGAACTGCGCGCCTTCGCCGAACGCCAGCTGAACCTGCTGAGGGCAGCGACGCCGCGCGGTTGACACCGCGACCGAATGGTGTAACGCTTCCTGATCGATCGACAAACACAAGTGAGGTGCAGTCATGGGTGGACGGGTGGAGGGCAAGGTCGCGCTGATCAGCGGGGCGGCCCGCGGCCAGGGGCGCAGTCACGCCCTGCGGCTGGCGGAGGAGGGCGCCGACATCATCGCGGTCGACATCTGCAAGCCGGTCAGCAGCAACACCGTGATCCCGCCGTCGACACCGGATGACCTCGCCGAAACCGCCGACCTCGTCAAGAACCTCAACCGCCGCATCGTGACCGCCGAGGTCGACGTCCGCGACTACGACGCCCTGAAGGCGGCGGTGGACGGCGGCGTCGAGCAGCTGGGCCGCCTGGACATCATTTGCGCCAACGCCGGAATCGGCAACGGCGGCCAGACCCTCGACAAGACCAGCGAGGACGACTGGCGCGACATGATCGACGTCAACCTGTCGGGGGTGTGGAAGACCGTCAAAGCCGGTGTCCCGCACCTGATTTCCCAGGGCCAGGGCGGGTCGATCATCCTGACCAGCTCGGTCGGCGGCCTGAAGGCCTACCCCCACACCGGCCACTACATCGCCGCCAAGCACGGCGTGGTCGGGCTGATGCGGACCTTCGCGGTCGAACTGGGTCAGCACTTCATCCGCGTCAACTCCGTGCACCCCACCAACGTGAACACCCCGATGTTCATGAACGAGGGCACGATGAAGCTGTTCCGGCCGGACCTGCAAAACCCGGGCCCGGATGACCTCAAGGTCGCCGCGCAGTTCATGCACGTGCTCCCGATCGGGTGGGTCGAGCCGGCCGACATCAGCAACGCGGTGCTGTTCCTGGCCTCGGACGAATCCCGCTACATCACCGGCCTGCCCGTCACCATCGACGCGGGCAGCATGCTCAAGTGACGTCCAGCGCGCGGCGCGCGTAGGCCCGCACGTCGGCGTCGCCGTCCTTGAGCGCGATGCCCAGGGCGTCGCGGGCGGCGGGCTCTCCCGCCCACCGGGTCAGGCTGAGCACGGCCGCCTTGCGCACGTCGAGGTGCGCGTCGGCCAGCGCCTCGCCCAGGCGCGGGATCGCGAGCCCGGCCGCCGCGCCGGACAGCGCGCGGGCCGCGCCCTCCCGCACCTGCCAGGCCGGCGCCCGCAGGGCGCGTTCGACAGCGGCGAAATCGTCCGGCCCGCAACCCAATTGACCGAGCGCGGCCAGCGCGGCGGCGCGCACCAGCGGGTCGGGGTCGGCCACCAGCGCGCTCACCGCCGCACCACCGTCCCCCAGGGTCGCCAGGCCCGCGGCCGCCGCGATCCGGACCTCCCGGCTTTCGTCGCCGGTGGCGGCGACCACCCCGGCCACGTCGTCGACCGACACCAGTGCGCGCACCGCCTCGATGCGCACCCGGTGGTCCGGATCGTCCAGCGCGCGCCGGTACTGCGCGCCGTCACCGGCGCGGCGCGCGGCCAGCAGGTAGACGGCGGCCGCGCGCACCACGGTGTCGGCCGAGCGCAGGTACGGCTCGACACCGCCCGGGTCGGGCAGCACCTCGACCAGCTCGCGGACGCCCTCGGCACCGGCGCGGCGCACCGCGGCGTCGGTGTCGTCCAGCGCCGCGAACAGGGCGGGCGCGTAACCGTCGGGGATGTGCTCGGTCAGCGTGACCACCGCGGTGCGGCGCACCCCCGGATCGGCGTCGGCCAGGTACGGCCGCAGGTCGGCGATCGTCGGCTCCTGCAGCGCCAGGACCTCGGCGATGCGCGGCGACGGCGGCTCGAACGCCGTTGCGGGCGCGGCGATCCGGGACCGGGTGGTGGGCGGGGCCTGCCCGCCGACCAGCGGCGGCTGCTCCACCTCGTACACCGCCTGATCGGTCGGCGGCAGGCCGTCGAGCTCCGGGACGGGCACGAAATACGGTGCGACGGGCCGCTTCAGGAACACCATCTCGCCGCCGGGCCCCTTGCGCAGGTTGAGGTGGTAGCCCCACTGGCTGTCGTCACGGCCGGGCAGGTCGGCGCGGTCGTGGTAGAGGCCCCAGCGTGATTCGGTGCGGGTGAGCGACGAGCGGGCGGCCATCTCGGCGCAGTCCCGTATGAACGACACCTCCACGGCGCGCATCAGCTCGTGCGGGTTGTGGGCGCCCATCTCGGCGATCTCCTCGCGCATCCGGTCGAAGGTGCGCACCGCGATGGACAGCTTGGCCGCGGTCTTGGGCGGCGCCACGTAGTCGTTGACGAAGCGCCGCAGCTTGTATTCGACCTGCGGCTGCGGGGGGCCGTCCGGGTGCCGCAGCGGCCGGTAGATCAGCTCGTGCGCCTCGCGCAGCTGATCGTCCGGGAGCCGTTGCGGCGCAGCCAGTTCCCGCAGCGTGGAGGCCGCGTGCGTGCCGGCGAGGTCGCCGAACACGAACGCCCCGATCATGTAGTTGTGCGGGACGCAGGCCATGTCCCCCGCCGCGTAGAGCCCCGGAACGGTGGTGCGGGCGTGCTCGTCGACCCACACCCCCGACGCGGAATGCCCGCTGCACAAACCGATCTCGGAGATGTGCATCTCGATGTCGTGGGTGCGGTAATCGTGGCCGCGGTTGGCGTGGAAGGTGCCGCGGGTCGGGCGCTCGGTGGTGTGCAGGATGTTCTCCAGCGCGCTCACCGTCTCGTCGGGCAGGTGCGACACCTTGAGGTAGATGGGCCCGCGGGCGGAGTCGATCTCGCTTTTGACCTCGGCCATCATCTGCCCCGACCAGTAGTCGGAGTCGACGAACCGCTCGCCGTGCGCGTTGACCTGGTAGCCGCCGAACGGGTTGGCCACGTACGCGCACGCGGGCCCGTTGTAGTCCTTGATCAGCGGGTTGACCTGGAAGCACTCGATTCCCGACAGCTCCGCGCCCGCGTGGTAGGCCATCGCGTACCCGTCGCCGGCGTTGGTCGGGTTCTCGTAGGTGCCGTACAGGTAGCCCGACGCGGGCAGGCCCAGCCGCCCGCAGGCGCCGGTGGCCAGGATCACGGCCTTGGCGCCGATCGCATAGAACTCGCCGGTGCGCGTGTGCAGAGCGGCGGCCCCCACGGCGCGCCCCTCGGAGACCAGCACCCGCACCGGCATGAGCCGGTTCTCGATGCGGATCTTCTCCCGCATCGCGCGCTGCCGCAGCACCCGGTAGAGCGCCTTCTTGACGTCCTTGCCCTCCGGCATGGGCAGCACGTAGGAGCCCGAGCGGTGCACCCGGCGCACCGCGTACTCCCCGTGCTCGTCCTTTTCGAACTTCACCCCGTAGCGCTCCAGGCGCTGCACCATCGCGAAGCCGCGGGTCGCCGTCTGATAGACGGTGCGCTGGTTGACGATTCCGTCGTTGGCGCGGGTGATCTCGGCGACGTAGTCCTCGGGCTCGGCCTTGCCGGGGATGACGGCGTTGTTGACCCCGTCCATGCCCATCGCCAGCGCGCCGGAGTGCCGCACGTGGGCCTTCTCCAGCAGCAGCACCTGCGCCCCGCTCTCGGCGGCGGACAGCGCGGCCATGGTGCCCGCGGTGCCGCCACCGATCACCAGCACGTCACAGTCGAGGCGCAGCGGCGCCCCCGGATCGGGAATCTGCATCATGCGGCCACCGAATGGTCAAGCGCGGCAATGACTTGCGCGTACAGCTCCTCCGCGGGCGCGTCGCTGCGCGGATCGGGCACCTCGATCGAGGCGCGGGGCGGCTCCCCGGCCCGGCCCAGCACGACGATCCGGTCCCCCAGCGCCAGCGCCTCGCTGACGTCGTGGGTGACGAAGACGATCGTGGTCGGGTGGGTGCGCCAGGTGTCGATGAGCAGCCGCTGCATGGCGGCGCGGGTCTGGGTGTCCAGCGCCCCGAACGGCTCGTCCATCATCACCGCGCGCGGCGCCCCGGCCAGTCCGCGGGCCAGCTGGACGCGCTGGCGCATCCCGCCGGACAGGCTCTTGGGCAAGAAGTGACCGAAGCCGCCCAGGCCGAGCTCGGAGATCCAGCGCTCGGCCGCCGCCCGCCGGGTGGCCCGCGGCTCACCGCGCAGCCGCAGCGCCAGTTCGATGTTGGACCGCACCGTGCGCCACGGCAGCAGCGCGTTGTCCTGGAACACCATGCCGCGGTCGCCGGAGGTGGTGGTGACCTCGGCGCCGTCGGCCAGCACGCGGCCGTCGTCGGGGGTCAGCAGGCCGGCCAGCGCGCGCAGCACGGTCGACTTGCCGCAGCCCGACGGCCCGGTGAGCACCAGGATCTCCCCCGGCCGCACCGCCAGGCTCAGCCCATCGATGACGGGTTTTCCCGTGTAGGACAACCGGACTCGGTCCAGCTCGAGACTCATCCCAATGTTTTTCGCGGTCATCTCGCTCCTTCCTGTGCGCGCGGCAGCCACCGGGTCACCCGGCGGCCCACCAGCTCGACGGCCGCCGACGTCGCGAACCCCAGCACGCCGATGGTGATGATCCCGACGAACACCTGCGGGTAGGCCAGCACGGTGTAGTCCTGCCAGGTGCGGTAACCGACCCCGAGGCGGCCCGAGATCATCTCCGCGGAGATGACGCAGATCCACGCCACCCCCATGCCCACCGACAGCCCGCCGAACACGCCCGGCAGGATGCCCGGCAGCACCACCTGGCCGAGCACCTGCCACCGGCCGCCGCCCAGGGTGCGCACCGAGTCCTCCCACAGCGTGGGCAGCGCCCGCACCGCGTGCCGGGTGCTGACCATGATCGGGAAGAACGCCGCCAGGAACGTGATGAACACGATGCCGGCCTCGTCGGTCGGGAACAGCAGGATCGCCACCGGCACCATCGCGATAGCGGGGATGGGCCTGGCCAGCTCCGCCAGCGGGCCGAACGTGTCGGCGAACAGCCGCGAGCGGCCCAGCAGCACGCCGGCCGCGACGCCGACCACGGCGGCCAGCCCGAAACCGGTGAGGATCCGCAGCAACGACTGCGCCAGGTCGAGCCAGTACTCTCCTGCGCCGAGCCGGCGGCCCAGCGCGTGCACGATCTCGGTGACGGTGGGCAGCGTGTCGAACCGCAGCAGCAGCCGCACCCTACCGGCGGTGAGCAACTGCCACAGCCCGATCGCGGCGGCCACCGACGCCAGCCGCAGCAGCCGCGACCGCCACGGCCGCGACGCCCAGGCCGACGGGCGCGGGGCGGCCCCCGGTACCGCGGCGGGCAGCGGAACGGCAACCCGTTCGCTCAACTCGGCGGTCATACCGAACCTCCCACTGCTCGTTGGTAATCCACGGTGGTGCTGCCCTGATGCGCGGCGAGGTAGCGGCGCGCCCCGGCCGACGTGCCGAACGGGTAGTAGGCCTGCCCGTCGCGCACCCACACCGCCTTGTCGGCGAACCATCGGGTCCCCAGCTCGGTGTCCGGGACGTAGGCCGCGCGGACCTTGGCGCCGCGCGCGGTGGCGTCCCTGATCGCCTGCAGCAGGCCGGTCGGGTCGGCGACGGTCTGGGTCGCGTCGGCCCCGTCCAGCCACAGCTCGCTGGCCCGGGCCGGATCACCGCGCAGCACCGACGGGTTGGCGGTGCGCGCCAGCGCCGCGTCGTAGTCCAGGCCGCGGGCGGCGAACACCGCGCGCAGCGGTGAGTCCACGACGAACTTGCCGATGTCGAGGTCGGCGAAGTCGCCGATCGACTTCAGGTACGGCACATCGCTTTTCAGCGCCTCGACCAGCGATCCCTTGAGCGTGGTGTCGAACGACGTCCCGCCGGGGCCGTTGTAGAGGTACACCACCTCCTGCGGCAGCCCGCTGACCTGGGCCACGATGCGCGCCGCCTCCAGCGGCTTCTGGTTGAGGAAATCCGTGGCGTCCAGTTGGGCCTGCAGGAAGGCGGCGAGCACCTCGGGGTGGGCGGACGCGTACGAGCGCCGCACCACCACCCCGTGCAGGGTGGGCAGGTTCAGCTCGGCGCCGTCATAGAGCAACTTGGCCTTGCCCTGGTAGACCAGCAGCCCGGGCCAGGCGACGAACTGCGAAAGCGCCTGCACCTGAACGGATTCCAGCGCCGAGGCGCCGATCTGGGGCTGCTGGTTGAGCACCTCGACGCCGGTCACGTTGGCCCGGGCCAGCGCGCGCACCAGCGTGCCGTGGCCGGCCGAGCCCACGCTGGCCGAGACCTTCGCCCCGGCCAGGTCTCCCAGCGTGCTCGCCGCCGAATCCGGGTTCACCACAACCATGTTCAGCGCGCCCTTGGGGTTGTAGCCGGTGACCGACACCATCTCCGTGCGGGCCCGCGCGTTGGCCTGCGTCTTGGACCCGTTGATCAGCATCGGGTAGTCGCCCATCGAGCCGATGTCGATCTTCTCGGCGAGCATCTGCGCGGTGATCGGGGCGCCGGTGTCGTAGTCCTGCCAGCGCACCGCGTATCTGGTTCCGGTGCGGGTGGTGATGTCGGCCAGTCGGCGTTCCAGGTAGCCCTGCGCGCGCAGCAGCGCGCCGGCGGTGACGGTGTTGATGGTCTTGGACTGGTAGCCCACCACGACGTTGACCACGCCGGAGGACTGCGACAGCGATTCGAGCGAGCAGCCGGAGACCAGCGCCGCCACCGCGATGAGCACCGATAGGACGGTGTTGGGTTTCATTGGGGGCCTTGTGATTTCAGCGTGATCTCAGCGCATCTCAGCGCAGCAGATAGGGCATGTTGACGGTGACGGCGCCGGTGGGACAGCGGGCCGCGCAGGGGCCGCAGTACCAGCATTCGTCGACATGCATGAAGGCCTTGCCGGTGTCGGGGTCGATGGCCAGCGCGTCCAGCGGGCAGACCTCGACGCACAGCGTGCAACCGTCGATGCACAGCGACTCGTCGATCGTGACCGGCACGTCCGCGCGGTTGTTGACCAACGTCATAGCTTGCTCCTCAATAGGCTGCCGCGCATGGTGATTCGGTCGCCACGCATCCGGATGTACTCCAAGTCAACGGGTCTGCCGTCGTCGAGGCTGGTGAGACGCTCCAGCATCAGCAGCGCGGCCCCGTCGGGCACCTGCAGCGTGGCCGCCGAGTGCGCGTCGGCGGGGATGGCCTCCAGCGCCAGCGACGCCGACCCCAGCCGCCGCCCGCTGACCCGCTCGATGAGCCCGAACAGGTCCTGGCTTTCCAGGCAGGTTTCCAGCGAGTGGTCCAGGATCTGCGCGCCGATGTCCGGGACCAGGTAGGTCAGGTCGAGGCTGAGCGGCAGGTCGCCCAGGTAGCGCAGCCGCTCGATGAACACCGCCTGCTCGCCCGGCTCCAGCCGCAGCCGGCGGGCCACCGACGGCGGGGCGGTCACCGCCATGGCGGCGCGCACCTCGTTGCGGACCTCGCCAAGGTCTTTGAACGTCTCCTTCAACCCCAGCAGCGCGTCGAGGCCGTGGGTGTACTTGCGCTGGGCGACGTGGGTGCCGACCTTGGGCCCGCGGTCGATCAGCCCTTCGCGTTTGAGGACGGTGAGCGCCTCGCGAACGGTGTTGCGCGACACCGAGAATTCGGCCGCCAGGTCGTGTTCGCCGGGCAGGCCGTCGGGGTAGGCGCCGGCGTGGACCTGCTGGCGCAGGACGTCGGCGACCCGGCGGGCCCGGTCGGACCGGGACCCCGGGAAAGGTCCGCCTATCGGTACTGGGTGCGCCACGCCGTCACGCTAACCCGGGTCGGGGGTCCGTTCCGGGCGGCCGCGCGGGGCCCGTCGGGGCAGCCTAGGGCATTGCGCCGGGCGCGATTCGGCGGCGACCAGCGCAAACCCGCGCGCGGCGCGCCAATGCGCCACCCCGGCGCGCGCGCCGCCTTTGCGATCCCGGTGAGCGAAACGGGCGGTAGCGTAGCGACATGCGGGTCCTACTCGTCGAGGATGAGCGGCGATTGTCGGCGACGGTGTCGATGGGGCTGAAGGCCGAGGGCTTCGTCGTCGCGGCCGTCGAGACCGGCGAAGAGGGCCTGCAGGAGGCGCTGACCGACGGCTTCGACGTCGTCGTCCTCGACATCATGCTCCCCGGCCGCAGCGGGTACGAGGTGCTGCGCCGGATGCGCGCGCGGAACGTATGGACCCCGGTGCTGATGCTGACCGCCAAAGACGGCGAGTACGACGAGATCGACGCGTTCGATCTGGGGGCGGATGACTATCTGACCAAACCGTTTTCGTTCCGGGTGCTGGTGGCGCGGCTGCGGGCGCTTGCTCGTCGCGGTGCACCCGAGCGACCGGTCGTGTTGAGCGCCGGAACGCTGTCGCTGAATCCCGCGCGGCACACCGTCCAACGCGGCTCGACCCCGATCGCCCTGACGCCCCGCGAGTATGGGCTGCTGGAGTTCCTGATGCGCAACCAGGACCGGGCGGTGACGAAGGCCGAAATCCTGCGCAACGTGTGGGACGAACACCACGACGGCCCGGACAACGTCGTCGAAGTGTACGTCGGCTACGTCCGCCGCAAGATCGACGTTCCCTTCGGCACCAACACCATTGAAACGGTCCGCGGCGTCGGCTATCGGTTGGTGTGCTGAGGCAGCACCACGACCGCGCGCGTCCCCCCGCCGGGCCGCTCGTCGAGGGTGATCGTGCCGCCGTGCGCGGCGACGACCTCGGCGACGATCGCCAGGCCCAGGCCGGCGCCGCCCCCGGCGCGGGAGCGGTCGGAGTCCAGGCGCACGAAGCGTTCGAACACCCGCGCCCGGTCCGCCGGGGCGATGCCGGGGCCGTCGTCGCAGACGGTGAGCGTGGCCGTCCCGTCTCGGTCGGCCACCTCGATCCCGATATGCGAATTGGCGTGGCGGACAGCGTTATCCACCAGGTTGCGGATCATCCGCGACAACGCCGCCGGGTCACCGGTCAGGCGCGCCGGGCCGATGTCGGTGACGACCGCGCACGCCGCCTCGCGACGCGCCCGGGCCGCCTCGGCCTCGGCGAGCTCGTGCAGGCCCACCTCCTCCTGCTGCAGCGTCAGGCGCTTCTCGTCGGCGCGGGCCAGCATCAGCAAGTCCCGCACCAGCACGTGCATGCGTTGCGCCTCGGGCAGCAGGGTGCTGACCGCGAACTCCGCGTCGAGCAACTCGGGATGGGCCTCGGCAACCTCCAGCCCGGAGATGATGGTGGTCAGCGGGCTGCGCAGTTCGTGCGAGGCGTCGCCGACGAAGCGCTGCTGCGCGCGATGACCGGCCTCGATGCGCGACAGCATGTCGTTCATGGTCACGGCCAGGGCCGAGATCTCGTCGTCGCCGTCGGGCACGGGCACCCGCCCGGACAGATCCGACGCGGAGATTTCGGCCACCCGGCTGCGGATCGCGTCCACCGACTGCAGGGACCGGCGCACCAACCGGTAGCTGGCGGCCGCCGCCACCGCGGTGATGATCGGGGCGCCGCACGCCAACAGCAGCGCGGCCGTCCGCGCGGTCGCCTCCACCGCCTCGCTGCCGCCGCCGACGATCACCGTGAAATCTCCCCTCCCGGTCGTCACCCGCTGACCGCTGGCGCGCATGTCGTCGCCGGCCACCGCGTCGTCGGGCATGCCGCGGCGCAGGTCGTGCCCGAACTCGGTGACCGCGACCAGCGGCGTCCTGGGCGCCAGGCCGGAACGCTTCACCACGTTGCCCCCGGGGTCGATCACCTGGATCGCGACCACCCGCTGGTTGGTGCTCAGCAACGCCTCGTCGAGTTCGCCGAGTTCGCCGGGCGGATCGGCCCGCAGGGCGTCGGCGATGATGCGGACCTTGGCCGCGGTGGCATCGTCGACGCCCGCCAGCAGCGACCGGTAGAGGATCGCGTCGAACACGGCACCGGCGAACGTGAGCGCGATCAACACGGCCGCCGCCGATACGGCGGCCGAGCGAGCGGCGACCCCCAAGCGGAAGGGCGACAACGAACGCACCCCCACGACTGTAGATTCTGCCGGGCGCCTCTCAGCCGCTTCTCAGCACCCTCGTCGTAGGCTGGCGCCGATGGAGGCGATGAAGCCACTGCACGTCGCGCATGCACTGATCGGCGCGGCCATGGTGGTCCTCGCGGCCGGCGTCGGGGTCAGCGCACCGCCGGCCGGCGCCGACCCGGGCGCGTTCGGCACGCTGACCTGCGGCTGTCATCCAAAAGGCCCGGCCGGCAGCGCGATTCGGCGCGACGAGATCACCCGCGGAATCCGAGAGAGCCTGACCGAGTGGTCGCCGGGCGCGCAGCGCCAGCTCAGCGGTCGGATTCGCTGACCGCCGCCACGGCGCTGTCGCCGTTGCGCGCAGCAGCATCGGCGGGCAGCTCGAACGCGGGGTAGGCCGAACCGACCGCGGCCGCCGCCGCGTTGCGCTGGGCCTCCATCCGGGCCAGCGCCGCCTCGGTGAACACCGACAGCCCCAAATCGGGGTTGTAGCCGTGGATCTCCTTGACGTCGAGCTGGGCGAGGAAGTACACGATCTCCTTGGAAACCACCTGCCCTGGCACCAGCACCGGGAAGCCGGGCGGGTAGGGCACCACGAACGTCGTCGAGACCAGCGTCTTGCCCTCGGCCAGCCGCCGCCCGGCCATGCCGATCAGCACGTGCTCGCGGTCCGACTCCTCGTACCCGGCGTAGAACGCCGACCGCATGTCGCCGAACTTGCAGGCGTCGACGGGACGGAAGGCCACGTCGAATTCGCTGAAGTCGGGCAGGTGCGGCAGGTCCTCGGTGATCTCCTCGACCCGCCGCCGCTGCAGGTCGCGGTCCTCCTTGCCCCCGGCGCTGTGGTTGCGTTCGAAGTCGGTGGCGATGCGCCGCAGCACGTCGAGCAGGTAGTGCACGCTCGACCAGGTGACCCCGATGGTGAAGATCAGCAGCACGCTGTTGATCGAGGTCTTGTTGATCTGGATGCCGAACCGGTCCATCAGGATCTTCTCGCGGAAGTCGTACCCGTTCATCCCGGTGTCGCCGACGAACAGCGTGACCCGCGTCGCGTCCAGCACGAACTGGTCGGAGCGCCACGCCTCGTTCCACTCGGCCAGCGCGCCCTGGCGCACCTCGCGGTAGGAGCTGACGCACGACGCCCGGAACTCGTCGGGCACCAGGTCGGACTCGTCGAGGATGCGAAACCACTTGCTGATCAACCGGTCCCGGCGCACCCGGTGCCGGAACACCAGCGCCATGTTGTACACGTTGCGGACCAACTCGAAGCCCTCGATGTCGACCTGCCGGCGCGCCAGGTCCAGCGACGCGAGCAGCTGCTGGTTGGGCGACGTCGAGGTGTGGGTCAAAAACGCCTCGGCGAACGCGTCGCGGGTCAGCGCCTTGAAATCCTGATCGCGCACGTGGACCATCGACGCCTGCCGCAGCGCCGACAGCGACTTGTGCGTCGAGTGCGTCGCGTACACCCGCACCCGCGCGCGGGCGGGGTCGGGCAGCAACCGGCGCTCGAGCCACTCGGAGCGGTCGACACCTTCCATCTCCGCGGCCCAATCCCTATACTCCGCAGCGTATTCCGGCGATCCCAGCATCTGCTCGAGACGATCGGCGGACACCATCGCGGTGCGCTGCCGCGCCCACGGCACCGCCGTCGCGAACGCGTACCACGCCTCGTCCCACAAGAAGCAGATGTCCGGCTTGATCGCCAGCACCTCCTCCATCACCCGGCGCGGGTTGTAGACGACGCCGTCGAAGGTGCAGTTGGTCAGCAGCAGCATGCGCACCCGGTCCAGCTGGCCGGTCGCCTCGAGATCGAGCAGCGTCTTCTTGATGGTGTGCAGCGACACCGCCCCGTAGATCGCGTACTCGGGCAGCGGGTAGGCGTCCAAATACAGCGGGTACGCCCCGGCGAGCACCAACCCGTAGTGGTGCGACTTGTGGCAGTTGCGATCGATCAGCACGATGTCGCCGGGCCGGGTAAGGGCCTGCACGACGATCTTGTTGGCCGTCGAGGTTCCGTTGGTGACGAAGTAGGTGTGGTTGGCGTTCCAGGTGACGGCCGCCTTGTCCATCGCCTTCTTGATGTTGCCGTGCGGGTCCAGCAGCGAGTCCAAACCCCCCGAGGTGGTCGACGTCTCGGCCATGAAGATGTTGCGGCCGTAGAACTCGCCCATGTCCTGCAACGACTTCGAGTTGAATATGCTGGCGCCGCGGGCGACCGGCAGCGCGTGGAACTGGCCGACCGGGGCCGCCGCGTAGGCCCGCAGCGCGTCGAAAAACGGTGTGGCGAAACGGTTTCGCAGTCCCGCGAGCACCGTGCTGTTCAGGTCGGTGACGTCGTTGAGCCGGTAGAAGGTGCGGTCGTAGACGTCGGGTTCGTCCTCGGTCTCCGCGGCGATCGACTCGTCGGTGAGCAGGTAGAGGTCGATGTGCGGCCGCAGCTCCCGGATCCATTCGGCGCATTCCACCCAGTCCTGGGTGTCGCCGGCCACCACGTCGTCGCACGCCGCCCCCAGCAGCGTGGTCATCAGCGGCACCCGGTCGCGCGAGCGCAGCGGCAGATCGTGGCGGATGATCGCCGCCTGGATCTCGCCGTTGAGGGCGACCGCGGTGACGGCGTCCTCGATGCTGCCCACCACCAGCAGCTCGTACTGAACCTCGTCGGACGGGTTGCGCAGCGCCCGTAGGCATTCGGCAAGGCTGTCGGGGGCCGTCACCGGGGAATCGTCGGCCAGCAGCACCGTGTAGAACTGCTGTTGTTTGGCCTGGGCGACCAACTCCTGCTCGGCCAGCGGCGCGGAGGTGTCGAAAAGCCCGGCGCGGTCGCCGTATTCACTGAGCAGCCGCACCGCCAGCGAGACCTCCTCGGCCAGCCGCACCGTCGACAGGCTCTCCAGGTGGGCGCGAAACGTCGCCAGGTTGCGCGCGCCGGGGTACAGCCAGTAGCGCTCGTAGGCGCCGATGCGGTCCATCAGGCGCTTCACCCGGGCGAGGTCGTGGGCCTTGTCCAGCCCGGCGAGGTCGACCTCGCACAGGCGACGGCACGCGTCGTCGAGCAGGTTCCAGGTGTCCACGCGCGTGTACGACGGGTTGGCCACCGCCGCCAGCGCGGACACACGAAGTCGTTTCGGGCGGGCGCTATCTCGGCTCATGGAGCTATTGTGCGCCCTCGTCTTCGCCGTTGCGGCTCAATCGGCGCAGCACCGGCAGCTCCCGGCCGCGCACCGGCAGGGCGGTGACGTCGGTCAGCGAGCGCACCACGGCCTGCGTCAGGCCCATCAGGGCCGCCATCACCGGCAGCAGCGGCTGCAGGGGGCGGGCCGCGGAGCGGACCGTGCTGATGCGGCGGGCCATCACCAGGCGTTCGATCGAGTGATACAGCCAGGCGCCGACGCCCAGCGCGTAGATCGCCAGCGCCGACGCGGCGATGGCCCACCCGTAGGCGGCGCACACGACGGCGCCGAGCACCACCGACGCCGCCAATACCGCGGCGACGACAACACGCAGCTCCAGTTGGGTCACGTGTCCTGGCTGCCCCGGACCGCGCGGGCCGCCGCCCGGATCTGCGGCGTCACCAGCATCACCTGGCCCAGCACCCCGTTCACGAAGCCCGGCGATTCGTCGGTGGACAGCTCCTTGGCCAGCTGCACGGCCTCGTCGACGGCGACGGGCTCGGGGACGTCGTCGGCGTAGAGCAGCTCCCACACCGCCACCCGCAGGATGGCCCGGTCCACCGCGGGCAGCCGGTCCAGCGTCCAGCCCTGCAGGTGCGAGCTGATCAGGTCGTCGACGTGTGCGGTGTGCTCGCCGACCCCCCGGGCCGCCGCGGCGGTGTAGGGGTGCAGCGGCGCCACGTCCGGGTTGGTGCCGGCCAGCGCGGTGCGCGCGTCGACGAGCTCGGCCGGGCCGAGCCCGCGGGCCTCGGCCTCGAACAGCAGGTCGACGGCGCGCTTGCGGGCCTGATGACGTCCCTTAGCAGGCATGCGGCCTGCTCACGCGTTGACGCGGCCCAGGTAGCTGCCGTCGCGGGTGTCCACCTTCAGCTTGTCCCCGGTGTTGATGAACAGCGGCACCTGGATCTCCGCCCCGGTTTCCACGGTGGCGGGCTTGGTGCCCGCGCTGGACCGGTCGCCCTGCAGGCCGGGCTCGGTGTGGGTGACCTCCATCTCGACCGACACCGGCAGCTCGATGTACAGCGGCGCGCCGTTGTGGAACGCCACTTGCACGGGCAGGCCCTCCAGCAGGAACCGGGCGGCGTCGCCGACCAGGGACTCCGGCAGCGGGTGCTGTTCGTAGTCCTGGCTGTCCATGAACACGAAGTCCGACCCGTCGCGGTACAGGAAGGTGGTGTCGCGGCGGTCCACGGTGGCGGTGTCCACCTTGACCCCGGCGTTGTAGGTCTTGTCGACCACCTTGCCCGACAGCACGTTCTTGAGCTTGGTCCGCACGAACGCCGGCCCCTTGCCGGGTTTGACGTGCTGGAACTCGACGATCTGCCACAGCTGGCCGTCGATGGCCAATACCAGTCCGTTCTTGAAATCGGCAGTCGTTGCCACGGTCGGTGTGTCTCCTAGAGGATGGCCAGTTCCTTGGGGAACCGGGTCAGCAATTCCGGGGTCTTCGCGGTCACCACCAGGGTGTCCTCGATGCGGACACCACCACGGCCCGGTAGATAGACGCCGGGCTCCACGGTCACCACGGAGCCCGCAAGCAGTGTACCGGCGGACGTGGCCCCGATTCCCGGCGCTTCGTGGATCTGCAGGCCCACGCCGTGCCCCAGCCCGTGGCCGAAGTGCTCGCCGTGGCCGGCGTCGGCGATCAGCCGGCGCGCGGCGTTGTCCACGTCGCGCAAACCGGCGCCCGGTTCCAGCGCCTCTCGGCCGGCCCGCTGCGCGTCAGCGACCAGCTGGTAGATCTCGAGCTGCCACTCGGCGGCCCTGCCGAGTACGAAGGTGCGGGTCATGTCGGAGTGGTAGCCGGCCACCAGCGCGCCGAAGTCGATCTTGACGAAATCCCCGTCGGCCAGCACCGCGTCGGTCGGGCGGTGGTGCGGGATGGCCGAATTCGGCCCGGCGGCCACGATGGTCTCGAACGAGATCGCGTCCGCGCCATGGTCGAGCATCAGGGACTCCAGCTCGCGGCTGACTTCCTTCTCGGTGCGGCCGGGGCGCAGGCCGCCGCGCGCCACCAGCTCGGCGAGCGCGGCGTCGGCCGCCTCGCAGGCCAGCCGCAGCAGGGCCACCTCGCCGGCGTCCTTGATTTCGCGCAAAGCCTCGACGGTCCCCGCGGCGCGCACCAGCTCGGTGGCGGCGTTGCGGTCGTCCAGCTCGCCGCGCAGCGCGTCGAAACCGTCGACGGTGACCACGTTGCTCTCGAAGCCCAGCTTGCCCACACCGGCGTCGCCCGCCCGGCCCGCCAGGTGGCGCCCGACGGCCCGCTCGATGGCGACCTCGAGATCGGGCGCCTGCTTGGCGGCCTGGGTCCGGTACCGGCCATCGGTGGCCAGCACGGGGTCGCGGTCGTCGGCGAACACGAGCAACGCGCCGTTGGAGCCCGAGAATCCGGACAGGTAGCGGACGTTGTTCAGGTCCGTGACCAGCATCGCGTCCAGCCCGCCGGCCCCGATTTGCGCTTTCAGCTTGTCTCGCCGCTGGGAATGTGTCACGACCCTTGACGGTACTCGCTACGCTTTTCCTTCATGAGGAACTGGATGCTGCGCGGATTGGTGTTCGCCGCGGCGATGGTGGTCGTCCGTTTGATTCAAGGTGCGCTGATCAACGCGTGGCAGACGCAGGCCGGGCTGATCAGCATGGTGCTGCTGCTGTTGTTCGTCATCGGTGTCGTCGTGTGGGGTGTACGCGACGGCCGCGCCGACGCGACGGCCAACCCCGATCCGGATCGTCGCCAGGATATGGCGATGGTCTGGCTGCTGGCCGGCATCACCGCGGGCCTCCTCGGCGGCTTGGTGTGCTGGCTCATCGCGCTGGTGTACAGCGGGCTGTACACGGGGGGCTTCATCAGCGAGTTGACGACGTTCGCGGCGTTCACCGCGCTGCTCGTCTTCCTGCCCGCAATCATCGGCGTGGCCGTCGGCCGCTGGCGCATCGATCGCAACCCGCCACCGCGCCCGCACGGCGCGTCCGACGACGAACGCGCCGACACCGACGTCTTCTCGGCCGTCCGTGGCGACGAGACGCCGACCGGCGAGATCCCCGCGCAGACCGCCACCGGCGCGGCGGCCGAGGAACGCACCGGGTCGGTCGCTACCGCCGAACGGGACGCCGAACGGGACGCGCCGACGGAATCCATACCGACCGCCGACGACCCCAAGACCGAGGTCATCCGCACCGATCCCGACGCCAAGCGGGAGCGCTAGCCGCCGACGTTGCCCTCGACGTTTGAGGCGAGGTAGCGCAGGGCGAGCAGGTAGCCCTGGATGCCCAGCCCGACGATGACTCCGGTCGCGACCGGGCTGATGTAGGAGTGGCGCCGAAACTCCTCGCGCGCATGCACGTTGGAGATGTGCACCTCGATCAGCGGCGCGCGCAGCTCGGCGCACGCGTCCCGCAGGGCCACCGACGTGTGGGTGAGGCCGCCTGCGTTGAGGATCACCGCTTCGCCGGCGTCGGCGGCGTCGTGGATCCAGTCCAGCAGCTCGGCCTCGTTGTCGCTTTGCCGCACAACGGCTTTCAGACCCAGAGCTGCGGCCTCGCGCTCGACGAGCGCGGCGAGCTGCTCGTGCGTGGTGTCCCCGTAGACGTCGGGCTCGCGCCGGCCCAGCCGGCCGAGGTTGGGTCCGTTGATGACGTTGACGGTGCTCGTCATTGCGCCTCCAGTCCCGCGTACGCGGCCGCCAGTAGCGACGGGTCCGGCCCGGTCAGCCGGCCCGGCTTGGCCAGGCCGTCGAGGACCACGAAGCGCAGCACGCCGGAGCGGGTTTTCTTGTCGCCGGCCATGTATTCCACCAGCTGCGGCAGCGCGTCGGCGTCGTAGCTGACCGGCAGGCCGAGCGAGGTCAGGATGCTGCGGTGGCGCTCGGCGGTGTCGTCGTCGAGCCGGCCGGCGAGTCGCGCCAACTCCGCGGCGAACACCAGGCCCACCGACACCGCGGCGCCGTGGCGCCACCGGTAACGCTCCCGGCGTTCGATCGCGTGCCCCAAAGTGTGGCCGTAGTTGAGGATTTCGCGCAGCTCCGACTCCCTCTCGTCGGCGGCGACGACTTCGGCCTTGACGGCGATCGCGCGCCGGATCAGCTCGGGCAGCACGTCGCCGGCCGGATCCAGCGCGGCCTGCGGGTCGGCCTCGATGAGGTCCAGGATCACCGGGTCGGCGATGAAGCCCGCCTTGACCACCTCGGCCATCCCGGCGACGAGTTCGTTGCGCGGCAAGGT
Source organism: Mycobacterium sp. NGS57 (assembly GCF_059812405.1). Classification (NCBI taxonomy): domain Bacteria; kingdom Bacillati; phylum Actinomycetota; class Actinomycetes; order Mycobacteriales; family Mycobacteriaceae; genus Mycobacterium; species Mycobacterium sp. NGS57. The sequence continues at coordinate 429,662 of NZ_JCALCP010000001.1, read as the reverse complement.
TTTCAGCGTGTCCAGGTCGACGAGGACGGCCAGCGGCTGGTGGAACGCGCCGACCAGGTTCTTGCCGGCGTCGGTGTTGATGCCCGTCTTGCCGCCGACGGCCGCGTCGACCATGCCGAGCAAGGTGGTGGGCACGTGCACGATGTCGACGCCACGCAACCAGGTGGCCGCCGCGAAGCCGGCGACGTCGGTGGCCGCGCCCCCGCCGAGGCTGACCAGCGCGTCCTTGCGGCCAATCCCGATGCGGCCCAACACCTCCCAGATGAATCCCACGACGGGCAGGTCCTTGCCGGCCTCGGCGTCGGGGATCTCGATGCGGTGCGCGTCAATCCCCTTGTCGGCCAAGCGGCTTCGAATCGCCTCGGCGGTCTCGGCCAGCACCGGCTGGTGCAGGACCGCGGCCCGGTGCCGGCCTTCCAGCAGTCCGTCCAGCTGGTCGAGCAGCCCGGCGCCGATCAGTACCGGGTACGGCTGGTCGACGGCCACGTGCACGGTGACCGGTGAGTTCATGTGGTCGCCCCGGTCTGGGCCGCCGGCAAGCGCGAAAGGATGTGGCGGACAACGGCCCCGGGGTTGCGCCGGTTGGTGTCTACCCGAACGGTCGCGACGCGCCGGTACAGCGGGACCCGCTCGGCCATCAGGGCTTTGAATTTCTCGGCGCGGTCGGGGCCCGCCAGCAGCGGGCGCACGGTGTTGCCGCCGGTGCGCCGCACCCCCTCCCGCGCGCCGATCTCCAGGTAGACGACCGTGTGGCCGGCCAGCGCCTCGCGCACACCCGGGCTGGTGACGGCGCCGCCGCCCAGCGACAGCACGCCGTCGTGGTCGGCCAGCGCCGCGCGCACCGCGGCCTCCTCGATGCGGCGGAACTCCTGTTCGCCGTCGGCGGCGAAGATGTCGGCGATGCTGCGGCCGGTCTGCTGCTCGATCGCCGCGTCGGTGTCGAGCAGGCCGACGTCGAGCGCCTTGGCCAGCCGGCGCCCGATCGTGGACTTGCCGGAGCCGGGCAGCCCCACGAGCACCGCCTTGGGTGCCATCACGCGGTCCCCCGCGCCGCCGGCGACTCCCGGTCGGCGACCGCGCGCCGGTAGGAGTCGATGTTGCGGCGGACCTCGGTCAGCGAGTCGCCGCCGAACTTCTCCAGCGCCGCGCGGGCCAGCACCAGCGCCACCATGGTCTCGACGACGACCCCGGCGGCGGGTACCGCGCACACGTCGGAGCGTTGGTGGATGGCGACGGCCTCGTCGCCGGTGGCCATGTCCACGGTGGCCAGCGCCCGCGGCACGGTGGAGATGGGCTTCATCGCGGCCCGCACTCGCAGCGGCTGCCCGTTGGTCATGCCGCCCTCGAGGCCCCCGGCGCGGTTGGTCGAGCGGACCACGCCGTCGGGGCCGGGGTACATCTCGTCGTGCGCCCGGCTGCCGCGGCGCCGCGCGGTTTCGAAGCCGTCGCCGATCTCGACGCCCTTGATCGCCTGGATGCCCATGACCGCGGCGGCCAGCTGGCTGTCGAGGCGGTTGTCGCCGCTGGTGAACGAGCCCAGGCCCACGGGCAGGCCCAGCGCCACGACCTCCACGACGCCGCCGAGGGTGTCGCCGTCCTTCTTGGCCGCCTCGATCTCGGCGATCATGGACTGCTCAGCCGCTTCGTCATAGGCGCGAACCGGGCTGGCGTCGATCGCGGCCAGGTCCTCCGGGCGTGGCGGCGGGCCGTCGTAGGGCGCCGACGGGCCGATCGCGATGACGTGCGAAAGCACCTCGACGCCCAGCGCCTGGCGCAGGAAGGAGCGCGCGACGGTGCCGGCCGCGACGCGGGCGGCGGTCTCGCGGGCGCTGGCCCGCTCCAGGACCGGCCGGGCGTCGTCGAAGCCGTATTTGAGCATGCCGGCGTAGTCGGCGTGGCCGGGCCGCGGCCGGGTGAGCGGCTCGTTGCGGGCGGATTTTTCCAGTTCCGCCAGCTCCGACGGGTCGACCGGGTCGGCGGCCATCACGGTTTCCCACTTCGGCCACTCGGTGTTGCCGATCTCGATGGCGATGGGCCCGCCGAGCGTGACGCCGTGGCGTATCCCGGACAGGATGGTCACCGCGTCGCGCTCGAACTTCATCCGCGCGCCGCGCCCGTAGCCGAGGCGCCGGCGGGCCAGCTGGTCGGCGATTTCGGTGGAGGTGACGCCCACGCCGGCGACCATGCCTTCCACCACGGCCACCAGCGCGCGGCCATGGGATTCTCCGGCGGTGATCCAGCGCAACACCCGACAATTCTCCCATGCGCGCGGGCGTGCTCCGTGCTCCGGCCGTTGACTCTGATATGGGGCGACGTTTGTCAAGTAGGCAGGGTGAGCGCCACGGCCGCGGCGGTGGCCAGGCACATCGACGGGCCGTGCGGGACCGCGCGCACGCCGCGCATCAGCCCGACCACCCCGACCAGGGCCGTCAGCACTGGTGCGCCCAGCGCCGCCAGAAACCACGCGCCGGCGCCGAAACAGCCGGTCAGCCCGCCCAGTCCGATCGCCAGCTTGACGTCGCCGGCGCCCATCGCCGCCGGCGCCACGAGGTGGACCAGCAGATACACCCCGGCCAGCGCCGCCGCCCCGGCCACGGCGGGCAGCCCGCGGCCGGCCACCGCTGCGCCCAGCAGGATCACCCCGGCCCCGGGCAGCGTCAGCGCGTTGGGCAGCCGCCGGCGCCGGATGTCGCAGACGCTCAGCGCGCCCATCCACAGCAGCACCACCGCGGCCGCCATGCGCGGCACGTTAGCCCAACGCGGCAGCCATCGCCGCTCGCGGAGCCGGCAACCCGGTGAATTGCTCCACCTGGGAAAACGCCTGGTGCAGCAGCATCTGCAGGCCGTCGATCACCCGGCCGCCCGCGGCGGCCACCGCGTCGGCCAGCGGCGTGGGCCACGGGTCGTAGACGGCGTCCAGCAGCACCGGGACCTTCGCGAACGTGTCCGCATACCGGGCGGCGACGTCGGCCGGAATGGTGCTGACCAGCACCTGCGCGCCGGCCACCTCGTCGGCCAGGCCGCCGTCGTCCAGCGCGCAGAACCGCGTCGCCACGCCCAGGCGCGTGCCGAGCTCGACCAGCCGGGCCGCCTTCCGCGGGTCGCGCGCGACCACCGTGATGCCGGCGACGCCGAGTTCGGCCAGGCCCGCGACCGCCGCCGGCGCGGTGCCGCCCGATCCACAGACCAGCGCGCGTCCCGAGGCCGATCCGAGCGCACCCGACACCCCGTCGATGTCGGTGTTGTCGGCGCGCCAGCCCGCCGCCGTGCGCACCAGGGTGTTGGCCGAGCCGACCGCGGCGGCGCGCTCGGTGCGCTCGCCGGCGAAGCGCAGGGCGGCGAACTTGCCCGGCATGGTCACCGACACGCCGACCCACTCCGGTCCGAACGAGCCGACCAGGCCCGGCAGCTCCTCGGCGGAGCACTCGATGCGCTCGTAGGTCCAATCGTCGAGTCCCAGCGCGCGGTAGGCGGCCAGGTGCAGCTCCGGGGAGCGCGAATGCGCGATCGGCGAGCCCAGAACGGCCGCCTTCCTAGCGCGCTGAGTCGAGGACACCGTTGCGCTTAGCCAGCTCGATGTTGGCCAAATGCTGCTGATAATCCTTCGTGAACAGCGTCGTGCCCTGGGCATCGATGGTGACGAAGTACAGCCAGTCACCCGGCTCCGGGTGTTCGGCCGCCCGCAGCGCGTCGACACCCGGCGAGCAGATCGCCGTGGCGGGCAGCCCCGCCGACACGTAGGTGTTCCACGGGGTGCGCTGGGCGCGGTCGGCGTCGGTGGTGGCCACCTCGCGGCGATCCAGCGGGTAGTTCACCGTCGAGTCGAACTCCAGCGTGTGGCGCGCCTGCAGGCGGTTGTAGATGACCCGCGCCACCTTCGCGAAGTCCTGCGAATTGGACTCCTGCTGCACCAGCGAGGCGACCACCAGGATGTCGTAGGGCGACAGGCCCAGCGCGTGCGCGGTGTCCAGCAGGCCGGACTTCAGGTATTCGACGGCGCCGGCGCTGATCAGCTCGGTCAGGATGCTTTGGGCGGGCGCCGCGGGGTCGACGTTGAAGGTCCCCGGCGCGATGAGGCCCTCGATGCGGCGATGGTCCTTGCCCAGCTCGGTGACGGGCTCGGTGGCCCACGCGGGCACGGCCAGCACCGCGGGGGTGGTGTTGGTGGCCGCCGCGCGCAGGTCGTCCACGGACACGCAGCGGTGGTCTCCGTCGAGATCCACACAGGTGGCGCGCGAGATCAGCGTGAGGATGCCGGGGTTGACCTTGTTGGTTTTCATGTCGGTGGTGTCGTCGAGCTGACGGCCCTCCGGGATGACCAGGCGCCCCACCCGGCTGTTCGGGTCGGCCAGCCGCGCCACGGCGTCGGCCGCGGGGATTTCGGTGCGCATCCGGTAATAGCCGGGCTGGATCGAGTCGATCTTGCTGTTGCCGTGCGCGGCGTTGACGAACGCCCGGACCGTCTTGACCACCTGCTGGTTCTGCAGCGTCTGCCCGACCATGGTGGTCGAGTCGCCGTCCTGCACATGAATCACGATGTCGCGCTTGCCGTCTCCGCTGTAGTCGTCACCGGTGCCGAACATCGAGCTCCACAGCCGGGTACCGGCGAACACACCGGCGACGAGGACCACGACGAACACCACGAGCGCCACCCGGCCCATGACGCGGCGGCGCTTCTTGCCCTGGGCCTCGCGCCGGCGCGCCGCCCGGTCGAGCCGCGTTCGGCGTGCGCTGTCAACCACGGGCGGCCCCCCGGCGCGCGTCCAGCCAGCTCTGCAGGATCGCCACGGCCGCCGCCTGGTCGATCACACTGCGCTGCTCGCGGGCCCGCACACCGGCGGCCCGCAGCGAACGCTGCGCGCTCACGGTGGTCAGCCGCTCGTCGGCGAGCCGCACCGGCGTGGGCGCGATCCGCCGGGCCAGCGTGTCGGCCAGCGCGATCGCGTCCAGGGCCGACGGCCCGGTCCGGTCGGCCAGGGTGCGGGGCAACCCGACGACCACCTCGACGGCCTCATGCTCGGCGGCGAGCGCCGCCAGCCGGCGCAGGTGTTTGCCGGAGCGGTCGCGGCGCACCGTCTCCACGGGGGTGGCCAGGACGCCGTCGGGGTCGCTGACGGCCACGCCGATGCGCACGCTGCCGACGTCGACGCCGAGGATTCTGCCGCGGCCGGGGTCCTGGGCGGGATCGCCGGGCCGGTCGGGCGCGCGGTGCTCGGTCAAGACCACTCAGCCGACCCGCGCAATCGCCCGGTGCACTGCGGCGAGCGCGGCGTCGATTCCCGACGGGTCTTTCCCGGAACCCTGTGCCAGGTCGGCCTTGCCGCCGCCGCGGCCGTCGACGGCCCCGGCGAGCTGCTTGACCAGGTCGTTGGCGCGGATCCCGAGGTCCTGGGCGGCGGCGTTGACGGCCACCGCGTACGGGACCGTGGCGCCCTCGCCTTCGGCTATCAGCGCCACCACGGCCGGGTCGCTGCCCAGCTTGCCCCGGACGTCGCCGACCAGGGAGCGCAAATCCGCCGCCGTGATCCCCCCGGCCATCCGCTGCGCCACCACCCGCACGTTACCGATCCGCTCCGCGCCGGCCGCGGCGTTGGTCGCGGCGGCCCTGGCGCCGGCGAGCCGGGCGCGCTCGAGCTCCTTCTCGGCGGCCCTGAGCCGCTCCACCAGGTTGGCCACCCGGGCGGGCACCTCGTCGGAGGGCACCTTCAGCGACGACGCCAGCCCGGCCATCAGCGCGCGCTCCTTGGCCAGGTGCCGGAACGACTCCAGCCCCACGTAGGCCTCCACCCGGCGGACCCCGGAGCCGATCGAGGACTCGCCCAGGATCGTCACCGGGCCGATCTGCGCGGAGTTGTGCACATGGGTTCCGCCGCACAGTTCCAGCGAGAACGGGCCGCCGATCTCGACCACCCGCACCTCGTCGGGATAGGCCTCGCCGAACAGCGCCATGGCGCCCATCGCCTTGGCCTTCTCCAGCTGCTCGGTGAACGTGTGCACCTCGAAGTCGGCCTGCACGGCCTCGTTGGTGACCTCTTCAATCTGGGTGCGCTGGTCCTCGCTCAGCGGCCCCTGCCAGTTGAAGTCGAACCGCAGGTAGCCCGGCCGGTTCAGCGACCCGGCCTGAACGGCGTTGGGACCCAACACCTGTCGCAACGCGGCGTGCACCATGTGGGTGCCCGAATGGCCCTGGGTGGCGCCCCGGCGCCAGCCCGGGTCGACGGCGGCGACGACGGTGTCGCCCTCCACGAATTCCCCGGACTCCACGTTGATCCGGTGCACCCACAGGGTTTTGGCGATCTTCTGTACGTCGGTGACGGCCGCGCGGGCGCTCTCGTTGGCGCCGGTGCCGCTGATGGTGCCCTCGTCGGCGATCTGGCCGCCCGACTCGGCGTAGAGCGGGGTGCGGTCCAGCACCAGCTCAACCCGGTCGGCCCCGTCGGCACCATGGGCGACCACCGGCACCCGCTTGCCGTCCACGAAGATACCCAAAATCTTTGCCTCGGAAGCTAATTCGTCGAACCCGGTGAACTCGGTGGGCCCGGCGTCGACCAGCTCGCGGTAGGCGCTCAGGTCGGCGTGCGCATGCTTGCGCGCGGCGGCGTCGGCCTTGGCCCGGCGGCGCTGCTCGGCCATCAGTTCCCGGAAGCCGGTCTCGTCGACCTGCAGGCCGGCCTCGGCGGCCATCTCCAGGGTGAGCTCGATCGGGAAGCCGTAGGTGTCGTGCAGGGTGAACGCGTCGGAACCGGACACCACGCCGGTGCCCGCGGCCCTGGTGGCGCCGGCGACGTCGTCGAACAGCTTCGAGCCCGACGCGAGCGTGCGGTTGAACGCGGTCTCCTCGGCGACGGCGATGCGCCGGATCCGGTCGAAGTCGGTGACCAGTTCGGGGTACGACGGGCCCATCGCGTCGCGGACGGTGGCCATCAGGTCGCCGACGATCGGGTCCTCGATACCCAGCAGCTTGGCCGAGCGGATCACCCGGCGCAGCAGCCGGCGCAGCACGTAGCCGCGCCCGTCGTTGCCGGGGCTGACGCCGTCGCCGATCAGGATCGCCGCGGTGCGGCTGTGGTCGGCGATGACGCGGTACCGGACGTCGTCCTCGTGGCTGCCCACGTCGTAACCGCGCGGCGCGCGCGTGGCCACCAGATCGATCACCGGCCGGAGCAGGTCGGTCTCGTAGACGTTGTGCACGCCCTGCAGGATGAACGCGACCCGCTCGACGCCCATGCCGGTGTCGATGTTCTTGCGCGGCAACGGCCCGAGGATCTCGAAGTCCTCCTTGGACGTGCCCTCGCCGCGCTCGTTTTGCATGAACACGAGGTTCCAGATCTCGATGTAGCGGTCCTCGTTGGCGATAGGGCCGCCCTCGACCCCGAATTCCGGCCCGCGGTCGTAGTAGATCTCCGAGGACGGGCCGCACGGCCCGGGGATGCCCATCGACCAGTAGTTGTCGGCCATGCCGCGGCGCTGGATCCGCTCGGCCGGTAACCCGGCGATCTCCTGCCACAGCACGAAGGCCTCGTCGTCGTCGAAAAATACGGTGGCCCAGAGCCTTTCGGGATCGAGGCCGTATCCGCCGTCGGCCTCGTCGTCAATAGGATTGGTCAGCAGCGACCAGGCCAGCTCGATCGCGCGGCGCTTGAAATAGTCGCCGAACGAAAAATTGCCGGCCATCTGGAAGAAGGTGTTGTGCCGGGTGGTGATGCCCACCTCGTCGATGTCGGGGGTGCGGATGCACTTTTGGATGCTGGTGGCCGTCGGGTACGGCGGCGTGCGCGCGCCCAGGAAGAACGGCACGAACTGGACCATTCCGGCGTTGACGAACAGCAGGTTGGGGTCGTCGAGGATCACCGAGGCGCTGGGCACCTCGGTGTGGCCGGCCTTCACGAAGTGATCGAGGAATCGCTTCCTGATCTCGTGTGTCTGCACTTGAGTCCGTTTCTTCCTGTTGGGTTCGGCTTGGTCAGCCTATTCGTCGGGCGCGGGCGCTGCCGCTAACCCTCCAAAAAGCTCAACCGCACCGACCGCCGCGGGTTGTCGCGGTTGAGGTCGACCAGCACGATGCTTTGCCAGGTGCCCAGCTGCGGGTCGCCCTTGGCGACCGGAATCGTCACCGAGGGCGCGACGAGCGCCGGCAGCACGTGGTCGGCGCCGTGGCCGGGCGAGCCGTGCGCGTGCCGGTAGCGGTCGTCGCGGGGCAACAGCCGTTCCAGCGCGTCCAGCAGGTCGTCGTCGGAGCCCGCGCCGGTCTCGATGATCGCGACCCCGGCCGTCGCGTGCGGGACGAACACGTTGCACAGGCCGTCGCCGTAGCTGAAGCAGAACCGGCGCACCGCATCGGTCACGTCGACGATGCGGCGACGCGCGGTGTCCACCTCCAGCACATCGGTATGCACCCGGTCAAGCCTACCGGCGGCGGCGTCCCCGAAAGCCATTGCGGGCGGTCACGGGTAGGAGGAAGGTAACTGGTGAGACCGGTGGCGCCACCGGGGCGCCGCCCCGACATAGGAGGGGGGCCGATCGTGTACGCACGCTCCACCACCATCCAGGCGCAACCCCTGTCCATCGACATCGGCATTGCGCATGTCCGCGATGTCGTCATGCCCGCGCTGCAGGAGATCGAGGGGTATGTCGGGTTGTCGCTACTGGTCGACCGGCGATCCGGGCTGTGCATCGCCACCAGCTCGTGGGAGAGCTTGCAATCGATGCGCGCGAGCGCCGCGGCGGTGGCACCCATCCGTGACCGGGCCGGTCTGATGTTCGACGGCAGCGCCAGGGTCGAGGAATGGGACATCCCTTTGCTGCACCGCGACCACCGCTCGCAGGAGGGCGCCTGCGTGCGCGCCACCTGGCTCAAGGTGGTATCCAGTCACGTCAACCGGGCCATCGACTTCTATCGGATGTTCGTGCTCCCGGAGATGGAGAGCCTCGACGGGTTCTGCAGCGCCAGCCTGATGGTCGATCACCCGGCGTGCCGGCGGGCGGTGTCCTGCTCGACGTTCGACAGCATGGACGCAATGGCCCGCAACCGCGACCAAGCCACCGAGCTTCGCAGCCGGCGGGTCCGGGACCTGGGCGCCGAGGTGATCGACGTGGCCGAGTTCGAGCTGGCGATCGCCCGCCTGCGGGTGCCCGAGCTGGTCTAAGCGCCCGCTAAGGTCGCCTCGCTTGCCGAACGTGCGGCCAGACGCACGGCCGGCCTCGAGCGTGCGGCCAGCCGCACGCTCGAGCAGTCGCCAGTCAAGCGCTAAGGCAGGGCGTCCCCGGGGAACCCGCGGCAGGGATGCACCTGGTAGGTGAAGACCCCCGCCGCCACCCCGGGGTCGTCGTCCATCAGCGCGGCGGTCTGCCCGACGGTCGCCGCGAAGACCCCGATCCCGCACACGTCGGATTCGTCGGCCACCGGCAGCACCACCGGCAGCACGCCCTCGTCGCGCAGCCCGAAGTTGCGCCGGCCGTGCTCCCAGATGATCCCGGGCGACGACTCGTCGCCGAACCGGGGGCCGCGCTTGAGGATGACGACGCTGTAGGCCTTGGCGGTGGGCAGCAGTTCGCCCATCTCCTCGTCGGTGAAGGTCTTCATGCCCGCCTCCTGCGGATGATCGCGCGCAGCCGGTCCAGCCGGCCGGCCATCTCCCGTTCGCCGCCGCGGCCGGTGGGCCGGTAGTAGTCCACGCCGACCAGCTCGTCGGGTGGATATTGTTGGGCGACAACGCCATCGGGGTCGTCGTGGGAGTACTGGTAGCCCTGGGCGTTGCCCAGCGCGGCCGCCCCGGAGTAGTGGCCGTCGCGCAGGTGGGGCGGCACCAGCCCGGCGTTGCCCGCCCTGATGTCGCCCATCGCCGCGGCCAGCGCGGTGGTGACGGCGTTGGATTTGGGCGCGGTGGCCAGGTGGATGGTGGCGTGCGCCAGGGTCAGCTGGGCCTCGGGCATGCCGATCAGCTGCACGGTCTGGGCGGCGGCGACGGCGGTGGGCAGCGCGCTCGGGTCGGCCATCCCGATGTCCTCGCTGGCCAGAATCACCAGCCGGCGCGCGATGAACCGCGGGTCCTCCCCGGCGACCAGCATGCGCGCCAGGTAGTGCAGCGCGGCGTCGACGTCGGAGCCGCGTACCGACTTGATGAAGGCGCTGACGACGTCGTAGTGCTGGTCGCCGTCGCGGTCGTAGCGCACCGCGGCCTGGTCCAGCGACTGCTCGATGGTCTCGACGGTGACACGCTCGGTCGCCTCGGCCGCCACCTCCAGCGCGGTCAGGGCCCGGCGGGCGTCGCCTGCGGCCAGCTGCACCAACAGGTCGACGGCGTCGGCGTCCACCGCGACGCGCCCGCCCAGGCCACGTTCGTCGTCGATGGCGCGCTGCACCACGGCGCGGACGTCGTCGGGCGTCAGCGGCCGCAGTTGCAAGATCAGCGACCGCGACAGCAGCGGCGCCACGACCGAGAAGGACGGGTTCTCCGTCGTCGCCGCCACCAGCAGCACCACCCGGTTTTCCACCGCGGACAGCAGGGCGTCCTGCTGGGTCTTGGAAAACCGGTGCACCTCGTCGATGAACAGCACGGTCTGCTCGCTTCGGAGGAGCGCCTGACGGGCCGCATCGATGACGGCCCGGACGTCCTTGACGCCGGCCGACAACGCGGACAGCGCCTCGAACCGGCGGCCGGTCGCCTGCGAGATCAGCGCGGCCAGCGTCGTTTTGCCGCTGCCGGGCGGGCCGTACAGGATGACCGAGGCGACGCCCGAGCCCTCGACCAGGCGGCGCAGCGGCGACCCCGGCGCCAGCAAGTGGTCCTGCCCCACCACCTCGTCCAGCGAGGCCGGGCGCATCCGGACGGCCAGCGGCGCTCCGGCCGAGACGCCCAAGCCGTGGCCCGTTGTCCGGGGTGCGCCGGGGAGGTCGAACAGACCGTCGGACACGATTCCAGGCATACCACGCCGGTGTGACGCGATGGGCGGCCCGACACGGGAAAACATGGCGCGCGCCCCGGGCGCTTATTTGTTAAGTTGCCGTGTGCCGACAAGCCGACAGCTAGGACGGACATGAGCCAGCCCCCCGAGTACCCAGGCGCCCCCTACGGGGGAAGCGAGAACCCTCCCGGTTATCCACCCCCGCCCGGCTACGGCGCACCCCCGCCTCCGCCGCCGCCCGGTTACGGCCCCCCGCCCGGTTATGGCGCGCCGCCGCCACCCCCGCCTCCCGGTTACGGGCCGCCGCCCGGCTACGGCGCGCCCCCGCCCGGCTACGGCGCCCCGGTGGGCCAGCAGGGCCCGCCGTTCAGCATCGGCGAGGCGTTCAGTTGGGCGTGGGGCAAGTTCACCCAGAACGCCATGCCGCTGGTGGTGTCCGTCCTGCTCTACGGGCTGCTCGTGGCCTGCTGTTACGGGCTGATCGCCGCCGGCATGAGCATGGGCACGACGACCACCATGACCAACGCCGACGGCTACGACGTCACCAGCACGGACGTGAGCGCCAGCGGGATGGCCCTGGCCGCCGTCGGCTACCTGCTCGTCTACGCGGTGGCGGTGTTCGCCCAGGCCGGCCTCGTGACCGGATGCCTGGACATCGCCGACGGACGGCCCGTGAGCATCGGTTCGTTCTTCAAGCCGCGCAACCTCGGCACGGTGATTCTCGCCGCGATCGTCGTCGGCATTCTGACCGGGATCGGCTCGATCTTCATCATCGGCGGCATCGTCGTGGGCATCTTCGCCCAGTTCGTCATGCCGTTCGTCGTCGACAGGTCGCAGGGCGTCATCGACGCGTTGAAGTCCAGCTTCAGCACCGTCGCGTCGAACTTCGGCAACGCCCTGCTGTCCTGGCTGGTCCAGGCGGCCGCCGTCTTCGTCGGTGCGCTGCTCTGCCTGGTGGGCCTGCTCGTCGGCGGACCCGTGGCCATGCTCATCCTGGTCTACACCTACCGCAAGCTCGCCGGCGGACAGGTCGTGCCGCTGCAGCAGCCGGGCTATCCGGCGGGCCCACCGCCCGGCCCCCAGTTCGGGTAGCCGCGACCTGTTTGCCGATCGCGGGCCGATCGCGCCGTAATCGGAGCACAATTGTGGGGTGGCCACGTGGAGCGACGTCGCCCACATCGTTGGTGAACTGGCGCTCACCTCGGAGCCGTCCCCGCGCGAATGGCGGGTCGGCAAGAAGTTGCTGGCCTGGGAGCGGCCGCTGCGCTCGTCGGACCGCGACGCGCTGGCGCAAAGCGGCGTGGACGCCCCCGAGGGCGACATCCTCGGCGTCCGGGTGTCCGACGAGGGCGTCAAGTTCGCGCTGATCGCCGACGAGCCGGGCGTCTACTTCACCACCCCGCATTTCGACGGCTATCCGGCGGTGCTGGTCCGGCTGGGCGAGATCGCGGTGCGCGACCTCGCGGAGGTGATCACCGAGGCGTGGCTGACGCAGGCGCCGAAGAAGCTCGTCCAGGAATTCCTCGCCGATTCACTCTGAGCGCAGGTCGATGACCCGTTGCAAGTCGTCGATGCACGCCCGCACGGCGTCGGCGAGCGCACTCGATGGCAGCCGCGAGACGTGATGGCGCGCGGACGCGAGGTAGGCGCACGCGCCCGCGGGGTCGGGGTCGGCCAGGGCCGTCGCCGCCGCCAGCACCGCCAGCGCGTCGTGTGCGCCGGCGCCGGGCGCGACGGCGCGGGCCAGCTCCAGCACCGAGCCGGCCAGCAGCGCGACGTGGACGGCCTGGTGGTCGGCGGCCGACACGGCGGCGCGCAGGCCCCAGCGCCGCGGCGCGATGCGGACGGCCTGGCGGGCCGAGGTGCGCGCCTCGATGAGCCCGCCGAGCTGTTGGTGCACCCGGTCGACGGCCGACAGCGGCCAGTCGGCGGGGGCCTCCCGGCGTCCGGCGGCGAGGTCCGCGGCCCGCGTCAGGACGCTCTGCAGGACGCCGAGCACGCCGACGCGCGCGCTGCGCAGCACCGTCAGCGGGTGGGCCGGGAACAGCACCAGGGCGAAGACGATCGCCACCGCGCCGCCGAGCAGCGCGTCGTAGATGCGCTCGAAGCCGACGTCGGTGCGCAACAGGGCCAGCACCAGGATCGCCGAGATGGCGGTCTGGTTGGCGAACATCTGCCCCTGGCCGATGAAGCCGCCCCCGATGAACACCGCGACGCACAGCGCGATCAGCGCGGCCGCCGTCATGGGTATGGCGCCGGGGCCCAGCAGCCACTGCACCAGGCTGCCGATGCCGATGCCCAGGGTCACGCCGAGCATCATCTGGAGGGCGCGCTGCGCGCGCAGCACGTTGCTGACCGACAGCGACACCGCGGCGGCGATCGGCGCGAAGAACGGTTGCGGGTGGCTGAGCACGTCGTGCGCGAGGTACCACGACAGGCCCGCGGCGACCGAGGCCTGCACGAGGTTGAACCACACCGCGCGAAGCCGCTTGCCGCCGGCGCGCAAGTTAGACCGGCTGCAGCTCGATCAGCGGAATCACCCTGCTGGTCTTGGACTGGTACTCGGCGAATCCCGGTGCCGCCGCCGCGATCTGGCCGAACAGCTCGTCGCGCTCGGCGGCGGGCAGCTCGCGGGCGGTGACGTCGAACGAGTCGGTGCCCACCTCCACCCGCGCGGCCGGGTTGGCCCGCAGGTTGTGCACCCACGCGGGGTTGACGGGCGCGCCGGCGAACGATCCGATGACGATCAGCTTGCCGTCGATGCGGAAATAGGCCAGGGGCGACACGCGCGGCTTGCCGGACTTGGCGCCCGTCGTGGTCAGCAGCAGCAGGTCGGCGCCCGCGAATTGGCCGCCGACCTTTCCGGCGTTGGCGCGGAACTCGTCGATGATGCTGGTGTTGAAGGCGTTGATGGTCTCGCTGTCGGGCATCTCGGTCATGCGCGCCGCTCCTCTTCATTGCTTCGCGCTGCATCGTCGCCGGCGCGGGTCATGTTTGCTCAACCCTCTCCGGCTTGGCGTCTATTCCGGACTCGCGCCGCTGCTGGGCGGTGATGGGCGCGGGCGCGTCGGTGAGCGGGTCGACGCCGCCGCCGGTCTTGGGGAAGGCGATCACGTCGCGGATGGAGTCCGTCCCGGACAGCAGCGCGTTGATCCGGTCCCAGCCGAACGCGATGCCGCCGTGCGGGGGCGCGCCAAAAGTGAACGCCTCCAACAGGAATCCGAACTTCTCCTCGGCCTCCGCTTTGTCCAGGCCCATCACCGCGAACACCCGTTCCTGGATGTCGCGGCGGTGGATACGGATCGAGCCGCCGCCGATCTCGTTGCCGTTGCAGACGATGTCGTAGGCGTCGGCGAGCACGCCGCCGGGATCGCCGTCGAGCAACCCTTCGTGCTCGGCCCTGGGCGAGGTGAACGCGTGATGCACCGCGGTCCACGCCCCGGAGCCGACGGCGACGTCACCGGCCGCGGTCGCGTCCTCGGCGGGCTCGAACAGCGGCGGGTCGACGACCCACACGAACGCCCACGCTCCCGCGTCAATCAGGTTGAGCCGCTTGGCGATCTCGCCGCGCGCCGCACCCAGCAACGCCCGCGACGGCTTGGCCGGACCCGCCGAGAAGAAGATGCAGTCCCCCCGCTTCGCCCCGACGTGCGCGGCCAGCCCGCCGCGCTCGGCGTCGGACAGGTTCTTGGCCACCGGACCGCCCAGTTCGCCGTCCTCGCCGACGAGCACGTAGGCCAGGCCCTTGTGCCCGCGCTGTTTGGCCCACTCCTGCCAGCCGTCCAGGGTGCGCCGCGGCTGCGAGGCCCCGCCCGGCATGACCACCGCGCCGACGTACGGCGCCTGGAAGACGCGAAACGTGGTGTCGGAGAAGAACTCCGCGCACTCGACGAGCTCCAGCCCGAAGCGCATGTCGGGTTTGTCGGAGCCGAACCGCCGCATGGCGTCGGCGTAGCTGATCCGCGGGATCGGCGTGGGGATCGCATAGCCGATCAGCTCCCACAGCGCGGTCAGGATCTCCTCGGAGACGGCGATGACGTCCTCGGCGTCGACGAAGCTCAGTTCCATGTCGAGCTGGGTGAATTCGGGCTGGCGGTCGGCGCGGAAATCCTCGTCGCGGTAGCAGCGCGCGATCTGGTAGTAGCGCTCCATCCCGGCCACCATCAGCAACTGCTTGAACAGCTGCGGGCTCTGCGGCAGGGCGTAGAACGAGCCGGGGTGCAGCCGGGCCGGCACCAGGAAGTCGCGCGCGCCCTCGGGCGTCGAGCGGGTGATCGTCGGCGTCTCGATCTCGACGAAGTCGTGCCGCGCCAGCACCGCGCGCGCGGCGGCATTGACCTTGGAGCGCAACCGGATCGCCGCGGCCGGGCCGTCGCGGCGCAAATCTAGGTAGCGGTATTTCAGCCGCAGCTCCTCGCCGGCGGGCTCGTCGAGCTGGAACGGCAGCGGCGCGCTCTCGCCCAGCACGGTCAGCGACGCCGCGTTGACCTCGATCTCGCCGGTCGCGATCTCGGGGTTTGCGTTGCCCTCCGGGCGGATCTCGACGACGCCGGTGACCGCGACGCAGAACTCGGAGCGCAACCGGTGGGCCTGGGCCAGCACGTCCTCGGCGCGGAACACCACCTGCGCGACGCCCGTCGCGTCCCGCAGATCGATGAAGATGACCCCGCCGTGGTCGCGGCGACGGGCCACCCAGCCCGCCAACGTCACCTGCTGGCCGGCGTCGCCCTTCCGAAGCGAACCAGCGGCGTGGCTGCGCAGCACAAACACTCCCCTTTAGGTTGAACGACTGATCAGTCTAAGGGGCCGTGTAATTTCGCTCCTATCGCCACGAACATCGCACTCGTCGGCCCCGGCGCCGTCGGCACCACGGTCGCCGCGCTGCTGCACCGGGCCGGGCATCCGGTGCTGTTGTGCGGGCGCACCCCCCGCGACAACGTCGAGCTGCGGCCCGACGGCGCCGACCCGATCGTCGTGCCCGGCCCGGTGCACACCGACCCGGGCCAGGTGTCCGGCCCGGTCGACGTGGTGGTGCTCGCGGTCAAGGCCACCCAGAACGACGATGCGGCCCGCTGGCTGGCGCGGCTGTGCGCCGAACACACCGTCGTCGTCGTGCTGCAGAACGGCGTCGAGCAGATCGAGCAGGTCCAGCCGCACTGCCCGGCGTCGCCCGTCGTCCCGGGCATCGTGTGGTACGGCGCCGAAACGGATCCGCGGGGCTGGGTCCGGTTGCGCACCCCGGCCCGACTGGTGCTGCCGTCGGGACCGGCGGCGGAAAGCGTCGCCGAGCTGCTGCGCGGCGCGGGCTGCGAGGTGGACTGCGACCCCGATTTCGTCACCGCGGCCTGGCGCAAGCTGCTCGTCAACGCGCTGGCCGGGCTCATGGTGCTGACCGGGCGGCGATCCGGGATGTTCCGGCGCGACGACGTGGCCGCGCTGTCGCGCCGCTACGTGGCCGAATGCCTGGCCGTCGCGCGGGCCGAGGGCGCCCGGCTGCCCGACGACACCGTCGACGAGATGGTCGGGATGTTCCGCAGCGCCCCCGAGGACATGGGCACCTCGATGCTGGCCGACCGGGAAAACCGGCGCCCGCAGGAGTGGGACATCCGCAACGGCGTGATCATCCGCAAGGCCCGCGCCCACGGCCTGCCGACCCCGATCAGCGACATCCTGGTGCCGCTGTTGGCCGCCACCAGCGACGGGCCCGGCTAAGTTAGATCCATGTTCCCCTGCGAGCGCGTCGGCCTGGACTTCGTCGACAACGCGCGGTTCCGCTTTCAAAACAGCGTCGACCTCGCGGTCACGCCCGAGCAGCTGTTCGAGGTGTTATCCGACGCCGGGTCCTGGCCGCGCTGGGCCAGCGTGATCACCAAGGTGACGTGGACCAGCCCCCCGCCGTTCGGCGTCGGCACCACCCGCACGGTCGAGATGCGCGGCGGCCTCGTGGGCAACGAAGAGTTTTTGGCGTGGGAACCGTTCAGCCGCATGGCGTTCCGGTTCAACGAGTGTTCGACGCAGGCCATCCAGGCGTTCGCCGAGGACTACCGCGTCGAGGTCATCGCGGGTGGCTGCCGGCTGACGTGGACCATGGCGCAGCAGCCGGCCGGCCCGTCGCGGTGGGCGATGCCGCTGGTCGCGCCGCTGCTGAACCTGGGGCTGCGCCGTTTTCTGCGCAACCTGCGCAGCTACACCGACGCCCGGTTCTCGGCAACCCGGCAACATTAGGAGCGCGCGATGACGTTCAACGAGGGCATGCAGATCGACACCAGCGCCGCGTCGTCGTCGGGCGGCGGGGGCGGGATGGGCATGGCCATCGGGGGCGGCGGCGTCGGGCTGCTGGTCCTCGTCGTGGCGATGTTCCTGGGCGTCGACCCGGGCGGCGTCGTCAGCCAGCAGCCGATGGACAGCGGCTATTCGGCGCCCGGTTTCGACCTGAGCCAGTGCAAGACCGGGGCCGACGCCAACAAATACGTACAGTGCCGCGTCGTCGCCACCGGCAACTCCGTGGACGCGGTGTGGCATCAGCTGATGCCGAGCTATACCCGCCCGAAAGTGCGACTGTTCAGCGATCAGGTGTCGACCGGATGTGGCATGGCCACCACCGACGTCGGGCCGTTCTACTGCCCGGTGGACAAGACGGCTTACTTCGACACCAGCTTCTTCCAGGATGTGCTTGTCAGGCAATTGCATTCCAGCAACGGAGCTTTCGCGCAGGAATATGTCGTCGCCCATGAGTACGGCCATCACGTGCAGAACCTGCGGGGGGTGCTGGGCCGCGCCTCGCAGGGCGCAAAGGGCGCGGGCGGCAACGGCGTGCGCACCGAACTGCAGGCGGACTGCTACGCGGGGGTCTGGGCGCACTACGCGTCGACGGTCAAGCAGAACGACGGCACGCCGTTCCTGAACCCGCTGACCGACGACGACATCAGCGCCGCGCTGTCGGCCGCGGCATCCGTCGGCGACGACCGCATCCAGAGACAGTCAACCGGGCACATCAACCCCGAAAGCTGGACGCATGGTTCGGCTGAGCAGCGCCAGCATTGGTTCACCACCGGCTACCAGACCGGCGACCCGAACAGCTGCGACACCTTCTCGGCCACCAACATCTAGCTTTTAGCCGGCCAACAGCGCCTTCAGTTCGGCGCGGCCCTGCTCGTCGAGCGGCAGCAGCGGCAGCCGCGGGTCGCCGACCGGGAAGCCCAGCAGGTCCAGGCCCGCCTTGACCGTGGTGGCCAGCCCACCGGCGACGATGAACTGCAGCAGCGGCTTGAGGTCGTCGTAGCGGGCCTGGGCCGTGTCGAGGTCTCCGGCGCGCACCGCCTCGTACAGGTCGATGCACGGTTGGGGCCGCAGATTGGGTGCGGCCGTGCACCATCCGGACGCGCCGGCCTTCAGCGCGTCGAGCACCAGCGGGTTGCTGCCGTTGTAGAACGGCAGCCGGCCGCCGGACAACTCGGCGATGCGCTGCATGCGGGTCAGGTCGCCGGTGGACTCCTTGACCATGGTGACGTTGTCGATGGATTCGAACATCTCGACCAGCAGTTCGGGGCGCATGTCGACGCCACTGGTGGCGGGGTTGTTGTAGGCCATGATCGGGATTTCGATGGCGTCGCTGACGCTGCGGTAGTGCTGGGCGATCTCGCGCTCGGTGAGCTTCCAGTACGACACCGGCACGATCATCACCGCGTCGGCCCCGGCCTGTTGCGCGTACACCGCGCGCCGAACCGTCTTGGCGGTGGTCACATCCGAGACGCCGACCACCACCGGCACCCGCCCGCCGACCGCGGCGATCGTGGTGTCGACGACGGCATCGGACTCGGGCTCCTCGAGGTAGGCCAGCTCGCCGGTGCTGCCCAGCGGGGCGATGCCGTGCGCGCCGTCGGCGACGAGCTTCTCGACGAGCGCGGCAAGCCGCCCCGTATCGATTCCGTCACCGGAGAACGGGGTCACCGGATAGGCGATGATGCCGTGGATGTCGGGCACGGGGCTCCTTCTAGCTCGTCAGGACGTCGGGGTGGCGGGCCAGCGCCCGGCGCGCATAGTAGGCGAAGTTGGCCCGGCTGCGCTGCGGCGACAGCGTCCAGTCGTGCGCCTCGCGGGCCAGCCGCTCGGGCAGTTCCTTGACCCTGCCGGCGGCCATGGCGGCCAGCTGCAGCTTGGCGGCGCGCTCGATCAGGATGCCCAGCGAGCACGACTCCTCGACGCTGGCGCCGGCGATGACGTGGCCGTGGTGGGCCAGCAGGACCGCCTTCTTGTCGCCGAGGGCGGCCGAGATGATCTCCCCCTCCTCGTTGCCCACCGGCACGCCCGGCCACTCGGGAAGGAACGCGCAGTCGCCGTACAGCGGGGTGGTGTCCATGTGCGAGACGATCAGCGGGACCTCGAGCATCGACAGCGCAGCCACGTGGAAGGCGTGGGTGTGCACGATGCATTGCACGTCGGGCCGCGCGCGGTAGATCCAGCTGTGAAAGCGGTTGGCGGGGTTGGGGATTCCGTCCCCGTCGAGGACGTTGAGGTCCTCGTCGACCAGCAGCAGGTTGGCGTCGGTGATCTCGTCGAACCCCAAGCCGAGCCGCTGCGTGTAGTAAGTGCCGTCGTCCTCGGCGCGGGCGGTGATCTGCCCGGCCAGCCCGGAATCATGCCCGGCGTCGAACAGCGCCCGGCAGGTCAGCGCCAGCTTCTGCCGGATGCTCAGCTGCGAATCCGCGACGTTGGCGGTCAGCTGCTCGGCGGCCCGGCGCATCAGGTCGGATTTCGAATCGCTGAACGAGGTGGCCATATGACACAATGGTAGCAGTTAGGAAACTTCGTGTCATGAGAGGGGGTCGGGTGACGGCACTACTGCGCGCGGTCCGCCGGGAACGCGGCCTGACCCTCGAGCAACTCGCCGCCCAGACCGGGCTGACCAAGAGCTATCTGTCGAAGATCGAGCGCCGCCAGAGCACGCCGTCGATCGCGGTGGCCTTGCGGGTCGCGCGGGCGCTCGACGTCGACGTCGGCCGGTTGTTCTCCGACGAGGCGGCCGAGGAAAAGATCACGGTGGACCGGGCTCCGGGCGGCGCCGGCGGCGAGCGCTACCGGGTCCTGGCGTCATCGCTGCTGGGAAAGTCCATGTCGCCGTTCGTGGTTCGCCCTACGGGCAATCCGAGCGACGATCCCCATCCCGAGCACACCGGGCAGGAGTTCGTCTTCGTCCACGCCGGCCGGGTCGAGCTGGAGTACGGCGACCAGAGCATCGCGCTGGGCGCGGGCGACAGCGCCTACTTCGACGCGTCGGTCAGCCACAAGATCCGCGCTGTCGGCGCCAAGCCCGCCGAGGTCGTCGTGGTCGCGAACGGCGCCGCCGGCTAACTCGCTAGGGCCGCGCCGCGCAGGTGACGGTGGTGGTCGCATCCTGGCGCGCGACCACCTGGCCGTCCACGGCGATCTCGCAGTGGAACGACGCGGGGCCGTTGCCCGAATCCGGCCAGTGCAGCATGCCGCTGGCGGTGACGCTGGCCCACTGGGTCGGGTTCGCCAAGGTGGCCGTGTAGGTCACCGGCGCTCCCCCGCTCAGCGGCGCCTGCACACTTGTCATGAACTTCGACGCGTCTGCGTTGTAGGCGGCCTGGCTGGGCGGATCGGAACTCACGTAGTTGACGGTGGCGGTCAGGTTGTTCGGGCTCGTCACCGTGTACGTCACCTGATGGCCGGCCGGATCCGCGGATGAGGTCCCGGGCACGGCTGCGGCTGCGGCTGCGGCCGCCGCAAACGTCGCCACGGCAACCTTGCTGGTCACTTTTCGCACACTCGTCATATCGAAAACGCTACCGGATTCGTTACCTTGGGCCGCATGAGCGACGACCCGGCGATCACCCGCCGCAGGTTTCTGACGACGAGCGCGGCCTCGGCCGCCCTCGGCGGCGGGGCGGTGCTGCTGTGGTCACATCCGCACGGGCCGGCCGTGTGGTCGCAGCCGGACCGCAACGGCGCGCCGCCGGTGACCGGATTGCACCTGCAGTTCGGCAGGCAGGCCGCCACCGAGGTGGTGGTGTCCTGGCACACCACCGAGGCCGTGCGCAATCCGCGGGTGATGCTGGGCACCCCGGCTGCGGGGTTCGGGCGCACCGTCGCGGCCGAAACGCGGACCTACCGAGACGCCAAGTCGGGCACCGAGGTTCGCGTCAACCACGCGCGGCTGACGGGCCTGGACCCGGACACCGACTACGTGTACGCCGCGCTGCACGACGGGGCGGAGCCCGCCCAGGGCACGGTGCGGACCGCACCGAGCGGGCGAAAACCACTGCGGTTCACCAGCTTCGGGGACCAGTCCACCCCCGCGCTGGCCAGGATGCCCGACGGCCGGTTCGCGACCGACAACATCGGATCGCCCGCGGCCGCCGACACCACGCTGGCCATCGAACGCCTCGGCCCGCTGTTCAACCTGGTGAACGGCGACCTGTGCTACGCCAACCTGGCGAACGACCGGATCCGCAGCTGGTCGAACTGGTTCGAGAACAACACCCGCTCGGCGCGCTACCGGCCGTGGATGCCGGCCGCGGGCAACCACGAGAACGAATTGGGCAACGGGCCAATCGGTTACGCCGCATATCAGACGTACTTCGCGCTGCCCGATTCCGGGTCGAGCCCGCAGACCCGCGGGCTGTGGTACGGGTTCACCGCGGGCTCGGTGCGGGTGATCAGCCTGGCCAACGACGACGTCGCCTACCAGGACGGCGGCAACTCCTACGTGCACGGCTACTCCGGCGGGGAGCAAAAGCGCTGGCTCGCGGCCGAACTGGCGGATGCGCGGCGGGACCCGCAGGTGGATTGGGTCGTCGTGTGCATGCATCAGACCGCGATCTCCACCACCGACCGGTCCAACGGCGCCGACCTGGGGATCCGCGAGGAATGGCTGCCGCTGTTCGACCGGTATCACGTCGATCTGGTGGTGTGCGGCCACGAGCACCACTACGAGCGGTCGCACCCGTTGCGCGGCACGCTGGGCACCGACACCCGCACGCCGGTCCCCGTCGACACCCGCAGCGACGTCATCGACGCGACCCGCGGCACGGTGCACCTCGTCATCGGCGGCGGCGGCACTTCGGCGCCGAGCAACGGGTTCTTCTTCCCCGAGCCGCGCTGCCGGGTGCTGACCGGCGTGGGCGGGTTCGATCCCGGCATCGGCCGCAAGGCGCCGATCTACGTGTTAGAGGATGCGCCGTGGTCGGCGTTTCGCGACCGCGACAACCCTTACGGCTTCGTGGCTTTCGACGTCGATCCGGGCCCACCCGGCGGTAACACCTCGATCAAGGCCACGCACTACGCGCTGCGCGGGCCGTCCGGCGGCGTCGTCGCGATCGATCAATTCACCCTGACCAAGCCGCGGTCTTAAAACAGCGTCTGCTGGCACGGCTGCGGCGCGGCGGGTTTCGGGAACGGGCGGTGATCCCCGCCGAGCCGGTACTTGGCGATCAGCGGAGCGGCCCGCTCGCGCAGCGCGTCGCGGTAGGCCGGCGGCAGGTACGCGCCGCGGCGGTAGAGCTCGCGGTAGCGGCCGACGAGCCCGGGGTGCGCGCGGGCCAGCCAACCCATGAACCAGCCGCGGGTCGTGCCGCGCAGGTGCAGCCCGAACACCGTGACGCCGGTGGCGCCGGCCGCCGCGATCTGGCCCAGCAGCGCGTCGAGGTGCTCGGCCGAGTCGGTCAGGTGCGGCAGCACCGGGGCGACCATCACGTGGCAGCCCAGGCCGGCGTCGCGGATCGCGGCGATCAGCGCCAGGCGCGCCTGCGGTGTCGGGGTGCCGGGCTCGACGTCGCGGTGCAGGTCCGGGTCGCCGACCGCCAGCGACACCGCGACCGATACCGAAACGTGTTGGGCCGCATCGGCGATCAGCGGCAGGTCGCGGCGCAGCAGCGTGCCCTTGGTCAGGATCGACAGCGGCGTGCCGGATCCGGCGAGCGCGCCGACGATGCCCGGCATCAGCGCGTAGCGGCCCTCGGCGCGCTGGTAGGGGTCGGTGTTGGTGCCGAGCGCGACCGTATCCCGCTGCCACGACGGCCGGCGCAGTTCGCGCTTGAGGACTTCGGCGACGTTGGTCTTGACCACCACCTGGGTGTCGAAGTCGGCGCCGGGGTCGAAGTCCAGGTATTCGTGGGTGGGGCGGGCGAAACAGTAGCGGCAGGCGTGCGAGCAGCCGCGGTAGCCGTTGACGGTGTACCGGAACGGCAGCGCCGCCGCGTGGGGCACCTTGTTGAGCGCCGACTTGCACAGCACCTCGTGGAACGTGATGCCCTCAAATTGCGGCGCGCGCACGCTGCGGACGAGCCCGATCCGCTGCAGTCCCGGCAGCGCCCCGTCGTCGGCGGTGACGGCCTGGTTGGCCCAGCGCATGCCTCTATTCGAACAATCGTTCGATGCGAAGTCAAGTGGGGATGCGGCTCAGCCGTCGATGTGCGTCGGCGGGTCGCCGTCGAGGCCCCCGAGCGTCTGCCCGGGGCCCATCACGCCGCAGTGCTTGTCGGGCACCAGGTAGGAGCTGGCCCCGTGGGGAACCAGCTGGGTGACCGCGACGCAGCGCTCCCAGGTGCCGTCGGGCTGGAGGGGCCCGTCGCACTTGCTGAGCACGGGTCCCCCGTAGAGGCAGCCGGCGCTGGCCGGCGGTGCCGCGGCGATCAGTCCGGCGGCCATCAGCGCGGCGGCCAGCGCCCCGACGATGTAGTGCTTCATGATGGCCTCCCCGTCGCCGTCGCCGGTGCCGACGCGCTTCTCACGCGAGCCTAACCGCACCGCGAAAAGTCGCGCGGAGTTTCGCGGTGCGGTCAGGCTCGCGGCCGGCCCAGCCGCCCCAGCACGTCGGCGACGACGGAGTCCGTCGAGACCGATACCTGCTCCCCCGACGAGAGGTCCTTCACCCCGACCGTCCCGGCCTCGATGTCGCGGTCCCCGGCCACCAGCGCGATCCGGGCGCCGGAACGGTCGGCCGCACGCATGGCCCCCTTGAGCCCACGGTCGCCGTAGGCCAGGTCGACGCGCACGCCGGCGGCGCGCAGCCGCGCGGCCAGTACCGCCAGGCGCAGCTTGGCCGGCTCGCTCAGCGGCACCCCGAACACGTCGCAGCGCGCGGCCTCCCCCACGGTCTTGCCCTCGGCGCGCAGCGCCAGCAGCGTGCGATCGACCCCGAGCCCAAATCCGATGCCGGACAGGTCTTGTCCGCCGAGTTCGCGCATCAGGCCGTCGTAGCGGCCGCCGCCGCCGATGCCGGACTGCGCGCCCAGCCCGTCGTGCACGAACTCGAACGTGGTCTTGGTGTAGTAGTCCAGCCCGCGCACCATGCGCGGGTTGACGACGTAGGGAACGCCGAGCGCGTCCAAATGCGCCAGCACCGTGTCGAAGTGCTGCTTGGCCGCGTCGGACAGGTGATCGAGCAGCACCGGCGCGTCGGCCGTCATCGCGCGCACGGCGGGGCGTTTGTCGTCCAGCACGCGCAGCGGGTTCAGCTGCGCGCGCCGCCGGGTCTCGTCATCGAGGTTGAGCCCGAATAGGAAGTCCTGCAACAGTTCTCGATACGCCGGACGGCAGGTGTCGTCGCCCAGCGAGGTGATCTCCAGCCGGAACCCGTCCAGGCCCAGCGCGCGGAAACCCCCGTCGGCGACGGCAATCACCTCGGCGTCCAGCGCCGGATCGTCGACGCCGATCGCCTCCACGCCCACCTGCTGCAGCTGACGATAGCGTCCGGCCTGCGGGCGTTCATAGCGGAAAAACGGCCCGGCGTAACAAAGTTTGACCGGCAGCGCGCCGCGGTCGAGGCCGTGTTCGATGACCGCGCGCACCACCCCGGCGGTGCCCTCGGGCCGCAGCGTCACCGAGCGGTCGCCGCGGTCGGCGAAGGTGTACATCTCCTTGGACACCACGTCGGTGGATTCGCCCACGCCGCGGGCGAACAGCGCGGTGTCCTCGAAGATGGGCAGCTCGATGTCGCCGTAGCCGGCGCGGCGGGCCGCGCCCAGCAGCCCGTCGCGCACGGCGACGAACTGGGCCGAATCGGGCGGGACGTAATCCGGCACGCCCTTGGGCGCAACAAAATCCGTCACGCGCCCAGGCCCTCGAGGAACGGGTTGAACCGCCGCTCCGCCCCGATGGTGGTGGCGTTGCCGTGGCCCGGCAACACGACGGTGTCGTCGTCGAGCACCAACAGCTTGTCGAGGATCGACGTCAGCAGGTCGCGCCCGCTGCCGCCGGCCAGGTCGGTGCGGCCCACCGACCGCTCGAACAGGGTGTCACCGGTGAACACGAGATCCTTATCGGAGGCCACCCGGAAGACCACCGAACCGCGGGTGTGGCCCGGCGTGTGGTCGACGTTGACGGTCACGCTGCCCAGGTCGAGCTTGTCGCCGTCGCGGTCGAGCTCGACGACCTGCTTGGGCTCGCGGAAGAAGGCGCCCGCCGCCAGCTGCGCCAGCCGCGGGCCGAAGCCGTGGATCGGGTCGGTCAGCATGAACCGGTCCTCGGGGTGGATGAAGGTGGGACAGCCGTAGGTGTCGGAAACCTTCTGGGCCGACCACATGTGATCGATGTGCCCGTGGGTCAACAGCACCGCCGCCGGGGTCAGCCGGTTCTCGTCCAGGATGCGGCGCAGCGGACCCATCGCACGTTGGCCGGGGTCCACGATGACGGCGTCCGTGCCGGGGCGCTCGGCCAGCACATAGCAGTTGCACTGCAACATGCCGGCGGGAAATCCGGTGATCAACACGGTTCCCAGTTTCCCACGGAACCCGGTTGACACCGGTCACGGCGCCCACATTAGCCTGGGCTGGCTACCCGGGGCCCGACGACCAGCATGGAGGCATACCGGCCGTGCCGACCAACGAACAGCGACGCGCCACAGCCAAGCGCAAACTCGAACGGCAGCTCGAGCGCCGCGCGAAGCAAGCCAAAAGGCGCCGCGTCACGGTGATCGCCGGCGGCTCGATCGTGGCGGTGGCCGTGATCGCCGCGGTGGTGATCGCGATCGTCACCAACGAGCACGAGCACAAGACCACCTCGGCCGCCCCGACCAGCGGCGCCGCCACCAGCTCGCCGTCGTCGACCACGCCGGCCGGGCCGACGCCGCCCACCGCGGCGCTGCCGCCGTTCAAGCCGTCGGCCGACCTGGGCGCCAACTGCCAGTACCCGGCCACCCCGCAGGAGCCGGCGGCCAAGCCGGTCAAGCCGCCGCGCACCGGGAAGGTCCCGACCGAGCCGGCGCAGGTGAGCGCGAGCATGGCGACCAGCCAGGGCAACCTCGGGCTGATGCTGGCCAACAACGAATCACCGTGCACGGTCAACAGTTTCGCGAGCCTGATCGGCCAGAAGTACTTCGACGGCACCAAATGCCACCGGCTGACCACCTCGGCGTCGCTGGGTGTCCTGCAGTGCGGCGACCCCAAGGGCGACGGCACCGGCGGCCCCGGCTATCAGTTCGCCAACGAATACCCGACCGACCAGTACCCGCCGAACGACCCCAAGGCGCAGGAGCCGGTGGTCTATCCGCGCGGCACCCTGGCGATGGCCAACGCCGGGCCCGGCACCAACGGAAGCCAGTTCTTCCTGGTCTACAAGGACTCCCAGCTGCCGCCCCAGTACACCGTCTTCGGCACCATTCAGCCCGACGGGCTGGCCACGCTGGACAAGATCGCCAAGGCCGGCGTCGCCGGCGGCGGCGAGGACGGGCCGCCGGCCGCCGAGGTCACCATCAAGTCGCTGCTGCTCGACTAACCTCAAGCGGCGCAACACAGGTCGCAACGGTTGGTGAGAATGGCCAGACTCGCGCTCCCGACCATTTAAGGTTCGTCAAGTGAGTATTGATCCGGAGACATTCGGTCATTACCAGATACAGGGGTTACTGGGCCGCGGCGGCATGGGGCGCGTGTACCGCGCCTACGACGCCACCACCGACCGGATCGTGGCCCTCAAGGTGCTCCCCCCGCACCTGGCCGAGGATCAGGACTTCCAGCACCGGTTCCGCCGCGAGGCGCGCATCGCGGCAAGCCTCAACGACCCGCACGTGGTGCCCATCCACGGCTACGGCGAGATCGACGGCCGGCTGTACGTCGACATGCGGCTGATCGAGGGCCGCGACCTGTCGGAGTACATCGCCGAGAACGGCGGACGCCTGTCCCCCGAGCGCACGGTCGCGGTGATCGAACAGGTGGCGGCGGCGCTGGACACCGCCCACGGCGTGGGCCTGATCCACCGCGACATCAAGCCGAAGAACATCCTGGTCACCAAGGCGCGAAACTTCGTCTACCTGATCGACTTCGGCCTCGCGCGCGCCGAGACCGACACCCAGCTCACCGGTACCGGCGCCACGATGGGCACCGTGGCGTACCTGGCGCCCGAGCGCTTCCGGGGGCTGACGGATCACCGCGCCGACGTGTACTCGCTGGCCTGCGTGCTCTACGAGTGCCTGACCGGCGCCCGCCCCTACCCCGGCGACAGCCTCGAGGAGCAGCTCAACGCGCACGTCAACACGCCCCCGCCGCGGGCGTCGATCATCACCCCCGGCGTGCCGCCGGCCTTCGACGCGGTGATCGCCAAGGGAATGGCCAAGGACGTCGCGTCCCGCTACCAGTCGGCGATCGAGCTCGCCGAGGGCGCCAGGGCGGCGCTCGCCAACCCGGCCGCCCCGGCGTCCGTGCCTCCGCCGCCACCGGTGCCGCCGGCGGCCCCGCCACACCCGGCGCGCACGTTCAACCGGCGCCTGGCGCTCGGGATCGTCGCCGGGTCGGTCATCGCGCTGGCCGCGGTGGTGGCGCTGGTCATCTCGCTGGTGACCCAGAGCGACGGCCACACCGACAGCGCCGCGTCGAGCTCCCCGACGCGGGCCCGCGGGGCCGCGCGGCCGGGAACCGTCCCCGGGTCCGCGGGACCCGCCGCCGTGCCGCCGTTGCCGGCGTTCGCGCCGCCGCCGGACGTCGGCGCCAATTGCCAATACCCGCCGGCGCCGGATGCGTCCGTCCGGGCAGTCAACCCGCCGCCGTCGGGGCGGGTGTCCACCGAGCCGGCGCAGATCCACGCCACCATCGCCACCAACTACGGCGACATCGGCATCCAGCTCGCCAACAACGAATCCCCGTGCGCCGTCAACAGTTTCGAGAGCCTGGCGCGCCAGCAGTTCTTCGACAACACCGAATGCGGCCGGCTGATCGACGAGCCGGAAGGCGGCACGCTGCTGTGCGGCGGCCCCGACAGCGCGGGCTCCGGCGGCCCGGGCTACGAATACGCCGACGAATACCCCACCAACCAATTCAAGCCCGACGATCCCGCGCTCAAGGAGACGGTGATCTATCCGCGCGGAACGGTCGCGATGGCGACCTCCGGCCCCAACACCAACGAGAGCCAGTTCTTCATGGTGTACCGGGACACCGAGACCGAGCCCACCTCGACGGTGTTCGGCACGGTCGACGAGACGGGACTGCTGATCCTGGACAAGATCGCCAAGGCGGGCGTGGCCGGCCACCGCAGCCGGGGCAATCCCGCCAACCCGGTCACCATCACCTCGGTGCGGGTGGGCTAGAAACCTACGCCGCGGACGTCACCCGGTAGACGTCGTAGACGCCCTCGACGTTGCGCACGACATTGAGCAGATGCCCGAGGTGCTTGGGGTCGCCCATCTCGAAGGTGAACCGGCTGATCGCCACCCGGTCCCCCGACGTCGTCACCGACGCCGACAGGATGTTGACCTTCTCGTCGGCGAGCACCCGCGTGATGTCCGACAGCAGCCGGTGCCGGTCGAGGGCCTCGACCTGAATGGCCACCAGGAACACCGACGACGCCGACGGCGCCCACAGCACCTCGATGATGCGCTCCGACTGTTGTTGCAGCGACGCGGCATTCGTGCAGTCGGTGCGGTGCACGCTCACCCCGCCGCCACGGGTGACGAACCCCATGATCTGGTCGCCGGGCACCGGCGTGCAGCACTTGGCCAGCTTGGTCAGCACGCCGGGGGCGCCCGGAACCGAGACGCCGACGTCGTCGCTGCTGCGCGGGCGGCGCAGCATGGTGGTCGGCGTGGACCGCTCGGCCAGTTCCTCCTCGGCCTGGTCGATGCCGCCGAGTTCGGCCAGCAGCCGCTGCACGGCATGCTTGGCCGACACGTGGCCCTCGCCGATCGCGGTGTAGAGCGCGGACACGTCGGTGTAGTGCAGCTCGCGGGCCACCGCGGCCATCGACTCGCCATTGACCAAGCGCTGCAAGGGAAGTCCGCCGCGGCGCACCTCACGCGCCATCGCCTCCTTGCCGGCCTCCAGCGCCTCCTCGCGGCGCTCCTTGGCGAACCACTGGCGGATCTTGGTCTTGGCGCGCGGCGATACCACGAACTGCTGCCAGTCGCGCGACGGCCCGGCGTTGGGCGCCTTGGACGTGAAAACCTCGACGACTTCGCCGTTTTCCAGCTTGCGCTCCAGCGCCACCAGCCGGCCGTTGACCCGGGCGCCGATGCAGCGGTGGCCGACCTCGGTGTGCACCGCGTAGGCGAAGTCGATGGGTGTCGACCCGGTCGGCAGGGTGATCACGTCGCCCTTGGGGGTGAACACGAAGATCTCCTGGACCGCGAGGTCATAGCGCAGCGATTCCAGGAACTCACCGGGGTCGGCGGCCTCACGCTGCCAGTCGAGGAGCTGGCGCATCCAGGCCATGTCGTCGATCTCGGCGGCGGCGTGCGGATGCGGAACTCCATTGCGGCCCTTGGCTTCCTTGTAGCGCCAGTGCGCGGCGATCCCGTATTCGGCGGTGCGGTGCATGTCGCGGGTGCGGATCTGCACCTCCAGTGGCTTGCCCTCCGGCCCGACGACGGTGGTGTGCAGCGACTGGTACACGCCGTAGCGGGGCTGGGCGATGTAGTCCTTGAACCGGCCCGCCATCGGCTGCCACAGCGAATGCACCACGCCCACAGCCGCATAGCAGTCGCGGATCTCGTCGCAGAGGATACGGATGCCGACCAGGTCGTGGATGTCGTCGAAGTCGCGGCCCTTGACGATCATCTTCTGGTAGATCGACCAGTAGTGCTTGGGGCGGCCCTCCACCGTCGCCTTGATCTTCGACGCGCCAAGGGTGTTGACGATCTCGGTGCGGACCTTGGCCAGGTAGGTGTCCCGCGACGGCGCGCGCCCGGCGACCAGCCGAACGATCTCCTCGTACTTCTTGGGGTGCAGGATCGCGAACGACAGGTCTTCGAGCTCCCACTTGACGCTGGCCATGCCCAGCCGATGGGCAAGGGGCGCAATGACTTCCAGCGTCTCACGGGCCTTGCGGGCCTGCTTCTCAGGCGGCAGGAAACGCATCGTGCGCATGTTGTGCAGCCGGTCGGCGACCTTGATCACCAGCACCCGCGGGTCACGCGCCATGGCGGTGATCATCTTGCGGATGGTCTCGCCCTCGGCGGCGCTGCCCAGCACCACCCGGTCCAGCTTGGTCACACCGTCGACGAGGTGACCCACCTCCTCGCCGAACTCCTCGGAGAGCGCCTCGAGCGTGTAACCGGTGTCCTCGACGGTGTCGTGCAGCAGCGCCGCCACCAAAGTGGTGGTGTCCATGCCCAATTCGGCCAGGATGTTCGCGACCGCCAGCGGGTGGGTGATGTAGGGGTCACCGGAATGGCGCAACTGGGTGGCGTGGCGCTGGTCGGCCACCTCGAAGGCGCGCTGCAGCATCGACAGGTCGGCCTTGGGATAGACCTCGCGGTGCACCGCCACCAGCGGCTCGAGCACGGGATTCAGCGCGCTGCGCTGGGCGGTCATCCGGCGGGCCAGCCGGGCCCGCACGCGGCGCGAGGCGCTGCTGGAGGACTTCAGGGTCTCGATCGGCTCGGTTACCGCCGGCGCGTCGGTGACGGCGGCGGGCGCGTCGAGAGCCTGCGCCCCGCTCTTCTCGTCCGCCACGTCGGTCACCTCCGACCTCGAGGATATCGCTTGCGGGGCGTGATCAAGCCCGAGTCAGGCTGTGCACCGCGAGCGGCGCCAGCGCCGCGCGGCCGCCCAGCGCGGCGAGTTCCATCACCACTGCCGCCGCGGTCACCTCGGCCCCGGCGCGCCCGACCAACCGGACCGCCGCACCCATGCTGCCGCCGGTGGCCAGCACGTCGTCGATGACGACGACGGTGCGTCCGCGCAGGTCGATGCCGTCGGCGGGGATCTCCAGGGTGGCGCTGCCGTACTCCAGTTCGTAGCGCTCGGCCAGCACCGGCGGGGGCAGCTTGCCGGCCTTGCGGATGGCCAGCACGCCGGTGCCCAGCCGGGCGGCGACGGCCGCGGCGACCAGGAACCCGCGCGAGTCGATGCCGGCGACCAGGTCGGCGCCGGAGGCCACCCCGGCCAGCGCCTCGGTGACCGCCGCCAACCCGCCCCGGTCGGCGAAGACCGGCGTCAGGTCCTTGAACTGCACGCCGGGCCGCGGAAAGTCGGCGACATCCCGCGCCAGCGCCGCGATCAGTTCGGCCGCCGGCGTGCCCTCGCCCGTCATTCCACCAGCGCCCATCGGTCCATGTTCCAGCCGGCTCCCCAGCGGGTCGGGTTGGTGCCCACGGCGTACATCTTCTTCGACACCAGCAGCGTGCGCTGCTGCCGGTACAGCGGCAGCGTCGGCAGGTCGGCCCACAGGATGGGTGCCGCCTGCGCGAGCAGCCGGACCCGCTCGGCGGGATCGGCCGACACCGCCAGCGCGCTGATCGCGCCGTCGACCTGGGGGTTCGAGTAGCCGGACAGGTTGTTGCCGTTGCCGGTGTGCAGGGCGTAGGCGTCCATCGCCGACGACCCCGTCGACCCGCTGCCGCTGGCCCCGCCGGTGCTGGCGAGCAGCACGTCGATCTTTTGCTCCCGCAGCGCCTGCGGGCCGGAGGTGTCCAGCGCGACCGTGGTGACGGTGATCCCGGCCGCGGCGCAGGATTTGGTGATGGCCCCGACGGCCACCGCCAGCCGCGCGTTGGGCCCGCGGTAGCCGATCCGCACGGTCTGCGGCGCCCCGCCCAGCGCGTCGCGGGCCGCGGCGGGGTCGGCCTTGCCGAACGGGGCGGCCTCGGCGGCGCCCTCACCGGCGGCGATGGCGTCGTCGGTGGCCGGCTGCAGGCGCGAGTTGGCGATGGGCACGCCGGCGTCGTGGGCGATCGTGTCGCGCGGCGTGCACAGCGCGAACGCGCGCCGGGCCTTGGGCTGCGCCAGCGGCCCCTGCGGCGCGAAGATCAGCTGCTCGATGCCGTCCGACGGCCCCTCGCTGCGCTCGTAGTTGTCCGGGGTGGGCAGCACCCCTGCCGATCCGGTGGCGGCGTCGACCACGTCGACGCTGCGGTTATTGACCCGGTCCTGGATGTCGGGGCCCTGCGGCCACACGGTGATCCGCTTGGTGATCGCCTTGGGGCCCCACCAGCGGTCGTTGGCGACGAGCACCACCGCGCCGCCATCGAGGACCGACTCGATCCGGTAGGGGCCCGACGACGGGAAGCGCTTCAGATCCAGCCCCGGCTTGAGGTCCCACGTGGTGTTCCACAGCTTGGCGATCTGCTCCACCGCCTGCGCGTTGTTGCTCAGCAGGGCGGCGGTCACGTCCACGTTGAGCTGATCGGCGATGACGTGCGACGGCATGATCGCGGTCGCGGTGAACAGCTGGTTGTAGTCGACGACGCCGCGGTCCGGGATGAAGGACACCCGCGCCTTCTTCTGTCCGGGAATGCACTCGACGTTGGCGACGTCGATGTAGCCGGCCTGGGTGGCCGCGTCGAAGCCGGAGAACCGGCCGGACTGCGCCGCCCATGCCAGGACGAGGTCGTCGCAGGTCACCGGCTTGCCGTCGCTGTAGACGGCGTTGTCGGCGATCTGATAGTCCAGCACCAGCGGCGAACCCCCCACCACCGAGACGGTGCCGAAGTCGCGGTCGGCGACAACCTGTCCGTCGGGGCCGTGGTAGCCGAAGCCGGTGAGCGTGCGGGCGAACGCCTGCGCGCCGGCCGACGCCGCCCCGGCGACGGTGTTCGTGTTGTAGGTGGTTAAGGGGCCGTCGACCACGTAGTCGATCTGCGAGGCGGCGCTGCCGGAGCACCCGCTGAGCGTCGCGGCGAACGCCGCCACCAGCAGCCCGGCCATCCCAAGCCGAAACCAGCTGGCCATGTGGGTTACCTCCGGCCGGCGTTTCGCTTGCCGCTCGGTCGGCGGGTCCCGGTGGGGCGCACCGGCCGCGCCCCGGGTGCCGGCTTGTTCGACGCGGGCTTGGCGGGCGCTTCCGCAGCGGGCGCTTCGGTCGCTTCGGTCGCTTCAGCAGCCCCGGCCGCCCCCGTTTCCCCGGTTTCTTCGGCCTGCGCCCCCGGCTTACGCCGCTTGAGCACCCGCCGGGTGTGGGTGCGCACCAACTCCGTGCGTTCGCGCAGGCTGACCAGCAGCGGGGTGGCGAAGAAGATCGACGAGTACGTGCCGACCAGGATGCCGACCAGCTGCACCAGTGCCAGGTCCTTCAGCGTGCCGACGCCGAGCAGCCAGACCGCCACCAGCATCAGCGCCAGCACCGGCAGCACCCCGATCAGGCTGGTGTTGATCGAGCGCATGAACGTCTGGTTGATCGCCAGGTTGGCCTGCTCGGCGAAGGTGCGCCGCGCGGTGTGCTGGAACCCGTGGGTGTTCTCCTCGACCTTGTCGAAGACGATCACGGTGTCGTACAGGGAGAACCCGAGGATCGTCAGCCAGCCGATGATGGTGGCCGGGGTGACCTCGAAACCCACCAGCGAGTACACGCCGGCGGTGACGGCGAGGTCGAACACCATGGTCGTCAGCGCGGAGATCGCCATGTAGCGCTCGTAGCGCACGGTGATGTACAGGCTGACCAGCGCCACGAAAACCCCCAGCGCGAGCAGCGCCTTGTCGGTGATCTGGCCGCCCCAGGTCGACGACACCGCCGAGTCGCTGATGGCCTGCTTGGTGGGTTTGCCGTCGGCGCCGGTCGGCTGGAACGCGTCGAACAGCGCGTTGCGCAGCTTGTTGGTCTGGTCGTTGGTCAGCGTCTCCGAGCGGATCTGGACCGTCGCCGACGCGCCGTTGCCGACGACGACGACCGACTCGGGGTCGCTGCCGAGGGTCTTGTTAAACACCTCGGACACCGCTGCGACCGTGGCCGTACCGCGCGGCATGGACACCGTCGTGCCGCCCTTGAAGTCGATCCCAAAGGTGAAGCCGCGCAACACGATACTGACGAGCGCGACCGCGACGATCGCGCCGCTGACGCCGTACCACAGCCGACGGCGCCCGACCACCTCGAACGCGCCCGTGCCCGTGTAGAGCCGGGAGATGAAATTGTGGTGCGGACCGGTGGCGTCGGCGGCGTCTTTGGCCTCCACCACATCCGGGCTGGCTTCGGTGATCTCGGTGGCGTGGGTGTTGGTGGACTCGGCCATGCGCTATCCCCGTCCCGTCTTCACATCGGCGGCCCGGCGTTCGCGCGCGACCCGTTGCACGGCGCCCAGTCCGTTGTACGCCGGCTTGGCCAGCGTCGGGGACTTCGACGCCAGATACACCAGCGGCCACGTCACCAGGAACACCACCACGACGTCGAGGATCGTGGTGAGCCCCAACGTGAACGCGAACCCCCGCACCTGGCCGATCGCCAGCGCGTAGAGCACGGCGGCGGCCAGGAAGGTGACGGCGTTGCCCGACACGATCGTCTTGCGGGCCCGCACCCAACCGCGCGGCACCGCCGAGCGGAACGAACGGCCTTCGCGGATCTCATCTTTGATGCGTTCGAAGAACACCACGAAGGAGTCGGCGGTGGTGCCGATACCGATGATCAGACCCGCGATGCCCGCCAGGTCCAGGGTGTAGTTGATCTGGCGGCCCAGGATCACCAGTATCGCGAAAACCATTGCGCCGGAAGCGGCCAACGACAGCGCCGTCAACAGCCCCAGCACGCGGTAGTAGAGCAACGAATAGAGCAGCACCAGCACCAGCCCGATCGCACCGGCGAGCAGACCGGCCCGCAGCGAGGTCAGACCCAGTGTCGCCGAGACGGTTTGGGCCTCCGAGGACTCGAAGGACAGCGGCAGCGACCCGTACTTCAAGACGTTGGCCAGCTGCTTGGCGGTGGAGGCGTTGAACGGCGGCTGGCCGCCGGAGATCTGGGTGCGCCCGCCCGGAATGGCCTCCTGGATCATGGGGGCGCTGACCACCTGGGAGTCCAGGGTGAACGCGGTCTGGGTGCCGACGTGCGCGGCGGTGAAGTCCGCCCAGGTGTTCGCCGCGGCCGGCTTGAACTGCAGGTCGACGACGTAACCGATGCCGCGCTGGTTCTGGCTCGACGTGGCGTCCGCGATCTGGTCACCGCTGATGATCGACGGCCCCAGCAGGTAGGCGACCTTGTGGTCGGTCGAGCAGGTGACCAGCGGCTGGGCCGGGTCGTCGTTGCCGGCCAGGATGTCGTCTTCGCCGCAGTGCACGATCGCCCACCGCATGGCGGCCATCTGCAGGTACGGGTTGCTGCTCTGCCGGAATTCCTTCATCACCGAGATGCGCTCGGCGAGGTCCTTGCGCGGGTCCGGTGGCCCGGGCGCCGGCGGCGGGGCCTGGCCGGCCGGTGCCGCGGGTGCGGGCGCGGGAGCCGGCGGCGGGGCCGGGCCGGGCGACGGCGGCGGGTCCTGCGGGTAGGGCCGTGGCTGAGCGGGCGGCTGCCCGGGCGCGGACCGCGCCGGTGGGGCGGGCGCCCCGGCCGGCGGCTGACCAGCCGGCGGAAGACCGGCCGGCGGCTGACCGGCCGGCGGCTGACCGGCCGGCGGCTGACCGGCCGGCGGCTGACCGGGCTGCGGCGCCTTGGGCTGGGAGGCCAGCGTGGGCTCAGAGTTGAGCACGGGCCGGATGTACAGCCGCGCGGTCTGGCCCAGGTTGCGGGCCTCGCTGCCGTCGGTTCCGGGCACCGTGATGACCAGGTTGTCGCCGTCGACGACGACCTCCGACCCGGACACGCCGAGCCCGTTCACGCGCGCGCTGATGATCTGCTGCGCCTGCGCCAGCGCCTCCCGGCTGGGGCGCGAACCGTCGGGGGTGCGGGCGGTCAGCGTGACGCGGGTGCCGCCCTGCAGATCGATGCCGAGCTTCGGAGCTGCCCGCTTGTCACCGGTGAAGAAGACCATCAGGTAGACGCCGACCAGCAATAACAAGAAGACCGACAGGTAGCGGGCGGGGTGCACCGGCGCCGAAGACGATGCCACGTTTACTCGTATCTCCTAGGGATCGGTGTTACCCCGACAGAGCCTAGTGTCGCCCGGGGTCGGTCAGCCCCTCGGACTCTTCCACGCCGTCAACGTGCTCGTCGGCGACGTCGCCCAAATCCTGCTCCGGCGCGTCGGGCAGGATCTTGTCGCGCACGGCGAGCTTCATCCAGGTGGTCACCACGCCGGGCGAGATCTCGAGCTCGACGGTGTCGTCGCTCAGCGCGACGACGGTGGCCTCCAGCCCGGACGTGGTGTGCACCCGGTCGCCGGGCCGCAGCGACTCGTGCAGGTCGATGGTGGCCCGCATCGCCCGCCGCTGGCGACGCGACGCGAAGTACATGAAGCCGCCCATGATGAGCAGGAACGGCAAGAACAAAACCAAGCTATCCATGACGGCCAGTGTGCCAGCACCGCAGGTCGTCCCCGCGGGCCCCGCTGACCCGCCGCGGACCCGATAGGCTTTTCACCACGACGTGACAGGCGCGCCGTGGTGAGGAGGACGTCGTGGCCAGCCTCGAGCAGAGTCGCCAGCTGGTCACCGAAATCCCCGGTCCCGCATCGCTGGAACTCAACAAGCGCCGGGCCGGGGCGGTCTCCGGTGGCGTGAACGTCTCCCTGCCCGTCTTCGTCGCGCGCGCCGGCGGGGGCATCGTCGAGGACGTCGACGGCAACCGGCTCATCGACCTGGGTTCCGGCATCGCGGTCACCACGATCGGCAATTCCTCGCCCCGGGTGGTCGACGCGGTGCGCGCGCAGGTCGACGACTTCACCCACACCTGCTTCATGGTGACGCCGTACGAGGAGTACATCGCCGTCGCCGAGGAACTCAACCGGATCACCCCCGGTACCGGCGAGAAGCGCTCGGTGCTGTTCAATTCCGGCGCCGAGGCCGTCGAGAACGCCGTCAAGGCCGCCCGCGCCTACACCCGCAAGCCCGCCGTCGTGGCGTTCAACCACGCCTACCACGGGCGCACCAACCTGGCGATGGCGCTCACCGCCAAGTCCATGCCCTACAAGAGCGGCTTCGGCCCGTTCGCGCCGGAGGTCTACCGGGCCCCCCTGTCGTATCCCTATCGCGACGGCCTGATCGACAAGGAGCTGGCCACCGACGGCGAGAAGGCCGCCGCGCGGGCCATCCGGGTCATCGAAAGCCAGGTCGGCGCCGACAGCCTGGCCGCCCTCATCATCGAGCCGATCCAGGGCGAGGGCGGGTTCATCGTCCCGGCCGAGGGGTTTTTGCCCGCGCTGCTCGACTGGTGCCGCCGCAACGGCGTGGTGTTCATCGCCGACGAGGTGCAAACCGGCTTCGCGCGCACCGGCGCGATGTTCGCCTGCGAGCACGAGGGCCCCGACGGCCTGGTGCCCGATTTGATCTGCACCGCCAAAGGCATCGCCGACGGGCTGCCGCTGTCGGCGGTGACCGGCCGGCCGGAAATCATGGACGCCCCCCACGTCGGCGGCCTGGGCGGGACCTTCGGCGGCAACCCGGTGGCCTGCGCGGCGGCACTGGCCACGATCGCGACGATCGAGAGCGACGGCCTGATCGAGCGGGCGCGGCAGATCGAGCGGGTGCTGACCGAGCCGCTGATGCGGCTGCAGGCCGCCGACGACCGGATCGGTGACGTGCGCGGCCGCGGCGCCATGATCGCCATCGAGCTGGTCAAGAGCGGCACGGCCGAACCGGACGCCGAGCTGACCGAGGCGCTGTCCACCGCGGCGCACGCCGCCGGGGTGATCGTGTTGACCTGCGGCATGTTCGGCAACATCATCCGGCTGCTGCCCCCGCTGACCATCAGCGACGAGCTGCTCATGGAGGGCGTCGAGGTGCTGACCGGGAGCCTCGCCGGGCTCTGAGACCCCGGTGGCCGATTTCACAAGGACTCGCCGCCGCCACGTCATTGAGGAATAACGTTAGTTTCGCTAACGTTCTAGGGGTCAGCGCAACGCCGCGCAAATCGGAACTTCCTTCTTGTCCACTAAGAGGCACCGCCATGTCGAATCCCGTTGTTGACCCGCGGCTCGAGCGCCGCATCGAAGAACTCACCGCCACCGACCCACAGTTCGCCGCCGCCGCCCCGAGCCCGACGGTCGTCGCGGCCCTCGAACAACCCGGCCTGCACCTCCCGCAGGTGATCCGGACCGTGCTCGAGGGTTACGCCGACCGGCCGGCCCTGGGCCAGCGCGCGGTGCAGTTCGTCGAGGACCCCACGACCGGGCGCACCTCGGCCGAACTGCTCCCCCGCTACGAAACCCTCACCTACCGCGAGCTCGGCGACCGCGTCGACGCCCTGGCGCGCGCCCTGGCCGACGGGCCGGTGCGGGCCGGCGACCGGGTGTGCGTGCTGGGCTTCAACAGCGTCGACTACACCGCCATCGACATCGCGCTCGGGACGATCGGCGCCGTGTCCGTCCCGCTGCAGACCAGCGCGGCCATCGCCCAGCTGGGGCCCATCGTTGCCGAGACCGAGCCGCGCGTCGTCGCGGCCGGCGTCGACCAGCTGGCCGACGCCGTCGAGCTGATCCTGGCCGGACAGCCACCCGTCGCGTTGGTGGTCTTCGACTACCACCCGGAGGTCGACGACCAGCGCGAGGCCTTCGATGGCGCTGTCGCCGCCCTCTCCGACACCTCGGTGACGGTCGAGACGCTGGCCGACGTCATCGCGCGCGGGAAAGAGCTGCCGGCCGCGCCGGCCGCCGCGCCGGACTCGGATGACCCGTTGGCGTTGCTGATCTACACCTCGGGCAGCACCGGCGCGCCCAAGGGCGCGATGTACCCGCAGAGCAACGTCGCCAAGATGTGGCGGCGGTCGGCGCGCAACTGGTTCGGCGAGAGCGCCGCGTCGATCACCCTCAACTTCATGCCGATGAGCCACGTCATGGGCCGCGGCATCCTCTACGGCACCCTCGGCAACGGCGGCACCGCCTACTTCGCGGCCCGCAGCGACCTCTCGACCCTGCTGGAGGACCTCGAGCTGGTGCGCCCCACCGAGCTGAACTTCGTGCCGCGGATCTGGGAGACGCTCTATGGCGAGTTCCAGCGCCGGATCGACCGCGGGGAGCCCGAATCCGAGGTGCTCGCCGAGCAGCGGCAGTACCAGCTGGGCGGCCGGTTCATCTTCGCGATGACGGGCTCGGCGCCCATTTCCCCGGAGCTCAAGCAGTGGGTCGAGTCCCTGCTCGAGATGCACCTGATGGACGGCTACGGCTCCACCGAGGCGGGCATGGTCCTGTTCGACGGCGAGGTGCAGCGCCCGCCGGTCGTCGACTACAAGCTGGTCGACGTCCCGGATCTCGGCTACTTCTCCACCGACCGGCCGTCTCCGCGCGGCGAGCTGCTGCTCAAGACCGAGAACATGTTCCCCGGCTACTACAAGCGGCCCGAGGTCACCGCGGACGTCTTCGACCCCGACGGCTACTACCGGACCGGGGACGTCGTCGCCGAGGTCGCTCCCGACCGGCTGGTGTACGTCGAC
This sequence comes from Mycobacterium sp. NGS57, assembly GCF_059812405.1. NCBI lineage: Bacteria > Bacillati > Actinomycetota > Actinomycetes > Mycobacteriales > Mycobacteriaceae > Mycobacterium > Mycobacterium sp. NGS57. Next base: position 390,089 of record NZ_JCALCP010000001.1, on the reverse strand, counting down.
CGCCGCAATAACGTGCTCAAGCTGGCGCAGGGCGAGTTCGTCACCGTCGCAAAGCTCGAGGCGGTGTTCGGCAACAGCCCGCTGGTCCGGCAGATCTACATCTACGGCAACAGCGCGCACCCCTACCTGGTGGCCGTGGTCGTGCCGACCGACGAGAACGCGCCGAAGCAGGCCATCGCCGACTCGCTGCAGACCGTCGCCAAGGAGGCCGGCCTGCAGTCCTACGAGGTGCCGCGCGACTTCATCATCGAGACAACGCCTTTCACGCTGGAGAACGGCCTGCTGACCGGCATCCGCAAGCTGGCGTGGCCGAAGCTGAAGCAGCACTACGGCGAGCGGCTGGAGCAGCTTTACGCCGAGCTGGCCGAGGGCCAGGCCGACGAGCTGCGCACGCTGCGCGAAAGCGGCGCCGACGCGCCGGTGCTGCAGACGGTCAGCCGGGCCGCCGGCGCGCTGCTGGGCAGCGCCCAGCTTGTTGGAGCGGACCTTCCGTCCGACGCGCACTTCACCGACCTGGGCGGAGACTCGTTGTCGGCCTTGACATTCGGCAACCTGCTGCGCGAGATCTTCGACGTCGACGTGCCGGTGGGCGTCATCGTCAGCCCGGCCAACGACCTGGCCGCCATCGCCGACTTCATCCAGGCTGCGCTTGCACCCGCAGGCACCAAGCGGCCCAGCTTCGCCTCGGTGCACGGCCGTGACGCGGTCGAGGTGCACGCGGGCGATTTGACGCTGGACAAGTTCCTCGAGGCGTCGACGCTGGCCGCCGCGCCCGAGCTGCCCAAGCCCACCTCCGCGGTGCGCACGGTCCTGTTGACCGGGGCGACCGGCTTTCTTGGTCGCTACCTGGCGCTGGAATGGCTCGAGCGGATGGACCTCGTCGACGGCAAGGTGATCGCCCTGGTGCGCGGCAAGTCCGACGAGGAGGCCCGCGCCCGGCTCGACAAGACCTTCGACAGCGGAGACCCCGAGCTGCTGGCCCATTACCGGCAGCTGGCCGCCGACCACCTCGAGGTCCTCGCGGGCGACAAGGGCGAGGCCGACCTGGGCCTGGACCAGCCAACCTGGCAGCGGCTGGCCGACACCGTCGACCTCATCGTCGACCCGGCCGCCCTGGTGAACCACGTGCTGCCGTACAGCGAGCTGTTCGGCCCGAACGCGCTGGGCACCGCCGAGCTGATCCGGATCGCGCTGACCACCAAGCAGAAGCCGTACGTCTACGTGTCCACGATCGGGGTGGGCGACCAGATCAAGCCCGGCCAGTTCGTCGAGAACGCCGACATCCGGCAGATCAGCGCGACGCGCGCGGTCAACGACAACTACGCCAACGGCTACGGCAACAGCAAGTGGGCCGGCGAGGTGCTGCTGCGCGAGGCCCACGACCTGTGCGGCCTGCCCGTCTCGGTGTTCCGCTGCGACATGATCCTGGCCGACACCACCTACGCGGGACAGCTCAACCTGCCGGACATGTTCACCCGGCTGATGCTGAGCCTGGTCGCCACCGGCGTGGCGCCCGGTTCGTTCTACGAGCTGGACGCCGACGGCAACCGGCAGCGCGCGCACTACGACGGCCTTCCGGTCGAGTTCATCGCGGCGGCGATCGCCACGCTGGGGGGCGACGTCACCCGAGGTTTCGAGACCTACCACGTGATGAACCCGTACGACGACGGCCTCGGCCTCGACGAATACGTCGACTGGCTCGTCGACGCGGGCTACCCGATCCAGCGCGTCGCCGACTACGGCGAGTGGCTGCGCCGGTTCGAGGGATCGATGCGGGCCCTGCCCGAGCGGCAGCGCCAGTACTCGCTACTGCCGCTGCTGCACAACTACCAGAAGCCGGAGCAGCCGATCCGCGGATCGATGGCCCCGACCGAGGTGTTCCGCGCCGCGGTGCAGGAGGCGAAAATCGGCCCGGACAAAGACATTCCGCATGTCTCCGCGCCGATCGTCGTCAAGTACGTGACCGACCTGCAGTTGCTCGGATTGCTCTGAGACAACTCAGCGCTGGGGATGGGGCCAGCGCAAGTACGCCTCGCCCCGCGAGCCGGCGCCGCCCTGCTGCTGGCGACGCCAGCGCCGCTTCGGCTCGCCCGGATCGAGGCGCGGCTTGGTCAGCGCGCCGGAGGACACTTCAGGCTCTCGAACGGGCTCGCGAACCGGCTCTTGAAGGGGCTCGTGCAGCCCCGACACGTAGGCCGGCTCTTCGGCCGCCCGCGGGGCTTCGGCGGGCTCGGTGTGCCACTTGGGCTCCACGTCACGGGCGAGGCGCGCCGCCGTGCGCGCCAGGACCACCCCGCCGACGAACACGATCAGCGCGCCCAGGCCGGTGAAGTAGGAGACCTCGAGCGCGGCCCGCTTGCGATCCGTCGCCGCGATCGGGTCGCCGGCGGATCCGATGCCCAGCAGCGGGGCGACCTGCCCGCCGACCACGAACCACGCTCCGGCCAGCACCGCGAGCCAGCCGCCCAGCATCGCCGCGACGCGGTTTCCGGCCAGAATCAGCAGCAGGCCACCGATCACGGTGGCGGCCCCCGGAAGCACCTCGAGCCAGCCGCGCGCCGACGACCACGCCCAGTCCTTGTCGGGCGTGTAGGCGAAGTTGAAACGCGGGCCCACGAACGGGATCAACGCGCCCCATACGCCCAGGAGCACCAGGATCAACCCGCTCACCGTTCCGCGGGAGCGCGGCATGGTCAGCGCGCCCGGATGGTCCCTATCTGCGTGTGTCATCTTCTCCCCCTTTTCGCGAACCGGTCCCGTTTCCGGCCCCGGCTGGGATACCCGAGCTCGTGGGAAGTAACCGCTGAAGGACCCGGCGCGTTACGGGCGCAGGCCGATGGCCAGCAGGACGACGGCGATCAGCGGCACGACGCCCTGGACCAGCGCCGCCCGGGCCTTGTCCGGCGCGGACAGCAGAAGCACCGCCGCGGCGGCGACCATGGACCCCAGGCCGGCAAAGATCAGCGCGACCCCGACCGCCGTGTCGCCGAGAACCACCGCGGGAATGCCGAGGCCGCTGACGATCGCCAGGAACAGGTTGTAGAAGCCCTGGTTGAAGGCGAGCAGCTTGGTGGTCTCGGCCTCTTCGGCGGTCAGCCCGAACCGGGCCCGGGTGCGTTCGGAGGTCCAGGTGAACGACTCCATCGTGAAGATGTAGACGTGCAGCAGGGCTGCCAGCGCCGTGAAGACCAACCCGGCGGTTTTCATCGGCCCTCCTCGCCGGGGCCCCGCTGGCCCCGCGAGAAGAATATAGATCCCTAGACGCCTGCGTGGTGACGTCGGTGGAAGAGCCCGCCCCCGGCGCGCCGGCGGAACAGGCCGGCGCGGGTGCGCTCACGCGGCGCCGGCTCGGCCGACTCGTTGTAGAGGGCCGGTTCCCCGGCTTGCGCGGTCGTCAGCGGCGCCGGCTCGGTCGCGACGACGTCGCGCGCGTGCCGCACCGCCACCCGCGCCAGGGCGGCCCCGCCCAGGAACACGATCAGCGCGCCCAGGCCGGTGAAGTAGGTGACGTCGAGCAGGGCCCGCTTCAGGTCGGCCGCCGCCACCGGCTGGCCGACGTCCCCGATGTGCAGCGTCGACGCGAACGCCCGGCCGACCACGAACCAGGCGCCGCCGAGCACCGCAAGCCAGCCGCCGACCATGGCCCTGGCGCGGCTTCCGGAGATCAGCAGCATCAGACCGCCCACTGCGGTGACGACCCCGGGGAAGACCTCCAGCCAGCCCTTGGGCGCCGTCCACGTCCACGCCGGGTCGGCCGTGTACGCCCAGTCGATGTTGGGCCCGAAGAACGGGACCAGCGCGCCCCACGCGCCCAGCAGGATCAGGGCCAGCCCGAGCACCGCGCCGCGGGAGCGTGGCATGTACGCCGCGCGGGAGTTTTCGTAGCCGGCAGCCGTGTGCGTCATCTGAATCGCCTCCAACAGGTAGTTTCAGCTACCCGCACGGATACCCGATCGGCGGTTTCGTAACCCAGGCCGGGCCAGTCGAACCTGCGCTCAGATCGCGATTCCGGCCGAATCGACGCGCTGCTTGCAGTCTCGACGCGCGCAAAGCGCTCAGTCGAACAGGCCCGGCTGACCCAGGCCCGCCGCCCCGGCCGGCGGCACCAGGCCCAGGTGTGTCCAGGCCTGCGCGGTGGCCACCCGGCCGCGCGGGGTGCGCGCGACCATGCCGGCCCGCACCAGGAACGGCTCGCACACCTCCTCGACGGTGGCGGCCTCCTCGCCCACCGCCACCGCCAGCGTCGACACCCCGACCGGGCCGCCGCCGAAGCCGCGGGTCAGCGCCGACAGCACCGCCCGGTCCAGGCGGTCCAGGCCCAGCTCGTCGACGTCGTAGACCGCCAGCGCGGACTTGGCGACGTCGCGGGTGATCACGCCGTCGGCGCGGACCTCGGCGAAGTCGCGGACCCGGCGCAACAGCCGGTTTGCGATGCGCGGGGTCCCGCGCGAGCGGCGCGCGATCTCGGTGCCGGCCTCGGTGCCCAGCTCGATGCCGAGAATCCCGGCCGAGCGCGCCAGCACCCGCTCCAGCTCGGCGGGCTCGTAGAAGTCCATGTGCGCGGTGAAGCCGAACCGGTCGCGCAGCGGGCCGGTCAGCGCGCCCGACCGGGTGGTCGCGCCGACCAGGGTGAACGGCGCCACCTCCAGCGGAATCGACGTCGCCCCGGGGCCTTTCCCGACCACGACGTCGACGCGGAAGTCCTCCATGGCCAGGTAGAGCATCTCCTCGGCGGGCCGCGCGATGCGGTGGATCTCGTCGATGAACAACACGTCGTGCTCGACCAGGTTGGACAGCATCGCGGCCAGGTCGCCGGCGCGTTCCAGCGCGGGGCCCGACGTCACCCGCAACGACGAGCCGAGCTCGGCGGCGATGATCATCGCCAGCGACGTCTTGCCCAGCCCCGGGGGGCCGGACAGCAGGATGTGATCCGGTGTGCCGCCGCGGTTTTTGGCTCCCTCGATGACCAGCTGCAGCTGTTCGCGCACCCGAGGCTGGCCGATGAACTCCCCCAGCGTGCGGGGCCGCAGGCTGACGTCGATGTCGCCCTCACCAGACACCAGCGCCCCCGAAACTTCGCGGACGTCGCGATCGGAGAAGTCGTCGTCGCTCATTTCTTACCCAACATGGACAGCGCCGCGCGCAGCGCGCCGGACCGGCTGGCCTCGGGCTCGTCGGCCAGCACCTTGTCGGTGGCCTCCTCGGCCTGCTTGGCCGCGAAGCCGAGCCCAATCAGGGCTTCCACCACCGGGTTTCGCACCGCGTGGCCGTTCAGCCCGGCGGGTGCTCCGACGGCGGCCGCCACACCCACCTTGTCGCGCAACTCCAACACCATGCGTTCGGCGCCGCGTTTGCCGATGCCGGGCACCCGGGTCAGCGCGGCGACGTCGCCGTCGTGCAGCGCCTGCCGCAGGGTCGCGGCGTCGTGCACGGCCAGCGTCGCCATCGCCAGCCGGGGCCCGACCCCCGACACCGACATCAGCGTCAGGAACAGGTCGCGGGTTTCGTTGTCGGAGAACCCATACAGCGTCATCGAATCCTCGCGCACGATCATCGCGGTGATCAGCCGGGCCTCGCTCCCGCACCGCAGCGTCGCCAGCGTCGACGGCGTGGCGTTGACCCGGTAGCCGACGCCGGCCGCCTCGATCACCGCGTGGTCGAGGGCCACCTCGAGCACCTCGCCGCGCACCGCGGCGATCATCGGGCGGCCTTCAGCTTGGCCAGATAAGCGTGTCGCTGCTGGGCGGCCAGCGCTTCGGCGGCGGCCATCCGGGCGATCATCGGCGCCCGCCAGCAATGGCAGATGGCCAGCGCGAGCGCGTCGGCGGCGTCGGCCGGTGTCGGTTTGGCTTGCAGCCCAAGGATTCTGGTGACCATCGCGGTAACCTGCGCCTTGTCGGCGGCGCCGTTGCCGGTGACCGCCGCCTTCACCTCGCTGGGGGTGTGGAAGTGCACGTCGATGCCGCGCCGGGCCGCCGCCAGCGCGACCACCCCGCCGGCCTGCGCGGTGCCCATCACGGTGGTCACGTTGTGCTGGGAGAACACCCGCTCGATGGCCACCACCTCGGGCCGGTGGGTGGCCAGCCAGTGCTCGACGGCGTCGCTGATGGCCAGCAGCCGCTCGGGCAGGCGCGCGTCCGACGCGGTGCGCACCACGTCGACGTCGAGGGCGACGACGCTGCGCCCGCGCCCGCTTTCCACGACCGACAGCCCGCAGCGCGTCAGCCCGGGGTCGACGCCCATTACCCGCATTGCCCCGCTCCTTCGTACGAACAGCTGTTCGATAGCCTAACGGTCGGTGCCGACGGGCCCCGGTAGGACACGCGGCGCCGGAGGCCCCAAAAGCTGTTAACTTAAAGCCGACGTTCGCTCGAGCACTGCGGCAACGGAAGGTGTGACGTGGGAACTGTCCTGGTCCTCGTGGCGATTGTGCTGTTCATTGCGTCGATCGTGGTCCTCGTCATCGCTTTGCGGCGGCCCCGGCAGCCGGCGGCGCCGGGTGGGCGCCAGGATCCGCTGTCCTTCAACGCGATGCCCCAATTCGGGCCCCGCCAGCTCGGGCCCGGCGCCATCGTCAGCTATGGCGGCGTCGACTACGTGGTCCGCGGGTCGGTCACCTTTCGCGAGGGCCCGTTCGTGTGGTGGGAGCACCTGCTGGAGGGCGGGGACCAGCCGATCTGGTTCAGCGTCGAAGACGACGACGGGCGCCTGGAGCTGGCGATGTGGGTCACCCGCAAGGACCTCGCGCTGCAGCCCGGCGGCCCGTACGCCGTCGACGGCGTGACGTTTCACGAGTCCGAGCGCGGCCGGGCCTCCTACACCACCGAAGGCACCACCGGGCTGCCGGCCGGCGGCGAGATGGAATTCGTCGACTGTGCCAACGCCGACGAGAGCGCCCTGCTGTCGTTCGAGCGCTGGGCCGCCGACATGCCGTGGGAGATCTCGACGGGCAAACCGGTGCTGCCCGGCGAGCTCACCGTTTACCCCGCGCCCCCGCCTTCGTCCCCTTAGCGCCAGAGGAGCCCCGCCGGTGCCCCTGCATCAGCTCGCCGTGACGCCGGCGGACGTGTCCGGCGAACGGCTGGGGCTCGCACTCAACGCGCCCGCGCCGGTGCCGCTGGCCACCAGTTCCCTACCCCACCCCGGCGGGGGCGCGCTACTGCTCGGCGTCCTCGGTGCCTCGCACGTCGTCGCGGTCGAACACGTTAAAGGCCGCTTCTCCGAACAGGTTTCGTGCACCGCCCGCGGTGCCGGGATGGACCTGCCCGACCAGACCGACGCGCCCGGCTACAGCCTGCGATCGCGCACCGCAACGCACGACGAGGCCAGCTTCCGCCGGCTGGCGAGCGAGCTGCGCGACCGGTGTGCCCGGCGACCGGGGTGGCTCGGGGGCACCTTTCCCGGCGACGACGCCGCGCTGACCGCCCTGGCCGCCGAACCCGACGGCGCGGGCTGGCGATGGCAGACCTGGCACCTGTACCCGCGCACCCCGGTGGGGTCGGGCGGCGTGGTGGTCCACACGTCCAGCCGGTGGCGACCATGAGCCGCAATCGGCTGTTTTTGACCTCGGGCGCGCTGGCCGTCGCCGCCGTCGTGTCGCTGATCTTCGGACTTACGTTGCTGCACAAGGACATTGGGTCCTACATCGCGAAGCACTATCACGAGTACGCGCGCGACGCGAACGGGACGCGCTACTCCTGCACCGGTCCGCCCGAGCAGGTCGCCAACACGCTGGCCAACTACGCGGCCCCCGAGGCGCGCGCCGCCAACGGCACCAGCCAATACCTGCGCTACAGCCACGACATCGTGATCGTCGGCCCCGACGGCGGCTACCCGTGCAGCATCCGCGTCGAGCCGCTCAGCGCCGGATACAGCCACGGCGCGTTCATCTTCCTCGGCCCCGGGTTCTTCCCCGGATCCCCGTCGGGCGGCGCCGGCGGCTCACCCGGCGGCCCGGGCGGGACCAAGTGATGTCTTAGCGGTTCGAGCAAAGGAGACAACCATGTACCTCGCCGTCGAGATCGGAACCATCGACCTCAACCCGGTTCTGAAGGGCGTCGTCGCGACGATTTTGTACTTCGCGGTCGGCATGGCGGTGCTCGTCGTGGGGTTCTACATGGTCGACGTGCTGACCCCCGGCAAGCTGCGCCAGCTGGTGTTCGTCGACCGCCGGCCCAACGCCGTCGTCGTCGCCGGCGCGATGTACATCGCGCTCACCACCGTGATCATCAGCGCCATCACCAACAGCTACAGCCAGCTGGGTCAGGGGCTCGTCGGCGTGGCGGTGTACGGGCTCATGGGGGTGGTGCTGCTGGGCGTCGCGCTGCTGACGCTGCACCTGGTGATACCGGGGAGCTTCCACGAACACGTCGAGGAACCGGAGCTGCACCCGGGCTCGTTCGCGGTCGCGCTGATGCTGCTGGCGGTGGGAGGAGTGACCGCCGCGGCGGTGTCATGACGCCCCACCGGCGCTGGCGCGCCGTGCTGTTGGCGGCGGTGGCGGCCTGCGCGGCCTGCGGCATCATCTACGAGCTGGCGCTGCTGACGCTGTCGGCCAGCCTCAACGGCGGCGGCATCGTGGCCACATCGCTGATCGTCGCGGGCTACATCGCGGCGCTGGGCGCGGGCGCGTTGCTGGTCAAGCCGCTGCTGGGGCACGCGGCGATCACGTTCGTCGCCGTCGAGGCGCTGCTGGGCATCGTCGGCGGCCTGTCGGCGGCGGCCCTGTACGTGGTGTTCGCGTTTCTGGACGGCTCGGTCGGGTCGACGTGGGTTCTGGCCGCGGGCACGGCGCTGATCGGCGGACTGGTGGGCGCCGAGGTGCCGCTGTTGATGACGCTGCTGCAGCGCGGCCGGGTGGCGGGCCCCGCCGACGCCGGGCGCACGCTGGCCAACCTCACCGCCGCCGACTACCTGGGCGCGCTGCTGGGCGGGCTGGTGTGGCCGTTCCTGCTGCTGCCGCACCTGGGGATGATCCGCGGCGCGGCGGCCACCGGCATCATCAACCTGGCGGCGGCCGCGGTGGTGGCGCTGTTCGTGCTGCGCCCCGTCGTGTCGCCGCGTCAGCTGGCGACGGCGCTGTGTGCGCTGGCCGCGGCGCTGGGGCTGCTCGGCACGCTGCTGGTGCGGTCGGCCGACATCGAAACGACAAGCCGCCAAAGGCTTTACGCCGATCCGATCATCGCCTACCGGCACACGGTCTATCAGGAGATCGTGGTCACCCGGCGCGGCAACGACACGCGTCTGTACCTCGACGGCGGCCTGCAGTTCTCCACCCGCGACGAATACCGCTACACCGAAAGCCTGGTCTACCCGGCGCTGGGGAACGGCGCGCGCTCGGTGCTGGTGCTCGGCGGCGGCGACGGACTCGCGGCCCGAGAGTTGTTGCGCCAGCCGGGGATTCAGCGGATCGTCCAGGTCGAGCTCGACCCCGCGGTGATCGAGCTGGCGCGCACCACCATGCGCGAGGCCAACGGCGGTTCGCTGGACAACCCGCGGGTGACCGTGGTGACCGCGGACGCGATGAAGTGGCTGCGCGGGCCGGGCTCGGGCCTTTTCGACGCCGTGATCGTCGACCTGCCCGACCCCGACACCCCCACGCTGGGCCGGCTGTACTCGACCGAGTTCTACGCGCTGGCCGCCCGGGCGCTGGCCCCCGGCGGGCTGATGGTGGTGCAGGCGGGCAGCCCGTTCTCGACCCCGACGGCGTTCTGGCGCACGGTCGCGACGATCCGGGCCGCCGGCTACGCGGTGACGCCGTATCACGTGCACGTGCCCACGTTCGGCGACTGGGGCTTCGTCCTGGCGCAGCGCTCCGGGACCGCACCCGTCGCGAAGGTGCCCCCCGACGCGCCGCCGCTGCGCTTCCTCAACCAGCCGGTGCTGGACGCGGCCACCGTGTTCTCCGGCGACGTCGGGCCGCGACCATTGGAGCCGTCGACGCTGGACAATCCGCGCGTCGTCGACGACATGCGGCACGGCTACGACTGACTATTCCTCGGCGGCGCAACTGAGTGTGAGCTCAGGGCTTCGGGGGTGCACCCAGGGCGACGACTCCGCCCAGATCCCGCCCCAGGCTCACAACGAAAGCCGACGATTCACACTCGGCGCCCGAACGGGCTGATTTACTCCTCGATCTGGGCCAGGATCTCGTCGGGGATGTCGGCGTTGGTGTAGACGTCCTGGACGTCGTCGCTGTCTTCGAGCGCGTCGACCAGCCGCATCACCTTCTGGGCGCCGTCGGCGTCCAGCGGAACGGTCACCGACGGCTGGAAGCCCGCCTCGGCGGAGTCGTAGTCGATGCCGGCGTCCTGCAACGCGGTGCGCACCGCGACCAGGTCGCCCGGCTCGGAGATGATCTCGAAGCTGTCGCCGAGGTCGCTGACATCCTCCGCGCCGGCCTCCAGCACCGCGGTCAGCACGTCGTCCTCGGTCAGGTCGTTCTTTTCCAGCGTCACCACGCCCTTGCGCGAGAACAGGTAGGCCACCGAGCCCGGGTCGGCCATGGTGCCGCCGTTGCGCGTCATCGCCACCCGCACCTCGCTGGCGGCGCGGTTGCGGTTGTCGGTCAGGCACTCGACGAGCACCGCCACCCCGTTGGGCCCGTAGCCCTCGTAGGTGATGCTCTGGTAATCGGCGCCGCCGGCCTCCTCGCCGGCCCCGCGCTTGCGGGCGCGCTCGATGTTGTCGTTGGGCACCGAGTTCTTCTTCGCCTTCTGGATGGCGTCGTAGAGGGTGGGGTTGCCGGCCGGGTCACCGCCGCCGACGCGGGCCGCGACCTCGACGTTCTTGATCAGACGGGCGAAGTTCTTGCCGCGGCGGGCGTCGATGACGGCCTTCTTGTGCTTGGTGGTGGCCCACTTGGAATGGCCGCTCATCGGGTAATACCTCTTCTGTTGCTCCTCGAGTTCGCCAGACGAGTCTACGTGGGGCCCGCACCGGGCCCGAAGAATCCCGGCACCCATCGCTCGATCAGCGCGGCGTACGCCACCTGCGCGTCGAGCTGCACGGCGACCCCGAGGAGGCCGCCGAGCGTGCGCAGCAACATCACGTAGCCGGGCGGGATGGTCATCTGGCGGGCGAGTTTGAACCGGTCCCCGAAGCCTTCCGCGAGCGGGTCGCTGGTGACCAGCGCCGACTTCTGGAACCACTCGCGGGTGAAATGAAACTCCCCGGCGCGCAGCGGGTCGATGTAGGCCCACAGCGGTCCCAGGTATTCGATCAGTTGCTCGGCGGTCAACTGGTAGTCGGCCGGCATGAACCCGAGCTTCTTCAGCAACCGGATCGCTTCGTCCCACCGTTCGTCGCGCGCCCAGCACAGCAATTCACCGAAGTCGGCGGGCACACCGCCGGGATGCTCGGCCACGGCGCCGAAATCGATCACCCCCAGGCGCCCGTCCGCCAGCACCATGAAGTTGCCGGGATGGGGGTCGGCGTGCACCAGCCCGACCCGCGCCGGTGAGCTCAGCGCGAACTCAAGCAGCAAGGCGCACACCGCATCTCGTTCGTCTTGGGCGCCGTGGGCGATGATCGCCGACAGGCGGCGGCCCTGCATCCATTCCGAGATGACGACCTTCGGCGCGCTGGCGACCACCGCCGGGACGGCGAACTTCGGGTCGCCCGCGAAGGCTTTCGCGAAGGCGCGCTGATATTCGGCTTCGAGGCGGTAGTCCAGCTCGGCTTCGATGCGGTCGCTGACCTCGGACACGATTCGGTCCACGTCCGCCCGCGGCACGACCTGCTTGGCGACCCAGGAGAACCGCTTGATCAGCTTCAGATCCGCGCGCAGCGCCTCGTCGGCGCCGGGGTACTGCACTTTGACGGCGACCTCGCGCCCGTCGTTCCAGGTGCCCTTGTGGACCTGTCCGATGCTCGCGGAGGCGACGGGGGTGTCGTCGAAGGACTCGAAGCGTTCGCGCCATTTGGTGCCGAGCTGGGCGTCGAGCACCCGGTGCACCTTGGCCGCCGGAAGCGGCGGGGCCTCGGTTTGCAGCTTGATCAACGCATCCCGGAACGGGTCGGCGAACTGCGGCGGAATCGCGGCCTCCATCACCGACAGCGCCTGGCCGACTTTCATGGCGCCGCCCTTGAGCTCGCCCAGCACCTGGAACAGCTCGTCGGCGGCCTTCTCCAGCAGCTCCGCGTTGACCTCGTCCTTGGACTTGCCGGTCATGCGCTTGCCGACGCCCAGCGCGGCGCGCCCGGCCACCCCCGCGGGGAAGCTCGCGAGCTTCGCGACGCGCCCCAATCCGCCCCGCACGATGTCGGCCATCCGCACATCATGCCCGGTCTCGAATTACGCCGAGACTGCACACAGCGCGCGGAGGAGGGCGTCGGGCACGCACTGGACGCAGTCTCGTCGTGCTAGCCGCCGGTGACCATGTCGACGAACAGGTGGTGGATGCGGCGATCGCCCGTCACCTCGGGGTGAAACGCGGTCGCCAGCACCGCGCCCTGCCGCACCGCGACGACGTGCCCGGCCGCGCGCGCCAGCACCTCCACACCGTCACCCGCGCGCTCGACCCACGGAGCGCGGATGAACACCGCGCGCACCGGGCCGTCGAGACCCGCGAACTCGATGTCGCCCTCGAACGAGTCGACCTGGCGCCCAAACGCGTTGCGCCGCACCGTCATATCGATCGCGCGCAACGGCAGCGCCTGCCGGCCGCGGGCGCCGGCGTCGAGGATCTCGCTGGCCAGCAGGATCATGCCGGCGCACGCGCCATAGGCCGGAAGCCCCTCGGTCAGCCGACGGCGCAGCGGCTCGAGCAGATCCAGATCCAGCAGCAGGTGGCTCATCGTGGTCGACTCGCCGCCGGGGATCACCAGCCCGTCGACCGCGTCCAGCTCGGCGCGGCGGCGCACCGGCATCGACTCGGCCCCGGCCTCGCGCAGCGCCGCCAGGTGTTCCCGGGTGTCGCCCTGCAGCGCCAGGACCCCGATCCGCGGCGAGCTCACTGCTGATGTCCCCGCTTGAAGCGGGTCAGCCCCTCCTGCATGACGGCGGCGACCATCTCCCCCGACTGGGTGAAGATCTTGCCCTGACACAGCGAGCGGCCGCCGTGGGCCGACGGCGAGGACTGGTCGTAGAGCAGCCACTCGTCGGCACGGAACGCCCGCATGAACCACATCGCGTGGTCCAGCGACGCCACCTGCAGGTGCTGACGCACGTCGAGGTGGTTGACCTGCGCCGACCCCAGCAGTGTGAGGTCGCTCATGTAGGCCAGCGCGCAGATGTGCAGCACCGGATCGTCGGGCAGCGGGTCGCGGTGGCGGAACCACACCTGCTGCTGGGAGGCCTTGCCCGGCGACAGGCGCAGCTTCTCGCGGGGCACGATGCAGACGTCCCACTCCTCGAACTGCTTGAAGCCCGCGTCATCGAACACCTTGATCGAATCCAGGCCGGGCAGACCGTCGGGCGGGGCCGCCTCCGGCATGACATCCTGGTGGTGGATGCCCTCCTGGTCGGCCTGGAAGGACGCCCCCATGCTGAAGATGATCTCGCCGTGCTGGATGGCGTTGACGCGCCGGGTGGCGAACGATCCGCCATCGCGGGTGCGCTCGACGAGGAAAACCGTGCGCTCCTTGGCGTCGCCGGGCCGCAGGAAGTAACCGTGCAGCGAATGCACCTGGTAGCGCGGATCCACGGTGCGCACCGCGGACACCAGCGACTGGCCGGCGACGTGGCCGCCGAAAGTGCGCTGCAGAAATCCCGACTCCGGGCTGAAGACGCTGCCGCGGTAGATGTTGATCTCGAGTTGCTCGAGATCAAGGATCTCTTCGATCGCCACGTGCCGTCTTTACCAGCCGCGTTCGGCCAGCCGGTGGGGCTGCGCGATCTGCTCGACGTTGATGCCCACCATCGGTTCGCCCAGCCCGCGCGACACCTTCGCCAGCACGTCGGGGTCGTCGTAGAAGGTGGTGGCCTTGACGATCGCGGCGGCGCGTGCCGCGGGGTCGCCGGATTTGAAGATGCCCGAGCCGACGAACACACCCTCGGCGCCGAGCTGCATCATCATCGCCGCGTCGGCGGGGGTGGCGATGCCGCCCGCGGTGAACAGCGTGACCGGCAGCTTGCCCGCCCGGGCCACCTCGACGACGAGCTCGTAGGGTGCCTGCAATTCCTTTGCCGCGACGAACAATTCGTCCTCGGACAGCGACGTCAGCCGGCGGATCTCGCCGCCGACGGCGCGCATGTGGGTGGTGGCGTTGGAGACGTCACCGGTACCGGCCTCGCCCTTGGAGCGGATCATGGCCGCGCCCTCGCTGATGCGTCGCAGCGCCTCGCCGAGGTTGGTCGCGCCGCACACGAACGGCACGGTGAACTTCCACTTGTCGATGTGGTGGGTGTAGTCGGCGGGGGTCAGCACCTCCGACTCGTCGACGTAGTCGACCCCGAGGCTCTGCAGGATCTGCGCCTCCACGAAATGCCCGATGCGTGCCTTGGCCATCACCGGGATGGTCACCGCGGCGATGATGCCCTCGATCATGTCGGGGTCGCTCATCCGCGACACCCCGCCTTGGGCGCGGATGTCGGCGGGCACCCGCTCCAGCGCCATCACCGCGACGGCGCCGGCGCCTTCGGCGACGCGGGCCTGCTCGGGCGTGACGACGTCCATGATGACGCCGCCCTTGAGCATCTCGGCCATGCCGCGCTTGACCCGCGCGGTGCCGGTCTGGTTGGCCTGGTGCGAGTTCACTGGCTTCTTCTGTTCCTCAGACATTGCGCTTCCACTCTAATCGCCCGGGACAAGCGAGTTTCCCCGCGATCAGCGGATCGACTCGAGAACGCCGGGGTTGCGGGCGTCATCGACCAGCCGGCCGGCCGCCGGCAACAATTCGCCCAGCTGCCGCGGGTACACCTGCTCTCCGGACGCGGTCAGCTCGGCGATGTCGTTCGCGTCACACCAGCGGGCCCCGTGGATGTAGCTGCGTTCCAGCGCGGTGCGCCCGCCCAGGGACGGCTCGAACCGGCGGGTGCGGTGCACCAGGTAGAACTCCTCGCTCTCGATCAACGAACCGTTGAACTCAAACACCTCGTCGCGCCGCCAGACGGGCCCGACCATGTCGGCCGGGACGACGCGCAGGCCGGTCTCCTCGGCCAGCTCCCGCGCGGCGGCCTCGGCCAGCCGCTCGCCGCTGCCCACCTCGCCGCCCACGGTGAACCACCAGCGCGGCGCGGTGCCGTCGGTAATCGCCGGGTCCGATCCGCACAGCAGCAGCACGGCGCCCGTTTCGTCGAGCAACACCACCCGCGCCGAGGTGCGGTGGTTGGGCACCCCGCGCTCGTGCGCCAACGCCTGCGGGCGCTCGACGATCTCGAAATAGCTTGGCAGCGCGGCCCTTCCGCCGAGCCGAAAGGCGCGCACCAGGCGTCGTTCGGCCAGCGCGAGGGTGTCCCGGACCGCGTCGTTGTGAAACCGGCGGGCCAGCACCACACGGGCCTCGGCGTCGGCCAGCTCGGCGATCAGGCCCGCCGGCAGCGACGCCGGGTCGACGGTCGCCAGCGCGGCCGAGAGCTCGTTCTCGCACGACTCGCGCGCGGGCCGGGGCGCACGCTCGGCGGCGTCGGCCAGCCCCGCCAGCCGGCGGCCCTCCGCGGAGCTGCCATACCCGTCGATCGCGACGGCGCGGGCCACCACCGCGCGCCGCGCCAGCGCGCCGTCGAGGGCCTGCCACGACAGGTCGTAGCGCACATGCAGGCGGTCCAGCCGGTGGGCGGTGCGGTACGCCCAGCCCGCGGCCAGCGCGAACACCGCGACGAGCGCCACCACGATCGCGATGACCAGCCAGATCATCAGCTGGCCACCTGCACCTTGGCGCCGGACGCGGCGACCGTCTCGTACACCCGGGTGATCTGGTTGGCCACCACCGACCAGTCGTAGCGGTGCACCGCCTCCGACGCCGCCGCGACGTAGCGCCGCCGCAGCGTCGTGTCGTCCAGCACCTCGATCAGCGCGTCGCCCAGCGCGGCCGCGTCGTCGACCGCCACCAGCCGCCCGCAGTCACCGTCGCACAACACGCGGCGGAAGGCATCCAGGTCGCTGGCCACCACCGGGGTGCCGGCGGCCATCGCCTCGACCAGCACGATCCCGAAACTCTCCCCGCCGGTGTTGGGCGCGCAGTAGACGTCGGCGCTGCGCATCGCCGACGCCTTCCCGGCGTCGTCCACCTGGCCCAGAAAGCGCAAATTCGTCACCAATTCGCCTGCCTGGCTTCGCAATTCGTCCTCGTCGCCGCGACCGACGATCAGCAACTGCAGATCGGGGTGGCGCTCGACCACCCGCGGCAGCGCGGCCAGCAGCACCGCCATGCCCTTGCGGGGCTCGTCGTAGCGGCCCAGGAACAGCACGGTCTTGTCCGGCCGCGGATACCCGTCCAGTCGCGGCGCGCGCGCGAACGAATCGACGTCGACACCGTTGGGGATCTCGACGGCGTCGGTGCCCAGGGCCTCCATCTGCCAGCGGCGCGCCAGGTCGGACACCGCGATCCGGCCGACGATCTTCTCGTGCATCGGCCGCAGGATGCCCTGGAAGACGGTCAGGGTCAGCGACTTGGTGGTCGACGTGTGAAACGTCGCCACGATCGGGCCCTCGGCGATGTTCAGGGCCAGCATCGACAGGCTGGGCGCGTTGGGCTCGTGCAGGTGCAGGACGTCGAAGCCCCCTTCGGCCAGCCACCTTTTCACCTTGCGGTGGGTGGCCGGGCCGAACCGCAGCCGGGCCACCGACCCGTTGTACGGAATCGGGACGGCCTTGCCGGCGGAGACGACGTAGTCGGGCAACACGGTGTGCGGCGACACCGGCGCGAGCACGCTCACCTCGTGGCCGCGGCCGTCCATCACCGCGGCCAGTTGCAGGACGTGCGACTGCACCCCGCCCGGCACGTCGAACGAGTAGGGGCAGACCATCCCGATCCGCATCAGGCTTCCCTCAGCCTCGCGCGCCGCTCGGCGGGCAGGTCGGCCAGCCACTGCGGCTGCATCATGTGCCAGTCCTCGGGGTGGGCGGCGATGTTCGTGGCGAATTGGCCGGCCAGCGCCTGCGTGACGGCGCGCACCTCGCCGACGGTGCAGTCCAGCGGGGGCTGTATCGAGGCGATCCAGCCGTCGCCGTCGAACCAGCAGTGCGTCGGCAGCAGGGCCGCCCCGGTCGCGATGGCCAGCTTCGCCGGGCCGGCCGGCATCCGGGTCGCCTCGCCGAAGAACTCGACCTCGACCCCGGTGCGGCTGAGGTCGCGCTCGGCCATCAGGCAGACCACCCGGTTGTCGCGCAGCCGCTCGCACAGCACCTCGAACGGCGGCCGTTCGCCGCCGGACAGCGGCAGCACCTCGAAGCCGAGGCCCTCGCGGTAGTCGATGAAACGCCGGTACAGCGACTCGGGTTTGAGTCGCTCCGCGACGGTGGTGAACCTGCCGCGGGTCTGCGCCAGCCACACCCCCGCCATGTCCCAGTTGCCGCTGTGCGGCAGGGCGACCACCGCCCCGCGGCCCGCGGCCAGGGCCGCGTCCAGGTTGTCCTTGCCGAGGACCGAGTCGTCGAGCCGGCCGGCCAGCGCGGGCAGGTCCATGGTCGGCAGGCGGAACGCCTCCCGCCAGTAACGGGCGTAGGAGCCCAGCGAGGCGCGCATCAGCGAACCCGGCACGTCGTGGGGCGCCACACCGATGACCCGGGCGAGGTTCTTGCGCAGCTGCTCGGGCCCGCCGCGTCGGGCGGCGTAGCGCGCCCCGGTGTCAAAGGCGGTGCGGGCGGCGAATTCCGGCATCGTCCGCACGGCCAGCCAGCCGGCCGCGTAGGTCCAGTCGGTCGCGTGGGCCCCGACCGCGTTGAGGCCCGGGATCACGGCTCGCCCGTCGCCGTCATGGGATCTGCGGCGCCGGGCGAGGTCCGCACCGCGTGCAGCCGCTGCGCGCAGGTGACGATGCTGGCCGCGGCCAGCACCCACATCGCGACCGGCAGCGCGGGCGGCCAGGACACCACCGGAAAGTCCGACACGCCGGCGCCCACCAGCACGATGATCAGCCGCTCGGGCCGCTCGATCAGGCCCCCGTCGCCGCGCAGCCCGCTGGCCTCCGCGCGGGCCTTGATGTAGGAGATCACCTGCGAGGTGACCAGGCAGATCAGGGTCGCGACGACGAGCGGTTCGTCGTGCATGCCGAACGCGATCCACCACAGCAGCCCGCAGAACACCGCGCCGTCGCTGACGCGGTCGCACGTGGCGTCCAGCACCGCGCCGAATCGGGTGCCGCCGCCGCGCTCCCGGGCCATCGCGCCGTCGAGCATGTCGAAGAGCACGAAGAACCACACGACGCACGCGCCGGCGAACAGCTTGCCCATCGGGAACAGCGTGAGCGCCCCCGCCACCGCCACGACGGTGCCCAGCACGGTGACGGCGTCCGGCGTCAGCCCCAGCCGCAGGCAGGCCCGGGCGGTCGGAGCGGTGAGCCGCGCGAACGCCGCCCGCGACAGGAACGGCATTCTGCTCATGACTGCCGAGTCCACTCCGTCGCCAGCAGCTGCCGCGTTTCGCGCAGCAACTGCGGGATCACCTTGGATCCGCCGATGATCGTGATGAAGTTCGCGTCGCCGCCCCAGCGCGGCACCACGTGCACGTGCAGATGCTCGGCCAGCGAGCCGCCCGCCGACGTGCCCAGGTTCAGCCCGACGTTGAAGCCGTGCGGCCGCGACACGTTCTTGATGACGCGAATCGCCTTCTGGGTGAAGGCCATCAGCTCGGCGCTCTCCGCCTCGGTCAGGTCCTCGAGCTCGGACACCCGCCGGTAGGGCACCACCATCAGGTGCCCGGGGTTGTAGGGGTAGAGGTTGAGCACGGCGTAGACCAGCGCGCCGCGGGCCACCACCAGGCCGTCCTCGTCGGACAGCTGCGGGATCTCGCTGAACGGCTGGTCGGTCTTGCCGTTATCGCGTTTCAGCGGCGACTCGGCCAGGTAGTTCATCCGGTACGGCGTCCACAACCGCTGCAGGTGGTCCTGCTCGCCGACGCCCGTGTCCAGGATGGTTTCGTCGGCGCGATCCTCGGCCCTCTCCCGGTCAGCCACTGCCGACGACCTTCACCAATTCCGCTGTGGGGACGGCATTTTCGCGGTCGGCGATCCATTGGAGGATGGCGTCGACGGCGCGGTCGCGGGGCACCCCGTTGATCTGGGTGCGGTCACCGAAGCGGAAGCTCACCGCACCGGCCTGCACGTCGCGGTCGCCGGCCAGCAGCATGAACGGCACCTTCTGGGCGGTGTGGTGGACGATCTTCTTGGCCATCCGATCGTCGCTGGAATCCACCTCGACCCGCACGCCGTGCGACTTGAGTTGCGCGGCAACATTTTCCAGGTAGGCGACGTGCTCGTCGGCGACCGGGATGCCGACCACCTGCACCGGCGCCAGCCACGCCGGGAACGCGCCCGCGTAGTGCTCGGTCAGCACGCCGAAGAACCGCTCGATCGAACCGAACAGCGCGCGGTGGATCAACACCGGCCGCTGCCGCGAACCGTCGCTGGCCGTGTACTCGAGGTCGAAGCGCTCGGGCATGTTGAAGTCCAGCTGGATGGTCGACATCTGCCAGTTGCGGCCCAGCGCGTCCTTGACCTGCACCGAGATCTTGGGGCCGTAGAACGCCGCACCGCCGGGATCGGGTACCAGGTGCAGCCCGGAGGCCTCGCCGACCTGGCGCAGCACCTCGGTGGCCTCGTCCCACATCTCGTCGGGGCCGACGGACTTCTCCGGGTCCTTGGTGGACAGCTCGAGATAGAAGTCGTCCAGCCCGTAGTCGGCCAGCAGGTCGAGCACAAACCGCAGCAACGAGGCCAGCTCGTCGCGCATCTGCTCACGGGTGCAGTAGATGTGCGCGTCATCCTGGGTCATGCCGCGCACCCGGGTCAGGCCGTGCACCACGCCGGACTTCTCGTAGCGGTAGACGCTGCCGAACTCGAAGAGCCGCAACGGAAGTTCGCGGTACGAGCGCCCCCGCGAGCGGTAGATCAGGTGGTGCATCGGGCAGTTCATCGGCTTGAGGTAGTAGTCCTGCCCGGGCTTGCGCACCGTGCCGTCCTCGTTGAACTCCGCGTCGATGTGCATCGGCGGGAACATGCCGTCGGCGTACCACTCGAGGTGCCCCGACGTGATGTAGAGCTGCTCCTTGGTGATGTGCGGGGTGTTGACGAATTCGTAGCCGGCCTCGAGGTGCTTGCGCCTCGAGTAGTCCTCGAGCTCGGCGCGCACGATCCCCCCCTTGGGGTGGAAAACCGCGAGGCCCGAACCGATTTCGTCGGGGAAGCTGAACAGATCCAGCTCGACGCCGAGCCGGCGGTGGTCGCGGCGCTGGGCCTCCTCGATCAGCTCCAGGTGGGCGTCGAGCGCCTCCTGCGACTCCCACGCGGTGCCGTAAATGCGTTGCAGGCTGGTGTTTTTCTGGTCGCCCCGCCAGTAGGCGGCCGAGCTTCGGGTCAGCTTGAACGCCGGGATGTGCTTGGTGGTGGGGATGTGCGGTCCGCGACACAGGTCGCCCCAGACCCGTTCGCGGGAGCGGGGATTGAGGTTGTCGTAGGCGGTCAGCTCGTCACCGCCCACCTCCATCACGTCAGGGTCGCCGGACTTGTCGTCCACGAGCTCGAGCTTGTACGGCTCGCCGGCCAGCTCGGCGCGCGCCTGGTCCTTGGACGCATAGACCCGCCGGTCGAACAGCTGGCCCTCCTTGACGATCTGGCGCATCCGCTTTTCCAGCGCCGCCAGGTCTTCGGGCGTGAACGGCTCGGCGACGTCGAAGTCGTAGTAGAAGCCGTCGGTGATCGGCGGCCCGATGCCCAATTTGGCGTGCGGGAACAGGTCCTGGACGGCCTGGGCCAGCACGTGCGCGGTGGAATGCCGGATGACGCTGCGGCCCTCGTCGGTGTTGGCGGCCACCGGGATCACCTCGGCGTCGCCGTCGGGCACCCAGCTCAGGTCGCGCAGCTTGCCCTCGGCGTCGCGCACCACCACGATCGCGTCGGGCGCACCGCGCCGCGGCAGCCCCGCCTCCCCCACCGCGGCGGCCGCCGTCGTTCCGCCAGGCACCCGGATCGGGGCTGCTGGAACGGGGTTTGCGGCGGCGCTCATCGGTTGGGCTCCAACGGTCGTGGGTGATCCTGATTCGTCAGCAATGCTATCGGGGTGGGCGTCGCTCAGGGCTGGCCAGGCTTGAGCCGCACGAACAGCGCGTCGGCCTCGGTCAGCAGCGTGTCGCCGTCGCTCAGCCGGCCCGACACGAAGATCTTGCGCCCGTCGACCCGGTCGATGCCCGCGTCGAACTGCAGCTCCTTCTCGATCGGCACGATGTGGCGGTAGTCGATCTTGAGATAAGCGGTGCGCTGATAGGGCCCGCCGGTAAGCACCGCCGACGTCAGGCCGAGCACGCTGTCGAACAGCATCCCCAGCGCCCCGCCGTGCACGGCGCCGTTGCGGCCCAAGTGAAATCGGGCGAAGCGGGCCCAGCCGTGGATGCGGCCGTCGGCACCCTTGCCGGCCTTCATCGGGATGCTCAGGATGTTGCCCCGCATCGGCAGGTCCATCCGTCGCCCCGACGGCGAGTGCCACTCGTCGGCGTCGAACGGGCTGAGTAGCAAAGACACCTTCTCCAGCAGGTCCGCCGCCTCGGTGATCACCCCATCCGGCGCGTCGACGGCGCGGGCGTGGTCCTGCAGTTTGCGCACCGCGTCGACGAAGCGGCCGTAGTCGGGGCCGCCCTGGGTCGTGGGGTCGGGCGGGTTGAATCCCCCGCCGGGGTGTTGGTGATGGTCGCCGGCCACCAGGACACCGTATCGGCGCTAGGGGCCACCTCCCTGGCCGCCTTGGCCGCCAACGGCGTTGCCGCCGGCACTGGCGTAGGCGGCACCGCCACCACCGCCGCCTCCGATGCTGGCCTGGCCTCCGTCACCGGCGGTAACGGTGGCGGCGGCGGCGGACAAGCCGCCCGCCACACCGTCACCACCGGCGCCGCCGATGGTCTGGCCGGTCCCGCCGGCCCCGCCCGGACCGCCTGGCGTATTGCTGGCGCTGCCGCCTTGGCCGCCGCCGCCGCCGGCGCTGCCGGACACGCCACCGCCGCCACCGCCACCACCGCCGGCGCCGGCGACCCCGGCGGCTTGGTTGATGAAGCCGCCGTGCGCCCCCTGACCGCCGGCGTAGGAATTGCCGAGTGAGGCACCGTCGGAGCCGGATACGCCGTCGGCAAATGTGTTGCCGATCGCGGCGGCCCCGCCGCCGCCGCCACCACCGCCGGGGCCCCCGGAGGTGCCGTGGGCGCCGCCGCCACCGCCGCCCCCGGTGCCGGTGACGGAGCTTCCGAGGAAGACGGAGGCCGTCGCGTTGCCGCCGGCGCCGCCGTTGCCGCCCGGTCCGGCGCTGCCGCCGGCGGCGCTGGCCCCGCCGGCACCGCCGCCGCCACCACCACCACCGCTGGCGCTGGCGACGCCGAAGGCGTTGTTGTTCAGGACGCTGACGTTGCCGCCGGTGCCGCCGGTGCCGCCCGTGCCGCCGGTGACGCCGGTGCCGCCATTGCCGCCGTTGCCGCCGAGGCCGCCGGTGCCCGAAACGGCGGCGGCGCTGGCGGTGTAGGTCCTGTCGCCGCCGTTGCCGCCGAGGCCTCCCTGGCCGCCGCCTCCGCCGGCGCTGTTGCCGCCGTTGCCGCCGTTGCCGCCGTCGCCGGGCGTGCCGAAGGCCGTGGTTGTCGCGGCGCCGCCGTTGCCGCCGGTTCCGCCGTTGCCGCCGTTGCCCGCGGCACCCGCGCTGGCGCCGGTGCCGCCCGCGCCGCCACCCGAGCCGGCGGCGCCGCCGTTGCCGCCGTTGCCGCCGTGGCCGGCTCCGCCGCCCACGTCGGCGGCGCCGAGACCGCCCTGGCCGCCCTGGCCGCCGTTGCCGCCCTGCCCGCCGCCGCCGTTGGCGCCGGCATGGCCAAACAGGGCCGAGCCCTGTCCGCCCGCCCCACCCTGGCCGCCACTGCCGCCCGCGCCGCCGTCGGTGCCGTTGCCGCCGTTGCCGAATCCGCCGGTGCCGGCGGCGCCGGCCCCGCCGGTCCCACCGACCCCGCCCGCGCCGCCGATGCCGCCGGCACCGCCGTCGCCGTGCAACAGCCCGCCGGTACCGCCGGCCCCGCCGTTGCCGCCCAACCCGCCGATGCCGCCCTTGGTGAAGGTGCCGGCGTTGCCCGTGGCGCCGGTGGTGCCCACCCCGCCCGCCCCGCCCTGGCCGCCGTTGCCCCACAGCCCGGCGTCACCGCCCCGACCGCCGGCCTGGCCCGCCGCGCCGGACCCGCCGTTGCCGCCGTTACCCCACAAGATGCCGCCCGCCCCGCCGGCCTGCCCGGTCCCCGACGCGCCGTTGCTGCCGTCGCCGATCAGCGGGCGTCCCAGCAGCAGTTGGGTCGGTGTGTTGATCGCACCGAGGACGTCGTCCTCGAGAGTTTGCAGCGGCGAGGCGTTGGCCGCCTCGGTCAGCGCATAGGATCCCGAACCGTCGGTCAGCGCCTGCACAAACTGCTGATGAAACGCCGCCGCCCGCGCGCTGAGCGCTTGAAAGGCCTGACCATGCTCGCTGAACAGCGCCGCGATGGCCGCCGAGACTTCGTCCCCCGCGGCCGTCAGCACCTGGGTCGTCGAGTCGACCGCCGCCGCCTGGGCCTCAGCCAGCGCAGACCCGATGTTCTGCCAGTCCGCCGCGGCGGATGCCAACATGTCCGGAGCCACAACCACAAACGACATTTCGCCCCTCCCGGCGTTGCAGCAGTTTCGGGCGCGTCCGGGGAGCGTCGCGGCCACCGCGAAACCGCCAACGTGCCAGTCTCGCCGTCGGCGTCGCCGCATTGGCTGCCCGGAACGCCTCCTGCGTAGTGTGCGCCGGCGAGTGGGCGCGGTTCATGGGGAGATTTCCCTATCTTTTACGCGTCCTGGCCGGCGCTGCCGTTGCAGTCGAAGAGGCTGTAACCCAGGCCGCCGCCCCCGCCGGCGTCGTACAGGCCGCCGTTGCCGCCGCTGTTGCCGGCGATGTCGTTGTGGGCGCCCGGGCCGCCCGCCCCGCCGGATGCCCCACTCGAGCCGTTGACACCGGCGCCGTTGGAGGTGCCGTTGGCGTTGGCCCCGCCGCCGCCACCGCCGCCGATGCCGGTGCTGCCGCTGCCGGCAACGCCGCCGAGATACGTGACGGTCGGGCTGACGGCGCGGCCGCCATCGCCCCCGGTGCCGCCGGTGGCGTTGAGGCCGCCGCCGCCACCACCGCCGCCGCCCCCGCCGGAAATGGCCGCCGAGCCTCCCGCGACACCGCCCGCACCCCCGCCGCCGCCGGCGCCGCCGTGACCGCCGACGCCGCCCGCCCCGCTCTCACCGCTTCCGCCTTGGCCGCTTTGGCCGCCGAAGCCGGTGGCCGCCCCGGTCCCCGAGGTGGCGCCCGTCCCGCCGTCGCCGCCGAACCAGCCGGCACCGCCGTGCCCGCCGGCGCCGCCCGTGCCGCTGCCGGTGCCGGCGTTACCGCCGAACCCGCCCGCGCCGCCGCCGCCACCTCCGCCACCGGCAACGCTGTAGGGCGAGTTCACCGACGTGGAGTTGTTGCCGCCGTTGCCCCCGCCGCCGCCGGCGCCGCCGTCGCCGCCGTCGCCGTTGATGCCGCCGTGGGGGGTGCCGCCGCCGGCGCCGCCGTTGCCGCCCCGGCCGCCGTTGCCGCCCTGGCCGCCGACGCTGAACGAGCCGCCCGAACCGTTCGCGCCGCTGTCGGCGCCGCCGCCCGCGCCGCCCCGTCCGCCGGTGCCGCCGTGGCCGCCCTGGCCCGCGAAACCGCTGCCCGTGCCGGCCGCGCCGGCGTCCCCGCCGGCCCCGCCCTGGCCGCCGTTGCCGCCGTTGCCGCCGCTGCCGTTGCCGGCGGTGTAGCCGTAGCCGGCGCCGCCCCCGCCGCCCTGCCCCCCGTCGCCGCCGGCGCCGTTGATGCCGCCGGCGCCGGCGTTGCCGCCCTGCCCGCCGGCGCCCCCGGCGCCGCCGGCGAAGCCGGTGCCGCCGACGGTCAGCGCCGCGGTGCCGGTGCTACCGGTCCCGCCGGTCCCGCCGGTCCCGCCGATACCGGCCCCGGCGTCGGCGCCCCGGGCGCCGAACAGCCCACCGGACCCGCCGGAACCGCCGGCGCCCGCGTTGCCGCCCGTGCCGCCGGTGCCGCCGGCGTGGCCGGGGCCGCTGATGATCGAGGTGGTGCCGCCGCCGCCGCTGCCGCCCTGGCCGCCGTGACCACCGACCCCGCCGGCGCCGCCGGAACCCAAGAGCGCGGAGCTGGACCCGCCCGCCCCGCCGTCGCCGCCGACACCGCCGGCAAATCCCTGGTGGCCGGTCCCGCCGGCGATACCGCTGCCCGACGCGCCGACGTCCCCGGCGCCACCGGCCCCGCCGGTCCCGCCTTGTCCCGCGGCCCAGCCGAACAGCGTTCCGGTGGCGCCACCGACGCCCCCGGCCCCGCCGTTGCCGCCGGCCAGGCCCAAACCGACGCCGGAACCTCCGGCGCCGCCGAGCCCGCCGGTCCCGCCGAAGCCGCCCAGCACACCGCCGACACCACCGGTGCCGCCCGCGCCGCCGACCGCGCCGGCCCCGCCCACCCCACCGGCCCCGCCGACGCCGCCGTTGCCGAACAGCCCCGCGGGTCCGCCCGCGCCGCCGGGGCCGCCGGCGACGCCGGCCCCGCTGCCGGCGACTCCGGACCCGCCGTTGCCGCCATTGCCCCACAAGATCCCGCCCGCGCCGCCGGCCTGCCCGGTCCCCGGCGCGCCGCCGGCGCCGTCGCCGATCAATGGGCGTCCCAGCAGCACTTCGGTGGGCGCGTTGATCACCCCCAGGACGTCGGCCTCGAGCGTCTGCAAGGGGGAGGCGTTGGCCGCCTCGGTCAGGCCATACGCGCTCGCGCCGCCGCCGAGGGCCTGCACGAACTGCTGATGAAATGCCGCGGCCTGGGTATTGAGCGCCTGATAGCTCTGGCCGTGCCCGCTGAACACTGCCGCGATCGCCGCCGAGACTTCGTCGCCGGCCGCGGCCAGCACCTCGGTCGTCGCCCCGGCCGCCGCCGCGTGCGCCGCGTTCAGCGCCGATCCGATACCCCACAGGTCCGCCGTCGCCGAGGTCAACAACTCCGGGGCCACCACCACGAACGACATGTCGCCCCTTCGCCGGAAAGCCGCCGTATTGGGAGCGTCCGGGCGGCGCCACGGCTACAGTGAGGTCCGCATCATGTCCCAGTGTTGCGGTTGTGCAGTCGTGTCGCCGCCCGGAGCGCTCGCAGGGTAAGTCTGCGTCGGGGGGCGGCTTCGATTGATCGGGAATTTTCCCTATTTTCGCGACATCGGTTCGTGACTGCACCGGAGAGGTCGAGCGGGAGCGGACGGCTGTTGGAGAGTTTGCTGGAGCGCCACGCGGCGCTGGCCGAGCTGGGCGGCCTGGCGCACGCGGTGCGTCGCGGCGGCTCGGGGCGCGTCGTGTTGCTGCGCGGGGAGGCCGGTGTCGGCAAGACCGCGGTCGTCACCCGGTTCACCGCCGCCCTCGACGACCGGGTGCGGGTGCTGACGGGCTGGTGTGACCCGCTGGCCGCGCCGCGCCCGTTGGGCCCGCTGCTCGACGCGCTGGCCGGCCTGAGCCCCGCGGCCGCCGGCGCTTTGGGCGCCGCCATCGAATCCGGCGACACCGGCGCGCTGTACCGGCGACTGCTCGCGGTGCTGCGCGACGGCCACCGCTGGGTCTGGCTGATCGAGGATGTCCACTGGGCCGACGGGGCCACCCTGGACCTGATCCGATTCCTCGCCCGGCGCATCGACGCGCTGCCGTTGCTGCTGGTGGTGTCCTACCGCGACGACGAACTCGATCAGCAGCACCCACTGTCGATCGCGCTGGGCGACATCGCCACCTGCGCTGCCGTCAGCCGCATCGGGCTGCAGCCGCTGAGCCGTGCCGCGGTAGCGGTGCTTGCTGCCGGCACCGGCGTCAACGCCGACGACTTGCACGAACTGACCGGCGGAAACCCGTTTTATGTCACCGAGGTGCTGGCCGGCGGTGCCGATGTGCTGGGCCGTGATGCATTGCCGCGCAGCGTTTCCGAGGCGGTGTCGGGGCGGCTGGGCCGACTGTCGGCGCCCGCGCGGGAGACCGCGCAGGCGGCGGCGGTCTGCGGGCCGCGGGCCGACGCGGCGCTGGTGCGTGCGGTGTGCCCGGCGGCGGACTCCGCGCTCAGCGATTGCCTCGATGCGGGCGTGCTGATCGCCGAGGGCGAGGTGGTGCGATTTCGCCACGAACTGGCCCGACGCGCCACACTGGATCGCATCCTCGACCACCAGCGCCGGCTGTTGCACAAGCGCGCGCTGGCGGTGCTGGCCGAACCACCGGTGAGCCCGGATATATTGTCGCCGTTAGTGTTTCACGCCCACCAGGCCGGCGACGACGACGCCGTGATCTACCATGGCCCCGCCGCGGCCGAGCACGCCGCGGCGCTGGGGGCGCACGCCGAGGCCGCCGATCTGTACGGCTTGATGTTGCGGCATAGTGGGGGCGCCCCGCAGCAGCAGGAGGCGCACTGGCTGGAACGGCACGCGTTCGAAAGCTACCTGTGCGGGCGCGCCGCGGCGTCGACGTCGTCGTGGCGTGCGGCCATCGATCTTCGCCACCGGCTCGGCCATCGCCTCGAAGAGGGCGACGACCTGCGCTGGCTGGCGCACCTGCTGGAGCCGCTGGGCCGCACCGAAGAGGCCATCGAGGCGGGGCGCGCGTCGCTGCGGCTGCTCGAGGATCTCGGGCCCTCCCCGCAGCTGGCGTGGTCGCTGATCAACATGGCGCACTCCTGCACCACGGTCGGTTACGACCCATGCGCCGCGGCCCACTTCGCGACGCGCGCGGGGGAACTCGGCACCCTGATCGACAACCCCGCCGTCGTCGTCCGGGCCCGCGGCTACCAGGCGATGGCCGCCATCTTCCGCACCGGGACGGGCTGGGACCAGCTGGAGGCGGCGTGGGGAGACGCGCTGGCCGACCCGGGACTGACGGAGCACGCCGCGGTGCTGGGCGTGCTGGCGTGCTGGGCGGCCGCCCTGCACTGCGAGCTCGACCGCGCCGAGGCCTACCTCGCGCGGGCGGCCGCGTTCTTCGAAGCCCACGACATGGGCATGTTCGCCGCGCTGGTGGCCGGGGCGGACGCGCTGACGGGGCTGTACCGCGGCGATTGGGCCCGCGCCGCGCTGCTCGCCGAGCAGGTCCTGACCCGCACGGCCCTGAGCCCGCAGCACCGGGTGCTGCCGCTGATCGTGCTCGCGCTGATCCGCGCGCGCCGTGGCGAACCACCCGGCCGTCTACTCGACGAGGCCCTCGAGCACACCGCGGGCAACGTGGTGCGGCTGCTGGTCTTCGCGGCGCGCGCCGAGGCGGCGTGGCTGGCCGGTGACGACGCCGCCGCCCGCGCCGAAGCCCGCGCCGGGCTGAAAGCCCGCCCGGGCCGGGATGATTCGTGGTTGGTCGAGTCCCTGCGCTGGTGGCTGCGCCTGGCCGGCGGCGCGCCGGAGACCGGCGATGACGCCGCGAACGCCGACGCGGCGTGGGCGCGCGAGCGCCCCTACGAAGCGGCGATCGCCCACTTGGGCGGAGACGTCGTCGCGGTGGAATCGGCGCTGCAGACGTTTCGCCGCCTCAGCGCGCGGCCGGCTGCCCGCCGCGCCCGCGAGCGCCTGGCCGTCCTGCGCGGTCCAGCCCACCGCGGGCGGCGCGCCGACACCCTGGCCGACCCGGACGGGCTGACCCGCCGCGAACGCGAGGTGCTCGAGCTGCTCGCCGGCGGGCGAAGCGACGCCCAGATCGCCGCCACCCTGCACATCAGCCCCAAAACCGTGGGCTCCCATGTCAGTTCGATCCTGCTCAAGCTCGGCGTGGCGAACCGCACCCAGGCCGCGGCGCGCGCCCGGCGACACGTGGCCCCCGGCGTCTCCTAGACCGTCTTCTGCGCCCCGGCGGTCGCGAGCGTCTCGAACTCGTCGTCGCTCAGTGTGATCTCGGCGGCCGCCACGTTCTCCTCCAGGTGCGCGACGCTGGAGGTGCCCGGTATCGGCAGCATCACCGGCGAACGTTTCAGCAGCCAGGCCAGCGCCAGCTGCGACGCCGTCGCGTCGTGTTCGGCGGCGATGCGCTGCAGCGGGCCGTCCGGGTCGGCCAGCGGCCCGGCCGCCAGCGGGAACCACGGGATGAAACCGATGCCCTGGGTGGTGGCGGCGTCCAGCAGCGGTTCGGCGCCCCGCGACGCCAGGTTGTACATGTTCTGCACCGACACGATCTCGGTCACCTGCTGGGCCGCTGTGAGCTGGTCGACGTCGATCTCGGACAGCCCGATGTGGCGGATCTTGCCCTCGTTCTTCAGGGCGAGCAGCTCGCCCACCTGGTCTTCCAGCGGGAAGTTGCGGTCGATGCGGTGCAGCTGGAACAGGTCGATGGTGTCGACGCCGAGGCGGCGCAGGCTCATCTCGCATTCCTGGCGCAGGTAGCTGGGATTGCCCAGCGGGATCCAGATGTCGGGACCGGTGCGCAGCAGCCCGGCCTTGGTCGCGATCACCAGCCCGTCATAGGGGTGCAGCGCCTCGTGAATGATCTCCTCGGAGAAATACGGGCCGTAGGAGTCCGCGGTGTCGATGAAGTTCACGCCCAGCTCGACGGCGCGCCGCAGGACCCGGACGCACTCGGCGCGGTCGGCGGGCGGGCCCCACACGCCCTTGCCGGTGATGCGCATGGCGCCGAAACCGAGTCGGTTGACGGTCAGGTCGCCGCCGAGTGTGAACGTTCCGGACGCTTGGGCAACGGTGTTTTGTGCGGTCACTTCTACGACCGTACGCCGCGACCGCGATCGCGCATCCCGGCGTGGCAAGCTGAGCCGGTGGACCTCGATGCGCTCAGGGAGCTGCCGCTGACCTACCGCGAGGTGGGCGCGACCCTGCATTTTCCCAACGCCGACGGGCTGCCCGCCGGATACGACCACCAACATGCCGAGCGCCAAATAGGCAGGGGCGACGAGCGTTTCGAGCGGGCCGCCGACGCCGTCATGCGCTGGGGCATGCAACGCGGGTCGGGCCTGCGGGTGCAGGCCAGCTCCGAGGTCGCCGTCGTCGATGCCGTGCTGGTGGTGCGGATGGGCTTTTTGCCCGCGCCGTGCCGCGTCGTGTACGTCGTCGACGAACCCGACATCCGCGGGTTCGCCTACGGCACCCTGCCCGGCCACCCGGAGTCCGGCGAGGAACGCTTCGTCGTACGCCGCGACCCGAGCACCTCCGCGGTGTACGCGGAGGTGTCGGCGTTCTCGCGACCGGCGGCGTGGTGGGCCAGGGCCGGCGGGCCGCTGGTTCGGGCGGCCCAGCGGGTCATCGCCCGGCGCTACCTGCGGGCGGTGTGAATGCTGCCGTCATGCACGCCCTGCGCCAGGCGGGCCAGCGCGACGGCGCCGACCAGCAGGCCGAAGTCGCGCAGCGCGACGTCGTAGAAGCCGGGTCCGGTGACCAGGTCGAGGATGATCCCGGCCAGCCAGGCCACCACCACCCAGGCGCCGAAGCGCGGCGCGAACGCCACCAGGATGCCGGCCACGATCTCGATCGCCCCGACCATGTACATGCACTGGTCGGCGGTGCCGGGCACCAGATTGTCGATCCAGCCGGCCAGGTACATGCTCCAGTGGTGCGGGTGGGTCAGCACGTTGAAGAACTTGTCCAGCCCCATCACGATGGGCGCGATCGTGAAGACGGTGCGAAGCGCGAGGTAGGCCGAGTAGGCGGGGTCGCGCAGCTGTTGGGCGAAGGCCGGGGCGGGGTCGGTGGGGTTGAGGTGGGCGGTGGTCATGGTTGCCTCCATTTCTAACGGATAATAATGTGTACGGTAGATCGCCTAGACTGTATCGTCAAGGATTTTATCTGTTAGAAAGAGGCGGGGCCGAGTGGACGACAACGACGCCCTCCCGCGGGACGCGGCGGGCATCGGCGCGCTCGCCGACCCGGTGCGCCGCCGTCTCTACGAATTCGTGTGCGCCCAGCCGGGGCCGGTGGGCCGCGACCAGGCGGCCGACGCCGTCGGCGTCCCCCACCACCGGGCCAAGTTCCACCTGGACCGGCTCACCGCCGAGGGCCTGCTGGAAAGCGACTACGCGCGCGTGACGGGCCGCTCCGGACCCGGTGCCGGGCGCACCGCCAAGCTGTACCGCCGGGCCCGCCGCGACATCGCGGTCAGCCTTCCGCAGCGCGAGTACGCGCTGGCCGGGCGCCTGATGGCGGCGGCCATCGCCCGGTCGGCGGAAACCGGCGAGCTCGTCGCCGAGGTGCTGAACCGGATCGCGCGCGATTACGGCCGGACGATCGGCGCCGGGACCGGCCCGCCGCCCGAGGACCCGGCCGCCGCGCTGCAGCGCGCGGTCGCGGTGCTGAGCCGCTACGGCTACGAGCCGCGTTTCGGTCACGGCGAGGTTGAGCTCGCCAACTGCCCGTTCCATGCGCTCGCGCAGGAACAGACGGAGCTGGCCTGCACGATGAACCACGCGCTGATCGCCGGCGTGGCAGACGCGCTGACGCCGCACGGACCCGACGCGCGGTTGTGCCCCGGCCCCGATCGCTGTTGCGTGGTGCTCAGCGCCCCCAGCGGCTGAGCAAATCCGCTGCGCCCGCGCACATCTGGTCGATGACCTCGCCCACCGTCGCGTCGTCGCGGATCATCCCGACGCCCTCGCCGGCGTCCACCGGCGCGGTGCGGCGATCGTCGCCCGCGATCGCGGCGGCCAGTTCCTCGCGCGCCGGCGGGTCGAGTGCGTCCTCGTGGCCCGTCCAGCGCGCGACGAAGTCGTTGGCCAGCACGCGCGACGGAAACCGCGCCGGCCAGGGCAGCCCCTTGGCGACGTCGTAGACCCGGGTGACGGCCGTGTCGGTGGCCTCCGCGGCGATCAGCGCGCGCCGGCTGCCGGCGCCGGTGAGCGCCTCCGGGCAGGCGGCCAGGCGGGTGCCCACCCACGCCCCACTCGCGCCGGCGGCCAGCACCGCGGCCAGGCCGCGCGGCGACGCGATGCCGCCGCCCGCGAGCACCGGCACCGACACCGCGTCCAGCACGGCGTCGAGCAGCGGCAGCGTGCCGAGCCGCACCGCGCCGTGTCCGCCGCCCTCGGCGCCGCGCGCGACCACGACGTCGACGCCGGCGTCAACCGCCCGTCGCGCATCCGGCCCGTCGTAAACCTGCGTGACGGTGGGGATTCCGGCGTCGCGCGCTTGTGCGACCCACGACCAGTCGGTGCCGAAGCTCACTGACAGCAGGGCGGGACCGGCGGCCAGCGCGTCCTCCAGCAGGCCCGCCTGGCTGCGCATCACCCAGTCCACCAGCCCGATGCCGAACCTGCCGCGCACGTGCCGCAGCTGGGTGCGCAACGCCTCGCGGGTGCCGTCGCTGCCCATCCCGACCATGCCCAGTCCGCCGGCGGCGGTGACGGCGGTGGCCAGCCGGCCCCCGGCGACCCCGCCCATCGGGGCGTTGACGATCGGCACCCGCAGCCCGAAACTCAGCGACCACGGTGTGGACAGCATCGACGTCAGTGGGCGGCGCCGGGCTGGCTCTTGAGCACGGTCAGCATGACGACGGAATCCTCGACCGCGTGCAGGGCGTGCCGCTCCGGGGGGATCACGACGTAGTCACCGGCCGTGCCGTCCCAGGTGGCGCCGCCGGTGGTCAGGCGCACGTGACCCCGCAGCACCTGCAGCGTCGCCTCGCCGGGGCTGTCGTGCTCGGACAGGTCGTGACCGGCGAGCAGGGCCAGCACCGTCTGCCGCAGCTCGTGAGTGTGGCCGCCGTGGATCGTGTGTGCGGCGCGCCCGCTGTGCGACTGTCCCGCCTCGGCCAGCTTTTCGGAGGCGAGGCTGGTCAGCGAGATGGATTCCATAATCGGCCCTTTCGGTCGGGAAGCGCACGGGTCAGACGGTCAATAGCAGTATCCCCGCCACGAGCAGCGCCGCGATCTTGACCGCCTCGAAGCCGACATAGACATAGTGAGCGTTCGAGCGCGGGCCTCCGGCGCCGGCAAGCACGCGATCGGAGCGGCGGATCAGCCGGGGGCGCACCGCCACCAGCTGGATCGCCAGCGCGGCGATGGCGACGGCGAAGGCCGCGCCGACTCGCCCCGGCGCCGGGCCCGACACCATGATCGCCGCGACGACGAGCGCGAAGACGACCTCGACGGTGTTGAGCGCGCGGAACACCAGGCGCCCGATGCCGAGCCCGATCTGCAGAGTCACGTTGGGTGCGCGGAATTTGAGGGGGGCCTCGAGGAACGAGATCGCCAGCACCATGCCGAGCCAGACGAAGGTGACCGCGACTGCGATCGCCGGGCCGGTGCTCACCCGGCGGCCCCGGCCGGGCTCAGGTGGGCCAGGCACAGGTCCGGTTCGACGAACGCGTCGAGCCGGTCGACGGAGACCGGCGCCTCCCACGACTCCAGGGCGCCCTGCATCAGCCCGAGGTGGATGGGGCACACGACGGAGCCACCGGTTTCGGCCAGTTCCAGAAACGGGCAGTGCCGCAGGCCGACCAGCTGCTCCCCGTCGGACGTCCGTCGCTCGGGCGCGAACCCGAGGTCGTCGAGCACCTCGACCAGCTGGTCGATGGCCGCCTCGGCGCTCGCGGGCTCCGCCGGCGCCTGCAGCGCGGGTTCCAGGCTTCGCCCCCACGCGCGGCCGGCGGCCATCGCCTTGGGACGGGGATCGCGATCGGCGGCAAGCGCTATGGTCAGGATCTCGGCGAGCATCCGGTACTGGCGCGTT
Source organism: Mycobacterium sp. NGS57 (assembly GCF_059812405.1). Taxonomy (NCBI): domain Bacteria; kingdom Bacillati; phylum Actinomycetota; class Actinomycetes; order Mycobacteriales; family Mycobacteriaceae; genus Mycobacterium; species Mycobacterium sp. NGS57. The sequence goes on along the minus strand of NZ_JCALCP010000001.1, from coordinate 356,285 downwards.
CCGCCGCGATCCATCTGCTTGATGGCGGCGAACATCAGCGGTGGGCGGCCGGGCCCCTTGCGGCCGTGCGCGACGTGCTCCACCTGCCCGTCGGCGACCAGGCTCTCGAGGTGGAAACGCACCGTGTTGGGGTGCACCCCGAGTTCCTCGGCGATCTCGACGATGCTCATCGGCTCGGGCGACGACCGCAACAGCCGCAGCACCTCACGGCGCCGGCGGCCGGTGGTTTCTCCAGCTGACGAAATTCCGCTCACGCTCCTTCGGTCTCTGCGGCCCGGGGTGCCCCGGCGACCAGTGGGGTGTCGACGCCGAGGGGACCGATCTTGGCGGCCCCGCCGGGCGACCCCAGCGGCTCGTCGCGGCCGGGCAGCACGTCGGAGAAGAACGCCCCATTATCGGCCAGGTAGGGCGTGAGCTCGTCGGGCAGGTCGTCTTCGTAGTAGATGGCCTCCACCGGGCACACCGGCTCGCACGCGCCGCAGTCCACGCATTCGTCGGGGTGGATATACAGCGCCCGGCCGCCCTCGTAGATGCAGTCCACCGGACACTCTTCCACACAAGACCGATCCATCACGTCGATGCATGGCTTCCCGATCACGTACGTCATGCGCTAGAGTTTACACAACACCTATTGGAAAAACCACGCTAACGGGAAACTCAGAGAGTTGGGGAAAGTCGATGGCCGACAGTGAACTTGACGTACGCGAGTTGCGCAAGCCCGACAAGCACCCGACAATCTTCGCCGCGTACGCCGGCCTCGCCGTCGGCGAGTCGTTCGTGTTGGTGAACAACCACGACCCCAAACATCTGCACGACGAATTCGACGCCGACCACCCCGGCAGCTACGGCTGGGAATACGTCGAGAAAGGTCCCAAGGTCTGGAAGATCAGGATCACCAAGCTGACGTCGACCCCGCTGCCCCGGGTCCTGGCCGACACCAAGGCTTTCATCCCCCGCTCCTCCTCGGGCGATGCCGAGCCCGACGCGACCGGCGCGGTGTGGAAGCTCGAGGCCAAGGACCGCGACCTGGATTCGAACGTCATCGCGCTGCCCGCGGGCGGCTGCATCGACGCCCACACCGGGCCGGACCTCGACGTCCTGATCCACGTGCTGTCCGGCGGGGGCCGGCTGACCACCGAGACGGGCAGCGTCGACCTCTTCCCCGGCGCCCTGCTGTGGTTGCCGCGGCGCTCCCGGCGGCAGTTCGCCGCCGGCCCCGACGGGCTGCGCTACCTCACCGTGCACAAGCGGCGCCAGGCGTTATTACTGCAGCCCACGGATTCCGCTGTGCCGCAGGCGGTCTGATGTCCGGCCAGAAGACGACGCTGCCGGCGTCCGGCCGGTCCGCCGACGACGTGGCGGGCCACTGGCTGCTGGCACGGCTGGGCAAGCGGGTCCTTCGCCCCGGCGGCATCGAACTCACGCGCACGCTGCTGGCGGACGCCGGGGTCGCCGGTTCCGACGTGGTCGAGCTCGCACCGGGGCTGGGCCGCACGGCCACCGAGATCCTGGCCCGCGGTCCGCGGTCCTACGTCGGGGCCGAGGCCGACCCCGACGCGGCCAACGTGGTCCGCGGCGTGCTCACTGGACTGGGCGCCGCGAACGGCACCGTGCGGGTCGCCGACGCCGCGGCCACCGGACTGGCCGACGCCAGCGGCGACGTGGTGGTCGGCGAGGCGATGCTGAGCATGCAGGGCGATACGGCCAAGCACGCCATCGTCGCCGAGGCGGCGCGGGTGCTGCGGCCCAACGGACGCTACGCGATCCACGAGCTGGCCCTCACGCCCGACACCGTGTCGGAGGAGGTCAGCACCGACATCCGGCAGTCGCTGGCCCGCGCGATCAAGGTGAACGCCCGGCCGCTGACGGTCGCGGAGTGGTCGCGGCTGCTCGCCGACCACGGGCTGGTGGTCGACCAGGTCGCCACGGCGCCGATGGCCCTGCTGGAACCGCGCCGGCTCGTCGCCGACGAAGGGGTGCTCGGGGCGTTGCGGTTCGTTAGGAACGTGCTCGTCCACCGCGACGCCCGCAAGCGCGTGCTGACGATGCGCCGCACCTTCCGCCGGCATCGCAGGCAACTCGCCGCGGTGGCGATCGTCGCCCGCAAGCCCGCGGCCGCCGGGTAACGGAACGGGGGGCCGAACCCGGGCCGAATTCGAGGCGAATTCTCCTGAATTCGATGGCTTTGGCCCCTTTCCGCAATCTGCGCGTTACGCGATAATGACTTTGTCTGACGTAACTTGGCTGCGGCTGTTGCGGCTGAACAAAGGAGCATGACGGTTATGGGTGCCAACCCACCGTTGTTATTGAGCGATGCTGACGTCGATGACCTCGCGCGCGAATTCCTGCGCTCCCGCTATCTCGGCTCCGTCTATGCCGGTTGGTCGCCCGACCGCCGGCTGGACACCTTCCTGCGGCGCAGCGGCTTCTCCCGCGTCGCCGACGACGGCGACCTGTCCACCATCGTCCTGGACCGCATCATGGACCAGGTCGCGCATCACTGAGCCGGCGGGCTAGCCGACGGGCCAAGTTCGCGACGCGGTTGGGTTCGGTTGTGAATCCTGGGCTTCGGGCGTGAATCGTGGGCGGGAAAAAGGGCCCAATTCCCGCCGCTGAAGCACACTCGAATCCCGGAGCGCACACTGAAAGCCATCAGTTCACAGCCGATCGCAGCTAGCCGCGGACCTAGCCGCCCCCGGCGCCGGCGTCGGGGGCGGAATCTTGGGTGGGTTTCCCGCCTCGAATCGGTTGTGCGCCAGCGGGATCAGCGGCAGACGCCTTTACCAGACGCGTCCGGGCAGTCACCGAATCCACTTCCCCTGCAACGTCTTTGCCGTTAAGCCATACACACGCTGGCGAACAACAGCGCGGGCCATGAGACGATCGAGCCCAGAAACGACACCACCAAGTCGGCCCCTGCATGGTGCGCAGATGTTGCGTGTGGGTGCACGACCAGATCGTCCCGACGATCAGGTAGGGCGTGCCCAGCAGCACGGGCAGGCCGATCAATTCGCGATCGTCATCTCGTAGTCCTGCAGTTGGCGACGTCTGCCGAGCATGAGGCGGGCCTTTCCGCGCGGATCAGTTGCGAGCTAGGTAAATAGCCATTCGCCGCAAAAGGTAGTGTTCGCCGACCCCGCAGCACGTTGTCCGAGAAGCCGATTAGCTCACCGGCGCCCGCCGGCGCCGGTGCGGGGTGGCGTCTGCGCCGCCCGCCCCAGCACGGTGATCTCCATCAGGCGGCGCACCGTCGTGCGGGCGGACTGGCCGGTGCTGGGCCGCACCAGCCGCCCGACGTCGACGGCAAGGGCGAAGGCGGCGTGCACGGCGTAGCGCGCGCGGCCCAGCGTCAGGTCCGGTCGCGCCGCCACCGCGAGCCGGGCCCAGGACTCGACGGTCGAGCGCTGGATGTTGTACAGCAGCACCGCGTCGGTCTCGGCCAGGTTGTGCCGCTCGGTGTAGTACACGCAGGCCAGTTCGGGGCTGGCGAACGACCGCGTGACGTAGGCGTCGATGAGTTGCGCGAGCGCCTGCTCGGGGTCGCCGCTGGTGGCCAGGATGGTCGACAGGTCGCCGGAGAGTTGGTCGGCGGCGCGCCGGTAGGAGACGGCCAGCATGGCGGCCTTGCCCGGGAAGTATTGATAGATGCCGGCAACCGGTATGCCGACGGCGGCGGCGATGTCCTCCATCCCGGTTTCGCGGTAGCCGCGCTCGTTGAACAAGCGCATCGATTCGTGCAGCAGCAGTTCGTAGCTGCCGGCGGCGGCCGCGATCGCGGGGGCCCGCGGCGCCTCCGGCCCGCCGGTGCGCCGCGGCAGGTCGGCGTTCAGCACCGCCAGGACGATGTCGTGCAGGGTGCGCCGGATGGCGGCGTTGCCGAGCCGGGAACGGTGGTCGGTGATGCTGCCGATCACGCTCAACGCCGCCGCCGACAGCGTCCAGCGCTGCCGCGACGTCAGCTTGGGCCGAAGCTTGATCAGGGGCCGCTGCAGGCGCCGGTTGAGCAGCTTGATCTGTTCACCGAGCGCGCACTGGTCGTCGCCGCGCAGATAACGGGCCTCCCAGCGGTACAGCCCGCCGGTCGTGCGGTTGACGATCGTCGCGTCGATCAGTGCGCGAATCACCGCGGTGAGCGCTTCCGCGGGGTCGGTGTCGGCGGGCATCGCGTCGGCGAAGGCGGTCGCGTCGACCAGCTGCTGGCCGAGCGCCAGCAGGACGTCGCGGAACAGGTCGTACTTGCCCTGCGAATGCCGGTACAGGGCGGCGGCCGAGATCCCGACCCGGGCCGCGATGTTCTCCATGCTGACCGCGTGGTAGCCCAGTTCGCTGAAGGCGTCGGTGGCGGCGCGGGCGATCTGTACCTTGCGGTCTTTCGGGCGCCGCTTCACCTGGTCCACTGACGAGCGGCCGGCCGCAGACATAGCAATCACCGTAGCCGCTCGCGCGGTGCCGGCGGGCCGTTGTCGAGGAGTTCTGCCGGAGACGACGAGGCGGTTCGCCGCGCGCGGGGCAGCGGCGTCGCGGCGGCCAGGCCGCGAGATGTCCGTCGCAACCCGCATCCATCCCGCCCGGCGCACCGCACGCTGGTCCGACACGCCGGTGAGCCTGGCTGGCGCGGTGGACTTTTGGTCGTTTCCGGGCGCCGCTGCCGACGTGATCATGCAGCTGTCGTGGCCCGAGGTCGGTTACGGCGTGGCGGAAAGCACGGTCGACTCCGGCAACCTGCCTTCCGCCGAGGCGGTCAGCGGTGCACACCGGCCGGTCAAGTCGGGCCGGCAAAGTCCGGTGCGGTACAACGCCTTTGAACCCGGTCTGCAGATGTGGGTGGCCGCGTGCTGGCGTGGCCATTTCGCCGGTTGCTCAAATTCCTCACGGCCGGGTTCTTGGCTCCGCCGTTCCGCGACGCCCCGGGCATCGGCTGGAGCGCCGCCCGGCAAGGCCGCTCCGAATGGCTTTTCCTGTTGGTGGCGTTCGTGAACCGGTTCCTTCCGGGGTCCATCCGGCGGGGCGGCAGTTACGTGTTGCGGGCCGACGTACGCCGGCGGCTGCGACGCGGCAAGCCACTGGTGTAACCCCCTGGCGCGCTGCCCTGAGCTAAAGTCGGTCGAGCGCGCGCCGGGCGCGCTCCAGGCTCGCGTCGACCATACGGTCGGCGGCGCCGAAATAGGTCTCCGAGGGGGCCCTGCCCGCCAGCTCGGCGATCGCCCGCTGTTCGCCGTAAACGTCGGTGGTGCGCAGGTTTTCGGCCATCCGCTCGGCATGCACCCGCAGCCCGGCCAGCAGCTCGGCGCACTGGGACGCCGCGACGAGCGTCCGCCGCGCCAGGGTGCGCAGCGCGTCCCATTCGGCGTGCCACGCGCCGTCGGGCCGCTCGTCGTTGGCCAGCGCCGCGGCGGTGTGCAGCGTGGCCGCCAGTTGGGGCGCCGCAATAGCGGCGCGCCGGATCAGGATGGACAGCACGGGGTTTCGCTTGTGCGGCATCGACGAGGAACCGCCGCGGCCTTCGCCCGCGGGCTCGTCCAGCTCGCCGATCTCGGGACGGGCCAGGGTGACGACGTCAGAGGCGATGCGCCCCAAGGCGTCGGTGCAGGCGACGAGGGCGTCGGCGGCCGCGGTGACCGGCGTCCGGGTGGTGTGCCACGGCGACCGGGCGGGCAGCCCCAAAGCGGTTGCGGCGCTGTGTACCAGGCGCTCGGAAACCTGCACCGGGTCGGCCGCGCCCGCGCGCAGCGCCGCCAATTCCGTGCTGGCTGCCCGCGTCCCGGCGGCGCCGCCGATCTGGATCGGGGTGTCCAGCGCGTCGAGCCGCTCGAGGGCGTCGACGACCCCGTTCAGCCAGCCGGCCGCCTTGGCGCCGAAGGTGGTGGGGGCCGCGTGCTGGGTCAGGGTGCGGGCCACCATCGGCGTGGCGCGGTGCGCCGCGGCGAGGGCGACGAGCGTCGAGACCTGGTGCGCGAGCCGCGCTCTGAGCTCCGCGACGGCGCCGCGCACCCCCAGCATCAGGGCGGTGTCCAGCACGTCCTGGCTGGTGAGTCCGCGGTGGATCCACGGCGCGACGGCCGGCGCGGCCCGCTCGCGCAGAAGTTCGACCAGGCCGATGACGGGGTTGCCGCCGCCCTCGGCGGCCACCGCGAGGGCCTCGCAGTCCTCGTCGCGCAGCAGGCTCGACAGGTCCGCTCCGGCGCATTCGGCGGGCGCCAAACCGGCGGCGGCCAGGGCGTCCAGCCAGGCGGACTCCATGGCGGCCATCTCCGCCAGCAGCGCCCGATCGGTCAGGTGTTGGCCCGCCCGCTGGTCGCCGGGCCACAGCAGGTTGGTCATCGCCCGCCGTCCCGGTACTCCAAAAACACCGTCTGGCCGGGCCCTTGCAGGTGGATGTCGAAACGGTATGCGCTGCAGCCACTTTCGGCGATGCACAACAGGGTGGCCAACGCGGGATCGGCGTTCACGTCGTCGTGGGGCAGGTAGGCTCGGGTGAACAACCGATCGAGCAGCCCCCGCGCGAACACCGCGATCGCAAAGAACGGCGGCCGCCCGGCCACCGAACCCGGTGCCACCGTGGTGAACCCGTAGCGCCCGGCGGCGTCGGTCGCGCAGCGGCCCCACCCGGTGAACGTCGCGCCGTCGCGCCGCAGCGAGCCGGCCCGTCGCGCTATCCCGCCGGTGCCGTCGGGCTGCCAGAGTTCGACCAGGGCGTCGGGCACCGGGGCGCCGGCGCCGTCGAAGACGGTGCCGTGCAACCGGACGGCCGCCGGATCCCCGGCGCCGACCAGGTCGCTGTCCCCGGGGTACGGCAGTCCGAGCCCGAGGAACGGGCCCACGGTTTGCCCTGGGGTGCAAGCCAATTCAGCCATGCTCGGTCCAGGTTCGGCGGCCGCCGCAGATGACGATGTCCCAGCGGTAGCCGGTCGCGTACTCCGGTTCGGTGAGCTCGTGGTCGTAGCGGGCGATCAGGCGCCCCCGGGCGGCGGGTTCGGGGATCGACTGAAAGATCGGGTCGAGGTCGAACAGCGGGTCGCCCGGGAAGTACATCTGGGTGACCAGCCGCTGCGTGAAAGCCGTTCCGAATAACGAGAAGTGGATGTGCGCGGGGCGCCAGGCGTTGTGGTGGTTGCGCCACGGATACGGGCCGGGCTTGATCGTCGTGAAGCGGTATGAGCCGTCGGGCCCGGTGAGGCAGCGCCCGGCGCCGGTGAAGTTCGGGTCGAGCGGCGCCGGGTGCTGGTCGCGCTCGTGGCGGTAGCGGCCGCTCGCGTTGGCCTGCCAGATCTCGATCAGCTGGCCTGCCACCGGGTCACCGGATCGGTCGAGCACCCGCCCGGCCACCACGATGCGCTCCCCCAGCGGCTCACCCGGGTGGCCGGCCGTCAGGTCGGCGTCGATCGGGTCGACGTCCCGGTCACCGAAGCAGGGCCCGCAGAGTTCGATCTCCTCGGGATCCACAAGCAGCAGCGGCTGTTTCGGGTGGCGCAGCGCGGTGCTGCGGTAGGGCGGGTAGTCCAGCCGCGGGTGCGCGCCAGCCGGGCCCGAGCGCCGCAGGGCGGCGATCTCCGCCGTGATGTCGGCCTGGGAGGCGACACGCTCGGCGTTCATGAGCCGTGACGCTACTCCGCGATCGCGCTATAGACCCCGCACCAGCGCCGCGCGTCCCTTCGTCCGGATCCGGTGCAGGGCCGAGCCGCGGTATTGCTCCATCCTGGCGCTCATCGCCTCGCCCAGCGCCTCGAGCTCGGCGTCGGTGATCGTCACCTCCGGCGGGGCCGGGATCATGTCCCGCTCCTCCTCGTCGGCGTGCGCCTCGAGGACCGTCTTGAACGAGTTCCACTCGTCCTCGTAGCCCGGCGCGCTCTGCGGCGTCTTGAGCAACACCGAAAGCTGGTCGACCACCTGACGATGCTCGGCATGGGCGATCGCGATCAGCCTGCTGGCATCCTTCAGCGCCGGGTAGTACAGGTCGTCCTCGATGCGGAAGTGGATGTCGAGCTCGATGAGCAGGTCGTCGAAAAGGGCATGGCGCTCTTCGCTGTTCACCGGCGCCTCGCTGATCTTGCGGCCCAGGCCCTTGATCACGATGTGGTGGTCCTTCAACACGTCGTACGCGTTCACTTCGCTACCTCCTCGGCGCGCACCTCGACCATTCCGTCGACCAGCCGGGCCTCGTAGCACGGCAGCGGGGCCGCGGCGGGCCCGCGCAGCACCTGCCCGGACTCCGCCTCGAACCACGAGCCGTGCCAGGGGCACACGACCCGGCCGCGGTCGACCCAGCCGTCGGCCATCGGGGCGGCCAGGTGCGGGCAGAACTCGCCGAACGCCGACACCTCGCCGGGCGAGGTCTGACACACCACCAGCCCGACGCCGTCGACCTCGACGCGCACCGGCTTGCCGTTCAGCGAGCTCGCGGGCAGCACCGCCGTCCACTGCGTGGTGCGCAGCCGCTCGCCCGACCGGTCGAGTCCGATGCCGGACTCGAACACCAGCGCCCCGCCCAGGTAACTGCCGCCGACGGTGATGCCGTAGCCCAGGGCGGTCAGCGCGATGCCGCGGCCGTGGCGACCGCGGCGGCGGTCCCACCAGGACTGTGCGTAGAGCGCGGTGGCGGCCAGGTTCACCAGCCCGTGCACCAGCCCGACACGGCGGTCGGCCTCGTGGGTGTGCTGCCAGTCGGTGGTGCCGGTGATCGCCGAGCCGATGCTCGCCAGGATCCCCACCCCCAGCGCCCGGGTGGCGAACCGCGACGCGTCGCGGACCTCGGTCGCCGGCCGGCCCGGCAGCAGGCTCAGCGCGTCCAGCGCCACCGTAGTGCCGAGCGCCCCGCTCGTCAGCGACGCCAGCGGCGGATGGACGGGATGCCCGAGCCAGACGCCGTGCAGCGCGTTGGTGACCGTGTTGCGCGCCCCGCCCAGCGCGTTGTAGCCGAAGCTGAGCAGGTGTTCGAGCCGATAGCTCGGGCGGTCCAGCCACTCCTGCCGCCCGATCGCGGAGACCACCCGCGGCCCGAGCTCCCGCAACCGACCGGCCCTACGGGACCGACCACCCATGACACCATCCTTCCTCAGATACAGATATATCAAGCTTGAATAAACGCAATATCGGAAATAGTACGCACATTGCGTCGCACGCGGGCGCCAGAGGGCGTCCGCCGTTGACCAACGCGGCCAGGTGCGAGATTCTATTCAGCGGAATTGTTTTCTGTAGAGCAGAGGATCTGGATTGGCCGATCTCGGGGACGTTTTCGACAACGTCCGGCGCGGGATGATCCCCGCCCACATCTACAACGACGCGGACCTGTTCGCGCTGGAGCGCGAGCGCCTGTTCGCCCGGGCGTGGACGTTCGTCGGCCACGAGTCGGAGATTCCGCACGACGGCGACTACGTGGTGCGCCGCGTGCTCGACGATTCGTTCATCGTCACCCGGTGCGGCCGCGAGATCCGCGCCCTGTTCAACATGTGCCTGCACCGCGGCATGCAGGTGTGCCGCGCGGAAATGGGCAACGCGTCGAACTTCCGCTGCCCGTATCACGGCTGGTCGTACCGCAACGACGGGCGGCTCACCGGCCTGCCGTTTCACCGCGAGGCCTACGGCGGCGACGAGGGGCTGCCCCGCGGCGCCCAAAGTCTGCTTCCCGCACCGAATTTCGCCAGCTACAACGGGTTGTTGTTCGTCAGCCTGGACCCGAACGCCGAACCGCTGCAGGACTTTCTGGGCGACTTCCGCTTCTATCTGGACTTCTACACCAAGCAGAGCGCCGGGGGCATCGAGCTGCGGGGGCCGCAGCGCTGGCGGATCAAGGCGAACTGGAAGATCGGCGCCGAGAATTTCGCCGGCGACATGTACCACACGCCGCACACGCACGCGTCGATCGTCGACATCGGCCTGTTCCGCGAGCCAAAAGCCCAGAAACGCAAGGACGGAGCCACCTACTGGGCGGGCCGCGGCGGCGGCACCACCTACAAGCTGCCGCCGGGCGGCTTCGACGAGCGGATGCGCTACGTCGGCTATCCCGACGAGATGATCGGCCGGATCAAGGAGGCCTGGTCGCCCGAGCAGCAGCGGGTGGTCGGGGAGGACGGGTTCATGATCTCGGCGGCCACCTGCTTCCCGAACCTCAGCTTCGTGCACAACTGGCCCAAGCTGCCCGGCGGCGAGCAGGTTCTCCCATTCATCTCGATCCGGCTGTGGCAGCCGATCAGCGAGGCCGAGACCGAGGTGTGCTCGTGGTTCGCGGTGGACTCCGCGGCTCCCGCGCAGTACAAAAAGGATTCGTACCAGGCGTATCTGATGTGCTTCGGCTCGACCGGCATGTTCGAACAGGACGACGTGGAGAACTGGGTGTCGCTGACCACCACCGCGGGCGGGTCGATGGCGCGGCGGCTGCTGCTCAACAGCCGGATGGGCCTGCTGCCCGACGACCGCCCCGTCGTCGAGGCGCTGCCGCCCGAGTTGTTCCACGGGCCGGGTCGCGCCCAGGTGGGCTACAACGAGCACAACCAGCGCGCGCTGCTCACGTTGTGGGCGGACTACCTCTCATGAGAAAGCCGCTGCCGTGCTTGCCATTTAGTGACATTCGCCACCTGCAGGCCCACCAGTTCCTGGTCGACGAGGCCTACCTGCTGGACGCCCAGGACTACGCCGCGTGGCTGGACACGCTGACCGACGACATCCGTTATGTGATGCCGGTCCGGGTCACCACCGCGCGCGGCGCCGGGTTCGACACGTCACCGGGCATGGCGCACTTCGACGAGGACAAGTACTCGCTGACCCAGCGCGTCGCGCGCTTCGCCACCGAGCACGCCTGGACCGAGGACCCGCCATCGCGGCTGCGGCACTTCATCACCAACGTGCGCGCGTTCGAGTCCGACGACTCCGAGGACCTGATCGTCGAGTCCGCCGAGCTGCTGTTCCGCAGCCGCGGCGACGTCAACGACGCCGCGCTGGTGTCGTGCGGACGGGAGGACCTGCTGCGCTGGAGTACAGATCGCTGGAAATTGGCTCGCCGCACCATCTTCGTCGACGAATCGGTGCTGCGGATGCAGAACCTGGCGGTGTTCCTTTGAGCGACGAACCGATCACGATCGCCAACGAGTTCGCCGAGGTCGAGGTGCGCCGCGTCGACACCCGCAACGGGTCGCGCCTGCTGATCACCGCACCCAAATCCGGACGGTCGATCAGCCTGGACGCGCTCGAGGTCGAGGCGCTGACGCGGCAGAACACCCGTACGCTGGCGGCCATGGTCGGCAACATCGACGGCCCGCTGCTGCCCGACGAGGATCCGGCGCCGTGACGGGCTGGCTGGAGGACAAGCGCGCGCTGGTCGTGGGCGCGGGTTCGGGGATCGGCCGCGCCGTCGTCGACGCGTTCCGCGGCCAGGGCGCCGAAGTGGCGGTCCTGGAACGTGATTCCGGCAAGTGCGATCGCTTACGGCAGGAGTTGCCCGACGTACCGGTGGTCGAGGGCGACGCCGTCACCCGCGAGGCCAACGACCGCGCCGTCGCCGCCGCCGCCGACGCCTTCGGTGGCCTGGACACCCTGGTCAACTGCGTGGGTGTCTTCGACTTCTACAAGGGCCTCGGCGACATCGACGCCGACGCCCTCTCCGATGCGTTCGACGAGATGTTCCGCACCAATGTGCTCAGCCACCTGCATTCCGTGAAGGCGGCCCTGCCCGCGCTGCGGGCCGGCGCCGGGCCGTCGATCGTGCTGACCGAATCCACGTCGTCCTACCAGCCCGGGCGCGGCGGCGCGCTGTACGTGTCGTCGAAATTCGCGGTGCGCGGCCTGGTTTCGGCGCTGGCGCACGAACTCGCGCCCCAGATCCGGGTCAACGGAGTGGCGCCGGGCGGCACGCTGCACACCGACCTGCGCGGCCTGGCCAGCCTCGGGCTCGACGACGTGCGACTCGACGACAGCCCCGGCCGGGCGCAAGATCTGGCGGCGCGCACCCCGCTGAATGTCGCGCTCACCGGCGCGGACCACGCGTGGAGTTACGTGTTTTTGGCCTCCGACCGGTCCCGCGGCATCACCGCCGAAACCGTCCACCCCGACGGCGGTTTCGGCACCGGGGCACGGTCATGACGCTCGACGAGCAGCGCACCCTGGTGGCCCAGGCCTGCCGGGTCGCCGCGGCCCGCGGTTTGGTCGACGGCATCCTCGGCCACCTGAGCCTTCGCGTCGACGACGAGCGCCTGCTGGTGCGTTGCCGCAGCGACACCGATACCGGCGTCGCGTACACGCGACCCAGCGACATCCGGTTGATCAGGTTCGACGGAACTGCCGGCGCCGCAGGCGAACTCGACGGTTACCGCGTCCCCAACGAACTGCCCATCCACGTGGAGACCCTGCACGCGGGACACGGCGCCGTCGCGCACCTGCACCCGCCCGCCGTCGTCGCCGCCGACCTCGCCGGCATCACGCTGCGGCCGATCTACGGCGCCTACGACATCCCCGGAGTGTGGCTGGCGCGCGGCGGCGTGCCGGTCTACGAGCGCGCCGTGCTCATCCGAAATTCGGCGCTGGGCAAGGAAATGGTGGCCGCGATGGGCGGCAGCCCGGTGGTGATCCTGCGCGGACATGGAATCACCAGCGCCGCCAACACCGTTCAGCAGGCCGTGCTGCAAGCGATCAGCCTCGACGAGCTGGCGCGGATGTCGCTGCGCGTGGTCTCGGCCGGCGGCACGCTGCGCGAGATCGACGCACGCGATTGGAATGACCTGCCGGACTTGGGATCCGGCTTCAACACCGACGCAGCCTGGCGGCACGAGGTCGCCGGGCTGGGCGATCAGCCGTCCTGACCCTGCGCACCGTCCGCTCCGTGGCCGCCGGCGTTGCCGGCGTCTCCGTCGCTGGTCAGTCCCACGCCGGGCGTGCCGGCGCCTCCGCCGCTGACCCCGCTGCCGCCGTCGCCTCCGGTACCGCCGGCACCGCCGGTGCCGTTAGTGCCCGCCTCGCCGAACAGACCACCGGAACCGCCGAGGCCGCCGACGCCGCTGCCGCCGCCGTTTCCGCCGTTTCCGCCGTTTCCGCCGTCGCCGCCATTGCCGGCGTTACCGCCAACGGTTGTCGCGGACAGGCCGTTGGTGGGGGTGTTACCACCGTCGCCGCCGGCACCGCCGAGGGCACCGTTGCCGCCCTGACCGCCTTGGCCTCCGACGCCGGCGTTGCCACCGACGCCGCCATCGCCGAAGAGCCCGCCGGCCCCACCGTGGCCGCCGGCCCCACCGGTCCCGCCGGTGCCGCCGGTGCCGCCGAAGCCGCCGTCGCCGCCGGCGCCACCCGCGCCCCCGACGGACTGGAAACCGCCCACTGTGGTGCCGGCAAACGCCGCGCGGCCTCCCTCGCCGCCCTGGCCGCCGTCGGCTCCGAGGCCCCCGACGCCGCCGGTACCGCCCGCGCCACCGGCGCCGCCGGCGCCGGACAGCAGCCCGCCATGGCCGCCGTCGCCGCCGGCGCCCCCGCTGCCACCCGTTCCGCCCGAGGCGCCGGCGGCGCCACCGCCGCCGTTGCCACCTGCCCCCGACTGGGCGATCGCACTGGTACCGAAGCCGGTGGCCGCCCCGCCGATACCGCCGGCGCCGCCCGTACCGCCGGGGGCCGAAGCGTTGGTCCCGTTGCCGCCGTCGCCGCCGGTGGCCGCGGCAAAGGTCAGCGACGCGCCGCCTGCCGACGCGTTTCCGCCGTCGCCGCCGGCGCCCCCGTTGCCGCCGGCGCCACCGGCGCCGCCGTTGCCGCCGACCCCCGTGGCGCCCGCCCCTCCGGCCGCCGCGCCGCCGGCACCACCGGTTCCTCCGGTGGTGCCCAATCCGCCGTCGGCGCCGTCGCCGCCATTGAAGCCGAAGGAATTACGATCCGTGCTGCTGAAGATGCTGTTGCCGGCACTGCCGGTCGCGGCCTGCCCGGTGATCACGGGGTTGACGCCGGCCGCCCCGGCCAGCCCGGTGCCGCCCTGGCCGCCGGCACCACCGGCGCCGAACAGGTAGGCGCTGCCGCCGTCGCCCCCGCGCCCGGGCAGGCCGGCGTTGACGGCCGCCGTCGCGGCGCCACCTTGCCCGCCCATCCCGCCGTTGCCGTTCAGCCAGCCGCCGGCACCCCCGTTGCCGCCGGACGCGCCGGCGCCGCCCGCGCCGCCGGGGCCGCCGTTGCCGATCAGCCCCGCGCTGCCGCCGTTGCCGCCGGCCTGCCCGGCGCCGCCGGAGCCGCCATTGCCACCGTTGCCCCACAGCAGCCCGCCGGCGCCGCCGTTGGCGCCGCTGCCCGCGGCGGCGTTGGCGCCGTCGCCGAACAGCGGGCGCCCCACCAACGCCTGGGCGGGCGCGTTGATCGCACCCAGCGCGGCCTGCTGCGCGTTGGTCACCTCCGCGGAAACGTAGGCACCGGCACCGCCGCCGAGGGCCTGGACAAACTGATCGTGGAAGGCCGCCACCTGCGCGCTGGCCGCCTGGTAGGCCTGGGCGTGACGGCCGAAGACCGCGGCGATGGCCGCCGACACCTCGTCGGCCGCCGCCGGCAACAGCTCCGTCGTCGTGGCCGCCGCGGTCGCGCTGGCCGCAGTGAGCCCCGAGCCGATGCCCGCCAGATCGTTGGCGGCCGCCGAGACCGCCTCCGGGATCGCAATGAGAAAGGACATGACGCCTCCGATCAATCGCCGATCGAAAAACCGTATTCTCACTGCGCCGCTTATATCGCCAAACGCCGATTTCAGCAGTCAAGTCACAGGCTCGGCCGCCGGCCGCGTTCCGGCCCCTAGCCCAGCTGATCGCCAATTTCTTTGGCCGCCTTGACAAGTGCGGCGGCCACCGCCGGGTACCTCGAGTCGTCGAGGCGGTTCTGGGGCGCGGCGGCGTTGAGCGCGAGCCGCAGGCCCGGCGCCCGCGTCGGGATGGGGACCGCGACCGAGGCGACGCCCTCTTCGCTCTCCTCGCGATTGACGGCGTAGCCACGCTCACGGATGCGCGCCAGCTCGGCCTCCAGCTCGGTGCGGCTGCCGATCGAGCGGGGCGTGATGCGCTCCAGCTCGTCGCGCGGAATCGCCTGGCGCAGTTCGGTTTCCGATAGCTGGGCGAGCAGAACCTTTCCCGTGGAGGTGCAGTGCGCGGGCATCGAACGGCCCAGCCGGGACGCCACCCGCACCGCCGCCGGGCCCTCGACGGCGGCGACGAAACGCACGTTTGCGCCGTCGAGCATGCCGACGTGAATCGATTCCCGCAGTTGCTCGCCGAGGCTGCGCATAATCGGGATGGCCGATCGCTGAATGTCGATGCGGCCGAAGATCGCGAACGCCACCCCGGTCAGCGAGGGCCCGGGCAGGTACGCCTTGGACACCGGGTCCTGCCGGACGAAGCCGCGGTAGGCCAGCATCGCCAGCAGCCGGTGCGCCGTCGACGACGCGACGCCCAAATACCGGGTCGCCTCGCTGAGCCGGATCTCGGGCCGCTCCCCCAGCAACAGCAGCAGCTTCAGCGCGTTGTCCACCGACTCGATCGGGTACTGCGGCGCAGCCGCGTCGCCCCCCGGCAGGGGCTGCTCTGCGTTTTTCCGCATGACAGTGACCGTACCGAGGAAGGGACCCCCCAATCCGGCGCGAGTTCGCTGAAACCGAGATTTTCTTTTAACCGCCATATACCGTCTTCAAGTATGGAATAACCAGAGTCGTAGAACTCTGAGAATGCGGGGCTGTCATGTCCTTCTTGGTGCTACCACCGGAGATCAATTCGCTGCGGATGTTCGTCGGTGCCGGGTCGGCGCCGATGCTGGAGGCGGCGGCGGCCTGGCAGGCGCTGGCCGACGAGCTGGGATCGGCGGCGGGCTCGTTCGCCTCGGTGACCACGGGACTGGCGGCGCAGGCCTGGCAGGGCCCCGCATCGACGGCCATGGCCGCGGCGGCCGCCCCGTACACCGGCTGGCTGAGCGCGGCGGCGGGCCACGCCACCGAGGCGGGCGGGCAGGCCGGCGCGGTGGCGGCAGCGTTCGAGGCCGCGCAGGCGGCCACCGTTCACCCGGCCGCGGTGGCGGCCAACCGCAACGGGTTCGTGCAGCTGGTGTTGTCAAACCTGTTCGGCCAGAACGCACCTGCGATCGCGGCCGCCGAGAGCGTCTACGAACAGATGTGGGCGCAGGACGTCACCGCGATGGCCGGCTATCACGCGGGGGCGTCGGCCGCCGCGTCGCAGCTGGCGTCCTGGCAGCAGTCGCTGGCGAGCCTGAACACCGGCTTCAACAACAACGGCGTGTGGAACCTGGGCATCGGCAACCAGGGCAACAACAACCCCGGCAGCGGCAACACCGGCAACTCGAACCCCGGCAGCGGCAACATCGGCAACGCGAACCTGGGCAGCGGCAACATCGGCAACGCCAACCTGGGCAGCGGCAACACCGGCAACGCCAACCTCGGCAGCGGCAACTGGGGCAGCACCAACTTCGGCAGCGGCAACTTCGGCAACCTCAACCTGGGCAGCGGAAACCAGGGCAACGGGAACCTCGGCTCCGGCAACGTCGGCGACGGGAACCGCGGCGGCGGCAATATCGGCTCGCAGAACTTCGGCAGCGGCAACGCCGGCTCCTACAACCTGGGCGGCGGCAACAACGGCGACTCCAACGTCGGGTTCGGCAACCTCGGCAGCTTCAACGTCGGGTTCGGCAACCATGGCAACAACAACGTCGGCTTCAACCTCACCGGCGACAACCAAGTCGGCATCGGCGGGCTGAATGCCGGCCTCAACAACCTGGGCTTCGGCAACTCGGGCAACAACAACGTCGGGTTCTTCAACTCCGGCGACAACAACGTCGGGTTCTTCAACTCCGGCAGCGGAAACTTCGGCGTCGGCAACGCCGGCGCCACCAACACCGGCTCGTGGAACGCCGGTTACCTCAACACCGGGTTCGGCAACGGCGGCGACACCAACTTCGGCTTCGGCAACGCCGGTTACGGAAACATGGGCGGCGGCAACGCTTTCTACGACAACGTCGGCTTCGGCAACGCCGGCTCCGGCAACACCGGCATGTTCAACTCGGCCGATTACGGGACCAACACGGGCTTCTTCAACTCCGGCTACTGGAACACCGGGCTGTTCAACTCCGGTAACACCAACACCGGCCTGTTCAACTCGGGCAGCGTCAACACCGGCAGCGGTAACTGGATGACCCAGCCCGACGCGAACTCCGGTTTCGGCAACGTCGGCAGCAACCTGTCCGGCTTCTACAACACCGGCAGCGACTCGTCGGGCTACTACAACGTGACCCCGGACGCCTACGGCTACACCTCGGGCTTCCACAACACCGACGGCAGGGGCAACGTGGGCTTCTACAACTCGGGCTTCGCGCTGTCGGGCTGGGGCAACACGGGTCTCTACAACACGGGGATCAACAACACGGGCAGCTACAGCTCCGGCGTGGCCAACTCCGGCGACGGGAGCTCGGGCGGCTACAACACCGGCGACAACCAGTCCGGGTTCTTCCACTAGCCCTGCGCCACTTGGGCTTTCGCCCACCGGTAGTCGGCCTTGCCCGACGGTGAGCGCTGCACCCGGTCGCAGAACACGATCTGCTTCGGCAGCTTGTAGCGCGCGATGTGGCGGGCCGCCTCGTCGATGATGCTGTCGGCCAACCCTTCTCGCGGCGCGCCGTCGGTCAATTGGACGAGCGCGACGACCTCGTTGCCCCACCGGGCGCTGGGCCGGCTCGTCACCACGACGTCGTAGACGGCCGGGTGCCCCACGATCGCGGCCTCGACCTCCTCGGCGAAGATCTTCTCGCCGCCGGAGTTGATGGTCACCGAATCGCGGCCCAGCAGCTCGATCTGGCCGTCGGCGTCCCAGCGGGCCCGGTCGCCGGGCACCGAATGCCGGACGCCGTCGATGACCGGGAACGTCCGCGCCGTCTTCTCCGGGTCGCCCAGGTACCCCAGCGGGATCAGGTCCCGCTGGGCCAGCCAGCCGATCTCGTCGTCGCCCGGCGCCAGGACCCGGGTCATGTCCTCGCTGATCACCACGGCGCCGGGGTTCGGGGCGAACCGGCCCGACAGGCGCTGCGCGCGACTGGACATCTGGAACATCTGCGCCCCGGATTCCGACGACCCGCCCGCGTCCATGATCGTCAGGTGCGGCAACAGCTCGACGAACCGCTCCTTGAGCCGCGCGCTGAGCGCCGCCCCGCCGGTGACCAGCACGAACAGCGCCGACAGGTCGTAGTCGCCGGCCGCGAGCTCGTCGGCCAGCGGCCGGCCGAAGGCGTCGCCGACCATCGACAGCGACATCACCCGCTCGCGGGCGGCCAGCGCCAGCGCCTCGGCCGGATCGAAATGGGTGGTGGTCCCGGGCATCACGAACGGCCGCCCGCCGCACAGGCAGATGAAGGCCGCCCACTGCGCGGCCCCGTGCATCAGCGGCGCGACGGTCATCGAGCCCGGTCCCGCCGGCCGCGACCGCTCGACGATCTCCTCGATGCTGCCCACCCTCGTGCCCATCACCTGCCCGCCCATGGTGTTCATGTAGATGTCGTGCTGGCGCCACAGCACGCCCTTCGGCATGCCGGTGGTGCCGCCGGTGTAGAGCACGTACAGGTCGTCGGGCGACGGCGTCAGGTCCAGCGGCTCGTCGGACACCGAGGCCAGCAGGTCCTCGAAGCGCACCGCGCCCGGCAACGGATCGTTGCCCGACCCGTCGTCGACGTGGATCAGCCGCGGCCGCGACGGCAACTCCTCCAGCGCCTCGGCCAGCGTCGGGGCGAACCGGGCGTGATAGACCACGGCGTCGGCGCCGGAGTTGCCGAGCAGGTACACCAGCTCGTCGGCGACGTAGCGGTAGTTGATGTTGAACGGCGCGACCCGCGCCCCGTACGCGCCGAGCATCGCCTCGAGGTACTCGTTGCAGTTGGCCAGGTACAGCCCGAGGTGGCTTTGCCCCGACTCGTGCGGCGCCAGCTCGGCGCGCTCCCGGTGGGCGCCCAGCCCCCACCCGTGCAGCGCGCGGGCGAATCGCCGGGCGCGCGCGGCGGTCTGCGCGAACGTGAAGCGCCGATCGCCGAACACGATGCAATCCCGGTCGGGGTTGGCCGCCGCGACCGCACCGAACACCTGGGCAAGGTTGAATTCTTGGTCCGCCACGCACAGGACATTACGGCGCGGCCCGGCCGGTGGTCAGGCATCCTTGACCCATGCATGTCGATGCCCTGCTGCAGGCGATCCCGCCGCTCGCCGTCTACCTCGTGGTCTGCGGCGTGGTCGGGATGGAAAGCCTCGGCATCCCCCTTCCCGGGGAGATCGTGCTGGTCAGTGCCGCGCTGCTGTCGTCGCACCACGACCTGGCCGTCAGCCCGGTCGGCGTCGGCGTGGCCGCGGTGATCGGCGCCGTGGTCGGCGACTCGATCGGCTACGCGATCGGGCGCCGGTTCGGCCTGCCGCTGTTCGACCGGCTCGGCCGGCGCTTCCCCAAGCACTTCGGTCCCGGACACGTCGCCCTTGCCGAAAAGTTGTTCAACCGCTGGGGAGTCCGGGCGGTCTTCCTCGGCCGCTTCATCGCGCTGCTGCGGATATTCGCCGGGCCCCTCGCCGGCGCCCTGAAGATGCACTATCCGCGTTTCCTGGCGGCCAACGTGTCGGGCGCCATCTGTTGGGCCGGCGGCACCACCGCGCTCGTCTATTTCGCGGGCATGGCCGCCGAGCACTGGATGGAGCGGTTCTCCTGGATCGGCCTGGTCATCGCGGTCGTGTGCGGGATCACCGCCGCGATCCTGCTGCGGGAACGCACGTCGCGCGCGGTCGCCGAGCTCGAGGCCGAGCACTACCGCAAGACCAGCACCGCCGCGCCCGACGCCGTGTGAAATCCCCTGTGGTTCCGGCCGTTACGGCCGATGCTGGCCGATGAGCGCGCGCGCCATCTGCTGGGCACGCCGCGCGGCGTCCAAATCGCCTTCCGCGGCGGAGATGATGGCGCCCTTCATCAGGATGTGCCAGGACCGGGCGAAGTTGTCGACGTCGGCAAGCCCGGCCGCTTCGGCGCGCTGGCGCACGATATCGCGGATGTTGTCCAGATAGGTGACGCTGGCCTGCCCCGCGGGGTGATCGGTGCCCAGCTCGAGCAGGACGTTGATGAACGAGCATCCCTCGAAGCCGTCGCGGTCTTGGAACCAATCGTGGAAGACGTCGAAGATCGCCAGCAGTTGCTCTTCGGGGCCGGCGCCGCGCAGCCGCGATTGCGTCTCGACCAGTCCGATGGTCCAGAGTTGCTCGCGACGGTCCAGCACGGCCAGCACGAGGGCGTTCTTCGTGGGGAAATGCCGGTACAGCGTCGCCTTGGCGACGCCGGCCCGCTCGATCACCTCGTCGGTGCCGACCGCGCGGATACCGCGCCGGACGAAGAGCTCGTACGCGGCGGTCAGGATGCGATCGCGCGCGGACGCGGCCTTCGAGACATCCAGGCTTGTCATACCGCGCCTTACCGTACTCTTACCCGGGGCGTGTAGACAGACCGCCCTGTCTCGTTATACAAATGAGATTCGCAGTCCGCGAAGAATTCGTCTTCAGACAGCAGGACGGGCAACCATCCCGGCGGTCGCGCCGGTCGATTAGGGGGTCCCCGTGAGTCCAGTTATTGTTGCAGAACCAATGTCCAGCCCACATTTCATGCTCAGCACGAGGCTGGTCTACGAGCTGGGCGATCCACACAGCACGCTGCGCGCGACCACCGACCGCAACGGCGCGGCGGTGCTGATCAACGCCGGCGGTGAGGTCGACGCGTGCAACGAGCACACCTGGCGGCAGCTGGTCAGCGAGGCTGCCGGAGTCGTCGAGGCGCCCGGACCTCTGGTCGTCGACGTCACGGGGCTGGATTTCATGGGTTGTTGCGCATTTGCCGTCCTGGCCGACGAGGCGCACCGGTGTCGAGACCGCGGCATCGAGTTGCGTCTGGTGAGCCACGAGCCGTCCGTCGCGCGCGTCGTCGACGCCTGCGGGCTGAGCAGTGTCCTGCCCATCTATCCGACGGCGGACGCCGCGCTCACGGCGGCCGCCCGGTGGTGAGCTGAGCGACCCTCCCACGTTCGGTGCGGAGGAGGAGTTCCTCCTCGCCGACCCGCGCACCGGCGAACCCATCCCCCGCAACGACGCGGTGGCCGAGGAGGCGCAACGGCGCGGCGTCGAACTGCAACGGGAACTGAGCAGCTGCCAGGTCGAAACCACCTCGAGCGTGGCCGCGACCAGCGACCAGCTCGCCGCGGAGCTCACCCGACTGCGGCGGGTGGCGGCCGAGGCCGCCGAGGCCGCGGGTGTTCGGCTGCTGGCCTCGGGGCTGCCGCCGGCCACACCGCACGAGTTTCCCGTCACCGACACCCCCCGATACCGTCGCATCGGCGCGGAGTTCGGGATGATCGCCCACGAGCAGGGCATCTGCGGATGCCACGTGCACGTGCAGGTGCCCGACCGCGCGGCCGCCGTCCACGCCAGCAACTGGCTGCGGCCGTGGTTGCCGTCTTTGCTTGCGCTGTCGGCGAATTCGCCGGTGTATCGCAACGCCGACAGCGGCCACGCGAGCTGGCGCAGCGTGCTGTGGCGACGCTGGCCCGTGGCCGGGCCGCCGCCGTTCTTCGAGTCGCTCGAGGACTACGACCGCGCGGTGCGGATGCTGGTCGACTCCGGGGTGATCCTGGATCGGGACATGGTCTATTGGGACGTGCGCCCGTCGGAGAGTTTCCCGACGGTCGAGGTGCGGGTTGCCGACGTGCCGGCGACCGTTGCCGAAACCGTGTTGCTGGCGACGCTGATCCGCGCCGCGGTGATGACCGCGCTCGGCGATCGGCCGGTCCGCCTGCCGCCCGGGGCGCTGCGGGCGGCGTACTGGAAGGCCTCCCACGACGGGCTGGCGGGACGCTCGCTCGATCTGGAAGGCGGCCGCGGCGCGATTCCGGCGCGCGAGTTGCTGGGCACGCTGGTGCACCGGGTGCGCCCGGCGCTGGACACGCTCGGCGAATACGACCGCGTCACAGCCGAACTCGACCGCATCGCCACCCAGGGCAACGGCGCGATGCGCCAGCTGCGGGCGTGGCGAGAGCGCGAGGACGTGCGGGACGTCGTTGACGTCGTCGCCGTCACGCCAGCGTGACCAGCCGGTAGAGCCCGATGAGCCCGACCACGACGATGGTGGAACGCAACGCGGTCGACGAGAGCCGGCGCCCGTAACGCGCCCCGACCCAACCACCGATCAGCGAGCCCACCGCGAGGAGTCCGACGACCGGCCAGCTGATCCGCTCGGGGGCAACCAGCGAATAGCATACGGCCGCAACCACATTCACCAAGAGCGTGAGCAGGTTCTTGGCCGCGTTCATGCGCTGCACCGACTCGGGCAGCAGCGCGCCCATCACCCCGACCAGCAGGATGCCCTGCGCCGCAGTGAAATAGCCGCCGTAGACCCCGACGGCGAACGTCCCCAGCACGAGTACGGCCATCCGCGCCGGGGTGACGTGTTCGGCGGAGCGGCCCGCTCGTTCGGCCCGTTTGGCCGCCCACGCCTGCAGTCGCGGCCCGATCACCACCAGCACCAGCGCCAGTGTCAACAACACCGGCACGATCTCGCCGAACACCGCCGCGGGCAGGTGCAGCAGCAGGAACGCCCCCAGCATCGCCCCGGCCAGCGACGCCGGGATCTGCCAGCGCAACCGGCGCCACTGGCCGGCCAGCTCGGCGCGATAGCCCCAGGTGCTCGACACGCTGCCCGCGACCAGGCCGATCGCGTTGGACATGGTGGCCGTGACCGGCGGATAGCCCAGGGTGACCAGCGTCGGGAAGGTGATCAGGGTGCCCGACCCGACGAGGGCGTTGATGGTGCCGGCGGCGAATCCCGCCGCGGCGATCACGAGCACGTGCGAAGCCAGCACCTAGGGCCGCGCCTACTCGGGAAAGCCGAAGAGCTTGACGACGCCGTGATCGCGGCCGGCGGTGTATCCGCCGTCGACGGCGATCGCCTGACCGCTGACGAACGAGGCGTCCGGGGACAGCAGGAACGCCGCCATCGCCGCGACCTCCTCGGCGCGGCCCAGCCGTTGCAGGGCGTGCTCCTCGGTGATGGAGGCCAGCGGGCCTTCCATCCCCGGCAGGCCGAAAACGCCTTCGGCCATCGGGGTTTCGATGAAGCCCGGGCAGATGGCGTTGGCCCGGATGCCGCTCGGGCCGTAGTCGAGGGCGATGTTCTTGGTGAGCAGCACGACGCCGCCCTTGGCCGCGTTGTACGAGCTGCCGCCCGCCGTGCCTTCCAGGCCCTCGACGCTGGCGACGGTGACGATCGAGCCGCGTTCGCCGTCGACCCGGGGTTGTTCGATCATCCTGGCCAGCGCGGCCTTGGCGACCAGGAAGGTGCCGGTCAGGTTGATGCTGATGACCCGGTCCCATTCGGTGCGGTCGAGCAGGTGGACGGGGCCGCCGCCGGCGACACCGGCACAGTGGAAGACGCCGTCGAGGCGATCGGGCACGGCGGCCAGCACCGCGGCGATGGCGTCCTCGTCGGTGATGTCGGCGGTCACGAAGTGGAAGTCGGGGCCGAGATCGGGCGGGGAGGCCACGTCGGCGCCGATGACGCAGCCGCCCTCGGCGAGCAGGCGCTTCGCGGTGGCCAGCCCGATACCCGACGCCGCGCCCGTCACGACGAAGGTGCGGGACCGGGCGCGATCAGCGTTCACCATGGCAGACATGGTGGCACACCGAGGCTCCGGCTCACGCTCAAAGCCCCCAGGGCAGACTCGGAGGGAACACACGCACCGCAGCGGAGGGGCTATGCCAGCCGAGACCACGTCCAGCACGACGGAAACGCTCGCCGGGTTCGTCGAGCGCCACGCCCGGCAGCGGCCCGACGGCATCGCGATCCGCTTCGGCGATCGACAGTGGACGTGGGCGCAGTGGGCGTCGCGGATCCGGCACGCGGCCGGGGCGCTGCGGGAAGCCGGCGTACAGCGCGGCCAGTGCGTGGCGTTCCTGGACAAGAATCACCCGGCCTGCCTGGAGATCCTGTTCGCCGCCGCGTCGATCGGGGCGGTGACCACCGTCGTCAACTGGCGGCTCACCGGCGACGAGCTCGCCCACGTGCTCGACGACAGCAGCCCGCGTCTGCTCTTCGTCGGCGCCGAGCTGCGCGACGCTATCCCCGCCGGCATGGAGCGCATCGTGACCGTCGGCGACGAATACGAATCTTTGCTCGCCGCAGCGACTCCCGTGCCACCCGCCGAGGTCGACGAGAACGAAACCGCGCTGATCATCTACAGCTCGGGCACCACCGGGCGGCCGAAGGGTGTGCTGCTGAGCCAGCGCGCGCTGGCCAACCACGCGGCGAACCTGGCGCCGGCGTTCCCGTTCGCCGACGGGGACGCGAACTTGGTGTGCATGCCCCTTTTTCACGTTGGCGGGATCGGGTACGGGCTGTTCGGCATCCGGGCGGGCGCGCCGACGATCATCACCCGCGACGCCGACACCGCGACGGTGGTCGCGGCGGTGCGCGCGGGCGCGACCCACGCGTTCTTCGTGCCGCCGGTGATCGCGCGGTTTGTGGAGGCGGGTGAACCGGCGATTTCGAATCTGCGCTACATCGTGTACGGGGCCGCGCCCATGCCGTTGCCGTTGCTGCACCGGGCGCTCGACACGTGGCCCGACACCGGCTTCGTCCAGGTGTACGGGCAGACCGAGCTGTGCGGCGCGGTCACCGCGCTCAGCGACGCCGACCACCGGGATTTTCAGCGACCGGACCTGCAGTTGTCAGCCGGAAAGGCCGTGCTGGGCTGCGAGATTCGCGTCGTCGACGCCGAAACCGGCGGGGTGGTGCCCGCCGGGGAGGCCGGCGAGATCTGGGTGCGCAGCAACCAGAACATGACCGGCTACCTGAACCGGCCGGAGGCGACCGCCGAGACGATCACCGCCGACGATTGGGTGCGCACCGGCGACATCGGGCGCCTGGACGCCGACGGCTACGTCTACATCGAGGACCGGCTCAAGGACATGATCATCACCGGCGGCGAGAACGTCTACGGGCCGGAGGTGGAAAGCGTGCTGATCGAGCATCCCGCCGTGGCCGACGCCGCGATCATCGGCGTTCCCGACGACTACTGGGGCGAGTCGGTCAAGGCGATCGTCGTCGCCACCGGCGAGGTCGACGCCGGCGACATCATCGAGTTCTGCCGCGGGCATCTGGCCGGCTACAAGTGCCCGCGCAGCGTGGAGTTCGTGGAGTCGCTGCCGCGCAACCCGAGCGGTAAGATCCTCAAAACCGCGCTGCGCGAACCGTATTGGCGTGACCGCGCGCGCAAGGTTTGACGGTTACAGCCGTCCCTCGGCGCGCAGCTCGGGGTGCACCCAGTCCGGTGAGCGGCGTTCCTTGAACGCGCGGAAGCCTTCCCGAGCCTCGGCGTCGCTCAGGCTGGCGCTCATCCCGATGCGGTCGTAGAGGCCCAGGTAGCTGTCGATGCTGGACTTGATGACGCCGCGGGCGCGCGGCGCCGTCCGGCAAGCCTGCGCGAGAACGTCTTTCGCCTCTTGGAGCAGGCTGTCGTGGGGCACCACCCGGGTGACCAGACCCCAGCCGAGGGCCTCGGCGGCGGTGAGCACCCGGCCGGTGAACATCAGGTCGCGGGTGCGCACCGGCCCGATGAGCCGTACCAGCATCTGGCTGTAGTAGGTGTCGGCGTAGCCGCGGAACAGCTCGGGAACCCGGAAGGTCGCCCGCTCGCTGACCACCGACACGTCGCTGCACAGGGCGATCTGCATGCCGCCGCCCTGGCACAGGCCGTTGACCGCGGAGACGATCGGTTTGGCCGAGGTGCGCACCGCGTCGAACGGGGTGACGTCCATGCCCAGCGCCGAGCCGAAGGTGATCCAGTTGTCGGTGGCTCCCCCGCCGCCCATGTCGCCGCCGGGCGCGAAGACATCGCCGGTTCCGGTGATCAGCAGCCCGGCCAGGTCGGGGTCCTCGGCGACTCGGCCTACGGCGCAACGGATTCCGAAGTACATCGCGGGTGTGAGGGCGTTGCGCGCCTCGGGGCGGTCGATCGTGCAGACCGCGATCGGTCCCTGGCGTTCGAAGGTCAAATACGGCGTGCCCAGCCAATCGCCCTCGGGCGGGCGGGGGGCGCTCTGCGGTGTCGTCACGGTCGCTACTGTAACTCTTTCGGTAGGCGAGTCCGTCTACCGATACTGCAGCGGCGCTGTCTCGGTGGTTTGCGCAGCGTCGGCGATCACGGCGGCCAGCCTGTCCTGCAGGGTGGCCGTCGCCTCGCCGACCGGCTTGTCGCAGAAGCGGCAGTGGATGGTGAACTGCGGCTGCTCGTGCTCGTCCGGCCAGAAGCGGCGCGGGCCCACGGCGGCGCCGGGGTCGTACTGGACCGCCTGGTGCGGCGCTTCCTTGAGGATGCGGCCGACGGGATGGTGTTGCGGGCATTCGAGTTTCAGCACGCCGATGCCTTCTTGGTTGCCGACCATCGTTCACCGTCCTTTGCTGGTTGTGCTCATAATTCGCCGAGCCTCGGAATCTCGATCCGTGTGTAGTCGCCGATCGGATGCAATGGGACCGTTTCCCGGTCGCGGTACCAGGCGACGAGGCGCTGCCCTTCCTCGTCGTCGGCGCGGGGAAAATCGGCGCCTTCTGCGGTGTCCCTGAAGTAGTCGAGGAGGAAGGTGGTGAGTTGTGCTGTCCGAATGGAGTTTTCGTCGTTGCTGGCATTCAGGACGGTCAAGAAAATGTCGTGCACGCGCTTCGTTCCCCGGTCGATTTGCGGCTGAAAGTAAGGGCCGACCACGACCCGCGCGCCGCGCGCCGCATAGAACGCCGCCCGCCGCTTCGGGTCAATGTCGCCGACGACGGGGTGCCGGCGCGGGTCTTCGACCTCGGCCAGCACCAGCGCGATGTCGGGATCGTCGAACCAGCTCCGCTCGGCGGCGTCCATCAGCACGTCACCGATGCCGCCGCCGCGACAGCCGGGCCTGACCGCGAGGTAGCCGATCAGCAGCACGCGCCGATACAGATGTCCCACGATGCAGCCGACGGGCGTGTGGCCGTCGAACGCGCACAGTCCCCTTCCCGCGCCGCCCTGGGCCAGCCCTTTAAGGATCGTGGGCAGCGGATCGAGCTCGTCCGGCCCGAACGACGGCGCGAGGATGCCGCGATAGATGCCCTCGACGACGTCGGCGCTCACCTCGGAGCGCATGTCGCGGACCTCGATGGCCATCCCCCGATGCTGCCATTGCCTCGTCGGCCATGCCGTCGCTCGGGGCCGCATCAGGGCGCCGCGGCTAGCTCAACTCGAACAACGGCATGCGTGCCTGACCGGGGTCGTCGAGGTCTGCCGCCAGCAAGCAGACGCCCACTTCTCCCCGATAAAGGCTGTTCCGTCGCAGATGTTGTTTGCGAATGGCGACCGCCGCGTGTTCGGCCAACTCGCGTGCCCGGTTCAGCCAGATCCGATCCCCCGTATGCCTGAAAAAACGCAGGAGAGCGTACGCCCTGCCGGCCGAACCGCAACACAGATCGCCCCCGGCACTTGGTGCCTCATAGGACGTCCACGCCGCGCCGGCCGCCAGGCTCAGATGACGAGGGTCGGCCATCAGCTCGTGTGCGAGCAGCCACAGGTGCAGATGGCCGGCCGCGCCGTTGCACCACGTAGCCCGCATTGCGTCCAAAGCCCTGCGACCGCGTGCCGACACGGGCCACCCCAGGCCCCGTCCCGATGGCTGAGCCAGATCGGCCAGCTGGTCGAGATGCCGCTGAAGGTCTTCGGCGACAGCGGCTTTCGAGACCTTGGCCCACTGAAGCAGCCCATAGAGAATGCCCGAGTGGCCGTGGGCTACGCCGAGACTGCCCGAACCCGTGGCGTCCTCGAGGGGAGGCAGGTGGGCAAGCCGGTCCAACAGCCGCGCACTCAGGTCGTTGCCCAGCGATGTGAGTGTGCGCTGTTCCTCACCGGTGGACGGGCCGATGGCATCCAGGAGAATGCCGCATCCCAGGAGAAGACCGGCCCACCCGAACACCAACTCGACCCGCTGTTCGTCGGCCGCCGCAGCGGCCACGAATCGCTCGATGGCATGCTTGCGTCGAACGTCGTCCGCTTGAGCGTCGGCGACGAGGGCCGCCGCGCACAGCACGCCGGGGTCGGAGTGGTACAGCGATACACGTCCTACGACATCCAAACTCATCTCCAGGTCGGGAGCGGTGAACGCATCCCGCGACGGCAGCTCGCGCAATGCAGCCTGGCTCCAGATGTCGGCGACGGCAAGCAGGGAGCCGTCGTCGCGCTGCTGCGCGATCCGTAACAGCGCCAGCGCGAGCCCGGCCGAGCCGAAATTGACCGACGCCGACGGCGCTTCCATCCCGTCGCGCATCAGCCGCCCGCCGAGAGCCGACCGCGCGATCAGCTCGTCGAGTAGGGACCCGCCCTTGGTCTTGCCGCCCCGACTTGGCCGCCCCTCATCGCCGTCGCGATCGAAGGCCTCGCGCAGCGCGGCCCTGAATTCCCCGACCGACGCGAATCGTGCGTCAGGGCGTTTTTCGAGCGCCCGGCTCAGCGTGCGCTCGGTGTGCGCGAAGCCCGGGATTCCGCGCTCGGCAAAGGTTTTCGGCGGATCGCCGATGAGTTGGCTCAGCATCTGCCGTTCTTCGAGGACGAAGTCGTGCGTGTGCATCCCCGAGACCAGAAGGTACACAAGCGCGGCGATCGAATACTGTTCGCCGGCCGCTGTCGGCGGCGGCGCCTTGTCGCCGGCCAACCGCGCCTGGGCCAGCTCGGGTTCCATGTACAGATCGACCACGCCACGGCCCGGTCGCTCGCTCGGCCGGCCCTCGATGATGCTGTGGGCCTGCCCGAAGTCGATGATCGTCGCCCGCCCGGAGCTGCCGATGAGAACGTTACGTGGATGCACATCGCCATGGACGACGCCACGGTCGTGAAGCCTGACATAGGCTTCGACGATCGCGAGGACGAGCGCGCTGAGTTCACGCCGATCGACGGGCGCACGGCCGCGAATGAGCTCGGCGGCGGCGAGAGCATCAACCCCGTTGCACCATTCCATGGCGATGAAGGGCCGGCCCGCGTGCTGGTCGTGCGCGAAAAGTACTGGGCCGCAGGAACCATCGAGCAGCTCGAGCATCTTCGCCTCGTGCCGCAGCGCGGCGCCCACACGTTGCTCCGAGCCCGGCCGGGCGATCTTGATCGCCGCCCATGCGCCGTCAGGTGTGCGCGCCCGGTAGACCTCGGTATCGACCACAAGGGCGACGGGCTGGTCCACGACGCAATCGCCGATCATGTCTCCCCGTCCCATGAGGAACGCCACCGGCGCGGCCAGCTCCGAGTCGGGTGGTAGCAGCATCCCCGCTTCGATGAGGGTCCGAAGCGCAGGAAATGCGTCGTCGAGGATCGCCGCGGGATCGGCCTGCTCGGTGCGACTGAACCGTATGACCGCGTCGGCGATCGTGGTGGGGTCGCGAAAGTGCTGCAGGAGCTTTGCGGTCGCATCGTTCACGATGTGCGTGTGCGTGCGCGACCGTGGCCGGGTCACCGCGACGTCTCCCGGGTTGTATTCGACGCCGGTGAGAACGGCTTCGGACAGCGACTCGATGGG
This sequence comes from Mycobacterium sp. NGS57, assembly GCF_059812405.1. NCBI lineage: Bacteria > Bacillati > Actinomycetota > Actinomycetes > Mycobacteriales > Mycobacteriaceae > Mycobacterium > Mycobacterium sp. NGS57. Next base: position 326,716 of record NZ_JCALCP010000001.1, on the reverse strand, counting down.
TTCGAGCCGAACGTCCTCGGGCAGCGTGAACAGGCCTTCGATCATGTCGGCGCGGGAAGCGACGACCAGAAATCGTCAGTGGGCGCCCAGGCGTGGGGGTTCACGCCGTCGAGGCGAAGCCGGTCGAGCACAAACCGCCACAATGGCCCGGGAACCCCTGCCTTTCTTGCCGTCTCGAGATGTGCGGCGAGCTTGGACGCGACCCAGAAGCGCCAGCTCTCCGGCCGGCCGGGCACCGTACGAGGCCGGTCGGCACCCCAGGACAGGAGGCCGTCCGGCGACAGTTCGGCGGTGAACGGAACACCGTGGACGGGATAGCCTTCCAGGCTGCGGCACAGGTCCGCGCCGGCCTGCTGCAGATCGTCGAACCGCGAGAAATAGGCGACCAGCTTGTCGGGGCGGGTGAGCCCGGGAAGACCCCGCCCCAGCTTGAGCCCTCTGACACCCACGTTCTGCCCCAAGATTTCGGCCGACGCGGCAAATACTTCGGCGAGGTGGCTGCATCCCGGGCTGACGTAGAGCTTGAACCGTGCCCGGTCGTTGTCGGCGTTGTTGCTCGTCGGACGCCACATGACCCAATGCGCGCTGGCCGACGACGCCAGCGTCCAATATCTCTCGACAGACGGCGGCACGCCTGCCAGCGACCCGTCCCAGCCGGCGATCTCGCCGCGATGAAACTTGCGCTTCAGCGCAGGCGTCAGCGGTCGCCGGCCGAAGCCGTAAAGTCGACCTGTCATTTCTGGGAGCGTGAGGCCACCCAGCGCTTCGCCGTAGCGCAGCGCCTCGATGGAAAGCTTGGCGAGGGGCCCTGCACCGGAATAGATCTCGTCACCGATGACCGTCGGTCTCGCGTTCGGGCCCGAGACGAATTTGTTGTCGTGCTCCACCTCGACAACTCCGTCGAGAACCAGACGGGCCAGGACATCGGGGGTCCGGTCGCCGAAAAGGGAACGGAAATAGCGCGGCACCGGCCCAGCGTTCCGGAGCGTCAGAAACAGCAATGCGGTCTCCGGCGATATCGCGCGGCATGGCAGCTGTGACGATGGCGCCGGTTCGAGGTAGCCGTAGAGGGCCTCATTGGACGGCAAGGTCGGCCGCGTCGCACCATCCGGGCATTGCTCGCCCAGGCGAAGCTCGTAGCTTGGGTTGGCGCGGAATCGCCTTTCGAGAAGTGGAGTCATCACGCCGGTTCGGCAGGACTTCCCAAGGGCCCCGGCGCTTTCCCGCTCGTCTAACCCTCGCGGGTCGCCTGCGCGACCGCCTCTTCAGCCCGTGTTATCTCCTGCAGGCGCGCCTCGAGTTGCCGGCGCAAGATGGGCAGCACCCTGATGTCGACCATGGTGTGCAGGTTGGGCTTCTCGCTGAAGTTGTCGCAGAGAGGCTCCGACGGATTCCCGCTGCACTCCTCGCAGTGTCCCTCGCCGAAGCCGATGCCATCCTCGATTCCCAGCGTGACGGCCTGCCAGTAGCGATGGGCATGGACATGGAGGTCTTGTTCTTCTGCCTCTGCCGCGGCGACCACCGTTATCGTTTCGCATGGCAGCTGGACTCTAAGAGCACGCGCTTCGAATGCCATCGGGGTCGCCTCCCTAGTCACAAAATGATCCAGGCTTCATGCTCCCAGCGAACAGCACTTTACTCCATGGACTGCTCAAATGAGCTCGACAAAGTCGCCACACTCTGGGGCCGATACGGCGGCCGGCGGACATGAACCGGACACCCGTGGGCCGTATTCATGCAGTTCAGAGGGGTGGTCCCGGCTGGGATCGAACCAGCGACCTTCCGCGTGTGAAGCGGACGCTCTTCCACTGAGCCACGGGACCCGGCGCCGAGGGGCGAACGGTGTCGAACACTAGCATGACGCCGACATCGCCGAACGCGCCACGTGCGTCGCGGGGCGCGCTAGCCTAGAGCGGCAACACGACCAAGAGATTTGTGCGGGCCCGCTGAGGTGGACTATCGTCGTCCTTCGCAACGGGCGACGATCTCGGCCGTTGCGCGCGGATGTAGCGCAGTTGGTAGCGCATCACCTTGCCAAGGTGAGGGTCGCGGGTTCGAATCCCGTCATCCGCTCGAAGGTGCAAGTGGCATCAATCCCCAGCGGTGGAGTGGCCGAGTGGTGAGGCAACGGCCTGCAAAGCCGTGCACACGGGTTCGATTCCCGTCTCCACCTCCAGAGTTGACCCCCCAAGGCGCGATTAGCTCAGCGGGAGAGCGCTTCCCTGACACGGAAGAGGTCACTGGTTCAATCCCAGTATCGCGCACCAGGTTCTACCTGCGGTTTCATCCGCAAAATCGGCCCGCGTGAACTCAATGTGAACTGCTCGGCGCAAACCCGAAAGGTTTCGCCATGTCCACTACCGCCACCGATACGGGGCTGAGCGACCACCTGCACGACGCCCGTAAGCATCTTCTGCACGCCTATGTCGCCGTCGTTGAGTCCCACCGCGATGTTGTGCAGCAAGGGAATCGACAGTCGCCGCCAGTTGGTCGGCGCCCTCATCAACGACGTTGACCGGGTGTTGGCCGACGTGACTGCGCGGCACTGGACGTGATGTGAGCGGGCCCGCGCCGCGATCGTTCTCGCCGGCGTGGGCCGGCCTGGTCGACGCCTATCTCGCGGTCGAGGCGCGGCACCCGACGCGGTTTGGTCGGCGGCGATCGCCGGCGCGGATTCACGCGTCCGGCTGATGCCACGACAGGTCCTCAGGGCCTGGGCTGTTCGTACAAACGGCAACGCCCGATGAGGATCTCTGCCAGCCGTTCAGGTTCGCTCACCATCAGTATGTGGCAGGTGTCGATCTCAATGAGGGTCTGCACTCCGCCAAGCGCGGCGATGCACTCGCGTTGAATCTTCATCGAGACGGCGCGATCACGCCGAGTGAGTATCCACGTACGTGGCACCCCGTCGGGCATACCACTGCGGTCAACTTTTTCAATCATTATTGAAGGTGATTCCTGACAGGACCCAGCCAGCGTGAACCTGCGCTGTGCGGGAGTCATTCCGTTGCAGAATACAAACCCCGCCAACGCAGTAGGCAAACCTCCAGGGCGTAGTGAACGGGATTTCTGCACATTACGTTTCGCGGTGCGACGTGCGTACCAGCTCAGCGCCCCGGGTAACGTGTCCACCAGGGCGCTGCCGTTGGCTGGTACTTGCGCGGTGGCCAAGATCATCTCCCGCACGCGCGCCGAGCCAAGCTTGGTGACAACACCGGGGACGATCACCCCCGCCAGCGAATGGCCGACGATCACGAGGTCGTCGAGCGCAGCATTCTCGATGTCCGACACCACCGAATCGACCCACCCATCGATACAAGCCGTGATGAGGTCACCGCCTTTATTTCCCCGACCCGGCAAATCAACGGTGAGCACCTTTAGTTCTGGCTCCAGGATGCGGAGCACGTCGATGGTGGCCTCCCAACAATCAGCGGTGAACCCGCCTCCGTGCACGAGAACCAATGCGGGCAATCCCATCGCCAGGTCCTCCTTCAGCGTCGTGAGCCCAGGACCGCATCGTAAAGCGTTGCCACGACGGAGCGGTATACCGCGGTCGACAACGACGAGATTCGGGCCGCGGCGTTGTCTGCGCTCTAGGCGTCGTCTGGCCGGCGTTCGGGCGTCTGATCGGCTCCGCCGCGTAGGGACTCGGCCAGCTGACGTTGTGCGTTACGACGCTGGCGCCGGCTCCGGCGCGACTCCGCAGGAGTGACGCGTTCGTTTGCCGTTTTCACCAGTGCGGACATGGCTGCTCGCAGCTGGCCGGCACGCTCCCCGAGCCCAGCGATGAACTGCTCCGCCTCTTCGGCGCTCGACATCTCTCCGACGTTCGGCCCGTCGTCGAACCGAGAGAAAGCGGCACCCACCACGATCATTTCCTGCCAGCAACGCACGTCGACCACAGCTAGCGAGCCAACCTCGAACGCGCGACGCAATCCAAAAATTGCTGCCGCGTATGCACTTTCAGTCTCACGTATCCGGGCGCTGATCGCTGGCAGGTTGTCCGCGCGGTCCTGCCGAATCTCTTCGATCAGATCCGTCAGCACGCGGCGCCAGTTGAGGATTCTCAGCTGAAACTCATGGCCCGCGGGCGAGTTACCCGTTCGCGGCCAGCTTGGACAGCAGCGCCGCAATCTCACGGTCGCGGCCCTGCGCGGCGTGCTGGTAACGCATCGCAGCGGCCGGCGTCGAATGTCCAAGGCGCGCCATACGTTCCGCCAAGCTGGCGCCGGTCGCCGCCGCGAGGACAGCGCCAGAATGCCGTAAGTCATGCCAGCGCAAGTCATCTCGTCCCGCCTTCGCCCGCGCCGTGTAGAACCGGCGGTACAGCGTCGCCGGCGCCAGGTGCCCACCGCCGACCGCCGGGAACAGCAGCGCGTCAGGCTTGGCGCCGACGTGCTTGGAAAGGTGCGCCTCGATCGCCGGAATCAGGTGCGGCGGTATCGCCACGTCGCGGATACCCGCGTCGGAGTTCGGTGTGGTGACCTTGAATCCGTCATCGGTGCGCACCACCGCGCGCCGCACCCGCACCACTTCGTCGCGTAGATCAATGTCCCTGCGCCGCAGCTCGGTCAGCTCCCCGAACCGCATCGCCAGCCACGCGGCGAACAGCACCATCAGCGACCACTGCGCCGGCATCTCGTCGGCAATCACGCCAATCTCGGCGACGGTCGCCGGCCGCACCTTGTGGACCCGCTTGGTGGTCCCGGCCCCGCGGATCTGACACGGATTCTGACCGATCAGGCCGTCGCTCGCGGCCGTCGCCATGACGGTCCGCAGCAGCCCGTAAGCGTGGGCGCGCATTGTCGGCTTGTCTGTCAGTGTCGCTCCGTACCATTCCCGAACGTCCTCGGCCGTGATGGACGCGATCGGCAATGCCCCAAACGTGTCGGCCAGGTGGTCGTCGAGCAACTTGCGGTAGTGCTCGCGGGTGCGGTCCTTGAGCGGCCGACCACCGACCTGTCGAGTCGCCAGCCACGTCTCTACGTACTCGCCGAAGGTGATCTTGGGCGCTTGGACAGCATCGGGTGGTTGCCACGCCTTCGAGATGATTTCGGCCTGCCGCAGCGACAGCCACGCCCGGGCATCCCGCTTCGCGACGAATGTCGTCGGCGCCTTGTGACGGCGCCCGTCGGGCCCGTAATACTGCGCCCGGTAGCGACCGCTGGGCAGTTGGTCGACGGATCCGAACGTGCCCGATTTCGCGTTCTTGCGTGCCACCCGAGGACCCCCAGCGCGATAGATCGTTGTTCACTGGATGAGTTCACGTGAACTGGCCGTGAACTCATCCAGCAACTTTTGCTTCCGTATGGTTCCGTCTGGTTCACGCTACACTGTGCCATGAAATCGCAGTTAGAGGCACAAAACGCGAGGTCAGACCATACTCATCAGCAAACGCTCTGAGCTAGTTCAATTCCAGTATCGCGCACCGAGTTTTCCGCAGGTCAGGGGCGGTATTAGGCACGCGTGAGGCCACACCACAGCCCTAACCGTTCCGACCGCGAGAGACGTGCCGATTCAGGTATTCGTCCAACGCCCGCCGGAGCACTTCGCTAGGACTTGTCTGATGGGTGACCGCGAATGCCTCCAGGCGTCCATCGAGTTCCGCGGACAGCCGCACCGTTCGTGTTGGGCTAACGCCGCGACGCTCGCCGCCGACCGGGCGCCCCATCTGCAGCGACGACCCCATCTCCAAAGGGCCACTCACGGTGTACTCGCCGCTTTCCACCGCGTCGCTCATCGCCGCATAGTCTTCTGCGCGTCTCTTTGCCATTTCGTCAGCACTCCTTTCCGTACTGCGGTCCGATGAACTGGCGTTGCGGAACGGATTACGTCCCGCAGGTCGATTAGGCCGCCAGACAGGTCGAAAACGTCTCGCGCCCTACCTCGGGTGAGCAGCATCGCGTGAAAAACCACCCACGTTTCGCCGTCCTCATCCTCGGCGCCAACTTCGATCCACGGCTCGTTCTCGATCCTTCCGATGAACACGTAGGCATCCGCGTCCGGGTAGGCGGTGGTGATCGCATACCGCAGAAGCGGATACGTGATAATCGCGCGGATCTCATCGCCTGTGATGTTGTGTCGCCAGGCGGTCGGCCGGTACTCGATCCGCACCGTAAAAGTGTAAGACACTTATTGCGCAGTTGCAATCATAATGACTTCTGTTGTGACGCCGGAACACCGACGAAGCTATCTCCTCATCCTCAGGTCCGGCGCGGGAATTTCAAACCGATGAGGCCGCTTCAATAACCGGCCAGCCATGGCCCCACTTGGTGTGACTGGGACCGACGGGCCAGTCGGCATGTCAGGTGGTTAAGGCCGATTCCTAGTCGTCGTCATCGTCGTCATCATCCTCATCGTCGCCGTCCTCGTCATCGCCGTCATCGTCGTCATCACCATCGTCATCATCGCCGTCGTCATCGGACTCATCAGAGTCGTCCTCGTCGTCGGACTCCTCAGCGTCGACGTAATCGTCGGAGTCCTCGTACGCCTCAGCCTTGTCCGCGTACTTCACCAAGAGCTCGGCCAGTTCCCGCGCCTCGTCGGGTTCCAATAAATCGTCGAACACCTGTTTGTCGTCCTCGGAGATGCGCTCGACGTAAACCGCGTTGCCCTTGGCGCCGACGTCCCACCGGCCCCCCTCGTGCCCAGCCATCCGCTGCCGCCTTCCGACTAGTGACCTCATCCAGACCTGGCGCGCCCGACGCCGATGCGGCGTTGGTTACCCATTTCGAGCCGGCCGCGCTACCTCAATTTGGATGTTCGTCACGCACGAAGTCGAAGAGTCCTACGGGTTCTCCTCGATCACGCACTGCACAATCGCGTTGGCGAGGGCCGGCTCGAATCCCTGCTGCGAAAGCTTCTGCGCTTCCGCGCTCGGGGAAACACCAGACTTGAGATCCATCGCGACAGTTCCTGCCAGCTGCGTATTGGTGGGGTCGTGATTGTTGATCGGGACGTTTTTGACGGTACCCACGCAACGGCGGTAACCGCTGAGGTCGGCGTGCGCGGACGGCGCCGCAATCAGCACGCCCGAGGTGACAGACAAAGCCGCGGCGGCCGCCGCGGCGACATTGGTGAAACGCATGCTCCATGATATCGCCGGGTATGCCGCAGGCAAAGGACTTTTCAGGACCCGATGCGCAAATGGAATCGCATTGCCATGCAATGCTTTTCACACGCGGTCGGCCCGCATGTCCATGTCGATGGTGCCCTGGCACGCGCCGCTCCAGATGTCGGTGTGCATGACACCGGCGAGCGACCCGTCGGGCTGGGGCGTGTAGCGCACCTCGGCATGCGCCGGATTCCACTCGATCGAGGTGTCGGGCATCATGCAATCCCACTGGAAATCGCTGACCTGCTTCCACGACGACCCATCCCAGGTGAACTGCACCGGTTGCGGAACCGTCGGGTTGCTGGGCGGCGGCCCGCTGACGATCGTCGCCACGCACGTCCCGCCCGAACAGCTCGAGCGGAACCCGTAGGTAGCGGTGTGCTGCACCTCGGGGTCACCGACCGCCATGCTCGTCCCGGACTTCGGGCCCACCATGAACGTGATCGCGTACTCGCCGTTCCACGACGCGGTATCGGCGGCCGCACTCGGGGCAAGCGACACGGCGACCGCCAACGCGCACACGCCGGCAACACCGCTCAAACCGTATGGAGCCATCACTACATCCTGTTCCGCCGCGCCGCCGGCGACAAGCCCCCGACCGTGCGCCGAGCGTGACGTCAGGTCGAAAAATCGCGCCGATTTCGCCGTGGCGTCGCCGTGGCGTCACGCTCGGCGCGACGACGAGCGTCCGGCCAAGTCCTCAAGGAGATCGGCTGCGCGGGTGGCGCTTTCGGCAGCCGGAGTCATCCGCGAAGCCACGGCGCGGGCGCGCGCGGCGCAGTCCGAAACCAGGATCGACCGCAAATCCGCGGCCAAAGACTCCACAGTCGTGGAGACGAACGGGCGCCCCGCACCGACACCCAGCCGTTCGACGCCGGCCGCCCAGACCGGCTGATCGAGCCACAGCCACAGCACCAACGCCGGGATCCCGGCGCGCAGCCCCGCGGCCGTGGTGCCGGCGCCGCCGTGGTGGACGACCGCGCGGCACGCCGGGAGGACTGCGGCGTGGTTCACCGCGTCGACAACCCTGACGTGGTCGAACGACGGCGCGCCGGCGAAGTCGTTGGGGCCGCTGCAGATCAGCGCCCGCTCCCCCAGCCGCGCGCAGGCCGCGCCGATCATGCCCACCAAGTCGCCCGGCGACGCGACCGGCGTGCTGCCCAGCCCGAAGCAGATCGGCGGTGTCCCCGCGCCGACCCACGACAGCACGTCGGCGTCGCCATCAACAGGCACCGAGAGCGTCAGCGCCCCGACGAACGGCCCACCCGAATCCACCCAATCGGGCCCGGGCAGGCACAACTCGTCGTAGGCCTGAATCTCCAGACAACAGCCCAACGCACCCGTCTCCGGCAGGCCGAGCGCGCGACGCTGCGCCGCCGCAACGTCCGCCGTCATGCTCGAATACAGCGCCCCGGTGGACAACAACCGCGCGGGAAAGAAATGCAGCGCGGCCGCCGGGATGCCGCAGTACTCGGCGACGTTGGCGGCCAGCTCCTGCTCGTTGATGCCCGCCACCAGCAGGTCGGCCCCGGCCGCCAGCGACGTGAGCGTCGCGGTCTTGTCCGTCCAGACCCGGGTGAGACGTTCCATCACCTCGCCCAGCGCGCCGATCGGGTTCGCGACGCCGCCGACGAAGCCCGCGGCCGCGCCCATCTGCTCCCGCATGTCCGGCCCATAGGCGACCGCGGCGATGTCCACCGCCGAGACGAAGCCGACCATGTCGGGCGAGACCGCAATGCGGACGTCGTGCCCCCGCCGGCGCAGCTCCCGACCGGCCGCGGCGCAGGGCTCGACGTCGCCGCGGCTTCCGTAGCAGGCCAGCACGAACCTCACCGGCGGAACCTAATCCAGTTGAGCGACACCGCGCAGGCGAGCATATTTGGCTGATGCATGTCATCAATGGGGTGCGCGACCCCGCGGCGAGCTTCCCGATCGACACCACGGCCGACGACGCGAGCGAACGCCGCCAGGCAAACCGGGCCGTGGCCGTCAGCGCGGTCGGCTTGGCGCTGACCGGGCTGCTCGAACTGGCCATCGCGCTGGTGTCCGGGTCGGTGGCGCTGCTCGGCGACGCGCTGCACAACCTGTCGGACGTATCGACCAGCGCGGTGGTGTTCGTCGGGTTCCGCGCCTCCCGCAAGGTCCCCACCGAGCGTTATCCCTACGGCTACGAACGCGCCGAAGACCTCGCCGGAATCGGTGTGGCCCTGGTGATTTGGGGCAGCGCCGCCGTCGCCGGATTCGAAAGCATCAGCAAGCTGCTGCGCCACGGCGGCACCGCGCATTTGGGCTGGGGCATCGCCGCCGCGGCGGTGGGCATCGTGGGCAACCAGCTGGTGGCCCGCTACAAGCTGGTGGTGGGGCGGCGGATTCGCTCGGCGACGATGGTGGCCGACGCCAAGCATTCCTGGCTCGACGCGCTGTCCTCGGCCGGGGCGATGCTGGGGCTGATCGGCGTGGCGCTCGGCTGGCCCTGGGCCGACGCGGTCGCCGGAATCGTCGTCACCGCGTTCATCTGCCACGTCGGCTGGGAGGTGACCGCCGACATCGCGCACCGCCTGCTCGACGGCGTCGACCCCGACATCATCGCGACGGCCGAGTCCGCGGCCACGACGGTCCCCGGCGTCATGCACGCCCACGCCCGGGCCCGCTGGACCGGGCGGACCCTGCGCGTCGAGGTGGAAGGCTTCCTGCAACCGGAAACCCCACTGGCACAAGCGGATCAGATCGGCCGCGGTGTGGCCGCCCAGCTGGCGCCCCGGATCCCGGACATGCACAGCTTCACCTGGACGGCGCGCGCGGCGGACCCGATCTCGCGCTGACTCTGCGCTGGTGGCGGCCCCTACTCGCACTTTTGCGCCATAGACGCAGAGTCAACAGGGGTGACGCATCAGCCGCCGGGCGACAGCGCCTGCGGGCAATAGACATGCGCCGCGATCGCGGTGAACCGGGCGGCGTTGTCGCCGTGCAGCCCGGAATTCTGGGCCTGGATCGCCTTGACGACGTCCACCATCTGCGTCCCTTTGCCCACCTCATCGCACACCCACTTGCCGGCCCCGATCGCCCGTCCGGGGTCCGGGTAGGTGATGCCGGCCGCCCGCAGCGAGGCCAAAAACGCGTCGTCGTTGCCGTCGGCGCGCGCGGGCCCCGCCATGCCGAGCAGCGCGGCAAGGCCCCCCAGGGTCAGCAGCAGTGACTTCACGATCCCCCGATCGTCGCAGAGCGGCGGCCCGCGCGCCATCCCACACCCGCGTCAACCCAAGGTTGACACACGACCAGCGTCAACCTACCGTTGACGGCATGCCGATCGCCTACCCCGTCCGCCTCGACGAGCTGATCAGTGCCATCAAAAACGTCCACCCCGACGTGCTCGACCAGCTCGCCGACGCCGTGCTGGCGGCCGAGCACCTGGGCGAGGTCGCCGATCACCTGATCGGGCACTTCGTCGACCAGGCCCGCCGCTCCGGGGCGTCGTGGACCGACATCGGCAAGAGCATGGGCGTCACCAAGCAGGCCGCCCAGAAGCGGTTCGTGCCGCGGGCCGAGGCCACCACGCTGGACCCCGAACAGGGCTTCGGACGGTTCACGCCCCGGGCCCGCAACGCCGTGGTCGCCGCCCAGAACGCCGCGCACGAGGCCGCCAATCGCGAGATCACGCCCGAGCATCTGCTGCTGGGCGTCCTCAGCGATCCGGCGGCGCTGGCCACGCAGCTCCTGCGCAAACAGATCGACGTCGACGCGCTGCGTGCCGACGTGACGCTGCCGCCCGCCTGCGCCGAAACACCGGAACTCATCCCGTTCAGCGGCCCGGCGCGCAAGGCACTGGAACTGACGTTCCGCGAGGCACTTCGCCTCGGGCACAACTACATCGGCACCGAGCACGTGCTGCTGGCGCTGCTGGAACTCGAGGACGGCGCCGGGCCGCTGCACCGGGCCGGCGTCGACAAGGAGCGCCTCGAGGTGGACCTCCTCGACGCGCTCGAAGCGCTGGCCGGGGGCAAGAACCCCTCCCCTTCGCCGTAGCCCGTGTGCGATCATGCGAAGATGCGCCGCTGGCTGATCGCCCTGTCCGCCGTGCTCGTCGCCGCCGCGAGCGTCACCGCCGCCGGCGCGGTGTCAGCGCCGAAAGCGCGGGCCGGCGACGCGCCGATCGGCCACATCGGCGACACCCTGCGCGTCGACACCGGCACCTACGTCGCCGACGTCACCGTCAGCAGCGTGGCACCCTGCGACCCGCCGCCGGGATTCGGCTACACGCGCAGCGGCGTTCCGATCAAAAGCTTCCCCGGCAGCACCCCCACCCGCGCCGACGTGACGGTCCGCGCGGTGCGGGTGCCCAACCCGTACGTCATGGCGACCGACTTCAGCTTCGACGGCGTGACCCCGTTCGCCGACGCCTACAAGCCGCGCGCCTCGGATGCGCCCGACGCGCTGGACACCGTGCTCGGCAACGCGCCGAACGGGGCGATCGTGCGCGGCGGGGTGTATTGGGACGCCTACCGCGACCCGGTCTCGACGGTGGTGTTGCTGGACCGCAAGACCGGGTATCACCTCGCGCAGTGGAATCTCTGACACTCGCGACGGAGTTGGCCGACGTTGCCGCGCGCACCTTTCCGCTGGCCTGTCCCCCGGCGACCGCCCCGGACGACATCGCGGCGTTCGTCGCCGCCAACCTGTCAGCCGAACGCTTCAGCGAGTACCTCGCCGACCCGCGCCGCGCGGTCCTGACCGCCGAGCGCGGCGGCCGAATCATCGGTTACGCCATGCTCGTTCGCGATGGCCATGACACGGCCGAACTGTCGAAGATCTACGTGTTGCCCGGCCACCACGGCGGCGGGGCGGCGACAGAGTTGATGGACCGCGCGCTGGCCGCCGCCGCAGAATGGGGCGCAAGCCGCGTGTGGCTCGGCGTCAACGAGAAAAACGAACGCGCCCAACGCTTCTACGCCAAGCGCGGCTTCACGATCGACGGCACCAGGACCTTTCAGGTGGGCGCCCGCACCGAAAACGACTACGTCATGGCGCGGTCAGTGCCAGCAGCCGCGACGTCGCCCGCAGGTACTTCTTCCGATACCCGCCGGCCAGCATCTCCTCGCTGAAGATGGCGTCCAGCTTCGCCCCGGACGCCACCACCGGAATGCCGGCGTCGTAAAGGCGGTCGGTCAGCGACACCAGCCGCAGCGCGACATTCTGGTCGTCGACGGGATGCACGCCGGTCACGAACACCGCCGTCACGCCCTCGATCAACCTCAGATACCGCGACGGATGCATGGTGGCCAGATGCGCGCACAGCGCGTCGAAGTCGTCCAGCGTCGCGCCCCCGACCCGACAGGCGCGCGCGGTCACCTCGGCGTCCGTCAACGGCTGCGGCGCGGGCGGCAGGCCGCGGTGCCGGTAGTCGGGACCCTCGATGCGCACGGTGGTGAAAATGCTTGCCAGCGTGTTGATTTCGCGCAGAAAGTCCTGGGCGGCGAAGCGGCCCTCGCCGAGCTGCTCGGGCAGGGTGTTGGAGGTGGCGGCCACCGACACGCCCCGCTCGACCAGCGAGGAGAGCAGCCGCGAGATCAGCGTGGTGTTGCCGGGGTCGTCGAGCTCGAACTCGTCGATGCACACCGCGGTGTAGCCGGCCAGCATCTCGATGCACTCGGCGAAGCCGAACACCCCGGCGAGCTGGGTGAGCTCACCAAAGGTGGCGAACGCCTTGGGACTTGGCGGTTCAGGCCCATCACCCGGCAACCGGTAGTAGGCCGAGGCCAGCAGGTGGGTCTTGCCCACGCCGAAGCCGCCGTCGAGGTAGAGGCCCACGCCGGGCAACACGACCCGGCGCCCCAACAGTTTTTGGCGGCCGGCGCGGCGCTCCACGGCCTGGCGGCAGAAGTCCTGACAGGCCGCGACGGCCGCGGCCTGCGTCGGCTCCCCGGGGTCCGGCCGGTACGTGGCGAAGCTGACGTCGGCGAACGTTGGGGGCGGGCGCAATTGGGCGATCAGCCGCTGCGGCGACACGCTCGGATGCCGATCCACCAGGCGGGCCACCCGGTGCGAAGCCGACCCGTGCATGCACCGAACTGTAGCGGCGTGCTGCAATCGAGCTCATGCTGACGCTGCTCGGCTCGACACGGGACCTCGACGACGCCGACCTGCCCGCGCTGTACGCCTACCCCGACGGCGACACCACGTGGGTGCGGGCGAACTTCATCGCCAGCGTGGACGGCGGCGCCACCGCCGGCGGCAGCAGCGGCGGCATGGGCGGGCCCGGCGACCGGCACGTCTTCAACCTGCTGCGCGAGCTGGCCGACGTGATCGTGGTCGGGGCGGGCACCGTGCGGATCGAGGGATATTCCGGCGCGCAGCTGGGCGTCGCCGAGCGCCAGGGCCGCCAGGCCCGCGGGCAAGGCGAGCTCCCGCCGATCGCGATCGTCACCAAGTCCGGCCGCCTCGATCGCGACATGCCGGTGTTCACCCGCACCGAGGTGCCGCCGCTGGTGCTCACCTGCACCGCGGCCGCCGACCAGACCCGACGCCTGATCGGCGACCTGTGCGAGGTGATCGACTGCTCCGGCGGCGATCCCGCCACGGTCGACGAGGTCGCACTGCTGCAGGCCCTCGCGGCGCGCGGGCTGCGCCGCGTCCTCACCGAGGGCGGCCCGACGCTGCTCGGCACGTTCATGCAGCGCGACCTGCTCGACGAGCTGTGCCTGACGATCGCGCCCTACCTCGTCGGCGGGCTCGCCCGGCGCATCGCGGCGGGCCCGGGCGAGCTGCTGACCCGCATGCGCTGCGCGCACGTCCTGACCGACGACGGCGGCTACCTTTACACCCGCTACGTCAAGCGATAGCTAGGGTGGTCGGCATGAGTCGGCGCATCGCGATGGTCCTGCTCGCGGTCGCCGCGACACTGGCCGGCTGCGTTCCGGGCCTGGCCGCCGACCCGCGCTTCGCCACCAACTCCGGCGCCCGGCCCCAGGGCGTGCCGCCCGCCAAGCCGCCGCCGGGCGGACCGCCGCCGATCGCCGCGCCCAAGAACGACCTGTCCTGGCGCGACTGCACGTCGAAGGTCTTCACCGACGCGGCCGTGCCCGCGACGCCGGGAGTGCAGCTCGACTGCGCGAATTACGACGCCGACCTCGACCCGGTCAACGGCGGGTCGGGCACGCTGACCATCGGCGTGGTGCGCGCCCGCTCGGACAAGACCCCGCACGACGCGGGCCCGCTCGTGTTCACCACGGGCTCCGACCTGCCGTCGTCGACGCAGTTGCCGGCGTGGCTCGCCCGGGCGGGCGCCGACGTGCTGCAGACGCACCCCATCGTCGCCGTCGACCGGCGCGGCACGGGCATGTCCAGCCCGATCGACTGCCGCGACCAGCTGGACCGTCAGGCGATGCGCGACCAGGCGCAATTCCAGACCGGCGACGACCCGGTCGCCAACCTTTCCGACATCTCCAACACCGCCACCACGAACTGCACCGACGCCCTGTCGCCGGGCGCGTCGGCCTACGACAATTCGCACGCCGCCTCCGACATCGAGCGGCTGCGCACGCTGTGGGACGTCCCCGCGGTCGCCCTGATCGGGGTCGGCAACGGCGCCCAGCTGGCGTTGGCGTATGCCGCGTCGCGGCCCGACCGGGTCGCCCGGCTGATCCTCGACTCCCCGGTCGCGCTCGGCGTCAGCGCCGAAGGGGCCGCCGAGCAACAGGCCAAGGGCCAGCAGGCCGCGCTCGACGCGTTCGCCGCGCAGTGCGTCGCGGTCAATTGCGCGCTGGGCTCCGATCCGAAGGGCGCCGTCGACGCGTTGTTGTCCGACGCCCGCGCCGGACATGGTCCCGGTGGGGCGTCGGTCGCGGCGGTGGCCAACGCCATCACCGTCGCGCTGGGCTTCCCCGCCGGGGGGCGCGTCGGCGCCACGACGAACCTGGCCAACGCGCTGGCGGCCGCCCGTTCCGGTGACGTCAACCAGCTGAACAACCTCGTCAACCACGCCTATGCCGCCGACGATTCCGACGGCCAGTTCGTCAGCTCCTGCAGCGACGCCATCAACCGGCCCACCCCGGACCGGGTGCGCGAGCTGGTGGTGGCGTGGGCCAAGCTCTACCCCCAATTCGGAACCGTCGCCGCGCTCAACTTGGTGAAATGCGTGCACTGGCCGACGATTCCGCCGCCGGCGCCGCCGAAGAACCTCAAGATCGACGTCCTGCTGGCCGGCGTGCAGAACGACCCGATCGTCGGCAGCGAGGGCGTGGCCCAGACGGCGGCCACCATCATCAACGCCAACGCGGCCAGCAAGCGGGTGATGTGGCAGGGCATCGGTCACGGCGCGAGCATCTATTCGCCGTGCGCGGTCCCGCCGCTGATCGGCTACCTCAACAGCGGCAAGCTGCCGGGGACCGACACCTACTGTCCCGCCTGACAGTTCGTGGTGCTGTGCCCCGGTGTACGGTGCGCTGGTGACGGCAGCTGACTCGATCCTGGCCGCGTTTCGTCCCCGCACCGGCGCACCGAACGCCGCGACGATATTACGGTCGGCGCTGTGGCCGCTGGCCATCCTGTCGGTGTTGCACCGCAGCATCGTGCTCACCCTCAACGGCAACATCACCGACGATTTCAAACCGGTCTACCGGGCGGTGCTGAACTTCCGGCGCGGCTGGGACATCTACAACGAGCACTTCGACTACGTCGACCCGCACTACCTGTATCCGCCCGGCGGCACCCTGCTGATGGCGCCCTTCGGCTACCTGTCGTTTACGCCGTCGCGATACCTGTTCATCTCGATCAACACCGTGGCCATCCTGATCGCCTGGTACCTGTTGCTGCGGCTGTTCAACTACACGCTCTCCTCGGTGGCCGCCCCCGCCCTGCTGCTGGCCATGTTCTGCACGGAAAGCGTGACCAGCACGCTGGTGTTCACCAACATCAACGGGTGTGTCCTGCTGGCCGAGGTGCTGTTTTTGCGGTGGCTGCTGGACGGGAAGGTCGCCCACCAATGGTGGGCCGGGCTCGTGATCGGCCTGACACTCACGCTGAAACCCGTGCTGGGGCCGCTGCTGTTGCTGCCACTGCTCAACCGCCAGTGGCGGGCACTGGTGCCCGCGTTCGTCGTTCCCGTCGTCGTCAACGTCGCCGCCTGGCCCCTGGTCAGCGATCCGATGGACTTCGTCACCAAAACCCTGCCCTACATCGGGGGCGTGCGGGACTACTTCAACAGCTCGATCGAGGGCAACGGCGTGTACTTCGGCCTGCCCACCTGGCTGATCGTGTTCCTGCGGCTGCTGTTCACGGTGCTGGCCATCGGGGCCGTGTGGCTGCTGTACCGCTACTACCGCACCCGCGATCCGCTGTTCTGGTACACCAGCTCGTCGGGCGTGCTGCTGCTGTGGTCGTGGCTGGTGCTGCCGCTGGCCCAGGGCTACTACTCGATGATGCTGTTCCCGTTCCTGATGACGGTCGTGCTGCGCAACTCGCTGATCCGCAACTGGCCGGCGTGGCTGGCGGTGTACGGCTTCATGGCGCTCGACGACTGGCTGATCTACCGGTGGATGAGATACGGTCGCGCGCTGCACTACCTCAAGATCACCTACGGCTGGTCGCTGCTGCTGATCGTGGCGTTCACCGTGCTGTTGTTCCGGTATCTGGATGCGAAGGCCGAGAGGCGGCTGGAGGACGGGATCGACCCGGCGTGGCTGACGGCTGAGCGGCGGCGCGACGCGGTGATCGCAAGCGCGGCGGAGCCGGGCGCAGCGGGTCAGCGCAATTGAGGCTAGCGTGGATGCATGACGCGCCATCGACGATGCAGAGCGAAGCGATGAGGTGGGCGCACCTCCAGCTTGCGGGGGAGAGTGGCGCACTATGAGTAGCCCGAAGCTTCGGCTGACCGACGACGAGTGGCGCGAGAAACTCACCCCGGAAGAGTTTCAGGTACTGCGCCAGGCCGGCACCGAGCGGCCGTTCACCGGCGAGTACACCGACACCAAAACCCAGGGCGTCTACCAATGCCGGGCGTGCGGCGCCGAATTGTTCCGCAGCACCGAGAAATTCGAGTCGCACTGCGGCTGGCCGTCGTTCTTCGACCCGGCAAACTCCAGCGCGGTGTTCCTGCGCGCCGACTACTCGCTGGGGACCACGCGCACCGAGGTGCTGTGCGCCAACTGCCACAGCCACCTGGGCCACGTGTTCACCGGCGAGGGTTATCCCACGCCGACCGACCAGCGCTACTGCATCAACTCGATCTGCCTGAAGCTAGTGCCGTCCTGAGCGTTCGCGAGAGCGCAAGTATCGACGCGTTTCTCGAGAAGCCACGTCGCTAGTTGCACTCTCGCGACCCGTCAATCCACCCGGGTGGCGTGGACTTCCCAGAACGGGGCGTGCACCCGGCCGTTGTTCAGCCACGGCTCCATCGCGCGGAACCGGTCCATCAGCGACTGCAGCTGGTCGGCCATGTCGGGGTTGCGCGCGGCCATCATCTCGATCGTCTGGGTGCTCAGGTTGACCAGATAGGTCGTCGGGCCCAGGTAGGTGATCTCCCACCCGCCGCCGGGCAGCACCTGGCTGAAGTCGTCCTCGGACAGCGACCGCAGCATCTTGAAGCCGTTGACGTCGTGCTCGCCGAACTCGAACATGTACAGCCGGGCCCCCGGCTTCGTCGCCCGGTGCAGCGCCCGCACGTAGGCGTGCTGCAGGTCGGGATCGGTGCTGAAGGTGTGGTAGAAGGCGCAGTCGACGACGGTGTCGAACCGGTCGTCGAACCCGTCGAGCTTCGTGGCGTCGGCCAGCTCGAAATTCACCGACACCCCGGCGCGGCGCGCGTTCTCCCGCGCCCGCTCCAGCGCAGTCGCCGACCCGTCGATGCCGGTCGCCGAAAAACCCTGGGACGCATAGTAAATCGCGTGGTGGCCCGGCCCGGTGCCCGGGTCGAGCACCTCGCCCTTGACCGCGCCCAGCGCGACCAGCCGCTGCACCACCGGCTGCGGGCCGCCGATGTCCCACGGCGTGGCCGCGGGCAACCCGTGCGACATCCGGTCGTCGCGGTACATCTCCTCGAAGCGGGTCGGATCGGTCGGGTCGGGGGCGGTCATGGCAGCGCACCCACCAACTGCTCGACGCCCACCCGCGGCCCGGTGAAGAACGGCGTCTCGGCGCGGGTGTGGCGGCGGGCGTCGGTGGCGCGCAGATCGCGCATCAGGTCGACGATGCGGTCCAACTCGGGGGCCTCGAACGCCAGGATCCATTCGTAGTCGCCCAGCGCGAACGCCGGCACGGTGTTGGCGCGGACGTCCTTGTAGCCGCGGGCGGCCATGCCGTGCTCGGACAGCATGCGGCGGCGTTCCTCGTCGGGCAGCAGGTACCACTCGTAGGACCGCACGAACGGATAGACGCAGACGTAGGCGCCCGGCTCCTCGCCGGCGATGAAGGCCGGGACATGGCTCTTGTTGAACTCGGCCGGCCGGTGCAGCGCGACGCTGCTCCACACCGGCGAGCAGGCCCGGCCCAGCAGGGTGGCGCGCCGGAAGTCGGCGTAGGTCGCCTGCAGCGGTTCGACGCGTTCGGCGTGCGTCCAGATCATGAAGTCGGCGTCGGCGCGCAGGCCCGCCACGTCGTAGAGGCCGCGCACCACGACGCCGCGCTCCTCCTGCTGCTTGAAAAAGGTGGCGGCGTCGTCGATGACGGCGGCGCGGTCGTCACCGAGTTCACCGGGCCGCACCGAGAACACCGAGAACATCAGGTAGCGAAGCTGCGAGTTGAGCGCGTCGTAATCGAGTTTTGCCATGAGACCTATCGTGCCATTTCCGCGTGCAGCGCCTCGACCGCGCGTCCGGCGGCCCCGATGCAGGCCGGCACCCCGATGCCGTCCAGGTAGCTGCCGGCCACGGCGAGCGTCGGGGGCAGACCGGCGCGCACCTCGGCGACCAGATCCGCGTGGCCGGGGCCGTACTGCGGCATCGCGTCGACCCAGCGCTGCACGCGGGCGTCGAGCGGGTCGACGGCGAGCCCGAACACGTCGACGAGGTCGCTCAACGCCCAGCCCAGCAGCTCGTCGTCGGCGGCGCTACGAGCCACCCGGTCACCGAAACGCCCGAACGACAGCCGCAGGAATTGCACGTCGCCGCCGATGCCCCACTTGCGTGACGACAGCGTAATCGCCTTGGCGCGCAACGGTTCACCGCCGGCCACCAGCACGCCGGAGCACTCGGGAAACGGCGTGTCGCCCGGCACCGCGAGCGCCACCACCACCGACGACGCGCTCTCGATGCGGCCCGCGGCCGCCGACGTCCGCGGCGCCACCTCGCGCACCAGGGCCGCCAGCCGCGGGGCCGGGACCGCCAGGATCACCGCGTCGGCGCGCCAGCGGGCGCCGGCGTCGTCGTGCAACTCCCAGCCCGGTTCCAGCCGCGCGACCCCCGCGCGCACCCAGCGCACCCGGGCGCGCTCGACGAGCGCGTCGATCAGCGTCCGGTAGCCGCCGTCCAGCGCGCCGAACACCGGCGCCCCGGTGGCCGGCGGCAACGCCTGGCGCACCGCGTCGGTCAGGCTGGCCGCGCCGCGATCCAGGGCCGCCGCGACGCCGGGGGCCGCCGCGCGCAGGCCGATCGTCGCCGCCGAGCCCGCGTACACCCCGCTCAGCAGCGGGTCCACCGACCGGGCCACCACCTGCTCGCCGAACCGGTCGCCCACCAGGGCGGCCACCGCGGGGTCGCTGCCGGGGCGCCACTCCAGCGGCCGCGAAGACTCGGCATCGATGCGCCCCACCGTCGCCTCGTCGACCAAGCCCGCGACCGACGCCCCCGACGACGGGATCCCGGCGACCGTGCCGGCCGGCAGCGGGTACAGGTCGCGGCCGCTGTAGATCAGGGGCCGGGCGCCGGTGGTGGCCAGCTGCCGGCCCGCCAGGCCGAGCTCGGCCAGCAGCGCCGGCATTTCGGGCCGGCGCAGCACGAACGCCTCCGCGCCCAGGTCCGTCGGCCGCCCGGCGACGCGCCCGGTGCGCAGCACACCGCCGAGCTCCCCGGGCTCGAACAGCGTGATCGTCGCGTCGTCACCGGCCGCCGCGCGCAGCCGGTATGCCGCCGTGAGCCCCGAGATCCCGCCGCCCACAACGCAATAGGAAGGAGAGCAATACGAACGCGTCATAGCGAATGGACCAGCGCGACCAGCTCGGTCAGCACGCCGGGGTCGGTGTCGGGCAGCACGCCGTGCCCGAGGTTGAAGACGTGGCCGGCCGCCCCGGCGTCGACGGCACGGCGGCCGTCGTCGATGACGGCCCGCGCGGCGCGCTCGGTCACCGGCCAGCCCGCCAGCAGCATCACCGGGTCGAGGTTGCCCTGCAGCGCGGTGCCGGGTTCGACGCGGGCGGCGGCATCGACGAGCGAGGTGCGCCAGTCCACGCCGACGACGGTGGCCTGCCCGGGTTTCATGCCGCACTTCAGCGCCCCCGACATCGCGCCCAGCAGCTCGGCGGTGCCGACCCCGAAGTGCGTCATCGGCACGCCGTGCTCGGACAGCGTGGCGAACACCCGCGAGCTGTGCGGCAGCACGCTCTGGCGGTAGTCGGACAGCGACAGTGTCCCCGCCCACGAGTCGAACACCTGGATGGCGTCCACCCCGGCCTCGATCTGGGCGCGCAGGAACGCGATGGTCAGGTCGGTCAGCTTCTCCATCAGCGCATGCCAGCTGTGCGGCTCGGCCAGCATCATGGCCTTGGTGCGGGCGTGGTTGCGGCTGGGGCCGCCCTCGACCAGGTAGGACGCCAGCGTGAACGGCGCCCCGGCGAACCCGATCAGCGGCACCTCGCCCAGCGCGCCGACGAGCAGCGACACCGCGTCCGACACCGGCCGAACCGCTTGCGGGTCAAGGGGTTTCATGGCGTCGACGTCGGCGTCGGTGCGCACCGGGTGGGCGATGACCGGCCCGACGTCGGGGACGATGTCCAAGTCGATGCCCGCGGCGCGCAGCGGCACCACGATGTCTGAGAACAGGATCGCCGCGTCCACGCCGTGGCGGCGGATCGGCTGCAGCGTGATCTCGCAGGCCACCTCGGGCTCGAAGCAGGCCGCCAGCATGCTGTGCCGTTCGCGCAGCGCGCGGTATTCCGGCAGCGAGCGGCCGGCCTGCCGCATGAACCACACCGGCACCCGGCTGGGCTTGCGCCCGGCCACGGCGGCCAGGTACGGCGAATCGGTAAGGTCGCGACGAGTACTCATCGAAGTCAATGCTGCCATGACGTTCAGGAGCGACCCGAATATGCCGAGTTACGACGAGTTCCCCAGCCTGCGCTTCGAAGCCGGCGAGAACGGCGTGCTGACGCTGGTTCTGGACTCCCCCGGCCTGAATTCGGTGGGCCCGCAGATGCACCGCGACCTCGCCGACGTGTGGCCGGTGCTCGACCGCGATCCGGCGGTGTGCGCCGTCCTGGTCCGCGGCGAGGGCAAGGCCTTCTCCTCCGGCGGAAGCTTCGACCTGATCGACGAGACCATCGGCGACTACGAGGGCCGGGTCCGCATCATGCGCGAGGCCCGCGACCTGGTGCACAACATGATCAACTGCGACACCCCCGTCGTCTCGGCGATCCGGGGGCCGGCGGTCGGCGCGGGCCTGGTGGTGGCCCTGCTCGCCGACATCTCGGTGGCCGGCCGCACCGCCAAGCTCATCGACGGGCACACCAAGCTCGGGGTCGCCGCGGGCGACCACGCCGCGATCTGCTGGCCGCTGCTGGTCGGCATGGCCAAGGCCAAGTACTACCTGCTGACCTGCGAGACCCTGCTGGGCGAGGAGGCCGAGCGCATCGGCCTGGTCTCCACCTGCGTCGACGACGACGACGTGCTCCCGACGGCCGCCCGCATCGCCGAGAACCTGGCGCAGGGCGCGCAGCACGCAATCCAGTGGACCAAGCGCAGCCTGAATCACTGGTACCGCATGATGGGCCCCACCTTCGAGACGTCGGTGGGCCTGGAATTCCTCAGTTTCAGCGGCCCCGACGTGCGGGAGGGGCTGGCCGCCCACCGCGAGAAGCGCCCCGCCCGCTTCACCGGCGGCTCCGTCACCTGACCAGCGATTATGCCCTCACCGGGGCGGCGCTGCGCGCAGGTAACGGGTTGGTCGCGAGGGGCGCGGAATTCGGCGCGCCTGTTTCGGCGCGTCGGCCTGGAGGTCTACCGTCGAACGCTGTGACCTCGACTGAACCGGCCCCATTCCGCGAGGCGGTGGCGGCGATGAACGCCGTCTCCGTGCGGCCGGAGATCGAGCTGGGCCCGATCCGGCCACCGCAGCGGCTGGCCCCCTACAGCTACGCGCTGGGTGCCGAGGTCAAGCACCCCGACCTGGAGATCGTCCCGGAGCGCTCCGAGGGCGACGCGTTCGGCCGGCTGATCCTGCTGTACGACCCGGACGGCGCCGACGCCTGGGACGGCACCATCCGTCTGGTCGCCTACATCCAGGCCGACCTCGACCCCAGCGAGGCCGTCGACCCCCTGCTGCCGGAGGTGGCGTGGAGCTGGCTGGTCGACGCGCTGCAGTCGCGCCTCGAGCAGACCACCGCCCTGGGCGGCACCGTCACCGCCACCACCTCGGTGCGCTACGGCGACATCTCCGGACCTCCCCGCGCCCACCAGCTGGAGCTGCGCGCGTCGTGGACGGCGACCACGCCCGACGTCGGGGCCCACGTCGAGGCGTTCTGCGAGGTGCTGGAGCACGCGGCTGGCCTGCCGCCGACCGGAGTCACCGACCTGAGCTCGCGGTCACGCGCCTGACATGGGCGAACCGGGGGCCTGCGGGCCCGACAGCACCGCGCCCGAAAGCACCGAAGGCACCCCTGAACCCACCCCGCTGCCGCACCCGGCCGACGGCGTTCCCGACCTTGCCGTGTCGGTCCGCGAGATCGAGGACGCCGCGCGGCTGCTGGACCGCGGGCACGGGCCGTTCGCGGTGGACGCCGAGCGGGCGTCGGGTTTCCGCTACTCCAACCGGGCCTACCTGATCCAGATCCGGCGCGCGGGGGCCGGCACGGTGCTCGTCGACCCCGTCAGCCACGGCGCCGACCCGCTGACGGCGCTGCGGCCGGTCGCCGAGGTGCTCGGCACCGACGAATGGATCCTGCACTCCGCCGACCAGGACCTGCCGTGCCTCGCCGAGGTCGGCATGCGGCCGCCGGCCCTCTACGACACCGAGCTCGCCGGGCGGCTGGCCGGGTTCGACCGGGTGAACCTGGCGACCATGGTCGAGCGGCTGCTGGGCTTCGGGCTGGCCAAGGGCCACGGCGCGGCCGACTGGTCCAAGCGGCCGCTGCCCGACGCGTGGCTCAACTATGCGGCCCTGGATGTGGAGTTGCTCATCGAGCTGCGCGCGGCGATCTCGGGCGTGCTGGCCGAGCAGGGCAAAACCGGTTGGGCCGCCGAGGAATTCGACTACCTGCGCGACTTCAAGACGGGCGACGGCGACGCCGCCGCGGCCGCGCGGCGGGACCGCTGGCGGCGGACGTCGGGGATTCACCGGGTGCGCGACCGCCGCGGCCTCGCCGCGGTGCGCGAGCTGTGGCTGGCGCGCGACCGCATCGCCCAGCGCCGCGACATCGCCCCGCGCCGCGTGCTGCCGGATTCGGCCATCATCGACGCCGCGGTCGCCGACCCGAAGACGGTCGAGGAGCTCGTCGCCCTGCCGGTGTTCGGCGGGCGCAACCAGCGCCGCAGCGCCGAGGTCTGGCTGGCGGCGCTCAAGGCGGCCCGGCACAGCCAGGACCCGCCGGAGGACGCCGAGCCGCCCAACGGCCCGCCGCCGCCGGCGCGGTGGAGCAGGCGCAAGCCCGAGGCCGCAGCCCGACTCGAGGCCGCCCGCGCGGCGCTGGGGGAAGTCTCGGAACGCGTGCATGTCCCCACTGAGAACCTGATCTCGCCCGACCTGGTGCGACGGCTGTGCTGGGACTGGGAGCCGGCACCGGAGCCGTTGGCGGCCATCGACGAGTTCCTGCGGGCCGGGCAGGCGCGGGCGTGGCAGCGCGAGCTCGTCGACCCCGCACTGGCGCGGGCGCTGACTGATTCGACTTGACTCTGCGCTGAGGGCGCGGCCTTCTCGCACTTTTGCGCCGTAGGCGCAGAGTCAACGGCTAGTCGAGGTGCTGCCGGAATTCGGACTCGGTGGCGTCGGTGACCTTGGCGCCCAGCGCGGCGACCCACCCGGTGACGCGCCGCGCGATGTCCTGGTCGGTCAGCCCCTGATCGGCCAGCACCTCACCGCGCGAGGCGTGCTCGTAGAACTGCTGGGGCAACCCGACGTCGCGGCAGGGCGTGTCGATCTCCGCGCGCCGCAGCGCCGCCGACACCGCCGACCCGACGCCGCCGTTGACGCCGTTGTCCTCGCACGTGACGACCAGCTTGTGCTGCGCGGCCATCTGCACGACGCCGTCGGGCACCGGCAACACCCAGCGCGGGTCGACCACGGTCACCCCGATGCCCTGGGTGTGCAGCCGCTTGGCCACCTGGAGCGCCATCGGGACGAACGCGCCGACGGCCACCAGCAGCACGTCGTGGTTGCTGCCCGCGGCCGGCACCGCGAGCACGTCGACACCCGAAACCCGCTCTAGGGCCGGAATGTCTTCCCCCACATCGCCTTTGGGGAAACGCAGCACCGTCGGGCCGTCATCGACGTCCAGCGCCTCGCCGAGCTCCTCGCGCAGCCGGGTGGCGTCGCGGGGCGCGGCGACCCGGATGCCGGGCACGATGTTGAGCATCGACAGGTCCCACACCCCGTTGTGGCTGGCGCCGTCGGAACCGGTGACCCCGGCCCGGTCGAGCACCATCGTGACGGGCAGCTTGTGCAGCGCGACGTCCATCATGATCTGGTCGAAGGCCCGGTTGAGGAACGTCGAATAGATGGCGACCACCGGGTGCATGCCGCCCATCGCCAGACCGGCCGCCGACGTCATCGCGTGCTGCTCGGCGATGCCGACGTCGAATAGGCGGTCCGGGAACTGCTGCCCGAACGCCGTCAGCCCGGTCGGCCCGGGCATGGCCGCGGTGATGGCCACGACGTCGCGGCGCACCCTCGCGCAGGCGATCAGGGCGTCGGAGAAGGTCGCCGTCCAACTGGGGCCGGCGATCTTGGTGGCCAGCCCGGTGGCCGGATCGATCACGCCGCAGGAGTGCATCTGCTCGGCCTCGTCGTCCTCGGCCGGCCCGTAGCCCATGCCCTTGCGCGTGACGACGTGCACGACCACCGGGCGCCCGAAGCCGCGCGCGTGGCGCAGCGCGGCCTCCACCGCGCGCTCGTCGTGGCCGTCGACCGGCCCGACGTACTTCAGCCCGAGATCGGTGAACAGCAACTGCGGTGACAGCGAGTCCTTGATGCCGGCCTTGACGCTGTGCATGAAGCGGTAGGCGATCTGGCCGAACAGCGGCAGCGAGCGCACCACGTCGCGGCCCCGCTCCAGGGCCTGCTCGTAGGCCGGCTGCAGTCGCAGCGTGGCCAGGCGGTCGGCGACACCGCCGATGGTGGGCGCGTAGCTGCGGCCGTTGTCGTTGACGACGATGATCACCGGGCGGCGCGAGGCGGCGATGTTGTTCAGCGCTTCCCAGCACATACCGCCGGTGAGCGCGCCGTCGCCCACCACCGCGACGACGTGCCGGTTGCGGTGCCCGGTCAGCTCGAACGCCTTCGCCAGACCGTCGGCGTAGGACAACGACGCGCTGGCATGGCTGGACTCGACCCAGTCGTGCTCGCTCTCCGCGCGCGACGGATACCCCGACAGCCCACCCTTTTTGCGCAGGCTTTCGAAGTCGTGAGCGCGCCCCGTCAGCATCTTGTGGACGTAGGCCTGATGCCCGGTGTCGAAGACGATCGGGTCGTGCGGGGAGTCGAACACCCGGTGCAGGGCCAGCGTCAACTCGACCACGCCGAGATTGGGTCCCAGGTGCCCCCCGGTGGCAGCAACCTTGTGAATCAGGAACTCGCGAATCTCGGCGGCCAGCTCGCGAAGCTGATGTTGGGAAAGGTGCTGCAGATCTGCGGGCCCGCGGATCTGTTCCAGCATCCCGACAGTCTACGCAGCGGCCGCGGGAACAGCAGTGCAGCGCCGGGGATGGCCGGCTTACGACGCGCCGAATAGTTCGGCCAGGGTGTCATGCAGTTCGGGATCCGCCAGGACGACGACTTCGTCGCCGGCCTGAAGTTCGGTGTCGCCCCGCACGGGCACCAGGCCGGTGGTCCGGACCACGATGCTCACCCAAATGTCACCGACACGGTCACCGAGGCCCTCCACTGTGCATCCCTCGGTAGCGGACCCCGGCGCAACACTGAAGCGATGGACCCCCTCTGGTTCGTCCGCGAGGCGGACACCTATCTCCCATGGCTGGGTCTCCACGGTGCGCATGGGCAGCCGCAACAGCCTTGCGACGCCAGGCACCGAGCCGCCCTGCACCAGCACGGAGAATATGACGACCACGACCACGATGCCGTACAGGCGTTCGGCGTCGGCCACGTGGGCGGCCCGGAGGAATTCGCCGAGCAATATCGGCACCGCGCCCTTGAGCCCGGCGAAAAGAACGAAGACCCGTTCGTTTCGCTGCAGCCGGATCGGAGCCAGGCACGAGCCCACCGCCAGCGGACGAATCACCAATGTCAGGGCCACGCCGAGGATGAGCCCGGGGATCCAGACATCGGGATGGGCAAGCACATTGAGGTCGACGGTCAAACCCAGCACGGCAAACGCAACGATCTCCGCCAGACCGGCCAGGGCAGCGTGGAATCGCTTGATCTCCGGCTTGTAGGGCGCGCGAGCGTCGCCGATCACGATGCCGGCGACGAACACCGCCAGAAACCCCGAGCCGTGCGCAAGCGTGGCAATGCCGTACAACATCAGACAGGATGCCAGCGTTCGTAGCGAATACAGGCCTTCGCTCGGTAAGGCCACGCGGCGCATGAAGGCGAGCAGAGTACGGCCACCGACCACCCCGACGGCGAGGCCGATCGCCATCTGCAAAACGAATTGGGTTCCCACGCTGGCGAATCCGGCGGCGCTGAGACCACCGGCGGCAATCAGGCTGGACATCAAGGAGATGCCGACCGGATCATTGGCACCGGACTCGCCCTCCAGGATGGTACTGCTGCGACCCCTGATCTCCCGTTTGCCCAAAACGGAGAAGACCACGGCCGGATCGGTGGGCGCCACGGCCGTGGCCACTAGCACGGCCGGGAACCAGCTGATTCCACCCACGTAGTGCACCGTCAATGCGGCCCCGACGGCGGTGAGGGCGGTTCCCACGACGCCCACCGACAGGATCGGGACGGCCGCGGCGCGGAAGCGCGACGGCCCGATGTGCATGCCGCCGTCGAACAACACCAACACCAACGCGATGGTGATCACCCGCTCCACGGTCCGCTCGGACGGTGGCTGCACCGCCGGCACCGCGTGCACTGCCACGGCGGCCCCGACCAGCACCAGCAAGGGCACCGGGACCTTCACCCGCTCGGTGAGACGGTTAGCCAGCACCGCGACCAGACCGACTGCGCTGGAGAACAAAATGACCAGCGCGTAACGAAGGGTTTCGTTCACGATGGCTGCAATCGCATAGCCACCCAAGCCTTTCGGTCGGTCGACAGTGATACGCCAGACATCGCCGACCAGACTTCCCGGCACACCGCGACGGAGTCTAGCCGCTCCGGGGGAAAATCTCCGCGCAGCCTCGGCAAGAAAAATGACCTAACGGGTCAACAGCGCGACGGATTCGCTGTGATGGGTCAGCGGGAACGCGTCGAACACCCTGATCTCCGCGACGGTGTAGCCGTGGCCGCGGTACAGGCCGACGTCGCGCGCGAATGACGCTGCCTCGCAGCCGATGTGGACCACGCGCGGGACCTCGGCGGCGGCGACCAGCTCGACGACCTCGCGCCCGGCGCCGGCCCGCGGCGGGTCCAGCACCGCGACGTCTGCGCGTGCGCCGTTCGCGCGCTGCGCGCTGAGCGCGCGGCGCACCGAGTCGGTGACGACGCTGACCTGCGGCAGGTCCGCGAGCGCGGCCCGGGCGGCGCGCGTCGACGAGCGCGAGGTATCCACGGTCAGCACCCGCCCCGACTCCCCCACCGCGTCACCCAGTGCGGCCGCGAAAACGCCGGCGCCGCCGTAGAGATCCCACACGGTCGCGCCCGCGCCGGGCTGCGCCCAGTCGGCGACCAGCCCGCTGTACACGCCGGCCGCGTCGCGATGCGCCTGCCAGAACGCCGTGACGGGCACCCGCCAGTCGCGCCCGCGCACCCGCTGCACCGCCTCGTAGCCGCCTTCGATCACCGTCGTCACGGTCCGCCGGCCCTGCCGTTGAGTGCACACGATGTGGCGCTGATCGTCGTCGTCGATCGCCACGTGCAGGTGCGCGCCGGGCGCCCACTCGGTGCCGGCCAGCCGGTCCAGCATTCCCGGCGGTAACTGCGCGCAGCGCAGGTCGGTGACCAACTCGTCGCTGTGGTAGCGGTGAAAACCCGGCGCGCCGTCGGCGCCCACGTCCAGCCGCACCCGGGTGCGCCACCCGGTGACATCCGGCGACAACGGCTCGGCCTCGCCCAGCCAGTGCTGCCCGCCGAGGCGCTGCAGCTGGTTGGCCACGACCTGCGCCTTCAGCGCCCCCGCGGCCGGTGGGGCCGCGAACGCCAGGTCGCAACACCCGGCGCCGTCGGGCCCGGCGATCGGGCACAGGGGAGCGACGCGATCGCCCGAGGGCTCGATGACCTCGACAACCTCGGCGTGCCAATAGGATTCGCGCTGCGCGGTGACGCGCGCCCGCACCCGCTCGCCGGGCAGCGCGTAGCGGACGAACACGACGCGGCCCTCGTGGTGGGCCACGCAGCTGCCCCCGTTGGCGGGGGCTCCGGTGACCAGTGTCAGCTCGGTGCTCAATCGAAGATGCCCCGACGGGCATCGCCGGGCGCCGCGTGCGGTTGGAACGCCTTGAGTCGCTCCGACGAATTCAACTGCCAGGGAACGGAAGTGACCATCACGTTGGGCATGAACAGCAGCCGTCCCTTGAGCCGCAGCGCGCTCTGGTTGTGCAAAACCTGCTCCCACCAATGGCCCACCACGTACTCGGGGATGAACACCGTCACCACGGTGCGCGGCGACTCCTTGCTGACCCGCTTGACGTAGTCGAGGACGGGGCGGGTGACCTCACGGTACGGCGACGCAATGACCTTGAGCGGCACACTGATATCGCTTTCCTCCCACTTGTGCACCAGGTCGCGGGTTTCGGCGTCGTCGACGCTGACCGTCAGCGCCTCGAGCGCGTCCGGGCGGGTGGCACGCGCGTAGGCCAGCGCCCGCAGGGTCGGCAGGTGCAGCTTGGACACCAGCACCAGCGCGTGATTGCGGCTGGGCAGCACCACGTCGTGCTGGGCGGCCTCCTGCTCCTCCAGTTCTTGGCTGACGGTGCGGTAGTGCCGGTGGATCATCTTCATGATCCCGAACAGCAGGCTCATCGCGAACAGCGCGATCCACGCCCCCGCGGCGAACTTGGTGATCAACACGACCAGCAGCACCGCGCCCGTGGACAGCAGCCCGACCGTGTTGACCACCCGCGAGCGCATCATCTTGCGCCGCGCCTGCGGGTCGGTCTCGGTGCGCAGCAGCCGCGTCCAGTGCCGCACCATACCGATCTGGCTGAGGGTGAACGAGATGAACACCCCGACGATGTACAGCTGGATCAGCGCGGTGACCTCGGCGCGGAACGCGATGATCGCCAGCAGGGCCGCCGCCGACAGGAACAGGATCCCGTTGGAGAACGCCAATCGGTCTCCGCGCGTGTGCAACTGGCGCGGCAGGTAGCTGTGCTGCGCCAGGACCGAGCCCAGCACCGGGAAGCCGTTGAACGCGGTGTTGGCCGCCAGCACCAGGATCAGCGCGGTCACCGTCGCGATCAGCAGGAATCCGATGTGAAAGCTGCCGAACACGGTCTCGGCCAGCTGCGCGACCAGCGTCTTCTGGTAGTAGTCGGCCGGCGCGCCGGTCAGTTGCGTCGCCGGGTCCTCGACAAGCTGCACCCCGATCTTCTCGGCCAGCACGATGATCCCCATCAGCAGCGTCACCGCGATGCCGCCCAGCATCAGCAGCGTCGTCGCGGCGTTGCGGGACTTGGGTTTTTCGAACGCCGGCACCCCGTTGCTGATCGCCTCGACACCGGTCAGCGCCGCGCACCCCGACGAGAAGGACCGCGCCACCAAAAACGCCAACGCGAAGCCGACGACCTGGCCGTGCGCGGCGTGCATCTGGAAGCCGGCGGACTCCGCCCGCAGCGGGTCGCCCAGCACGAAGATGCGGAACAACCCCCAGCCGATCATGACCAGCACCCCGACGATGAACGCGTAGGTGGGGATCGCGAACGCCACCCCGGACTCGCGGACCCCGCGCAGGTTCAGCGCCATCACCACAAGGATTGCGCCCACGCAGAACAACACCTTGTGCTGGGCCACGACCGGGATCGCCGAGCCGATGTTCGACATCGCCGACGCCGTCGAAACCGCAACGGTGAGAACGTAATCCACCATCAGGGCGCTCGCGACGACGAGGCCGGCCGTGTCTCCGAGGTTGGTGGTGACCACCTCGAAGTCGCCGCCGCCCGACGGGTAGGCATGCACGTTCTGCCGATAGCTGGCCACCACGACGAGCATGACCCCGGCCACGGCGAGCCCGATCCACGGTGTCAGCGCGTACGCGGTGACCCCGGCGACCGAGAGCATCAGAAAGACTTCCTCGGGCGCGTACGCCACCGAGGACAACGCGTCCGAGGCGAACACCGGCAGCGCGATCCGCTTGGGCAGCAGGGTGTGACTCAGCCGGTCGCTGCGAAACGGCCGGCCGATGAGCAACCGGCGCGCAGCGGTCGAAAGTTTGGACACGAGAGCCAAGGGTAAGCCCACGCGGGCTTGATAGCGTTCCGTAGGCGAGAATGTTGCGGACGAACCGAATCGGCTGGCCAGCCCGGGTTGCCGATGAACAGCGCAGGACCCAGCCGGGAGGACCTCAGTGCGCGTGGTGGTGATGGGTTGCGGCCGGGTGGGCTCCTCACTGGCCGACGGGCTGTCCCGGATCGGCCACGATGTGGCCGTCATCGACCGCGACAGCGCCGCGTTCAACCGGCTGAGCCCCGAGTTCGCGGGCGAGCGGGTGCTGGGGCAGGGATTCGACCGGGACGTGTTGCTGAGGGCCGGCGTCGAAGCGGCCGACGCGTTCGCTGCGGTGTCCTCCGGGGACAACTCCAACATCATCGCGGCCCGGCTGGCCCGCGAGACTTTCGGCGTGGGGCGCGTCGTCGCCCGCATCTACGACGCCAAACGCGCCGAGGTCTACGAGCGCCTCGGCATCCCCACGATCGCCACGGTGCCCTGGACCACCGATCGCCTGCTCAACGCGCTGACCCGGGAGGGCGAAACCGCCAAGTGGCGCGACCCGACCGGCACCGTCGCGGTCGCCGAGCTGGAGCTGCACGAGGACTGGGTGGGGCGCCGGGCCACCGATCTGGAGCAGGCCACCGGCGCGCGGGTGGCGTTTTTGATCCGGTTCGGCACCGGGGTGCTGCCCGAGCCGAAGACCGTGATCCAGGCCGGCGACCAGGTCTACATCGCCGCGATATCCGGCCGCGCCGCCGAGGCCGTGGCGATCGCGGCCCTGCCGCCCAGCGAGGACCTCGATTCCGGAGAGCAGCGCAAATGAAAGTAGCGGTCGCCGGGGCGGGCGCCGTCGGACGCTCGGTCACCCGCGAGCTGGTCGCCAACGACCACGACGTGACGCTGATCGAGCGCAACCCCGACCACGTCGACGTCGACGCCATCCCGGCCGCGCACTGGCGCCTCGGGGACGCCTGCGAACTGACCCTGCTGCAGTCGGTGCACCTGGAGGACTTCGACGTGGTGGTCGCCGCGACCGGTGACGACAAGGTCAACGTCGTGCTCAGCCTGTTGGCCAAGACCGAGTTCGCGGTGCCGCGGGTGGTGGCCCGGGTCAACGACCCCCGCAACGAGTGGCTGTTCACCGACGCGTGGGGGGTCGACGTGGCGGTGTCCACCCCGCGCATGCTGGCCTCGCTGATCGAGGAGGCCGTCGCCGTCGGAGATCTGGTGCGGCTCATGGAATTCCGTCGGGGCCAGGCCAACCTGGTGGAGATCACCCTGCCCGACGACACGCCGTGGGGCGGCAAGCCGGTGCGCCGCCTGCAGCTGCCGCGGGATGCGTCGCTGGTGACGATCCTGCGCGGCCCGCGCGTGATCGTGCCCGAGGCCGACGAGCCGCTGGAGGGCGGCGACGAGCTGCTGTTCGTCGCGGTCGCCGAGGCCGAGGAGGACCTGCGCAAGCTGCTGCTGCCGGACACCTCGCCCGACTAATCCGTGCCGGGCTCCTCGGGTGCGGGCAGCGCCCGCTGGGCGGCCTTGATCGCCACGTAGGTCGCCAGCGCGGCCAGCGCGGTCAGCGGCCAGCCCATCGCGATCCGCGCCACCCCCAGCCAACCGGTCTGATCGGCGTCGTAGAGCAGCCGCTGCACCACGAACCGGGCGCCGAACAACGCCACCCAGCACAGCGTCGCGATGTCGAACGCGTAGACGGCCCGCGGCACCTCGCGCCAACGGCGATCGTGTCCGCCGGCCCAGCTCCACGCGTAGCCGACCAGCGGCCGGCGGATCAGCACCGACACCCCGAACACCACCGCCCACAGCAGCGACATCCAGATGCCCATGAGGAAGTAGCCCTTGGACTGGCCCACCAGGAAGGCGATCAGCGCGCACACCGCGACACCGATGAACCCGGACACGGCCGGCTGGGTCGAGTCCCGCCGGATCAGCCGCCACAGCAAGACCAGCGCCGCGACACCCAGGGCGGCCGCGATCGCGGGCAACAATCCGGACAGGCCGGAGACCACCACGAAGACCACCGCGGGCAGCGACGAGTAGGCGATGCCGCTGATCCCGCCGACCTGCGCCAGCAGGCGTTCGGGGCCGATGCGCTCGGTGGTCACGGGCGAGCGGTCACCGCTCAATTTCGTAGTGGGGGTTGTAGATGGCCTTGGTTCCGTTCTCGAGCTTGCCCATCCGGCCGCGCACCCGCAGCGTGCGGCCCGAGTCGATGCCCGGGATGCGACGCTGGCCCAGCCACACCAGGGTGACGGTGTCGGTGCCGTCGAACAGTTCGGCGCGGACCCCGCCGGAGCACCCCTTGCCGTTCGTCTCCACGCTGCGCAGGGTGCCGATCATGGTGACCTCCTGGCCACGTTCGCAATCGATCGCGCGCTGCGCGCCGGTGCTTGCGACTTCGTCGGACAACTCCTCGGAGTCCAGCTGCTCCGGGTCCTCCGTCAACCGACGGGTCAGCCGGCGCAAATAACCTTGGGCCCCCATGGCCCCTCCTGACGATGCTTGGTAAGCCTCGGGCTTGTCTAATGCCAACGGACACCGTAGACCCCTTGGTTCCCCGGCGCTATACGAATCAAACGTGATGTTGGACCTACCCCCGGGGGCGGGCAATATCGAGGGGTGGCCGTGGATTTGCGGGGTGTGACGACCGTGTTGCTGCCCGGAACCGGATCCGACGACGACTACGTCTACCGGGCGTTTTCCGCCCCGTTGCGCGAGGCCGGCGCGACACTCCTGACGCCCGCGCCCCGACCGGACCGGTTGGTCGCCGGCTACCTGTGCGCGCTGGACGACGCCGCGCGCGAGGGCGCCATTGCCGTCGGCGGCGTCTCGATCGGTGCCGCCGTGGCGGCCGCCTGGGCGCTGGCGCATCCCGATCGCGCGGTCGCCATCCTGGCCGCGCTGCCGGCGTGGGCCGGCGCCCCCGGGACCGCGCCCGCGGCGGCGGCCGCGCGGTATTCGGCATCCGAGTTGCGCGCCAACGGGTTGGCGGCGACGACGACGCAGATGCGCGCGTCCAGCCCGCCCTGGCTCGGCGACGAGCTGGCCCGGTCCTGGCGCGCGCAGTGGCCGCAGCTGCCCGACGCCATGGAGGAGGCGGCTGCCTACGTCGCGCCCAGCCGCGCCGAGCTGGCCCGGCTGGCCGCCCCGCTGGCCGTGGTCGCCGCGGTCGACGATCCGATCCACCCGCTGCAGGTGGCGGTCGAGTGGGTTGACGCCGCTCCCCGCGCGGCGCTGCGGACGGTGACGCTGGACCAGATGGGCGCGGACACCGCCGCGCTGGGCGCGGCCTGCGTGGCCGCGCTGGCCGCGCTTTAGCCGCCGAGCCTGCACACAGATCGCGGTTGGTCGACGAGAACGCGCGCTGAGCGCAGTTTCGGCGAAGGTTTGGCTAGCCGCCGGTGGTGGTGCGCAGCTGCTGCATGGCCGACCCCTCGGCGCTGCGGCGCGCCGCCGGCTCGGCCGGCGGCTGCCCCGCCTGGGCCTCCTGCTGCGCGGCCGCGGCCGCCCGCAGCTGTTCGGCCATCGCCTCGGGCAGCTGCACGGCCAACGGCGTGCGCACCGGCAGCGGCGTGTCGCCGCGGCGAACCACGGTGTCCGCCAACGCGGCTCGCGCCTCCTGCTCCAGCGCCTCGATGGTCTCGTGCGGGCCGTTGACGACGCAGCGGATCATCCACCGGTAGCCGTCGACCCCGATGAACCGCACCGCGCCCGACGCGGTGCCGACCACCTCCCGGCCCCATGGGCCGTCCTTGATGCTGACCTGGGCGGAGTCCTTGCGCAGCGACTCGGCGAGCTCGGCGGCCACCTCCCGCCACAGGCCGGCCGTCTTGGGCGCGGCGTAGGCGGCGATCGTGAAACGCCCGTTGGGCGTGACCACCCACACCGCGCTGGGGACCCCGGTCTCGGTCAACTCGACCTGCAGTTGGCCGGCCTCCGGCATCGGGATGAGCACCGACCCCAGATCGAGGCGGGCCAGCTCGGCGACCGCCGGGTCGTCGAAGTCGTCGATGTCGAACGGCCCCTCGAGCTCTTCGAGCTCATCCGAGGAGGCCGGGTCGTCCTGCTCGACCGGGGCCTCGTCGTCCTTGCTTGAACCTTTACCCAATGCCGCCATGAGCCGCCGCTCCTCCTCATCGCTTCCTCCCCCGCAAGCGGGTGGTACCCCCACTGCATCGTCGCCGGCGGTCACAAACTCGCATGCCCTCCGGAAGAACCGTGACCGCCGTCGCCACGGGATGTTTCGGCCAGCCCGGCCTCGTCGAACGACGACACCTCGACCAGCTCGACCAGCTCGACCCGCTGCACCAGCAATTGGGCGATGCGGTCGCCGCGGTGCACCACGATCGGATCGGCCGGGTCGAGGTTGATCAGCGCGACCTTGACCTCGCCGCGGTAGCCCGCGTCGATGGTGCCGGGGCTGTTGACGATCGAAAGCCCCACGCGCGCAGCCAATCCCGAGCGCGGATGAACCAGGCCCACCATGCCGAACGGAATGGCGACCGCGACGCCGGTTCGCACCAGGGCCCGGTGACCCGGGTCCAGCGTGACGTCTTCGGCGCTGTAGAGATCGACCCCGGCGTCGCCCTCGTGGGCGCGGCTGGGCAGCGGAAGCCCGGGGTCGAGGCGCACTACTTTGACTTCAAAGGCCAGACTGGTCGACACGGGGCCACAGACTACCCTTGACCGCGTGTCTTCAACGCGCGTCGCGCCGCATAGCGTGCGATATCGCGAACGGCTGTGGGTGCCGTGGTGGTGGTGGCCGCTGGCCCTCGGGCTGGCGGGTCTGATCGCCTTCGAAGTCAACCTGGGTGTGCGCTCCCTGCCCGACTGGGTGCCGTACGCAACGCTGTTCGTGGTGGCGGCGGGTGCACTGTTGTGGTTGGGCCGCATCGAGATCCGCGTCACGGCCGGACCGGCCGGGGTGGAATTGTGGGCCGCCGAAGCGCACCTGCCGGTCAACGTGATCACCCGGTCCGCCGAGATCGCGCCGTCGGCGAAGTCGGCAGCGCTGGGCCGCCAGCTCGACCCGGCGGCCTATGTGCTGCACCGGGCATGGGTCGGCCCGATGGTTCTGGTGATCCTCGATGACCCAGACGACCCGACGCCGTACTGGCTGGTGAGCTGCCGTCACCCGGAGCGGGTGCTGTCGGCATTACGCAGCTGACCGATCAGGCTGCGCAGTCGGTACAGATCATCACGCCGTTCTTCTCGCTGGCGAGACGGCTGCGGTGTTGAACCAGAAAGCAACTCGAGCAGGTGAACTCGTCGGCCTGCTTCGGGATGACGCGGACGGACAGCTCCTCGCCGGACAGGTCGGCGCCGGGCAGCTCGAAATTTTCGGCGGACTCGGATTCGTCGACGTCGACCACGGCCGAAGCCGCTTCGTTCCGTCGCGCTTTGAGCTCCTCCAGCGAGTCTTCCGAGACGTCGTCCGTCTCGGTACGCCGCGGAGCGTCGTAGTCGGTAGGCATATCTATCCCCTGCCCTATTCCCCTCAAAGGCCTCGTTTACCCAAGCAACGCTTTGTACCAGCGTCGAACGCATCCACCAAACGATTCGTGCCCGTATCGCGCGCCATTAAGGTGTGATTTACGTCACACGGGTGGATTGACCCTCGTCTCGAGTCTTAAACAGTCCGTTTAGAGTGCACCTGTGGTCGCACAAATCACCGAGGGTACCGCTTTTGACAAGCACGGTAGGCCCTTTCGGCGACGCAACCCCCGGCCCGCCATCTTCGTGGTCGCGGTCCTCGCGGTGGTCACCGCGGTGGTGTGGATCGTGGCGTTGACACGCCCGGCGAAGGTGCACGAGGCCGTGATGTGCAACCCGCCGCCCCAGCCTGCCGGGTCCACCGCGTCGATCGCGCCGACCGGGTCGGCTGTGCCGCAGCTCGGTGAGCAGGTGTCGCGCAGCGCCATGGCCGACGTGAGCCCGGCCAAGCTCGCCGACACCAAGGTCCGCGTGCTCAACGCCAGCGGTCGCGGCGGGCAGGCCGGCGACGTCGCGGGGGCGATGAAAGACCTCGGCTTTGCCCAACCCACCGCCGCCAACGACCCCGTCTACGCCGGCACCCGGCTCAACTGCCAGGGCCAGATCCGGTTCGGCACGGCCGGACAGGCGACCGCGGCCGCGGTGTGGCTGGTGGCGCCGTGCAGCGAGCTGTTCAACGACAGCCGCGCCGACGACTCCGTCGACCTCGCCCTGGGCACGGAGTTCACCGCGCTGGCCCACAACGACGACATCGACGCGGTGCTGGCGGGACTGCGGCCCGGCGCCGCCGAGCCGGCGGATCCCTTGCTGCTGCAAAAGATTCACGCCAGCAGCTGCTGATCGGCTCAGTACGGCAGCGGCGCCAGCCCGTCGCAGTGCCGTAGGGCCGCCAACAGCTGATCGGCGATGCCGGGGGCGGCGGCCACCACCAATGCGGCGCCGGCGGACGGGTCGTCGGGCATCGGGATCACCACCCGGGCCCCCGCTTCGGCGGCGATCAGCGCGCCGGCCGCGCGGTCCCACGCCTGCAGACCGTGCTCGTAGTAGGCGTCCAGCCGGCCGGCCGCGACCATGCACAAGTCCAGCGCCGCGGACCCGATGCGACGGACGTCGCGCACCAGCGGCAGCATCCGCGCCAGTAACGCCGCCTGGCTGGTGCGGCGCCGCCGCGAGTAGCCAAATCCGGTGCCCAGCAACGCCATTGACAGATCGTCGACCGCGGTGCACCGCAGCGGCCGCGTCCCCTGGTCGTCGGTGACGTGCGCGCCGAGTCCGGTCGCCGCCGAGTAAACCCGGCCGGCGACGACGTCGGCGACCGCACCCGCCACCGACACGCCGTCGATCTGCGCGGCCACCGACACCCCGTAGGCCGGGATGTCGTAGACGAAATTCACCGTGCCGTCGATGGGGTCGAGCACCCAGGTGATCGCGTCGCCGGCCCCCGGTTCCCCGCCGCCCTCCTCGCCGAGCACCGGGTCACCGGGCCGCAGTTGGGCCAGCCGATCCCGCAAGAGCCGCTCGGTGTCGGTGTCGACGACGGTCACCGGGTCGGTCGGCGTGGACTTCGTCCGCACCGCGCCGCTGCCCGCGGCCGGCCCGCCGTAAGCCCCGAAAACCTCTGCGCGCCGGCGCCGCACGAACCCGGCCGCCTCGGCGGCCAGCTTCTCGGCCACCGAACGCAGCCGTGCGGGCTCGTTGCCGGGACGCGTCACCCGTCCATCGCATCACAAACGCGGCTAAGGTGGGCGGACAGGCCAAGTCTCGCCGAGGAGTTCCGATGACCAGCAGCGACTCGACCACGGATACGCCACCCGGCCAGGCGCAGCGTCGCGGGTTCGGCATCGACGTCGGCGGCAGCGGCATCAAGGGCGGCATCGTCGACATGGACACCGGGCTGTTGATCGGCGAACGCATCAAGCTGCTGACCCCGCAGCCGGCCACGCCGTCGGCCGTCGCCAAAACCATCGCCGAGGTCGTCGACGGATTCGGCTGGACCGGTCCGCTCGGGGTGACCTATCCCGGCGTCGTCACCCATGGCGTCGTCCAGACGGCCGCCAACGTCGACAAGGCGTGGATCGGCACCAACGCCCGCGACGTCATCGGCGCCGAACTCGACGGCCAGGACGTCGTGATCCTCAACGACGCCGACGCAGCCGGGCTCGCCGAGGAGCGCTACGGCGCGGGCCGGGACCAGACCGGCCTGGTGGTGCTGCTGACGTTCGGCACGGGCATCGGCTCCGCGGTCATCCACAACGGGACGCTGATTCCCAACACCGAGTTCGGCCACCTCGAGGTCGGCGGCAAAGAGGCCGAAAAGCGGGCGGCGTCGTCGGTCAAGGAGCGCAAGGGCTGGAGCTTCGAAAAGTGGGCCAAGCAGGTCACCCGGGTGCTGGTGGCCATCGAGAACGCGATCTGGCCGGATCTGTTCATCGCCGGGGGCGGCATCAGCCGCAAGGCCGACAAATGGGTGCCGCTGCTGCAAAACCGCACCCCGGTGGTGCCCGCCGCCCTGCAGAACACCGCCGGCATCGTGGGCGCGGCGATGGCGGCGACCTTCGATGTGACGCACTGAATTTTGGCCGGTCGGCGGGTGCGAGCGCCCACTGTCGTTACAATGGTCCTCGGCGACCGCCCAAACAATGCGTGCGAACACACACGCCGACATCAAACGCCGACATTCGACATAGCAGACACTTTCGGTTAACCATGCCCAAACCCACCGAGAGTGCGTCCGACCGAAGGGGTGTAAGTGGCAGCGACCAAGGCACGTGCGGCAACCGATGAGCCGGTGAAACGCACCGCCACGAAGTCCCCGTCGGCGCCCCCCAAGCGATCGCCGGCGAAGGCCGCCAACGGCTCCGCCCCGGCCAAGCGGGCCACCAAGACGGCACCCCGGGTCACCAAGACCACGCGCGACCACGACGCCGCAGAGCCCAAAGAGGCGACCAAGAAGACCCGCACCCCGGCCAAGAGCGCCGCCGCGAAGACCGCCCGCGGAACCAAGGCGGCCAAGGCCACCCCCGAGGACGCCGACGCCGGCCCCGACGCTCTCGACACCGACGGTGTCGTCGAGGACCTCGACGCCGAACCCGACCTCGAAGGCGAGGCCGTCGAGGATCTCGAAATCGACGCCGAGGACCTCAACCTCGACGACCTCGAAGACGACGTGGCCGCCGACGGCGACGCCGAACTCGAGGCCACCGACACCGAGGACGGCGAGGCCGCGCCCGCGCCCGCCGCGAAGGCTGCGGCCGCCACCGATGAGGACGAGGACATCGCCGAGCCGTCCGAAAAGGACAAGGCCTCCGGCGATTTCGTCTGGGACGAAGACGAATCCGAGGCCCTGCGCCAGGCCCGCAAGGACGCCGAGCTCACCGCGTCCGCGGACTCGGTGCGCGCGTACCTCAAGCAGATCGGCAAAGTCGCGCTGCTCAACGCGGAGGAAGAGGTCGAGCTGGCCAAGCGGATCGAGGCCGGGCTCTACGCCACGCAGCTGATGACCGACATGGCCGAGCGCGGCGACAAGCTGCCCGCCGCCCAGCGCCGCGACATGATGTGGATCTGCCGCGACGGCGACCGCGCGAAAAACCATCTGCTGGAAGCCAACCTGCGGCTGGTGGTGTCGCTGGCCAAGCGCTACACCGGCCGCGGCATGGCGTTCCTCGACCTCATCCAGGAAGGCAACCTGGGCCTGATCCGCGCGGTCGAAAAGTTCGACTACACAAAGGGTTACAAGTTCTCCACCTACGCCACGTGGTGGATCCGCCAGGCCATCACCCGCGCCATGGCCGACCAGGCCCGCACCATCCGCATCCCCGTGCACATGGTCGAGGTGATCAACAAGCTGGGCCGCATCCAGCGCGAGCTGCTGCAGGACCTGGGCCGCGAGCCCACGCCCGAGGAGCTGGCCAAGGAGATGGACATCACGCCGGAGAAGGTGCTCGAGATCCAGCAGTACGCGCGCGAGCCGATCTCGTTGGACCAGACGATCGGCGACGAGGGCGACAGCCAACTCGGCGACTTCATCGAGGACAGCGAAGCCGTGGTCGCCGTCGACGCCGTGTCGTTCACGCTGCTGCAGGACCAGCTCCAGTCGGTGCTCGAGACGCTCTCCGAGCGCGAGGCAGGCGTCGTGCGGCTGCGCTTCGGGCTCACCGACGGCCAGCCCCGCACGCTCGACGAGATCGGCCAGGTCTACGGGGTGACCCGCGAGCGCATCCGCCAGATCGAGTCCAAGACGATGTCGAAGCTGCGCCACCCCAGCCGTTCTCAGGTGCTGCGCGACTACCTGGACTGAGTGCTCGCACCTCTTTCTGGCCGGTGTTTAACGCGCCCCAGCACCGGCGTCGTGCCAGGAGCAACAGTTTGGGTCCAGAGCGGTGCACAAAGCCTGCAACGCATCCGGACGGACCCGGTGAAACACATTCATCCCGCGCCGATCCGAAGCTATCAGCCCTGCCTTACGCAGCTGGTTCAGGTGATGGCTGACCGTGGATTCGCTAAGCCCCAACGCCGCTGCGAGCTCACCTGAGATCTCCTCGCCTGAGGAGGAACTGAACAGATACGACACGATCTTGACCCGGGCCGGATCTGCCAGGGCCTTGAGCCGCAACGCGATCTGCAACGCGTCCTCGTCGCTCATCGGACCTGAGGCCACCGGGGCGCAACAGACCGGCCCACTCGTGTCGATCACCGGCAACGCTTTCGGCATTACCCCATCCTGCCACAAAGATTGACATATATCGAAAAGGTGGCATGCTGGGCCGCGTCACTAGTTCGATATATGTCTCACAACTCGGAGGTTCGCCGACATGTCTCGCGTTCAATTGGCTCTCAACGTCGATGATCTCGATGAGGCAATCACCTTCTACTCCAAGCTGTTCAACACCGAGCCAGCCAAACGCAAGGTCGGCTACGCCAACTTCGCTGTGGCTGAACCACCCCTCAAGCTGGTCCTCATCGAGAACCCCGGCAAGGGTGGCTCGCTCAATCACCTCGGCGTCGAGGTCGACTCCAGCGAGACGGTGCGCGCGGAGATCGCCCGCCTGAGCGGAGCCGGCCTGTTCACTGCGGAGGAGATGAACACCACCTGCTGCTATGCCACCCAAGACAAGGTGTGGGTCACCGCCCCGGACGACGAGAAGTGGGAGGTCTACACCAAGCTGGCCGATGCCGAGACATTCGGCGCATCTGAGCCCGCTCCCGGGGAAGCCGAAGCCTGCGCGTGCAACTGCGGCACGAACGCCGGATGAGCCAACCGGCTGTCGCCGACCACACCCCCGTCGTCGGCAAGCTGTCCGAGCTCGACCGATTCCTCCCGCTGTGGATCGGCGCCGCGATGGTCAGCGGGCTGCTGCTGGGCCGCTCAGTCCCCGGTCTCGACCGGGGACTGAGCGCGGTCCAGCTCGACGGCATCAGCCTGCCGATCGCCATCGGGCTGCTGGTGATGATGTATCCCGTGCTGGCCAGGGTCCGCTATGACCGGCTCGGCACCGTGACCGGCGACCGCAAGCTCATGGCTGCGTCGCTGATGCTCAATTGGGTGATCGGCCCGGCGCTGATGTTCGCGCTCGCGTGGCTGCTGCTGCCCGACCTGCCCGAGTACCGCACCGGCCTGATCATCGTCGGCCTCGCGCGGTGCATCGCGATGGTCATCATCTGGAACGACCTCGCGTGCGGCGACCGGGAAGCCGCCGCCGTGCTGGTCGCACTCAACTCGGTCTTCCAGGTGATCATGTTCGCCACGCTCGGCTGGTTCTACCTGTCGGTCCTGCCCGGCCGGCTCGGCCTGGATCAAAGTTCAATCAGCGTCTCGCCGTGGCAGATCGCCAAGTCGGTGCTGATCTTCCTCGGCGCGCCCCTGGTCCTGGGTTACCTGTCGCGCCGGATCGGCGAACGCGCAAAGGGCCGCGACTGGTACGAGAACCGGTTCCTATCGAAGGCCGGACCGTGGGCGCTCTACGGGTTGCTGTTCACCATCGTGATCCTGTTCGCCCTACAGGGCCACCAAATCACCACCCGGCCTTGGGATGTCGCGCGGATCGCGCTGCCACTTTTGGCCTACTTCGCGATCATGTGGGGCGCCGGCTACCTGATGGGCACCGTGCTCGGTCTGGGCTATGAGCGCACCACCACGCTGGCGTTCACCGCCGCGGGCAACAACTTCGAGCTGGCCATCGCGGTGGCGATTGCCACCTATGGCGCCGCATCCGGACAAGCGCTGGCCGGCGTGGTGGGGCCGCTGATCGAGGTGCCCGTGCTCGTCGCACTGGTCTACGTCTCCCTGGCGCTTCGCCCGCGCCTCCTGCGGAGGTCATCAAGCAAAGTCCACCGATGAGCCGCAAACCAAGCGTCCTGCTCGTCTGCGTGCACAACGCGGGCCCCTCGCTCCGCCGGTGAACGCATCGAAGTACGTTCCCCGCGGAAATCGAGCCCGCTGGCCACGTGATCCCGGCGCCATCCAGAGCGATGGCTGAACTCGGCATCCGACATCGCCCGCCCCACTCGCCAGTTCTTTGTGCGACGGCGACAAGCTCGGCGCTTTCCGCGCACGGTTCCACGCGCTTTTCAAAAAAGGTACGAATGTGCCAGAAAACCGTTGCGGGATCGATACCGACCCGCTAACTTTGACGGCAGGGGGATTCAGGTCACACGGGCGGGCACGATGTGGCGCACATCCCAGCATGGGGGATGGTCGCAAGCCTTGCGGCCGGAGACGAAAGGTCGGCTCGTTGCCAGGAATACGTCTTGTGCCCGTGACCAGCGACGCGCCCGAGGGCGATCGCGCTTGGGTCTCGAAGGCACTCTGCAGGGAAACCGATCCCGACGACCTGTTTGTGCGGGGGGCCGCACAGCGCCAGGCCGCGGCCATCTGCCGTCACTGCCCCGTGATGCAGCAGTGCGCGGCGGACGCTCTCGATAACAAGGTAGAGTACGGCGTCTGGGGTGGCATGACCGAGCGGCACCGCAGGCGATTGCTCAAAGAGCACCCCGAAATCGTTTCCTGGGCAGAGTTTTTCGAGACGCGCCACATCCGCTCGGTCGGATAACACGGGGTCGGCGACACCGGCCGAGCCCTTCGGGTTCCTCATTACGGAATTGTTACAGCCTGTCGGCCTGGTGGTGCGCAAGCCGCCTCGGAAGAATTGGGCTGCACCAGGCGAGTTCGCCGTCGTACCGTGACCGAATGTCAGCCATCCGCACAAACGTCTCCTCCGGATCGGAATTCGAATCGGCGGTCGGGTATTCGCGCGCGGTGCGCACCGGCCCGCTCGTGGCGGTGGCCGGGACGACCGGCACCGGGCCCGACGTCGCAACGCAGACCCGGGATGCCTTGCGCCGCATCGCGATCGCGCTCCGAGAGGCCGGCGC
The DNA here is from genome assembly GCF_059812405.1 of Mycobacterium sp. NGS57. NCBI lineage: Bacteria > Bacillati > Actinomycetota > Actinomycetes > Mycobacteriales > Mycobacteriaceae > Mycobacterium > Mycobacterium sp. NGS57. The sequence goes on along the minus strand of NZ_JCALCP010000001.1, from coordinate 282,879 downwards.
CGCGCTCACCGACGTGGTCCGCACCCGCATCTACGTCATCGACATCTCCCACTGGCGCGAGGTCGGCGCCGTGCACGCGGAGGTGTTCGGCGAGATCCGCCCGGTCGCCACGATGGTCGAGGTCTCCGCGCTGATCGCGCCCGAGCTGCTGGTGGAGATCGAGGCCGACGCCTATGTGCCGGAGTCCGGCGACGCGAGCGGCGGGAAGGTGCCGTCGGGCCCCGGCGGGTAGGCGGTGACCCGGATCACGGCGCGCGCCGGCAGCGGGCCGTACAGGTGCGGGAACAGCATCGCCTCGGGATCCGTTGGAACCCCCGGCTCCCAGCGCACCGGCGCGTCCAGCAGGGCCGGGTCGACGCACAGCAGGACGAGGTCGTCGCGGCCGCGGTAGAGCCGGTTAGCGGGAAGGTGCACCTGCTCGGGCGTTGACAGGTGAACAAACCCGACCCCGGCGGCCGGTTCGATCCCACCGCGGGCGCGGGCGCGTGACCACTCCCCTCGCCCGCACAGGTGCACCAAAACGCCGGGGTCAGAGGCCACGTCGGCCACCTTAAAAGGCGCACCGGTTAAACCTGAGCAACCGGTGAGAAACGACACACCCGAGAACGATCGGGGAACAAGGCGAAAACCCCATTCGTCTGAGAGAGTGAATGTACGAGAACGGAGATGCCATGAACGCAACGCTGACCAGTCCCGAGCTCACCAGAGCGGACCGCTGCGATCGCTGCGGTGCCGCCGCTCGTGTCCGTGCCACGCTGCCCTCTGGACTTGAACTTCTCTTCTGCCAGCACCACGCCAACCAGCACGAGGCGAAGCTGTCCGAGCTGGACGCCGTGCTGGAGCTCAGCAGCAGCTAGCCGTTCGAACTCACCCGTTCCCAATGTGGGCGGTGTGGGCAGTCATCGGTAATGCTGGACGGGTATGAGCGATCAGGTCGCAAAGCCGTCCCGCCACCACATCTGGCGAATCAGCCTGAGGACCCTGTCGAAAAGCTGGGACGACTCGATCTTCTCCGAGTCGGCCCAGGCCGGGTTCTGGTCGGCGCTCTCGCTGCCGCCGCTGCTGCTGGGGATGCTGGGCGTCCTGGCCTACGTGGCGCCGCTGTTCGGCCCCGACATGCTGCCCAGCATTCAGCACCAGGTGATTTCGACGGCCCACAGCGTGTTCTCCCCCAGCGTCGTCAACGAGATCATCGAACCCACCATCAGCGACATCGCCAGCCACGCCCGCGGCGAGGTGGTGTCGCTGGGTTTCCTGATCTCGCTGTGGGCGGGGTCGTCGGCGATCTCGGCGTTCGTCGATTCCGTCGTCGAGGCCCATGACCAGACCCCGCTGCGCCACCCCGTCCGGCAGCGGTTCTTCGCGCTGTTCCTATACATGGTGGGCCTGATCGTCGTGGTCGCGACCGCGCCGCTGGTGGTGGTGGGGCCGCGCAAGATCGGCGAACACATCCCGCTCGGGCTGTCCAACGTGCTGCGCTACGGGTACTACCCGGCGCTGATCCTCGTCCTGATGCTCGGGGTGATGATCCTCTACCGGGTGGCGCTGCCGGTGCCGCTGCCGTCGCACCGGCTGATCTTCGGCGCGGTGCTGGCGACGGCGGTTTTCGTGATCGCCACGCTGGGCCTGAGGTTCTATCTGCGCTGGATTACCAGCACCGGCTACACCTACGGCGCGCTGGCGACCCCGATCGCGTTCCTGTTGTTCGCGTTCTTCGCGGGGTTCGCGATCATGATCGGCGCCGAACTCAACGCTGCCATCCAGGAGGAATTTCCCGCCCCCAAGACGCACGCCCATCGGCTGCGCAACTGGGTGCTGGCGCACACCTCCCGCAGGCGGGCCGCGGTGCCGGCCGCGGAACCGCCAGCCTGATCAGTCCCTCTTGAGGTGCTCGTAGATCCGCTTGCACTCCGGACAGACCGGCGAGCCCGGTTTCGCCGCACGGGTGACGGGAAACACCTCGCCGCACAACGCCACCACGTGGCTGCCCATCACGGCGCTCTCGGCGATCTTGTCCTTCTTGACGTAGTGGAAGTACTTGGGGGTATCGCTGCCGGTCCCGTCGTCGACGCGTTCGTCGGTGTCGGTGCGTTCGATCGTCTGCGTCTGCATGCCTGACATTGTGCCCCCTGACTCGCCCGTACCGGAATCGATTCCGTGTGGGACAGTGGAGATATGAAGCGCGGCGAAGAGCCCGGGCTCGACGGATTCGACGACACCAGCCGCCCCGTCCTGATCACCAATGCCGCCCCCTCGTACGAGGAGGAGCATCGCGCCCGGGTGCGTAAGTACCTGACCCTGATGGCGTTTCGGGTTCCGGCGCTGATCCTGGCCGCCCTCGCGTATGGCGCCTGGCACAACGGCCTGATCTCGCTGCTGATCGTGGCCGCCTCGGTGCCGCTGCCCTGGATGGCCGTGCTGATCGCCAACGACCGGCCGCCCCGCCGCTCCGACGAGCCCCGCCGCTTCGACGCCGCCCGGCAACGCACCCCGCTGTTCCCGCGGGCCGTGCAGCCGGCGCTGGAGTCCCCGCGACTCGCACAACCGCCGACCGGCCCGCAAAGCCGTGACCACCTCGACGACGGTTCCCGGTAACCGCCCGCTCGCCGCTCTTCTCAGGACATTCTCAGGTCGTCGGCACATTTGTGCACGTCAAGGCGTGTGAGATCGCCGAGGGGCGGGAACTCAACCGTCGAATTCGTCGTTGAACGACATGACAGTACAAAGCCGATCGGGAGGGGCGCCATGGCCGACTCGACCACAAGGGCCAGCACAAGCAGGTTTGACGGCGATCTAGACGCCCAAAGCCCGGCAGCGGACCTCGTGCGCGTATATCTCAATGGCATTGGCAAGACGGCGCTGCTCAACGCGGCGGGCGAAGTCGAACTGGCCAAGCGCATCGAAGCCGGACTGTATGCCGAGCATCTGCTGGCGACGCGGAAACGCCTCGGGGAGAACCGCAAACGCGATTTGCAGGCCGTCGTGCGCGATGGGCAGGCGGCGCGCCGCCACCTGCTGGAGGCCAACCTGCGCCTGGTGGTGTCGCTGGCCAAGCGCTACACGGGTCGCGGGATGCCGCTGCTGGATCTCATCCAGGAGGGCAACCTCGGTTTGATCCGCGCGATGGAGAAGTTCGACTACACAAAGGGATTCAAGTTTTCGACCTACGCCACCTGGTGGATCCGTCAGGCCATCACCCGCGGCATGGCCGACCAGAGCCGCACCATCCGGCTGCCGGTCCACCTGGTCGAGCAGGTCAACAAACTGGCCCGGATCAAGCGGGAGATGCACCAGAACCTGGGGCGCGAAGCCACCGACGAGGAGCTGGCCACCGAGTCCGGCATCCCGGTCGAGAAGATCAACGACCTGCTCGAGCACAGCCGCGACCCGGTGAGCCTGGACATGCCCGTCGGGTCGGAGGAAGAAGCGCCGCTGGGTGACTTCATCGAGGACGCCGAGGCGATGTCGGCGGAGAACGCGGTGATCGCTGAGTTGCTGCACACCGACATCCGCAGTGTGCTGGCCACTCTCGACGAGCGTGAGCACCAGGTGATCCGGCTGCGCTTCGGGCTCGACGACGGCCAGCCGCGCACCCTCGATCAGATCGGCAAGCTGTTCGGCCTGTCCCGCGAGCGGGTCCGCCAGATCGAGCGGGACGTGATGTCCAAGCTGCGCCACGGCGAGCGGGCCGATCGGCTGCGCTCGTACGCCAGCTGAGGCCCGTCAACTAGAGCCAGGTAACAAGACGGTATGCCCGCCGCGACTGCGGCGGGCATACTGCATGCCTGGGAACCGTTACACCCATTCGCGCAGCTGGCCAAGTAGACTCAGCGTCAATGGAGGGTGCTGGATGAACGAGCTGGTTGATACCACCGAGATGTACCTGCGGACCATCTACGACCTCGAGGAAGAGGGCGTGACGCCGCTGCGTGCCCGTATCGCCGAACGTCTCGAGCAGAGTGGCCCGACCGTCAGCCAGACCGTGTCGCGGATGGAGCGGGACGGCCTGCTCCACGTGGCCGGCGACCGCCATCTGGAACTCACCGACAAGGGCCGGACGCTCGCGATCGCCGTGATGCGCAAGCACCGCCTCGCCGAGCGGTTGCTCGTCGACGTCATCGGGGTGCCCTGGGAAGAGGTGCACGCCGAGGCATGCCGGTGGGAGCACGTGATGAGCGAGGACGTGGAGCGGCGGCTGATCAAGGTGCTCAACCACCCGACGACATCGCCCTTCGGCAACCCGATCCCGGGTCTTTTGGACCTCGGCGTGGGCCCGGAGTCCGGCGCCGACGACGTCAACCTGGTCCGGCTGACCGAGTTGCCGGCCGGGTCGCCGGTCGCGGTGGTGGTGCGCCAGCTCACCGAACACGTCCAGGGCGACATCGACCTGATCACCCGACTCAAGGACGCCGGGGTGGTTCCCAACGCCCGGGTGACCGTCGAGACCAGCCCCGCCGGCGGCGGGGTCACCATCCTCATCCCGGGCCACGAGAACGTCACCCTTCCCCACGAGATGGCGCACGCCGTCAAGGTCGAAAAGGTCTGAGGCCCAGCCGGTCAGCCCGCGCGCCGGCCGAAGTCGCGCCGCGGCGGTAGCCGCACTCCCAGCCGCTTGGCCAGCCGGTAGCCGCTGACCGCCAGGTCCCGAATGCGCTCCGGGCGGATGCCGGACTGCAGCGCCTGGTCCAGCATGCCCGCCATCCGATGGCCGGGGTCGCCGCGCAGCGCCGCCTCCAGGGACACCCCCGCCAGCGGGCCGTCGCCGCGGGCGTAGGCGCTGAAAGCCAACAACACCAGGGGCTCGACCCGCCACGGCTCGGGCAGGGTGCGCGCCAGCAGCGCCCACAGCGACTCGGCCTCGTCCGCCGATTCGCCGACCGCCAGGGCGTACAGCGTGTCGCGCACCTGCACATCGGTGAGCGCGCAGCCCAGGGCCGCGAGCTCGGCGGCGGACAGCGTCGCGCCGCCGGCGAGGCGGGCGGCGGCGGCCATCGCGGCCTTCACGTCGCGGCGCTCGCACCCAATGGGGTCGGAGCGATGCGCCAGTTCCCGCTTGGCGACCTGCCGCCGCAGCACGCCCGCCAGCCCCGCGCTGCGGTCCGGGTCCTCGACGGCGATGACGGCCTGCAGGTCGGCGCGACGACGGTAGAGCCGCCGCCCGTCGAACACCGCCGCGGCGGCCAGCGGCGAGGCCGAGGGGTCGTCGATCGTGCCGCCCGCCCCGCAGCCGTCCACGCAATGCCACCGCCCGCCCGGGGCCACCCGATCCACGGCGTGCGCGGCCCACAGCTCAATGTCGTAGTGCGACAACGCCTCTGCGAGCGCTTCGCACAACTGCCGGTGCTCGTCGTTGCATCCCGGGCAGGGGGCGCCCTTGTCGTCGACGATCACCGCGATCGCGGCCTGCGGCGCGGCGGCGGCGGCGAGTTCGGCGAGTTTGCCGACCCCGTGCACCAGCTTCTCGGACAGGTCCACCCGCAACACCGCGCCCATTTCGCCGTCGTCCACGGACACCACTACCAACGAATTCTCCGGAACGAAACCGAGAACGGCGGGCAGCGCCGCGATCAGCGTCCCGGGGCGGTTGAGTTCGAAATCTGCGTGATGCTCAGGTCGTTGGTTCGTCATGGGCACCAACGCTGACGGCAGGCACCGTCGAGTCGTGCTCACGCAACGACATCCGGCCACTCGCCTGTGGAGAAAGTCCCGACTGTGGGCCGTATCGTCTATCCATGGGTTCGATGCAGGAGTACGACATCGTCGTCATCGGTTCGGGGCCGGGGGGCCAGAAGGCCGCGATCGCGTCGGCCAAGCTGGGCAAGTCCGTGGCGATCGTCGAACGCGGCCGGATGCTCGGCGGCGTCTGCGTCAACACCGGCACGATCCCGTCAAAGACGTTGCGCGAGGCCGTCCTTTACCTCACCGGCATGACCCAGCGCGAGCTGTACGGTGCGAGTTACCGCGTAAAGGACCGGATCACCCCCGCCGACCTGCTGGCGCGCACCCAGCACGTGATCGGCAAGGAGATCGACGTGGTGCGCAACCAGTTGATGCGCAACCGGATCGACCTGCTGGTGGGCCACGGCCGGTTCGTCGACCCGCACACCATCGTCGTCGAGGACCCGGGGCGCCGCGAGATGACCACGGTGAGCGGCGAATACATCGTCATCGCCACCGGCACCAGGCCGGCGCGGCCGTCCGGGGTCGAGTTCGACGAGGAACGGGTGCTCGACTCCGACGGCATCCTCGACCTCAAGTCGCTGCCGGCGTCGATGGTCGTCGTCGGCGCCGGCGTGATCGGCATCGAGTACGCGTCGATGTTCGCCGCGCTGGGCACCAAGGTCACCGTGGTGGAAAAGCGCGACGACATGCTGGACTTCTGCGACCCCGAGGTGGTCGAAGCGCTCAAGTTCCACCTGCGCGACCTGGCGGTGACATTCCGCTTCGGCGAGGAGGTGACCGCCGTCGACGTCGGGGCCGCGGGCACCGTCACCACCCTGGCCAGCGGCAAGCAGATCCCCGCCGAGACGGTCATGTACTCCGCGGGACGCCAGGGCCAGACCGATCACCTCGACCTGCACAACGCCGGGCTCGAGGTCGAGGGCCGCGGGCGGATCTGGGTCGACGGGACGTTCCAGACCAAGGTGGAGCACATCTACGCCGTCGGCGACGTCATCGGGTTCCCGGCGCTGGCCGCGACGTCGATGGAACAGGGCCGGCTGGCCGCCTACCACGCGTTCGGCGAGCCGACCGACGGCATCACCGACCTGCAGCCGATCGGCATCTATTCGATCCCCGAGATCTCCTACGTCGGGGCCACCGAGGTGGAGCTGACCAAGGACTCGGTCCCCTACGAGGTGGGCGTCGCCCGCTACAAGGAGTTGGCCCGCGGCCAGATCGCCGGCGACTCCTACGGCATGCTCAAGCTGTTGGTGTCCACCGACGACCGCAGGCTGCTCGGGGTGCACATCTTCGGGACCAGCGCCACCGAGATGGTGCACATCGGGCAGGCCGTGATGGGCTGCGGCGGCACCATCGACTACCTGGTCGACGCGGTGTTCAACTACCCGACGTTCTCGGAGGCCTACAAGGTTGCCGCGCTGGACGTGACCAACAAGATGCGGGCGCTCAGCCAGTTCCGGCGCTGAGGGTCAGCAGCTGTCGTCGAGGTCGTTGGGCACCGGGTCGCCGGGGCCGCCGGCCTCGGCGCGGGCCAGCAACTGCGCGGTCTGCGCGTCGAACGGGGCGGAGTACGACACGTCCGCGGCGCACCCGCCACGCTGGAAACCGCCGATCAGGCCGGTGAGGGTGGTGCCGCTGACCCAGGGCGCGCCGCTGGTGCCGTCGACCAGCCCCTCGCACGGGAACGCCGGAAACCCGCTGTCGTTTTCAGCGGTGTTGGCCTGGCAGCCGATCGGTGCGCCGCCGACGCCCGCCGGATAGCCCAGGACCGTGACGTGGGTGCCCGGCGGCGGCGCGGTGCCCAGGGTCAACGCCAGCCCGACGCGCGACTCGACCGCCACGCCGGCGTCGTTGCTGACCCGGACGATCGCATAGTCCGCGCGCGGGTCCTTGGCGGCGGTCCAGCGCGGGTCGAGGTAGACCGCGTCGGCCTTCCACGTGTCGGCCGGGGCGGGCGGGGCGTCGCCGGCGAAACCCGGGACGAAGATCAGCTTGGCGGCCCCGGCCAGGCAGTGCGCCGCGGTCATCACGAGATTCCCGGTCGCCGAGTGCACCACCGAGCCCGTGCAGACGTGCAGCGGGCCGTCGTTGATGAAGATGGCGCCGACGCGCCGGTCGGGGTCGACCGGGGCGGCGACCGCGGTCTGCTGGGGCTGGCTGAGACGCTGCACGGGCTTGGTGGCCACCGGCGTGGTGACGACGGGGCGCGCCGCAGGGTCGGCGGGCCGGGTGCACGACGTCAGCAACGTCGCCAGGCCGACCCCCGAGCACAGCAACAGCATCAGTATGCGCATTTCGTGTCCATCATGCCCGACCGCGGGGCGCCCGGCAGAAACCCGGCCGGCCGCCGTGCGCGCGAAGGTTTGCTGTTTCATAGGGGTGCCCGCCGATTCGGGCGACACTGGGTAGGGCACCCTGGAGAGGTTCCCGAAGAGGAGGAAACCCCGATGGCCCGCCATCAAAGCCCGGATGACGACTACCAGCCAGGGCAGCCCGGGATGTACGAGCTGGAGTTCCCGGCGCCCCAGTTGTCGACGGCCGACGGCCGCGGCCCGGTGCTGGTGCACGCCCTGGAGGGGTTCTCCGACGCCGGTCATGCGATTCGCCTGGCCGCCGCGCACCTGCGGGCCGCCCTGGACACCGAGCTGGTCGCATCCTTCGCGATCGACGAATTGCTGGACTACCGCTCGCGGCGGCCGTTGATGACCTTCAAGACCGACCACTTCACCAACTACGACGACCCAGAGCTGACCCTCTACGCCCTGCGCGACAGCGCCGGCAACCCGTTTCTGCTGCTGGCGGGCATGGAGCCGGACCTCAAGTGGGAGCGTTTCGTCACCGCCGTGCGCCTGCTCGCCGAGCGGTTGGGCGTGCGGCGCACTATCGGCCTGGGCACCGTCCCGATGGCGGTGCCGCACACGCGGCCGATCACGCTGACGGCGCATTCCAACAACAAGGAGCTGATCGCCGACTTCCAGCCCTGGATCTCGGAGATCCAGGTTCCCGGCAGCGCGTCCAACCTGCTGGAATACCGGATGGCCCAGCACGGCCACGAGGTCGTCGGCTTCACCGTGCACGTCCCGCACTACCTGACGCAGACCGACTACCCGGCCGCCGCCCAGGCGCTGCTCGAGCAGGTGGCCAAGAGCGGATCGCTGGAGCTGCCGCTGTCGGCGCTGACCGACGCCGCTGCGGAGATCCGGGCCAAGGTCGACGAGCAGGTCCAGTCCAGCGCGGAGGTGGCCCAAGTGGTCGCGGCGCTGGAGCGTCAGTACGATGCCTTCATCGACGCTCAGGAGAACAGGTCGTTACTGACTCGCGACGGGGATCTGCCCAGCGGCGACGAGCTTGGCGCCGAGTTCGAGCGCTTCCTCGCCCAACAGGCGGAGAAGAAGCCCGACGACGACGACCGGGCCTGAATCGACCAAGCGCAGGAGCAACCTTCGCCCGGTGCGCGAGGTCACGGCGCCCAGATTCACGGTCATCGCGCCGGACCTGCTGGGGCACGGGAAGTCCGACAAACCACGCGCCGACTACTAGGTGGCCGCCTACGCCAACGGGATGCGCGACCTGCTGTCCGTGCTCGACGTCGAGCGGGTGACCGTCGTCGGCAGCGCCATCTGATCTCTCAGCGGGGCAACGACTTTCGTCGCGCTCAGCGCCGGTGCAACACCGCCGTGAGATGGTTTTGCAGCGGCTGCCCGACGGCACCCATGTCCACCGAGTAGGACAGCTCGTCGCCGTCGAGGCGCAACGAACGCCCAAGCGCGGTAACCTCTTTGGCGCTGGGGGCCAGCCCGATCGTGCCGCCGGCGCTCGTCGACAGCTCCACCTCGATGACGCCGTCGTCCACCGAATACGTGCCCACCTCGATCTCGGTGATGCCGCTCGGATGGACCAGAACCCACTCGAGCTGCCCGGGCCGCGGCACCCGCAGGTATCCCGCCTCGGCGTGCAGCGGCTTGCCGTCGGCGGCCGCCTTGGTCTTCTGGGTGTAGGCCAGAAACGGCTTGCCCACGTGGGCGAAGGTGACTTCCTCGACGTACTCGAAGGGCTCGATCGTCGGGTACTTGCCCGAGCCCTCACCGCCCCACGTCCCCAGCAACGGCGCCAGTGCTTCGAGATCGGGATGCAAGTCGGGCGGCATGAAAACAGCCTAGCGAGTGGGCGGCCCCGTCAGCCGGGAGCCGACACGTCGCGGTGCGCGCGCAGCGTCTCGATCTCCCGCTCGAAGTCCTCCGCCGACTCGAACGACCGGTAAACCGAGGCGAACCGCAGGTAGGCCACCTCGTCGAGGTCGCGCAGCGGACCCAGGATGGCCAGACCGACCTCGTGGCTGGGGATCTCGGGCGACCCGGCGGCCCGCACTGTGTCTTCCACTTGCTGGGCGAGCAGGTTCAGCGCGTCGTCGTCGACCTGGCGGCCCTGGCACGCCCGGCGGACGCCGCTGATGACCTTCTCCCGGCTGAACGGCTCGGTGACACCGCTGCGTTTGACCACCGCCAGGACCGCGGTTTCGACGGTGGTGAAGCGCCGGCCACACTCGGGGCACGACCGGCGGCGCCGAATGGCCTGCCCCTCATCGGTTTCCCGTGAGTCGATCACCCGGGAGTCGGGGTGGCGGCAGAACGGACAGTGCATGACCGCTCCTTCGCCGTGCTCACCTGCCAGGGATGCAGAACCCCAGAACTTCGAAAGACGTTGAAAGCGTACCCGCGCGCTCCCGCGCGGTCAGCCCACCGGCGCGATCAGCGTCTGGCCCGCGGCCAGCGCCGGCGAGTTGAGATCGTTGAGCTCGCGGATGCGCTCGGCGACCTGGCGTGCCGGCGCGTCCGGGGCCACCCGGTGCGCGACATCCTGCAGGGACTCCCCCGGTTCGACCCGCACGACGGCGAGCCGGTCGGGCACCGCGGCGGCGCCCGCGCCCGCGGCGTCGTTGGCGGCCTGGCCCAGGTTGGCCATCAGGCCGAGCCACACGGTGACGATCCCGGCGACCAGCGCCAGGCCCAGCGTCGTGAGCACCGTGACGGGACGCCTGCGGTGCGGGATTACCGACATCGCGACGCCGGTGCCGTAGTAGCGCGTGGGCGCACCCGCCGGCCGGGACGGCCCGGGCCTGCGGGTGCGGGCCGGACCAGCACGGTGGCCGGCACGAGGCCCCTGCGCCGGCCCGTTGACCGGGCGGCGGACGCTACTGGTGCGCGGCGAGACTGCGTGGATGATGGTCATCTGCGTTCCTCCGGTCAACTCGTTCTCGCTCGTGTGTTCGACAATAGTCGCTCGTGTGTTCGAAACCCGAACATTTGAGCGAAGCGTGTCGCACGAGCCAAACGCTAGACGCCCCCACCGACAAGTTCCCGACGGCTGGGTGGGTGCGCGCCCCGTACATCACGGTCATGGCGCCCAAATACCCGATCCGCGCGAAAGTTACACACTTGTTATTCCCCCCGCGGCCGGGCCCGACACACCAGTCGAACACATGTTTGATTCTTTGCCGCGGCGCGGCTACATTCAGTGCATGGACGACAGCAACGACACGCCATCAACCGCGGACGGCCGGTTGCAATCCGTGGACTCCGCGCTGACCGAACGGCAGCGCACCATCTTGAACGTCATCCGCGAGTCGGTCACCACGCGCGGCTACCCGCCGAGCATCCGGGAAATCGGCGACGCCGTGGGTCTGACGTCGACATCCTCGGTGGCGCATCAGCTGCGCACGCTGGAGCGCAAGGGCTACCTGCGCCGCGACGCGAACCGCCCCCGCGCCGTGGACGTGCGCGGCGCCGACGAGAGCGCCGGGGCCGCGCGGGCGCCGGTGACCGACGTCGCCGGCTCCGACGCCCTGCCCGAGCCCAGCTACGTCCCGGTGCTCGGGCGCATCGCCGCGGGCGGGCCGATCCTCGCCGAGGAGGCCGTCGAAGACGTCTTCCCGCTGCCGCGCGAGCTGGTCGGCGAGGGCACGCTGTTTTTGCTCAAGGTCGTGGGCGACTCGATGGTCGAGGCCGCGATCTGCGACGGCGACTGGGTGGTGGTGCGCCAGCAGCACGTCGCCGACAACGGCGACATCGTCGCGGCCATGATCGACGGCGAGGCCACCGTCAAAACGTTCAAGCGCGCGGGCGGTCAGGTGTGGCTGATGCCGCACAACCCGGCGTTCGACCCCATCCCCGGCAACGACGCGACCGTCCTCGGCAAGGTCGTCACGGTGATCCGCAAGGTCTGACGCGCGGCCGGCTCAGTCGGCCTTGATGAAGCCGTTGGCCTGCGCGACTTGCTCGCTGGACAGCCAGAGTTCGGCCAGCGTGTCGTGGTAGAGCTCGCTGCCCGGGGTGTAGTACAGCCCGGAGCGGGCGCTGGCCTTGATCGGGTATCCGTCGGGCGCCTGGTACGGGTCGTTCAGCGGCAGGTGGATGGTCGGGCGCCCGCCGGCCACCGGCGCGGCGCCGGCCACCTCCGGCAGCTCCTCGTCATCAAAAGCCGCGTGCCGACCCGCGCGCTGCTCCGCCTCGGACCCCAGGGCGATCGGGACGTCGGGTTCTTCGTCGACGACGGCGGCGGGAATGTCGTCGTCCACGACATCCGCGGCGTAGGCGACGTCCGGCTCCCCGAGTTCGCCGGCTCCGCCGGCTTCGTCGGCTTCGGCGGCTTCGTCGGCTCCGTCGGCTTCGTCGGCAGCGAGGTAGGCGGCTTCGGGGCGGGTGCGCGGAACGGCGACGTCCGGATATCCGGGTTCCGCGTAGTCGTCGTAGCCGGCCTCCTCATACTCGGCGTCGATGTAGCCGGCGTCCTGGGGCTCGGAATAGCCCTGCTGCTCGGCCTGCACCGGAGCGTCGGCGTAGCCGGCCTCGGACAAGGCGGCCGCCGAGACGACGGGGATGGAATCCGTTTGCACCGCGTCGGGGTCTTCCTCCGCGGTCCCCTCGCCGCCGCCGCGGCTCCAGCTCACCCGCGCGGCGGGCGGGGCCTCGGCCGGTGGCTGCTGCTCGGGCGGGTTGAGGTCGCCGCGCACGAAATGGTCGGTGGTCGCATCGCCGTTGTGGGCAGTGTCGCCGGCGCTCCAGCGCCCGTCGGCGGCCGGCTCGTAGGCGTCGGTTTCGGGCTGGGGCTCGTGGCCGGGGGTTTCGGCGGCGGCACGCGGAGTGCGACGACGGCGCCACCAGGTCGCCAATGCCGCGAGCACCAGCAGCACCGCCAGCGGGATGAGGGCAAGCGGCCACCACCGGTGCCAGTCGAGCTTTTTGCCATGGGAGGGCATCGCCGCGGTGCTCGGCTGGTTCTGCCCGGACACCTGCAGACCGGACAGCAAGGGGGCCAGGTTCGACGGCTCGGTGAAAAACGCGTTCTTCGTCCGGTCCCACGAGATCTTGCCGCCGCTGAACTGCTGCGAGACCACGTCGCCCGTCACGGACTGGTCGCCGACCGGGGCGCCCAGTTTGCCGCCGGGACCGCGCAGCTTGTCCCACGCGGCCTTCATCGCGCCGCGCACGACGAACGCGCCGTGGTCGTGGGTCCAGAAGATCACCGGCTTGTCCGCGGCGGCGAACGCGGCGATCCGGCTGGCGGGCCCGAGGCCCCCGTCGGACTCGTTGGCCGTGGGAAAGCCGAGGTCGCTGCCGACCGGGCCGCCCAGCGACTCGTACTTGGCGAGGATGTCGCTTTCCAGGGCGTTCGCGCCGGTGGCGGGGTTGAAGAACACCTTGCCGCCGGCGAAGTTCTGCGCGATGCCGTCGCCGCCGATCGGATACGGCCCGCCCTGCTTGGCACCCAGCGGGCCGGTGGCTCCGCCCGCCGCGCGCCAGGCCGCGTTGATGGCCGCGGCCGGGTCGATCGTGACCTGCAGACCCTTGAGCTGATCGGCCAGCGCCGCCGGGGCGGTGGTGAACTCCTTGGTTGTGCGGTTCCAGGAGATCTCGCCGCCGCTGAACTTCTGGGACGCGACCTCACCGTCGTGGGTCTCGTCGCCCGTCGGCGCGCCCAGCACGCCGCCCGAGCTGCCCAGCTTGTCCCATGCGGTGTTCAGCGCGCCGCGCACGACGAACGCGCCGTGCTCGGATGTCCAGAAAATGACCGGCTTGTCGCCGGCGGAGAAGGTGGCCACGCGGCTATCGGGGCCCGCCAGGCCCGGGACCTCGTTGATGGTGGGGAATCCCAGATCGCTGCCGGCCGGACCGCCCAGCGACTCGTATTTGTCCAGGATCGGCCCGTAGACGAATTTCGCCCCGGTGTCGGTGGTGAAGAACATCCGGCCACCGTCGAAGTCCAGCGCGAACCCGTCCGCGACGGGATAGACGTCGCCCTTGCGGGCGCCCAGCGGTGACGTGTCGCCACCGGCCTTCTCCCAGGCCGCCATCATGGCGGCCTCGGCATCGCCGATCGGGGACGCCGATGCGGTGGGCGCGAGCAGCGCGGCCGCCATCACCGTGGTCGCCATGCCGATCACAGCGCGCCCGACCAGCCGGCGCATCCGACGTCTCTGCCCGTTCACCAAGCCTCCCAGCCGAGGGTTAGCCCCCTATCACTGGCCATGCCCGCACCTGCAAGCCCCGCACGCGGGTCGTACCCCCACCGCGAGGAAGTATCCCCGTTACGAACCGGATTGTCGCCGGGCTCGCATAACTTTGCCTGCGCCGGGGAGGAATGCGAAGTCAAATTACGAAATTTACGGAAACGGTGACCGGGCCGATGTCGAAATGATGCAGGATTACGCCCGAACCGCGACCGGCCTCCGCATGCGACCGCGCTGTCGCCACACGAGAAACGCATGCGCCGACGGTACGCGAAGCCGTTAGCCGGTCAGCGATCTGCCCGACGAAATGACCATTTAGGCCATTCATTAATTGACCGGATTGCTAGACGCCGAGGCTGCGGCCGACGATTTCCTTCATGATCTCGGTGGTGCCGCCGTAGATCGTCTGCACCCGGGCGTCGAGATAGGCTCGCGCGACGGGATATTCGCGCATGTAGCCGTAGCCGCCGTGCAGCTGCAGGCAGCGGTCGATCAGGTGCACCTGCTTCTCGGTGGAATACCACTTGGCCATCGCGGCCTGTTCGGCCGTCAGCTTCCCGTCCAGGTGCAGGCGGATGAACTCGTCGACCATCATGCGCACCACGGTGGCCTCGGTGGCCAGCTCGGCCAGCACGAATCGGCTGTTCTGGAAACTGCCGATCGGCTTGCCAAAAGCCTTGCGCTCCTTGGTGTATTGCAGCGTCTGCTCCAGCACCTGCTCCATGGCGGCGGCCGCCATGATCGCGATGCCGATGCGTTCCTGCGGCAGGTTCTGCATGAGGTAGATGAACCCCATGCCCTCCTCACCGAGCAGGTTTTCGGTCGGCACATGCACGTCGGTGAACGACAGCTCGGCGGTGTCCTGCGCGTCCAGGCCGATCTTGTCGAGGTGGCGGCCGCGTTCGAAGCCCTCCATGCCGCGTTCGACGACGAGCAGGCTGAAGCCCTGCGCGCCCTTGTCGGGGTCGGTCTGGGCCACCACGATCACCAGGTCGGAGTTGATTCCGTTGGTGATGAACGTCTTTGAGCCGTTGAGCACGTAGTGGTCGCCCTGCTTGACCGCGCGCGTCTTGATGCCCTGCAGGTCGCTGCCGGTTCCCGGTTCGGTCATCGCGATCGCGGTGATCAGCTCGCCCGTGCAGAACTTGGGCAGCAAGCGCTGCTTTTGCTCGTCGTTCGCGAGGTTCAGCAGGTAGGGCGCCACGATGTCGTTGTGCAGGCCGAACCCGATCCCGCTGTAGCGGCCGCGGGTGGTCTCCTCGGTGATGATCGTGTTGTACCGGAAGTCGGGGTTGCCGCCGCCGCCGTACTCCTCGGGCACCGACATGCCCAGGAAGCCCTGCTTGCCTGCCTCGAGCCACACGCCGCGGTCGACGATCTTGGCCTCCTCCCACTCGTCGTGGTAGGGCGCCACGTGGCGGTCGAGGAAGCCGCGGTAGGACTCGCGGAACAATTCGTGCTCGGGCTCGAAAAGAGTGCGCTCGTACTTGATGGCACTGCTCATGCGTGGGACCTCCGGCGATCGGGACTGTGCCGCCCAAGATATACCAACCAGCCGGTTGGTCGGCATTCGGCGGGGTCAGGCCTCCCGGTCGGCGGAGAACTCGCGCACGGCGGCGGCCAGCGCCGCCGGCACGCGGGCGCGGATGCGGGTGCCGTCGGCGTCGTGCTCTTCGCGCTGGACGCGCCCGCCGGCGTGCAGCCTGGCGACCAGGTCGCCGCGGTCGTACGGGATCACCACGTCGACGGCGACGTCCGCGGGCACCGCCAACTCGGCGATCCGCCGCCGCAGGGCGTCGATGCCCTCGCCGGTGCGCGCGGAGACGAACACCGCGCCGGGCAGGCCGTGCCGCAGCTTGGCCAGCTCCAGGTCGCTGGCGGTGTCGACCTTGTTGACGACGAGCAATTCCGGTGGCGCGTCGCCGTCATGATCGGCGATCACCTCCGCGATCACCTGGCGCACCGCGTTGATCTGGGCAGGCGGGTTGACGTCGGCGCCGTCGACCACGTGCACCAGCAGGTCGGCGTCGACGACCTCTTCCAGGGTGGAGCGGAACGCCTCGACGAGTTGGGTGGGCAGGTGGCGGACGAACCCGACGGTGTCGGTGAGCACGAACGGCCGGCCGTCCACCAGTTCCGCCCGGCGGGTGGTGGGCTCGAGGGTGGCGAATAACGCATCCTGCACCAGCACCCCGGCCCCGGTCAGCGCGTTGAGCAGGCTGGACTTGCCGGCGTTGGTGTAGCCGACGATCGCGACCGACGGGACGTCGCTCGTCAGCCGGCGGCTGCGCTGCGTGTCGCGGGCCTGCTTCATGTCCTTGATCTCGCGGCGCAGCTTGGTCATCCGCTCGCGGATGCGCCGCCGGTCGGTCTCGATCTTGGTCTCGCCGGGACCGCGCAGGCCCACGCCGCCGCCGCTGCCGCCGGCGCGGCCGCCGGCCTGCCGCGACATCGACTCACCCCAGCCGCGCAGCCGCGGCAGCATGTACTCCATCTGGGCCAGCGACACCTGCGCCTTGCCTTCCCGGCTGGTGGCGTGCTGGGCGAAGATGTCCAGGATCAGCGCGGTGCGGTCGATGACCTTGACCTTGACGGCCTTCTCCAGCGCGGTCAGCTGCGCCGGGGACAGCTCGCCGTCGCAGATGACGGTGTCGGCGCCGGTCGCGATGACCACCTCGCGCAGTTCGGCCGCCTTGCCGGAGCCGATGTAGGTCGACGGGTCCGGCTTGTCGCGGCGCTGGATGAGCCCCTCGAGCACCTGCGAGCCGGCGGTCTCGGCCAGCGCCGCCAGCTCGGCCATGCTGGCCTGGTTGTCGGCGGCGCTGCCCTCGGTCCACACGCCGACCAGCACCACGCGTTCCAGGCGCAGCTGGCGGTACTCGACCTCGGAGACGTCGGCGAGTTCGGTGGACAGCCCGGCGACCCGGCGCAGTGCCGAGCGGTCTTCGAGGGCGAGTTCGCCCGCGCTGGGCTCGAGTTCGGGAAAGGGAGTTTCGGGATGTGTCATAGGCAATTAGCAATACTGCCCGCCAAATCGGTGCCGTGCATCCGAATTATTGTGCGCGCCACCATTCCTCGCTGAGCTCGCCGCGGGCCACCAGCACCGACGGCCCGCGCAGGTAGCTGGTGGCGTCGGTGATGGTCACCACGACGTCGCCGCCGGGCACCCGCACGGTGAGCGTGCCGGTGTCGGCGCCGGTATCGGCGAGCGCGGCGACAGCGGCGGCGACGGTTCCGGTGCCGCAGGAGCGGGTCTCCCCCACCCCGCGCTCGTGCACCCGCATGCTCACGGATCCCCCGTCCACGCCCCAGGCCGGCGACGTGAGCACCTCGACGTTGACGCCGTCGGGGAATTGGGTGCGGTCGAATTGCACGGGCGCGCCCACGTCCAGGGCGGCGAGCTGTTCGGCGCTCAGCTGCGGGTCCACGCACGCCAGGTGCGGGTTCCCCACGTCGACGGCCAGGCCGGTGAACCGCCTGCCGCCGATCACCGCGTGCCCGCTACCGAGCCGATGGGCCTTGCCCATGTCGACGGTGACCTCGGCATCGGTGTCTCCGGTCTGGTGCAGCACGACGGGCCGCGCGCCGGCCAGTGAGCCGACGACGAACTCGTCGCGGGATTCCAGCCCGCTGGCGCGCAGGTAGTGCGCGAACACCCGCACGCCGTTGCCGCACATCTGCGCCGCCGACCCGTCGGCGTTGCGGTAGTCCATGTACCAGTCGCTCACGCCGACCCCGTCGGGCAGGCGGTCGAGCACCCCCACCCGCAGGGCGGCACGCGCGGTGGTGATCCGCAGTACCCCGTCGGCGCCCAGGCCGCGGCGCCGGTCGCACAGCGCGGCCACGCGGGCGGAGGTCAGCGTCAGCTCCGCGTCCAGGTCGGGGAGCAGCACGAAGTCGTTCTGCGTGCCGTGGCCCTTGGCGAAAATCACCAGTTCAGGATACGTCCCGCCACGCGCGCATCGCCTGCGCGACGAGGTCGGGTGCGGCCGCGTCGAGCCAGCGGATGCGGTGGTCGCGGCGAAACCACGACCGCTGCCGTCGCACGTAGCGCCGCGTAGCCACGAACGTCGGTTCCCGCGCGCCGTCGCCGTCGCCGCCGGCGTCCAGGTCGGCGATCACCTGGGCGTAGCCCACCGCGCGCGAGGCGGTGACCCCGTCGCGCAGCCCCTCGCCCAGCAGCGCGCGCACCTCGTCGACCAGGCAGCCGTCGAACATCGCCTCGGTACGCCGGGCCAGGCGCACATCGAGACGCGTTGTCTCGCAATCCAATCCGACGATGATGGTTTCCCAGCGCGGGACGCCGATGCGCGGTGCGGACGCGGCGAACGGCTTTCCGGTGAGTTCGAGCACCTCGAGGGCGCGCACGGTGCGCCGGCCGTCGGTGGGCAGGATCGCCGCGGCCGCGGCCGGGTCACGGCGGGCCAGCTCGGCGTGCAGCTCTGCCACCCCGACCTCGGCCAGCCGCGCTTCCCAGCGGGTCCGCACCGCGGGATCGGTCGCGGGAAACGACCAGTTGTCCAGCAGGGATTGGATGTAGAGCATCGATCCGCCCACGATCACCGGCACCGCGCCGCGGCCGGCGATCGCCTCGATGTCGGCGGCCGCGTCTTGCTGATAGCGCGCGACGCTGGCGGTCTCGGTGACGTTCAGCACGTCGAGCTGGTGGTGGGGAATGCCGCGGCGCGCCCCGGCCGGCAGCTTGGCGGTGCCGATGTCCATGCCGCGATAGAGCTGCATCGCGTCGGCGTTCACGATCTCGGCGCCGACGCGTTCCGCGAAGTCGAGCGCCAGGTCCGACTTGCCGGTGCCGGTGGGCCCGACGATCGCCACGGGTCGCACGGCCCGGCTCACAGCTGCCAGATGCCGGCGAAGTAGCCCACGCCGTAGGGGGCGCCGCGGTAGAGCTCCTTGGCCGATCGCGGCCCCGGCTCGGCGAGACCGGCCAGCACACCGAACGCGACCCGCCCGCCGATCTGCGGGGGTAGCCGGGTCAGCGCGGCGGCGTCGCCGTCGGCCAGCGCGTCGTCCAGCGCCAGCTGTGCCTCGGCGTCGTCCGGGTGGTGGCCGCCGGGGGCGCCCGGCGTGAGGGTGTTGGCGCCGTCGGCCACCACCAGCACGCCGACGGGTTCGGGTGCGCGGTCGATGTCGGCGCGCAGCTGCCGGCCGCGGGCCAGGGCCGTCTCGGCGTCGTGGTCGCCGCGGTAGACGCGCACCTGCACGCTGGCCTCGGGCCGGGCCCGGCCCCGCACCCACGCGGCCAGCAGCGCGCACACCGGGAGCTCGGCCGGCTCGTGCGGGTGCGGCGACAGGTGGACGGCCACGTCGGCGCCGAAGCCCGCGAAGGTGCCGCTGGCCGCGGATTCCAGCACGTCGTCGTCGCGGCCGGTGCCGATGGCCACCCAGCGCGGTGGCAACAGGGCGGCCGCGGCCAGCACCGCGGCGGTCAGGTCGGCAACCTCGGCGGCGGCCGATCCCGCGAGCTCTGGAACGAGCAGCGGCGTCGAGGGAACGATCGCGATGGGGCCCAGCACGTGACCAAACTTAGCCGGGACCGAGCTAGGTGATCGTCCGGCTTCCGTTGGGCGCGGCCGGGTGCAGCGGCTCGCCGTCGCGCAGGGCATCCAACACGTCGCGCCCCGAGCCCGCCGCCATCGAGGCGGCCTCCCCGCGCGCCAAAGCGACCGTCGCGACGATCACCATGGCCACCGCCGCGACCAGGACGATCGCCCCGGGGCCATGGGCCTTCAGCGTCTCGTCGAGCACCATGACACCCAGCACGCCGGCCACCACCGGCTTGCACACGGTCATCGTCGGCAACGACGCGGTCAGCGCGCCTGCCCGAAAAGCGGACTGCTGGAAGATCATTCCGCACAACGCCGCCGCCAGCCACGGGTAGAACTCGGGTGCGCTCAGCACGGCGCCAGGGCCGCTCTCGAGCACCTCGACGACGCCCTTGGTCAGCACCGCGAACACTGCCAGCGACGAACCCGCCACCACCGCCAGCAGTGCCGCCGCGATCGGGTGGCCGGACCAGATCCGCGCCGCCACGACGCACACCACCAGGGCGGGGCCCAGCACCGCGGCCACGACGATCCACGTCGACAGCGGGGCGCGCTGGTGACCGGCCGTCGGGTCGCCGACGATGACGACCACCGCCAGCGCGGCCGCCAGCACGAAGGCCCACATCCACTCCCAACGGGTGACCCGGTGCTTGGTCAGCCGCGCGTAGATCGGCAGCGCGAACAACAGGGCCGTCACCTGCAGCGCCGTCACGAGCACGACCGACCCCCACGCCAGGGCCGCGGCCTGCAGGCTGTAGTTGGCCACGGCGGCCACGCCGCCCAGCCACCACCGCTTGTCGCGCAACGACATGCGGAACAGCTCGAGGTGGCCGACTTCCTTGTCCGTGATCTCCTGCGCCGAGCGCTGCCGGATCACGTCGCCGATCGCGGAGGCCAGCGCCGCGCACAAGGCGATCAGCGCGGCGACGTCAACTTTGGTCATGGGAACCCCTCACCAGCGCTCCCCCCGAAAGCCTTGTGTACACGCGCCGTTTCATAGCAGTTCAACGACCACTGTACGGCCCGCGGAACGGGGCGCGGCCGCAGCGGTCCCCGCCACGCTACCGGGCGGTGCGGCGTGGCCGTGCGACCGGAGCGGCGGTGGAATCGAACTGTTACCCGCTGATCCGGGCGGTAACAGGTGGGCGCGCGCGGGCGGCCAAGCTGCTTGAATACTGTTGGAGCCGGCCCGCGCGGGACACGACCGCGCGAAAGGGTTGGGTGAAGGTGGCAGAAGGGCGGTGACGAGCGCATGACGGCCGACGAGCCCGGTAGCCACGCACCACCCAAGCCCGCACCGCGTCCGGGACCACGCCCCGGGCCGCGGCCGGTGAGCACGGGAGCGCACCAGCTGGTCGCACACCCGTCCAGCGACCCGCACCGGTTCGGCCGCGTCGACGACGACGGCACCGTCTGGCTGATCAGCGGGGCCGGCGAGCGGGTCGTCGGGTCCTGGCAGGCCGGCGACCGCGAGGCCGCCTTCGCCCATTTCGGCCGGCGCTTCGACGACCTGAGCACCGAGATCACCCTGATGGAGGAGCGGCTGGCCTCCGGGACCGCGGACGCCCGCAAGATCAAGGCCAACGCGTCCGCGCTGTCCGAGTCGTTGCCACGCGCGACCGTGCTGGGTGACGTCGACGCGCTCGCGGCCCGGCTGGCCGCCATCCTCGAGCACGCCGACGCCAGCATCGCGACCGACCGCTCCAAGCGCGAGGAGCACCGGGCCGCGCAGACCGCCCGCAAGGAGGCGCTGGCGGCGGAATGCGAGGACCTGGCCGCCAACTCGACGCAATGGAAGGCCGCCGGCGACCGGCTACGCACCATCCTCGACGAGTGGAAGACGATCAGCGGCCTGGACCGCAAGGTCGACGACGCGTTGTGGAAGCGCTACTCCGCGGCCAGGGACACGTTCAACCGGCGGCGCGGGGCGCATTTCGCCGAGCTGGACCGGGAGCGGTCGGGCGTCCGGCAGTCCAAGGAGCGGCTGTGCGAGCGGGCCGAGGAGCTGTCCGACTCGACGGAGTGGACCGCGACCAGCGCCGAGTTCCGCAAGCTGCTCACCGAGTGGAAGGCGGCCGGGCGCACGACGCGGGAGGTCGACGACGCCCTGTGGCGGCGCTTCAAGGCCGCCCAGGACTGCTTTTTCACGGCGCGTAACGCGGCGACGGCGGAAAAGGACGCCGAATTCCGCGCCAACGCCACCGCCAAAGAGGCACTGCTGGCCGAGGCGGAGAAGCTCGACATCGGCAACCTGGATGCGGCGCGGGCGGCGCTGCGGTCGATCGCCGACAAGTGGGACGCGATCGGAAAGGTGCCGCGGGAACGGTCCGCCGAGTTGGAGCGGCGGCTGCGCGCGGTCGAGAAGAAGGTGCGCGACGCCGGCGAGGCGGACTGGTCCGATCCCCAGGCTCAGGCCCGCGCCGAGCAGTTCCGGACCCGCGCCGAGCAGTACGAGCTGCAGGCCCAGAAGGCGGCGGCGGCCGGCCGGGCCAAGGAGGCCGAGGACGCCAGGGCCAACGCCGACCAGTGGCGGCAGTGGGCCGATGCGGCGGCCGAGGCGCTGACCCGCAGAAGCTAGTTCAGCATCCGGTACTTGCACGCAGTGCGCGGCATGCCTGGTGCAATCGTGCTGGGGACAAACGGGTGATGTGGCGCCGGAATGCCGTGCGCGGCAGCGTGTGAATGTTGTCGAAGTTGACGACGCAGTCGCTCGGTAGGCCGTCCTCGCCGGCAGTCAGTTCCAACTCCGAGACGAGACCTCGGCGGGTCCGGGTCAGTGCCGCTACGACGACCGCGCCGATCCGGTCCGCGAGGGGATCCCGGGTAAGGATGAGCACGGGCCGGTCACCGCCCGGGGTTGCGGCGAACCACAAGTCACCGCGCCGCATCGGCCCAGTCAGCCCAGTCCTCGGCAGGCCCCCAATCGGCGATCTGGGCCAGCGCCCGCTCTCCATCGTCCAGGGGCCGCTCGGCGTAGGCGCGCGCCTCCTGGTCGGCTGCGAGCTCGGCCAGGTGGCGGCGCAGAGCCTCGCGGAGCAGCTCAGATCGGTCGATGCGCAGCCGTCGCGCCCACCGCTCGACCTCGGCGGCGTCCGCGTCGTCGGCGCGGAAGCTGAGCATCGTCATACACCGATCATAAACCGTATGACGCACTGGCAACCGCTCGTCGCGATTCGGCATACCGGCGAGCGCGGCACGAGCCATCTACCGTTGCTCACCGCGTTCCACAGCGGGAGGCGTCCCGTCACCCGGGTCGTCCAGGCTGTCCAGCAGAGTCCTGGACTGTTGCTGGGCGGCGACGCGGCGGCGCTGTTCCTCGGCCGCCAGGTGCACGGCGGTGCGCGTCCACACCACACGGGTCCAGTGAAACGTCAAGAGGATCACAGTGATCCACGCGACGAAAAGCCCCAGCCCGGGTCCGGGATGCCCGGCGGCGACGGTCTGGCGCGACCAGACGGCCAACAGCCCGGTCGCCGACGCGATCGACGAGCCCGCCAGCGCGATCCAGGCCAGGGCCCACCGGCGCGTCAGCAGCGCCAGCATCGAAAAGCCCACCCCGAACACCAGCGCCAGCCAGGCGAACACCCGCGACGGCAGACCCACCGCGGCCGCGCCGGCGTCGTGGCTGGAAAACAGCACGTCCCAGCCGCGCACGTGGCCGGTGTGCGGCAGGATGAACGACGCCAGCAGCACGAACACCAGGATCGCGACCACCAAAGCCCTTGCACCGGGGTCGATTTCGCGCGCCACCCGGCGTTCGGCGGCCTCGATCTCGGTCCGCAACGCGTCGATGTCGGTGTGTTCGTTCTTCATCGGGCACATCCCAGGGGTTCTAGTGGTTCGAGGGTGGGTCCAACGGCGGGCATGCCGAGCCCGATCGTGCGCGGCCGCCGGCCGGCGGCGTGCGCGTCGCCGGCCCGGGTGCGGCGGTGGGTGAGGATCCCCGCGTCGGCGATGAGGTGATGCGGCGCGGCCTCGGTGATCTGTGTCGTGATGACGTCGCCGGGACGCACCGCGTCGGTCGACGCGAAGTGCACCAGCCGGCCGTCGCGCGCCCGCCCGCTCATCCGCGCCGTGATCGTGTCCTTGCGTCCCTCGCCGGCGGCGACCAGCAGTTCGACGGTTCGGCCGACCAGGGCCCGGTTGCCCTCCAGCGAGATCTTCTCCTGCAGCTCGACAAGCCGCTCGTAGCGTTCCTGCACAACGGCTTTCGGCAGTTGGTCGGGCAGTTCGGCGGCCGGGGTGCCGGGCCGCTTGGAGTATTGGAAGGTGAACGCAGCCGAGAACCGGGCCTGCCGCACGACGTCGAGGGTGGCGGCGAAATCCTCTTCGGTCTCGCCGGGAAACCCGACGATCAGGTCGGTGGTGATGGCCGCGTGCGGCATGGCGGCCCGGACCCGGTCGATGATGCCCAGATAACGCTCGGCGCGATACGAGCGGCGCATCGCGCGCAGCACCCGGTCGGATCCCGACTGCAGCGGCATGTGCAGGGCTTCGCAGACATTGGGTGTCTGCGCCATCGCCTCGATGACGTCGTCGGTGAACTCGGCCGGGTGCGGGGAGGTGAACCGCACCCGTTCCAGCCCGTCGATTTGTCCGCAGGCGCGCAGCAACTCGGCGAACGCGCCGCGGTTGCGCGGCAGCGCCGGGTCGGCGAAGGACACGCCGTAGGCGTTGACGTTCTGGCCCAGCAGGGTGACTTCGAGCACGCCGTCGGCGACCAGCGACCGCACCTCGGCCAGGATGTCGGCCGGGCTGCGGTCGACCTCCTTGCCGCGCAACGACGGCACGATGCAGAACGTGCAGCTGTTGTTGCACCCGACGGAGATGGAAACCCAGGCGGCGTAAGCGGATTCGCGGGCGCTGGGCAGCGACGACGGGAACTGCTGCAGCGCCTCGGCGATCTCTACCTGCGCGACCTTGTTGTGTCGGGCCCGGTCCAGCAGCGTAGGCAGCGACCCGATGTTGTGCGTGCCGAAGACGACGTCGACCCACGGCGCCTTGCGCAGCAGCGCATCCCGGTCCTTTTGGGCCAGGCAGCCGCCGACCGCGATCTGCATGTCGGGGTTGCCGCGCTTGCGCGGGGCCAGGTGGCTGAGGTTGCCGTAGAGCTTGTTGTCGGCGTTCTCCCGCACCGCGCAGGTGTTGAAGACGACGACGTCGGCGTCGGCACCCTCGGCCGCGCGGGCGTAGCCGGCCGCCTCCAGCAGCCCCGCCAGCCGCTCGGAGTCGTGGACGTTCATCTGGCAGCCGTAGGTGCGCACCTGGTAGGTGCGCACCGGGACCGCGGTCGAAGTCACGGGGCCATGGTACGGCGACCGTGGGTTATCGGATTAACCCGCAGCTAGACGCGGCGGCGCTCCCGTTCGGCCGCCAGCTCGGCCAGCACGACCTCGCAGGCCAGGTTCTGGCTGTAGCCGCGGCGCGCCAGCATCGCCACCAGCCGGCGCGTCACCCGCGCTTCGTCGCTCAGCGTCTCGCGGCGCAGCTTGGAGCGCACCAGCTCCTCGGCGCGGTCCCGCTCGGCGTCCGCGTCGATCCCGCCCAGCGCCGCGGTGATCACCTCGTTGTCCACACCCTTGGTGCGCAACTCGGCGGCCAGCGCGCGCTTGCTTTTGCCCGCCCGCGCGTGCCGGGAGGACACCCACTGCTCGGCGAACTCCGTGTCGTCGATCAGGCCGACGGAGGCCAGCCGGTCGAGCACCCGGGCGCTGACGTCGTCGGCGTAGCCGCGCTTGGCCAGCTGCCCGTTTAGCTCGGCCCTCGTGCGCGCTCTCGCGGTGAGCAGGCGCAGGCACAACGCCCGCGCCTGCTCTTCGCGGGAGGGCTCAGAAGTCGACGGGAGCGGGGAGGACATCGCCGGAGGGGTCGTCGGTCACGACCGCGCCAATGCCGAGCTTTTCCTTGATCTTCTTCTCGATCTCGTTGGCCACGTCGGCGTTTTCCATCAGGAAGGTGCGGACGTTCTCCTTGCCCTGGCCGAGCTGCTCGCCCTCGTAGGTGAACCACGAGCCGGACTTGCGGATGAAGCCCTGGTCCACGCCCATGTCGATCAGCGAGCCTTCACGGCTGATGCCTCGGCCGTAGAGGATGTCGAACTCGGCCTGCTTGAACGGCGGCGACACCTTGTTCTTGACCACCTTGACCCGGGTGCGGTTGCCGACCGCGTTGGTGCCGTCCTTGAGCGTCTCGATCCGGCGCACGTCCAGGCGCACCGACGCGTAGAACTTCAAAGCTTTTCCGCCCGTTGTCGTTTCGGGTGAGCCGAACATCACGCCGATTTTTTCGCGGAGCTGGTTGATGAAGATCGCGGTGGTTCCCGAGTTGTTGAGCGCGCCGGTCATCTTCCGCAGCGCCTGGCTCATCAGCCGGGCCTGCAGGCCGACGTGGCTGTCACCCATCTCGCCTTCGAGTTCCGCGCGCGGCACCAGGGCCGCCACTGAGTCGATGACCAGAATGTCCAGCGCGCCGGAGCGGATCAGCATGTCGGCGATCTCCAGGGCCTGCTCCCCGGTGTCGGGCTGGCTGACCAGCAGCGAGTCGGTGTCCACGCCGAGTTTCTTGGCGTAGTCGGGGTCCAGGGCGTGCTCGGCGTCGATGAACGCCGCGACGCCGCCGGCGGCCTGGGCGTTGGCAACCGCGTGCAGGGCGACGGTGGTCTTACCCGAGGACTCCGGGCCGTAGATCTCCACGACCCGGCCGCGGGGCAGGCCGCCGATGCCCAGGGCCACGTCCAGGGCGATGGATCCGGTCGGGATGACCGAGATCGGTTGACGCATCTCGTCGCCGAGACGCATCACCGAGCCTTTGCCGTAACTCTTCTCGATCTGGGCCATCGCCAGCTCGAGGGCCTTCTCGCGATCGGGGGCTTGCGCCATGATGCTCTCCTGTAGTCGGTGTTCTGTGACCGGTTTCGGTCGGTTGGCCGTGACACTAGAGAAGGCCACCGACAAGTCGTCCTCTTCAGTGATCACCACAGTAGCCGAACACCTGTTCGATTCAAGCTGACACGCCGGGCGCGGCGCGGCGTGTGGCAGCATCTGCTGCCGAAAGGCGCCGACGGGGCGGCGGCCAGAGCCAGAGGGTTTTCCCCGACGAGGATGGGTGGCCCGGACATGGACATCTCCGCCGAGCTCGCCGAGATCTCGTCCTACGGAGGCTTTTTCGCGCTTGCCGTGGGCGGCGACGCGGCGGGGTGGCACCCGGTCGGGCAGTCCTACGCCGACGGCTGCGCCGACTTGATCGACGCCACCGCCCGCCGCTACGGCACACCGGACCTGCGAATCGGCGCCTCGCTGGTCCACCTCGGCCACGCCACGCGGCTGTGGTCGCCGGTGCTGGCCTGCGCACTGGGCCACGGCGTCGTCCCCGACCTGAGCGGCCTGCAGCGCGCGAACGACGGGCCGCACCTGCGCATGCCCGAACCCGTCGGGACAGGCTCCCCGTCGGCCGAGCGGCTGTACCGCGTCGTCGTGCACGAGCACATGGAACCGCTGGCCGCCGGCCTGCCGGTGAAGCTGGCGCCCGCTCTGCTGGCCGGCAACATCGCGTCCGCCCTCGTCGGGGCCTCGCGGGCCCTGCTCATGGCGCGCCCCGACCTGCGCGGGCCGGTCGTCGCGATCACCGGCGCGCTGCTGGACGCCGGCGTGCTGGCCGGATCCGGCGAGCTCAGCGGCCCGCAGCTGGGCTTCCGGCGCCGCAGCTGCTGCCTGTTCTACCGCGTCCCCGAGGCGTCGCTGTGCGGCGATTGCGTGTTCGACCGGGTGCCGCCGCCGAACCGGAATCGACTGTGAATCCTGGGCTTTGATTCTGAAGCCTGGGCGGAAACCCGGGCCGAAACCCGCCCTACGCTCACGCTCAAAGCCTTGAACTCACACTCGATTCCAACGGGTCACCACTGCTCGCGCGGCACGTCGAAGTCGACGCACAACGCGCGCCAGACGTCGCGCGGCTCGACGCCTTCCTCGATCGCCTGCGCGGCGGTCCGGCCGCCGAAACCGCTGAGCACGTGATCGGCCAGCACCGACGCGCCGTAGGCGGCGCCGAACCGCAAGACCACCCGCTCGTTGAACTCCGTCAGCCGCACGTCAGCCAACTTACCCAGTGAGCGCCAGCGCTTCGTGGCACACGGCGACCGGGTCGGTGACGTCGGCGCTCCCGGCGGCGGCCCGCCGCGCGGCCCGCAGGTGCCCCGGCGACGACAGCACCCCGCCGACCGCGGCCGCCAGGGCGTCGGCGCTCAGCGGCCGGATCATCCGGCCGCTTCCCTGGCGCACCACCCGGTTGGCCATCTCCCACTGGTCCCCGCCGCCGGGGACCACGACCAGCGGGACCCCGGCCAGCATCGTCTTGGCCACCATCCCGTGGCCCCCGCCGCAGATCACCAGGTCGGCGTGCGTCAACAGCTCCGACTGGTGTCCCAGCCCGGCCACCGCGTACGGCGGCAGCGCCAGCTCGGGCCCGTCCAGCCACGAGATCACCAGGCGTGAGCCCGCCGGCAGCGTCTCCCCCGGCACCAGGCTTCCCAGCGCGACCTCGGCCAGCCCCGCGGTCCCGGTCAGCGCGGTCGACGGCGCGACCACGATCACCGGCCCGGCACCGGGCGGGATCTCGAGCACCCGATCGGTCGGCTCGAAGTGCAGCGGCCCGACGACGACGGCCTCCTCCGGCCAGTCCGGGCG
Source organism: Mycobacterium sp. NGS57 (assembly GCF_059812405.1). Lineage (NCBI taxonomy): Bacteria > Bacillati > Actinomycetota > Actinomycetes > Mycobacteriales > Mycobacteriaceae > Mycobacterium > Mycobacterium sp. NGS57. Next base: position 254,446 of record NZ_JCALCP010000001.1, on the reverse strand, counting down.
GGGCACCTCCAGGGCGGGCAGCGTGGCGATCAGCCGGCGCAGCGGCCCCGGGTCGACGGCGGGCAACCCGATCTCGAGCCGGGCCGCCCCGCGCTGCTTGATACCGGCGCGCCAGGACCGCCCCGTCAGCGCCCGCATGGCCGCGTCGCGCAGCCGGCCGCGCACGCCGGTGCCCGGCGCCAGCCCGCTGCCGATCGGCGGCAACCCCTTCGACGGCAGGTACAGCGGATGCGGGTTGAGCTCGATCCACGGGATTCCCAACAGCTCGGCGGCCATGCCGCCGCCGGCGGTGATGACGTCGGAGACCACCAGGTCGGGCGCCAGGTCGCGCAGCGCGGGCACGTTGAGCACGGCCATCCGCGCCGCGCGCCGATGGATGCGGGCCCCGGCGTCGACGTCGTCGTCGGTGGCCGCCAGGCCGTCCAGCTCGACGGCCTCGACGCCGGCCCCGCGGGCGGCGCCGGTCCATTCCGCGCCGGTGAACAGGACGGGCTCGTCGCCGGCCGCGGCGAAGCGTTGGCACAGCGCGATGGCGGGAAACGAGTGCCCGGGATCCGGCCCGGCGACCACGGCGACGCGCATCGGCCCTACCCTGCCACAGCGCCGGGCTAGGCTGGCACCCATGACCGAGCTGACTGAGACCGGCGCTGCGAACATCCGCACGGTCGAGGGTTTCCTGAACGCCCTACAGGACGAGGACTTCGACACCGTGGACGCAGCTCTCGACGACGATCTCGTCTACCAGAACGTCGGGCTGTCGAAGATCCGCGGCGGCCGCCGCACCGCGAAGCTACTTCGAAAGATGCAGGGTCGCATCGGATTCGAGGTGAAGATCCACCGCGCCGCCGCCGACGGCGCCGCGGTGCTCACCGAGCGCACCGACGCGCTGATCCTCGGGCCGCTGCGGATCCAGTTCTGGGTGTGCGGCGTGTTCGAGGTACACAACGGCCGAATCACCCTCTGGCGGGATTACGTGGACGTCTACGACATGCTCAAGGCGACGGTTCGCGGCCTGGCCGCGTTGGTGATCCCACCGCTGAAAGCGACACTGTAAGACCATGAGCGACGTCCGCAGAAAGCCCAACCCGTGGCAATTCGTCCGCTATTGCGCCGGGGCGCGGTTGCCCGACTCGATGCGCGATTGGGTGCGCCACGACCTGGCCGGCAAGGGCGCCACCGGCCGGATGATGAGGCGCGTCGCGGTTCCGGCCGTGCTGGTGCTGGCCCCGTTCTGGTTGATCCCGACCACGCTGGACGTCCACCTGGGCATGACGCTGCCGATCCTGATTCCGTTCGTCTATTTCTCGCACGCGCTCAACAAGGTGTGGCGCCGGCACATGCTGGCGGTGCACGACCTGGACCCCGACCTCGTCGACGAACGCGCCCGCGAGCGCGACGCCCACATCCACCGGGCCTACATCGAGCGTTACAGGCCCCGGCCCGAGGACTGACCCCGTCTAGCGCCGGGGCAGCCCGCCCAGTTCGTCGAACGCCTGCGCCCAACCGAGCAGCCGATCGGTGGCGCCGACCAGCTCGCTGCGGTAGCGCTGCCGGGTTGCGCCGGTGTCGCCGTTAGCGGCGGACACCAATTGCGCTGCGGCGGTGACCATTTCGTTGTACTGGCGCACACCGGCGCTCAACTGCGCGGTGAACGCGTTGATGGTCGGCACCAGATGCGACCGCGACGACTCCGAGTGCTGGGCGGCGCGCTCCATCGACACCACCTCGGTGGCGGTGGTGGCCATCGCCGCCGAGGTCTTGCGGGCCGCTTCGGTCAGGTCACCGATTTCGTCCGCCGGCAGCATGGCGCCCCGCTCGATCACGCCGAGCAGCGAGAAGAATCCGCGCTCGGAGGCGCCCAGCGCGTACATCGAGGGCCGCGCGGCCGAACCGGGCGGGGGCAGCCGGCGGGCTCCGGCGGGCCGTTGTGCCGGCAGCGGCTCCGCGCGCAGCCACCGGTAGCGAAGCAGCAGCAGCGTCGCCGGAATCGCCAGCACCACCGCGACCGCGCCGGTGACCTGCAGCAGCAGCGTGAACCAGCCCCAGGCCGCCAGCACCCCGGTCACGGCGATCCAAAACAGGCACCCGACGCTGAATATCAGGCCCCACCGCAACGCCCGGCGGCGCCGGCGCAGCTGCCGGGCCCGCGGATCGGCGGCGGCGCTGATCTTTCGGGCCACCAGCTCGGAAACATCGGCGGCGGTCTCGAATCCCCGCTGCAACAACCCGCGCCACGGCCCCCGCTGGGTCGTTTTCACCGCCATCGCGGGCCGTCCGGCGCGTTACTGGCCAAGGGGCTTCTCGGCGACTTGGCCACCGCTGGTCTCGGCGGGCGCGGGGGTGGCAGGCGCGGCGTCAGCGGCCGTCCCGCCGGCCGGCAGGGCCTCGCCGCGCATCGACGCGCGGATCTGCTCCAGCCGCGAATGGCCGGCCATCTGGACGCCCGCCTGTTCGACCTCGAGCATGCGGCCCTGCACCGAACCCTGCGCGAGCTCGGCCGCACCCACCGCGTTGGCGTAGCGGCGCTCGATCTTCTCGCGAACCTCGTCGAGGTTGGGGGTGGTGCCCGGCGCGGCGATCTCGCTCATCGACCGCAGCGACGCGCTGACCTGTTCCTGCATCTTGGCCTGTTCGAGTTGGCTGAGCAGCTTGGTGCGCTCGGCGATCTTCTGCTGCAACACCATCGCGTTCTGTTCGACGGCCTTCTTGGCCTGGGCCGCGGCCGACAGCGCCTGGTCGTGCAGGGTCTTGAGGTCCTCGACGCTCTGCTCGGCGGTCACCAGCTGGGCCGCGAACGCCTCGGCGGCGTTGTTGTACTCGGTGGCCTTGGCGGCATCCCCCGCGGCGGTGGCCTGATCGGCCAGCGTGAGGGCCTGACGCACGTTGACCTGCAGCTTCTCGATGTCCGCCAGTTGCCGGTTGAGCCGCATCTCCAGTTGGCGCTGGTTGCCGATCACCTGCGCGGCCTGCTGGGTCAGCGCCTGGTGCTGGCGCTGCGCCTCCTCGATGGCCTGCTGGATCTGCACCTTCGGGTCGGCGTGCTCGTCGATCTTGGCGTTGAACAGCGCCATGAGGTATTTCCACGCTTTGACGAATGGATTGGCCATCAGTCAGCTCCACCTTCGCTTCCGGGTCTGCCCTGTCGCTCAATTTAACGGGTCGGCGCCGATCCCCCCACCCCTTGCGCCTGGAACAGCGCGAAGGTCAGGCCACGGCCAGCGACACCACGGGCGGAATGACAACCTTGGTGCCCGGATCGATGGAAGTGCCGGTCTCCGCGTAGGCGCCGCGCTCCGCGCTCGCCATCCGCTCGCCGGCGCCGGTGAGGAGCGTCGACAGCGGCACGTCCAGCGCGTCGCAGATGGCGTACAGCAGTTCGCTGGAGGGCTCCTTGCGCCCCCGCTCGACCTCCGACAGATACCCGAGGCTGACCCGCGCGGAGTCCGACACCTCGCGCAGCGTCCGGCCCTGTGACGTCCGGGCCCGGCGCAAAACGTCCCCGATGACCTCGCGCATCAATGGCGGCATCCTGCTCTCCTTCGTCCAGTCGGCCCTGCCCACACTCGAAATGTCACTAACAACCCCGCTTCAGCAGGCGCTCATTACGCTCAACGCCGGCGATGCCGGGCTGGTTCCCGCTCAGTCGGTCGCGTCGCGCACCGATTTGACGGTGCCGGCCACGTAGTCGACGCCGGTGACCACGGTGAGCACGATCGCGATCCCCATCACCACCGAGGCGGCCACGTGCAGCGCCCCCGGCAGCGGCAGCACGAACAGCCCGATCGCCAGCGCCTGCACGACGGTCTTGAGCTTGCCGCCCCAGCTGGCGGGGATGACGCCGCGGCGGATCACCGCCAGCCGCAGCAGCGTGACCACCAGTTCGCGGGTCATGATCACCACGGTCACCCACCACGGCAGGTCGCCCAGCATCGACAGCCCGATCAGCGCCGACCCGATCAGGAACTTGTCGGCGATCGGATCCACGAACGCGCCGAATTCGGTGGCCATCCCGTAGTTGCGGGCCAGCAGCCCGTCGAACCGGTCGGTGAGGCAGGCGATGGCGAAGATCACGAAAGCCGCTATCCGGTTGGCCATTTGGTGGCCGTCGGCGGTGAACAGCGCGAGCAGAAAGACCGGGACCAGCGCCAGCCGCAGCAGGGTCAGGGTGTTGGCGAGGTTGGCGATGCGGGCGCGGCCGGTCGGTCCCGTTAGCGGACCGGTCTGCGGCTGTCCCGACACGGCATCAGAATAACGGTTGACCAGCGTGCCCCTTCGCGTCGCCGATACTGTTACCCGTGACCGAAAGCTCCCGGGGCCGCGAGCCCGTGGTCCGGCGCGCGCGAACCTCGGATGTCTCCGCGATCAAACACCTCGTCGACACCTATTCGGGGCGGATCCTGCTGGAAAAGAACCTGGTGACGCTGTATGAGGCGGTCCAGGAGTTCTGGGTGGCCGAATACGAGTCCAAGGTGGTCGGCTGCGGGGCGCTGCACGTGCTGTGGGCCGACCTCGGCGAGATCCGCACCGTCGCTGTCGACCCGGCGATGACGGGCCACGGCATCGGCCACGCGATCGTCGACCGGCTGCTGCAGGTCGCGCGCGAGCTGGAGTTGCGGCGGCTGTTCGTGCTGACCTTCGAGACGGAGTTCTTCGCCCGGCACGGGTTCACCGAGATCGAGGGCACACCGGTGACCGCGGAGGTGTACGAGGAGATGTGCCGCTCCTACGACATCGGTGTCGCCGAATTCCTGGACCTGAGCTACGTCAAGCCCAACATCTTGGGCAATTCCCGGATGCTGCTGGTGCTGTAGGCGTGCTAAATGGCGAAAACCGGTGAACCGTTGAAGACGACCCAGGGCACGTACGGCGCGCCGGATTCCGAGATGAACGAAATTCCGGTGGGGCCTAACGGGCCATAGGCCTCGAGGATGCTCGCCGTCAAAGTGCCGGTACCCGAGAGCGGCCCGGAAAAATAAAAGCCCTGCGTGGTGTCCCAGAAATTGGTGGCATAAAACGAGTACTCGAAGTTGTTCGCCCCGACGGGAAGGCCTGACGCGGTCCAGCCGAAACCGTTGTTCAGAAAACCGAGATGAAGGTCGAACGGCGTGAAGGGCGCATCCGGCGGCCCGATGGGCGTTGGCGAGAAATAGGTGTTAGCCGACAGCAACGAAAAGTTACCGAATGGACTTCCGATGTACGCGTCCAGGGTCGACGACGTGGCCGTCGAGGTCGTGGCGACGGTGACGGGACCGTACTGCTGGGTTGAGCTGGTGAAGAAGTCGGGCGTGGCGTCGGCGGCCGCCGGGCCCACCGCGTGGATCGCGGCTTGCTGAGCGTTGGCGACCTCGGTGTTCAGGTACTGAGCCGCCCCGCCGTTCAACAGGTTCACGAACTGATCGTGAAACGCCGTTGCCTGGGCACTCGCGGCTTGGAATTCCCCGGCATGGCCGGCGAACAAAGCGGTAATCGCCGCCGACACTTCGTCTTGGGCCGGGGCCGCGATCGCCGTCGTCGGCGTCATCGCCGCCGTGAGGGTGCTGCGCAAAGTGGAGCCGATGTTCGCCAGGTTTCCGCTTGCCTGCGATACGAGTTCCGGTACGACACTGAGCAATGGCATGGCTAGCCTCCTTGGCTAGATAACCCCCCCGACCAGTTCGAGCTGATGCGCGAGACGCGGAGCCTAACACCGCCCGTCGCCGAGCGTGCAGTGGTTGTGAAATTCCGGCAGGAAACTCGCAGCAGTTTCACATTCGGCGTTATTCGGGGCCCCCATCGGAATTCGCAGTCCCCCGGATCAACGCCAGCGTCCCGGCGAGCTCGTCGGGCTTGACCAGCACCTCGCGCGCCTTGGAGCCCTCGGACGGGCCGACGATGCCGCGGGTCTCCATCAGGTCCATCAGCCGGCCGGCCTTGGCGAACCCGACCCGCAGCTTGCGCTGCAGCATCGAGGTCGACCCGAACTGGCTGGACACCACCAGCTCCACGGCCTGCAGGAACACGTCCATGTCGTCGCCGATGTCGGGGTCGACGTCGGTGCGCTCGCCGGTGGGCTTGGCGGTGGTGACGCCGTCGGTGTATTCGGGCTCGGCCTGGTCCTTGCAGGCGGCCACGACGGCGTGGATCTCCTCGTCGGTGATGAACGCGCCCTGCAAACGCAGCGGCTTGCTGGCGCCCATCGGCAGGAACAGGCCGTCGCCCATCCCGATCAGCTTCTCGGCGCCCTGCTGGTCGAGGATGACCCGGGAGTCCGTGAGCGACGACGTCGCGAACGCCAGCCGCGAGGGCACGTTGGTCTTGATCAGCCCGGTGACGACGTCCACCGACGGGCGCTGGGTGGCCAGCACCAGGTGGATGCCCGCGGCGCGGGCCTTCTGGGTGATCCGCACGATGGCGTCCTCGACGTCGCGCGGCGCGGTCATCATCAGGTCGGCCAGCTCGTCGACGATCGCCACCACATACGGGTAGGGGCGGTACTCGCGCTGGCTGCCCAGCGGCGCGGTGATCGCCCCCGAGCGCACCTTCTCGTTGAAGTCGTCGATGTGGCGCACCCGGGAGGCCTGCATGTCCTGGTAGCGCTGCTCCATCTCCTCGACCAGCCACGCCAGCGCGGCCGCCGCCTTCTTCGGCTGGGTGATGATCGGCGTGATCAGGTGCGGAATGCCTTCGTACGGCGTCAGTTCCACCATTTTGGGGTCGATCAGGATCATCCTGACCTCCTCCGGGGTGGCCCGCGTCAGCAGCGAGATCAGCATCGAGTTGACGAAGCTGGACTTGCCGGATCCCGTCGACCCGGCGACCAGCAGGTGCGGCATCTTGGCCAGGTTGGCGCTGATGAAATCGCCCTCGATGTCCTTGCCCAGCGCGATCACCAGCGGGTGGTGGTCGCGGCGGGTCGACGGCGCGGTCAGCACGTCGGCCAGGCGCACCATCTCGCGGTCGGTGTTGGGCACCTCGATGCCGACCGCGGACTTGCCCGGTATCGGGGCCAGCATGCGCACGCTCTCGGTGGCCACCGCGTAGGCGATGTTCTTCTGCAGCGCGGTGATCTTCTCCACCTTGACGCCGGGGCCCAGCTCGACCTCGTAGCGGGTGACGGTGGGCCCGCGCGTGCAGCCGGTGACGGCGGCGTCGACCTTGAACTGGGTGAGCACCTCGCTGATGGCGTCGGCCATCTGGGTGTTTGCGGCGCTGCGCTTCTTGGGCGGGTCGCCGGCCACCAGCAGGCTCAGCGACGGCAGCGTGTAGGGGCCCTCGACGACCCGGTCCAGTATTTCGGTGGTCTTCTTCGAGCGACGGCGGGCGCGCCCGGGTTCGGGAATGGTCGGCGTGTCGTCGGCCAGCGGAGCTTCGGCACTCGGGCCGTCAGCCGACGGCCAGGCCTGGGGCTGCTGTTCCGGGGACTCGTCGTAGTACCCGTCGGAGAAGTCGTCGCGGGGTGCGGGTTCGTCGTCGAACTCGTCGGCGTAGTCGTACGCAACGTCGTCGTCGTCATTGCCGCCCAGCCGGGGGCCGAACATGGCGCGGACCACGTCGGGCACCTCCCGGATGGTGGTGCCGGTCAGCAGCAGCAGCCCGAACATGAACCCGATGAACAACAGCGGCGCCGCGATCCAGGGGGTCAGCCCGTCCGACAGCGGCCCGCCGATGGCGAAGCCGACGAATCCCGCCGCGCGCCGGCGCAATTCGGGATCTTCCGGCGAGCCCGACCACAGGTGGCGCAGGCCGAGCGCCGACAGGGCGAGCAGGCTGCCCCCCAGGATCAGCCGCGGCCGCGCGTCGGGGTTGGGCTGGGTGCGCATCAGCGTCACGGCCACCGCGGCGGCGACGACGGGCAGCGCCAGCACGCCCGCGCCGATGAAGGTCCGCAGCACGGTGTCGACCCACGCCCCGACGGGCCGGGCGGCGTCGAACCACGAGCTCGCGGCGACGACGACGGACAGGCCGAGCAGGACCAGCGCGATCCCGTCGCGGCGGTGTTCGGGGTCGATGTCGTGGGCCCGCCCAAGCGACCGGGCCGCCCCGCCGGTCCCTCGCGCCGCCATCAGCCAGGTGGCGCGCATGGCCCGCCCGCAGGTCAGCCCGGCGCCGACCAACACCGACCGGTTGCGGCGTTTCGCGGGCCGGCCGGCCCTCTTGCGGGACGCCGCCGGTCGCCGGCTTGCGGGCTTGCCTCGCGAAGGGGCCTTTGACCTGCTCGTTCGGCTTCCGGAGCGGGCGGCGGTCTTACTGGGCATGACGCCAAGCCTAGTCGCAAACGCCCCATATTCACCATCTGCCACACGGGTCACAAAAACGTGACGGTCTGGTCGTCGACGCGTCTTTAATGGCCGGATGGCCGAAACCACTGCTGTTGACCCCTCCACCGGCTTCCCGACGGCCGGCAAGATCCGCTGCGCGGTGTATGCCGTCATCGCGATCGCCGCGCTGGTCGGCACCTGGAGCCAGAACGTCGCCTATCTCGACCGGCCCGGCCGGTTTCTCGCGGCGTTTCTCGACGACTCGAAGGTCACCGCCGCGTCGAGGTCGCTGACGGTCGACATCCTGCTGTTCTTCCTCGCCGCCGCCGTGCTCATGGTGGTCGAGGCGCGCAAGCACGGCGTCAGGTTCGTGTGGCTGTACATCCTGGGCGGATTCGCCATCGCCATCAGCGTGACATTCCCGTTGTTCCTGATCGCCCGCGAGTTGCGCGTCGCCAGGTCGAGCCCGGCGCGGCTGGGTCCCGTGGACACGGTTGCGCTGGCAGCCGTCGCGATCGCGGTCGCGGCCCTCACCATTTGGGTGGACGCGGGATAGGGTGGCAGCCGTCCCCCTCAGACCGCTAGGAGCCCGCATGCCCGTCGTCGTCGTCGCCACCATGACCGTCAAACCCGAATCGGTCGACACCGCCCGCGACATCCTCACCGCCGCGGTCGGCGAAGTGCACGACGAGCCGGGCTGCCAGCTGTACTCGCTGCACCAGACGGGCGAGACCTTCGTGTTCGTCGAGCAGTGGGCCGACGAGGATGCGCTCAAGGCGCACAGCACCGCGCCGGCGATCGGCAAGATGTTCGCGGCGGCCGGCGAGCACCTGGCCGGGGCGCCGGACATCAAGATGCTGCAGCCGGTGCCCGCGGGCGAGCCGGGCAAGGGACAGCTGCGCGCGTAATGGCCCGGCCGCTCGAGGGCAAGGTCGCCTTCATCACCGGAGCCGCGCGCGGTCAGGGCCGCGCGCACGCGGTTCGCCTGGCCGCCGACGGCGCCGGCATCATCGCGGTCGACCTGTGCGACCAGATCGCCAGCGTGCCCTACGCGCTGGCCACCCCGGAGGACCTGGCGGCCACGGTCAAGCTGGTCGAGGACACCGGCGCCCGGATCGTGGCGAGGCAGGCCGACGTGCGCGACCGGGGCTCGCTGTCCGCGGCGCTGCAGGCGGGCCTCGACGAGTTCGGCCGGCTCGATATCGTCGTCGCCAACGCCGGCATCGCGCCGATGTCCGCCGGCGACGACGGCTGGCGCGACGTCATCGACGTGAACCTGACCGGGGTGTACAACACCATCAAGGCCGCGATACCGACGATGGTCAAGCAGGGCACCGGCGGGTCGATCGTGCTGATCAGCTCGAGCGCGGGGCTGGCCGGCGTCGGCAGTCCCGACGCCGGTTCGGTCGGCTATGCCGCCGCCAAGCACGGTGTGGTCGGGTTGATGCGGGTGTACGCGAATCTGCTTGCCAAGCAATACATCCGGGTCAACTCGATCCATCCGTCGGGTGTCGAGACCCCGATGATCAACAACGAGTTCACCCGGGAATGGCTGGCCAAGATGGCCGCCGGCACCGAATCCATGGGCAACGCCATGCCGGTGGAGGTGCTGGCGGCCGAGGATGTCGCCAACGCGGTGGCGTGGCTGGTGTCGGATCAGGCCCGCTACGTCACCGGGGTCACCCTGCCCGTCGATGCGGGCTTTTTGAACAAGTAGTCCGCGATGGCACCGAACCCCGTGGCGCAGACCGCTTTCGGCCCCATCGTGTTGGCGGCCGTGGAGCGCAACGAGCCGCCGGGGAGCCGCCTGGTGGACGACGACCTGGCGGAGCTGTTCCTACCGGCCCCGCTGCGCTGGCTGGTCGCCGCGACCCGGTGGGCGCCGGCGCGGCGGCTGCTGGTCCGCGGCTCGGAGTACACCGGCCCCGGGCTGTGGGCGAATCTGGCCTGCCGCAAGCGTTTCATCGCCGACAAGCTCGACGCGGCGCTCGACGACATCGACGCGGTCGTCGTCCTCGGCGCCGGGCTCGACACCCGCCCGTACCTGCTCACCCGGCGGGTCCGCGTCCCGGTCTTCGAGGTCGATCTGCCGGTCAACATCGCCCGCAAGGCCAAGACGGTGCGGCGGGTGCTGGGCGAGTTGCCGCTGTCGGTTCGGTTGGTGGCGCTGGACTTCGAGCGCGACGACCTGCTCACCTCGCTGGCCGAACACGGCTATCGCACCGGCTACCGCGCGTTCTTCGTCTGCGAGGGCGTGACCCAGTACCTCACCGAAGGCGGTGTGCGGCGCACCCTCGAGGGCCTGCGCGCGGCCGCACCGGGCAGCCGGTTGGTGTTCACCTACGTGCGAAGGGATTTCATCGACGGCACCAACCGGTACGGCACCCGCACGCTGTACCGCAACGTGCGCGAGCGCCACCAACTGTGGCATTTCGGCCTGCAGCCCGAGGACGTCGCGGCGTTCCTCGGCGAGTACGGCTGGCGGCTGGTGGAGCAGGCCGGGCCCGACGAGCTCGTCCGCCGCTACGTCGAGCCCACCGGCCGCAAACTCGGTGCGTCCCAACTGGAATGGTCGGCCTACGCGGAAAAAAACGAGGTCTAGACCGCTCACACTTCCAAGACCGTCGGCACGATCATCGGCTGCCGGCGGTAGGTCTCGCCGACCCACTTGCCCACGGTGCGGCGCACGCACTGGGCGATCCGCACCGCGTCGGTCACGTTGTCGGCGGCCAGCTGCTCCAGCTCCACCTCGACCTTGCGCACCGCGGGCTCCAGCGCCTTGGGATCTTCGGAGAACCCCCGCGAAAGCAGTTGCGGCGCAACCACCGGACGCCCGGACTCGCGCGAGACGACCACGATCGCGGCGACGAAGCCCGACGACAGGATCAGCCGTTCGCCCAGGGTGATGTCGCCGACGTCGCCGGTGATCAACCCGTCCACGAACATCTTGCCCACCGGCACCGCCCCGGCGATCGAGGCCTGCCCGGCCATCAGGTCGACGCTGACGCCGTTCTCGGCCAACAGGATCGATTCCTCGGGCACCCCGGCGCGCGCCGCCAGCTTGGCGTTGGCACGCAGCATCCGCCAGGTGCCGTGCACCGGCATCACGTTGCGCGGCCGCACGCCGTTGTAGAGGAACAACAGTTCGCCCGCGTAGGCGTGGCCCGAAACATGCACGCGCACTTGCTGATTGGTGACGACTCGGGCACCGATCTTGGCCAGCGAGTCGATCACACCGTACACCGCTTCCTCGTTGCCGGGGATCAGCGACGACGACAGGATGATCAGGTCCTCCGACGTCAGCGTGATGCTGCGGTGCTCGCCGCGCGACATCCGCGACAGCGCCGACATCGGCTCGCCCTGGGTGCCGGTGGTGATCAGCACCACCCGCTCCGGCGGCATCAACTCGGCGGCCGAGATGTCGATCAGGTCGGAGTCGTCGGCCCGCAGGAAGCCCAGCTCCCGGGCGATGCCCATGTTGCGCACCATGGACCGCCCCACGAACGACACCCGCCGGCCCAAAGCCACTGCCGCGTCGATGATCTGCTGCACCCGGTCCACGTTGGAGGCGAAGCACGCCACGATGACGCGACCGTCGGCGCCCCGGATCAGCCGGTGCAGGGTGGGGCCCACCTCGCTTTCCGAAGGCCCGACGCCGGGGATCTCGGAGTTGGTCGAGTCGCACAGGAACAGGTCCACACCCGCGTCGCCCAGCCGCGACATGCCGGGCAGGTCGGTGGGCCGGCCGTCGAGCGGAAGCTGGTCGAGCTTGATGTCGCCGGTGTGCAGGACGGTCCCGGCGCCGGTGTGCACGGCGATGGCCAGCGCGTCCGGGATGGAGTGGTTGACGGCGAAGTACTCGCACTGGAACACACCGTGGGTGGTGCGCTGCCCCTCGGCCACCTGCACGAAGGCCGGCTTGATCCGGTACTCGCGGCATTTCGCGGCGACCAGCGCCAGGGTGAACTTCGAGCCGACGACCGGGATGTCGGGCCGCAGCCGCAGCAGGAACGGGATCGCCCCGATGTGGTCCTCGTGCGCGTGGGTCAGCACCAGCGCCTCGATCTCGTCGAGCCGGTCCTCGATGTGGCGCAGGTCGGGCAGGATCAGGTCGACGCCGGGCTCGTCGTGGGTGGGGAACATGACGCCGCAGTCGATGATCAGCAGCCGGCCCAGGTGTTCGAAAACCGTCATGTTGCGGCCGATTTCGCTGATGCCGCCCAGCGCGGTGACCCGCAGCCCGCCCGGGCGCAGGGGTCCCGGCGGGGCGAGGTCTACATCCACTTGGCGGCCACCCTTTGGCTTACCTGAGCACCGACGCCGCGCGCATGTCGGCGGCCAGTGACTCGACCTGTGCGGGGGTGGCCGGCAGCTGCGGCAGCCGGGGCTCCCCGACGTCGATGCCCTGCAGGCGCAGTCCGGCTTTGGACATCGTCACCCCGCCCAGGCGGGCCATCGCGTTGCACAGCGGGGCGACGGAGCCGTTGATCTTGCGGGCGGTGCTGATGTCCCCGGAATTGAAGGCGGACAACAACTCCCGAAGTTGGCCCGCGGCCAGGTGGCCGATCACGCTGATGAAGCCGGTGGCGCCCATCGCCAGCCAGGGCAGGTTCAGCGCGTCGTCGCCGGAGTAGTAGGCCAGGCCGGTCTCGGCCATGATCTGGCCGCCGCCGTGCAGGTCGGCCTTGGCGTCCTTGACGCCGACGATGTTGGGGTGCCGGGCCAGCGTGTGCAGGGTCTCGGGTTCGATCGGCACGACCGAGCGCGGCGGGATGTCGTAGAGCAGCACCGGCAGCTCGGTGGCGTCGGCGACGGCGGTGAAGTGCGCGATCAGCCCGGCCTGCGGGGGCTTCGAGTAGTACGGCGTGACGACCAGCAGCCCGTGCGCCCCCTCGGCCGCGCAGGCCCTGGCCAGGGCGACGCTGTGGGCGGTGTCGTAGGTGCCCGCGCCGGCGATGACGCGGGCCCGGTCCCCCACCGCCTCGAGCACGACACGCAACAGCTCGCGCTTCTCGTCGTCGCTGGTGGTCGGCGACTCGCCGGTGGTGCCGGAGAGCACCAGGCCGTCGCACCCGGCATCCACCAGGTGCTTCGCCAGCCGCACCGCCGCGGCGGTGTCCAGGGCGCCGTCGGCGGCGAAGGGGGTCACCATCGCGGTCAGCAGGGTTCCCAACCGGGCGGGGACGTCGAATCCGACGGAACTCACGGTCTCCAGGTTACCTGGCGGTACCAAGGCCTTTTGCTACCGCCGCGCGTTGCCAAAGCCGCGAGCGCGCGTGTTTGTTCAGCGACACGCCGCTCGGACTGACATTTTGCGGACGCTCGGCGCGCGAACTCAGGCCTCGGTGGCCAGCGGGCTGGTGGCGACCTCGGTGCCGTCGGCCAGCGTGGAGACCTCGAAGTCGGCGAACACGGCTGGCGCGACGTCGACGAGCTGGCGCAGGCACTCGATGGCCAGCCGCCGGATCTCCACGTCGGCGTGCTCGCTGGCCCGCATCGCGACGAGGTGCCGCCACGCCCGGTAGTTGCCGGTCACCACGATGCGGGTCTCGGTCGCGTTGGGCAGCACGGCCCGGGCGGCCTGACGGGCCTGCTTGCGCCGCAGTGCCCCCAGTTTTTCGCCCGGCTGACCCTTCGCGAACTTGTCCTCCAGCTTGGCCAACAGCTCGGCGTAGGTGGCGCGGCTGGCGTCGGCGGCCGCGGCGAGGATTTGCTGCAGTTCAGGATCGTCGTCCATGCCCGGCGGGATGACGACCCGCGAGTCGCCTTCGGGCACATAGCGTTGCGACAGCTGCGAGTAGGAGAAGTGCCGGTGCCGGATCAGCTCGTGGGTGCACGACCGCGAGATGCCGGTGATGTAGAACGACACGCTGGCGTGCTCGAGCACCGAAAAGTGCCCGACGTCGATGATGTGGTTGATGTAGCCGGCGTTGGTCGCCGTCTTGGGGTTGGGCTTCGACCAGCTCTGATAGCAGGCCCGGCCGGCGAACTCGGTCAGCGCGGGGCCGCCGTCCGCGTCGGTCGTCCACGGCACGTCCGGCGGCGCCAGGAACTCCGTCTTGGCGATCAGCTGTACGCGCAGCGGGGCGGTCTCGGCCACGGCGATCACCTTATCTCCGGGAGCCGGGCCTACGGCCGGCGCGGGTGGTCGCCCCGTCCGGTCAGGTGATCGCGCACGACCTTCTCCAGCCGCGCGGACTCGTCGAGCGCGTCGAGCAGTTCTTTCGTGAGCCGCGTGATCTTCTCGCCGGCCGGCTCGTCGTCGTCCTCGACGTCGGGAGCGCCGACGTACCGCCCGGGAACCAGCGCGTAGCCGGCGGCTTTGACCTCCGCCAGCGTCACCGATCTACAGAATCCCGGAACATCCAGGTAGCCAACGCCTTTCGCGACGGCGGACCGCGATCCGCGCCAGGCGTGGTAGGTCTCGGCGATGCGGACGATCTCCTCGTTCGCCAGCGCGCGCTCGGTGCGATCGACCAGGTAACCGAGTTCGCGGGCGTCGATGAACAGGACCTGCCCGGTCCGGTCGACCGTCCCCCGTTCACCCGCGGTCTTGTCTTTGGCGAAGAACCACACGCATACGGGAATCCCGGTGCTGCGGAACAGCTGGGCGGGCAGCGCCACCATGCACGACACCAGGTCCGCCTCGACGATTTGCGCACGAATATCGCCCTCGCCGTTGGAGTTCGACGACATCGAACCGTTCGCCATCACCACGCCGGCTTTGCCGCCCGGCGCCAGCTTGGACAGGATGTGCTGGATCCAGGCGTAGTTCGCGTTGGTGGCGGGCGGAACACCGAAGCGCCATCGGGAGTCGTTCTCGTTGCGTGCCCAGTCCTTGATGTTGAAGGGCGGATTGGCCATCACATAGTCCATCTCGACGTCCGGGTGCTGGTCGCACGCGAAGGTGTCGCCCCACCGCGCGCCGAGGCCCGTGTTGTCGAGACCGTGGATGGCCAGGTTCATCTTCGCCATCCGCCAGGTCTGCTCGACGCTCTCCTGCCCGTAGATCACCACGGGATCACCGTCGTGGGTGTGGATGAACTTTTCGGTCTGCACGAACATGCCGCCCGACCCGCAGCACGGGTCGTACACCCGCCCGCCCGACGGCTCCAGCACCTCGACGATCACGCGCACCACGCCCGGCGGGGTGAAGAACTCGCCTCCGCGCTTTCCTTCCGCGCGGGCGAAATTCCCGAGGAAGTACTCGTAGACCTCCCCCAGCAGATCCCGCGCGCGGCGCTCGCCCTGCCGGCTGAACCGCGCGTTGTCGAGTAGGTCGATCAGCTCGCCGAGCCGGCGCTGGTCGACGGCGGCGTACAGCCGCGGCAGCGTTCCCCCCAGCGTCGGGTTCGCCGTCATCACCGCGTCCATCGCCTCGTCGACGAGCTGACCTATGCGCGCGGGCATTCCTTTGGCGTTGTCCGCCAAGCCCTTCCAGCGCGCGGTCGGCGGCACCACGAAGGAGTCCCGTGTCTCGTCATGCGCATCGGAGACGTACTCGAGGAACACCAGGCCCAGGATCACGTCCTTGTATTGGCCGGCGGACAGCGCACCACGCAGTTTGTCGGCGGCCTTCCAGAGCGTGTCCTTGAGCTCCTTTGTCGCCGACGGGGGCTGCGGCCCTTGCCTTTTCCGCGGCGCCATCAGGGGCACGCCGACCGGATATCGGTGTGGGAGAAATCGCTGCCGCGAAACAGCAGCGGCTCGTCGGTGACATGGGCCAGCGCATAGCTGTACGTGTCCCCGACGTTGAGCCGGGCGGGATGTCCGCTGCCGCGCCCATAGTCTCGATACGCCTGCGCGGCAACGCGTGCCTGCTCGGCATCGAACGCTTCGATCCGGATTCCGTAGTCGGCCAGCAAGCGATCGACCAGGCGGCCGATCTCCGGCTTGTCCCGGCGTTGCAGGACCGCACACAGTTCGACGTAGGTGGGCGCGGACATCCGGGTGTCGCTCGAGCGGGCCAGCACCTGTTTGAGCGTGTCAACGTCCGGCTCGCCCAGCGCAATCGCGACGATCGCCGAGGTATCGACGATCACCGCGCTAACCCGTTGTCGTCGTCGAGCTCGGCGTCGCTCCGCCTAATCGCATGCCTGTCGTCGTCAGTGAGAAATCTGCCGAGCTCGGCCAGGGTCCGTTCCGCGGCCGCATGCCTGGACTCGGCGCGCGTGGTCTCTTCGCGGTCCAGCTCCGACAGGCGCCGCGCGACCGCGTCCTCGATCGCGGCGGTCTGGTTGGTCCCGGTGCGGGCGGCCAGTTCGCGTATGAGCGCTACCGCCCGTGAGCTCTTGATGTTGAGGCTCATGGTAGAAGGATACCTAACCTAGGGTAGATCATCTACACTGCTCGAGATCAGCGCAGGCAACAGCGTTTCGCGAACCGCCTCCAGGCGCGCGGATTCCGCGCGCCGTCCATGGCACAGGCCACCGAGGCCCGTCAGCGCCTCCGCGGATTCGCGGCTCAACCGGCGCGCATCGCGCACCTCGGCGTCGAGCAAGTCGCCCGGTTGGATCCGCTGGTGGCTGCCCGTCACGCCCGCAACCCTGCGTTGCAGCGTCGCCAAGACCTCGGGTTGCCGCAGCGCCGACCAGACCGCCGAGGTGTCGACGCCGTCCATGGGTCGCAGAACGACGAACTCGGTGCTCGCCAAAGCGAGTTCGGTAGGCAGACCGGCGACGTTCCAGATGCGCGGTATGCGCGGATTCAGCTTGGCAAACAACACGCAGGGCCCGGGCAGGACGAATTTGGTGCTCTTGATCGCGCCACCGTCTACGAGTCTCGGTCGGGCGCCGTCGTCGTAGGCGGAGAAGCTGTAATGCGCGACGCGGCCGTCGATCCCGCGCGGGTGGAGCGAACGCGTCGATCGGGCCGCCAGGTTCGACAGGGCGGTCGTTTCGGAGACTTGCCCGGCTATCGCAACCATCAGGGCCTCGGCGGCCGCGACGACGCGGCGGTTGGCCGTGACCTTGTCGTCCAGGGCGCCGAGGATCTCGCCGATGCGCCGGCGGTCCCGCGCGGCGGCGGCGCGGACCGAAACCTCGCGCAGGACACCCTGGTTGAGCAGCGGTTGCCCCGACCCGCCGCGGTACCGGTTGAGCCCGCACGCCTGGAGCGCGTAATACCAATAGCGCGTCTCTTCGGGTTTCTTGGCCCGGCAGACCAACGCGTTGTCGGTCACCCACACGTCGCGGTCGCAATAGCGCAGGCTGCCGCAGTACGAGCCGACGCGGCCGATGACGATCAGCGGGCCACGCGCGTTGTGACGGTCCGCATTGCCGATGGCGCCGTTGGCGCCGTACACCGGGTAGCGTCCGTCGGGCACTCGCTCCGGCGGCGCGCCCCCGGCGCCGAATTCGAGATGGTCTCCCAGCCTGACGCTTTCGGCCATCAGCCGGCCCGCTTGACCGCCGCGCGCAGTTCCCCGGCCAGATCGCCCCTCCCGGTCACGCTGAACCCGCCCAGGCCCAGCCACGACGCCATCGACTCCAGCTCGCCGGCCAGGGCCGCGGCGGCGTGCGCGCGCGGCTTACCGGTCTCGCCGAATGCTCCGAGCACCCGCAGCGAGTTGGCGGTCCGGTCGGCTTTGAGGTCGACCCGCGCGACCAGCTCGCCGTCCAGCAGCAGCGGCCACACGTAGTAGCCGTACTTGCGCTGCGCGGCCGGGGTGTAGATCTCGATGCGGTAGTGGAAACCGAACAGCCGCTCGACGCGGGGCCGGAAGAAGATCAGCGGGTCGAACGGGCACAGCAGCGCGGTGCCGCGGTCGACGCGCGGCACCGTGCGCCCGGCCCGCAGGTACGCCGGCGCAGACCAGCCGTCGACGTCGACGGGTTCGACCTCGCCGGCGGCCACCAGCCCGGCGATCGCGGGCTTGGTCTGGGCGGCGGATAGGCGGAAGTAGTCGCGGATGTCGGCCTCGGTGCCCACGCCCAGCGCGGTCACCGCGCGCAGCGTGAGCTCGCGGACGGCCTCGTCGTCGCCGACCTCACGGGCCAGCACGCTCGCCGGCAGCACCCGCTCCACCAGGTCGTAGTGCCGTGCGAAGCCGACCCGGGTGGCCGTGGTGAGCACCCCGGCGGCGAACAACGCCTCGGCGACCCACTTGGTGTCGCTGCGGGTCCACCAGGTTCCCTTCTTGCGGCGCGGCGCGGCAGCCAGGTGCGCCTCGATCTGACCGGCCGTGCTGGGCCCGAGCTCCGCGACGGCGGCGACGACGTCGTCGGCGAGCCGAGGATTATCCCTGGCGATGTGCGTGCGCCAGCGGCCGTGGCGGTATTGGCGCATCCGCCAGCGCAGCAGCGGCCAGTCCTCGACGGCCATCAGCGCGGCCTCGTGGGCCCAGTATTCGGCCAGCAGCCGCGCCGGGCGCGGCCCCCAGGCCGCGCGGTCGAGCACGTCGCGGTCGTAGGGGCCCAGCCGGCTGAACACCGGCGCGTAGTGGGCGCGGACCGCGACCGACACCGAATCCAGTTGCAGCACTTGGATTCTCGAGATCAGCCGCTTCAGATGCCCGCGATTGACCGGGCCGGCCGGGTGCGGCTCGCTAAACCCTTGGGCCGCAACGGCTATCCGCCGGGCCTGCGCGGCGGACAGCCTCGGGATGGACACGCGCCGAGGATACCGGCGCCATCGGACATCCCCGGCGGCGACGCTTAGCCCGCGCCGACTTTTTGCTCCGCCGGATCCTGCTGTTCCCGGTACGCCGACTCGAGGGCGGCCGGAACGGCGTCCAGGTCGCGGTAGACGCCCATCAACTGCTCCAGGATCCTGATGCGCTGCCGGGTCGCCTCGTCCACCGCTTGCCGGGCCTGCTCGCGGTCGTGATCGGCCTGCTGCCTGGCGTCGGCGAGGAGTTGCTCACGCGCCTGGTCGGCGTCCTCGCGCATGCCGGCCAGCTCGGCCTCGAGCTTGTCCTTGGCCTCCTGGTATTCGGCCTCCATCGCCTTTCGGCGCGCCTCCAGGTCCGCCAGCGTCTTTTCGTGCTTGCGCCGCTCGGCCTCGATCTCGGCCTCGGCCGCCGCGATCAGCGCGTCCGCCTCGGCCCGCGCCTCGGCCTGCATCTCGGAGATCTCGTCGACCGCGCGCCGCAACATCGTCGCCATCCGCTTTTGCATCGCGTGCGGCGTGGGCGAGGTGTCGGTGAGGACGGCGACCTCCTTGCGCAGTGCGGCCGTTTCGTCGCCGGATTCACGCAGCCGGGCCCGCAGGCTCTCGACGTCATCGACCAGCAGCTGCTGCTTGGCGGTCAGCATCTCTATGTGCGCGTCAACCGCGCCCGGGTCGTAGCCCCGGAACATGCGGGTGAACGTCTTCGCGGGTTCGGTTATCACTGCCAATTTTCCCCTCCTGGAAACGCCTGGTAGACCCCGTGCGCCCCCGACCCCGACTTCCGAGTATGTCAGGATCGCGCGGTCGGCCTAAAAGGCGCAGGTGCGCGCGCTCACGCCCGACGGTAGCTGTGAAAGCGGTAGCGCAGCCCGGTGCGGCTGCTCTGCCACTCCCCCGTGACGCCCACCCACCCCTCGTCGAGCACCGGGGCCAGCGCGTCCTCGTCGTCGCGGACCAGGTCGATCTCGACCTCGGTGACCTCGCAGCGGGCGGCCTGCGGCAGCGCGAGCCGGTAGACCTCCGCGCCCCCGATCACCCACGTCTGCGGCTCCGTCAGGGCTTCCTCGAGCGAACCGAGCACCTCGGCGCCGTCGGCCACGAAGCCGGCCCGGCGCGAGAGCACGATGTTTCTGCGCCCGGGCAGCGGCCGAACCTGCGCCGGCAGCGACTCCCAGGTCCGCCGGCCCATCACCACGGCGTGCCCGAGGGTCACCTGCTTGAAGCGGGCCAGGTCTTCGGGCACGCGCCACGGGATGTCGCCGCCGCGGCCGATCACACCGGACGTCGACTGAGCCCACACCAGACCCAGGTCCCTCATACAGCGACGGAAGCTTTGATCGCGGGATGCGGATCGTAGTTCTTCACCACGACGTCATCGTAGGTGTAGTCGAAGATCGAATCCCGCTGGGCCAGATGAAGTTCCGGGTACGGGCGCGGCTCGCGGCCCAGCTGCAGCCGCACCTGCTCGACGTGGTTGTCGTAGATGTGGCAGTCGCCGCCGGTCCAGACGAACTCGCCCACCGACAGCCCGGCCTGGGCGGCCATCATGTGGGTGAGCAGCGCGTAGCTGGCGATGTTGAACGGCACGCCGAGGAACAGGTCGGCGCTGCGCTGGTAGAGCTGGCAGCTCAGCCGCCCGTCGGCCACGTAGAACTGGAAGAACGCGTGACACGGCGGCAGCGCCATCTGCGGGATGTCGCCGACGTTCCACGCCGAGACGATGATGCGCCGCGAGTCCGGGTCGGTGCGCAGCAGCTCCAGCGCGGCGCTGATCTGGTCGACGTGCTCACCGGCCGGGGTCGGCCAGGACCGCCACTGCACGCCGTAGATCGGACCGAGATCGCCTGTGTCGCTTGCCCATTCGTCCCAGATGGTGACGCCGTGCTCGTGTAACCAGGCCACGTTGGAGTCGCCGCGCAAAAACCACAGCAGCTCGTAGACCACCGATTTGAAGTGCACCTTCTTGGTGGTCAGCAGCGGGAAGCCGGCCGAAAGGTCGTAGCGCAGCTGCTGACCGAACAGGCTGCGGGTCCCGGTGCCGGTGCGGTCGGACTTGGCCGCGCCCCGCTCGAGCACCACGCGCAGCAGGTCCTCGTAGGGGGTGGGGACAGGCACGCGGCCAGCTTAGCGGCGATCGCAAGCGCGGCGAAGCCGGGCGCGGCGGGTCGGCGCCGACTGATTTAGCTCTGGGGCCGGGGAGTAGAACGGATGCCATGCCGAAGATCACCGACACCGTCACCACCCCCGACGGCTCCTGCCCCGTCGCATTGTTCACCCCCGATGGACAGGGACCCTGGCCCGGAGTCGTGATGTACTGCGACGCCGGCGGCGTGCGCGACACCTTCGACCAGATGGCCGCGAAGCTGGCCGGTTTCGGTTATGCGGTGCTGCTTCCCGACGTGTACTACCGCAGCGGCAACTGGGCCCCGTTCGACATGGCGACCGTGTTCGGCGATCCGAAGGAGCGCGGTCGGCTGTTCGGCATGATCGGCAGCGTCACGCCGGACAAGATGGCCGCCGACGCCGGGGCCTTCTTCGACTACCTGGCCGCCCGTCCCGAGGTGTCGGGGGACCGCTTCGGCGTGTGCGGCTACTGCATGGGCGGACGCACCTCGCTGGTGGTGGCCGGCCGCGTGCCGGACCGCGTCGCCGCCGCGGCGTCGTTCCACGGCGGCGGGCTGGTGACCGACGGCGCGGACAGCCCGCACCTGCTGGCCGACCGGATGACCGCGACCGTGTACGTGGGCGGCGCCGAGAAGGACGCGTCGTTCACGGCCGACCACGCCGAACAACTCGACAAGGCCCTGACGGCGGCCGGCGTGAACCACACCATCGAGTGGTATTCGGCGGGGCACGGCTTCGCGGTACCGGACAACCCGCCCTACGATGTGGCCGCCGACGAGCGGCACTGGACGGCGATGACGGGGACGTTCTCCTCGGCGCTGGCGCGGTAATCCCCACGAATTGGCAAGCAATTGCCCCGGCGCCCGGAGTGCGCGGCGCCCCAAGTTAGCGATGGTCAATAGCGGCGGTTGCTGGCCACGGCATTCCGCCGCCGACTCGGCGTGCGTGGAGTTAGCGAAGCTCATAAAAGGTGTTTGCTGCGACGGGCTGGCGTATCGCCCGACAATCGGGAAGATGAACGTGCAGCTAATAATGATGGCGGCAATTACCTCGGAAAATAATTGGACGCGTGGCAAATAGCTAATACGGCTAACGAACTATGGACTAACCATCGGCCTTACCATAATATTTGCGGTCAGCGCATTTAGACCGAAGTGCGCTAATCCCCGCATCGGGTGCGTGGGCGACGAAGGGTAGACCGTGATCACGAAGAGTCCCGCAGCCGTTAACGGCCGGCGCGTTGAGCGCCGCAGCCCGAGACCCCCCGACCAGGGGCCCATCGAAGAACTCCAGCGGATGCCCGCGTTGCTCGTCCTGGAACGGCTTCCGGCCCCGGCCCTGGCGGTCGACCGCATAGGGACCATCCTGTTCGCCAACGGCCCGTTCTGCGACATGGTGGGCTATTCGTGCGACGAGCTTCTCACGATGGAATTCGAGAACATCTTTTTCCGCATGCCGGCCGACGACCGCTGGGTCGCGCTGGTCGGCACGGGCGCCAAGCACGTGGTCGAGCTCCGGCACAAATCGGGTCACGCGGTATGGGCCAACATGAGCAAGTCGGCGATGCGCCGCCGCGACGACACCGTCGCGCTGGTCACCTTCCATGACCGCACCGAAGAGCTATGGCTCAACAACGACGCGCCGGATCAGGACGCCGGCACGTTGACCAGCTGGGCCACGCGGGCGCGGTGACGATAGGCGCTGCCCAGCGCCAGCTGATCGGCCTTGGCCCGCTTGAGGTACAGGTGCGCCGGATACTCCCAGGTCATTCCGATCCCGCCGTGTAGTTGCACGCACTCCTCGGCGGCGTGCACCGCGACGCCGCTGCAGTAGGCCTGGGCGATGCTGGAGGCCACTTCGGCATCGTGGGAGCCGCACGCGCGGGTGTCGGCGGCGTGGCGGGCGGCCGCCGTCGCGGACCCGACGTCGAACCACAGGTCCGCCAGCCGGTGTTTGATCGCCTGGTAGGAGCCGATCGCGCGGCCGAACTGCCTGCGCTCCTTGACGTAGCCGAGCGTGGTGTCGAAACACCACTGCGCGAGACCGAGCTGCTCGGACGCCAGCAGCGCCGCACCCGTCTGCAGCGCCGCGTCGATCGGCCCGTCCGCCCCGCCCACCCGCGTCGTCTCCGCCGCCGAGAAACGCACGTCCGCAAGGGGCCTCGTCATGTCCAGGGCCAGCACGGGTGAGGCCTCGACACCGGCCGCGGTGCGCGCGACGGTGTGCAGTTCGGGGCCGTCGGGGCCGGCGACCGGCACCACCAGCACGTCGGCCTCGCCGGCGCCGGCGACGCTGCTGACCGTGCCGCTCACGCCGTCGGGGCCGGCGCTCAGCCCGGCGACCGGGTCCCAGGGGGCCGCCGACAGCGGCACCACCAGCGCCGCGGTGAGCGATCCTTGCGCCAACTCGGGCAGGATTTCGGTGTCGCCGGCCTCCAACAGCGCGACCGTGGCGAGCACCGCGCTGGTCAAGAACGGCACGGGTGCGACGGCGCGGCCGATCTCCTCCATCACGACGGCGGCTTCCCGGGCGCCCGCGCCTGCGCCGCCGTGCGCCTCCGGCACCAGCAGCCCGGCCACCCCCAGCTCGACTGCCAGCGTCCGCCAGAGGTCCGAAAAGTCTTGCGGTGGTTGGTCGTACGCCTTCGCCACCAACTCCGGCGGGCAGCGGTCGGCGAACAGGTGGCGAACGCTGTCGCGCAACGCCTCCTCGGTGTCGGAGTACAGCAGGTCGCCGACGCTCATTGGTCCCCCTTGTTCAGGTCCTTGAAGGCGACATCCTTGTCGACGCGATGTTCGCCGGGCAGGCCGAGGATTCGCTCGGAGATGGTGTTGCGCAGGATCTCCGACGTACCACCCTCGATGGAGTTGCCGCGCGCCCGCAGGTAGCGGTAGCCGGGCTCACGCCCGATCAGGTCGACCGTTTCGGGCCTGCGCATCGTCCAGTCGTCGTAGCGCAGGCCCGCCTCGCCGTGCAGCTCGATCTCGAATCCCGAGATCGCCTGCGCCAGACGGGCGAACGCCACCTTCATGCCGGCGCCCTCCGGGCCGGGCTGGCCGGAGCTGGCCTGCTGCCGCAGCCGTTCACCGGTGAGCCGAAGCACCTCCGCGTCCACCCACAGCCGCATCAGCTCGTCGTGCATGGCGGGATCCCGCAGCGCCGGCTGGTCACGCCAGGCCGCGGTGACCTTGCCGATGTGGCCGGCTTCCCGCGGCGCACCGGAGCGCGAGCCGATCGCGATGCGCTCGTTGTTGAGCGTGGTCGTCGCGACCCGCCAGCCGCCGCCCTCGGGGCCCAGCCGGTTGGCGTCGGGCACCCGGGCATCGGTGAGGAACACCTCGTTGAACTCGGCCTCACCGGTGATCTGGCGCAGCGGCCGGACCTCGACGCCGGGTTGGGTCATGTCGCACAGAAAGTACGTCAGCCCTTGGTGTTTGGGCACCGTCGGGTCGGTGCGGGCGACCAGGATGGCCATCTGCGCGTGCTGGGCCTGGGACGTCCACACCTTCTGGCCGTTGACGATCCAGTCATCACCGTCGCGGACCGCGCGGGTTGCCACCCCGGCCAGGTCCGACCCGGCGCCCGGCTCGCTGAACAGCTGGCAATAGATCTGCTCGCCGGTGAACAACGGGCGCAGGAACTTTCGCTTCTGCTCGTCGGTGCCGAACGCGGCGATCGTCGGCGCCGCCATCCCCATCCCGATGTAGTTCTTGGGCGTCCCGCCGACCGGCGCGCCCGCGCCCGCAAGCTGCGCGTCGACCCGTTCCTGCGCCGTGCGCGGCAAGCCAAGCCCGCCGAACCCTTCCGGCAGGTGCACCCAGGCCAGCCCCGCATCGTATTGCGCGCCAAGGAATTCGCGCGGGTCGCTGGACGCCGGGTCGTGCGCGTCGAGCAGCGCACGCACACGTGTGTCGACGTCGTCGCTGCTCATGAGCCGCCCCGGGATTGGAAGCCCTGCGCGGCGCCGAGCAGCAGGCCGCCGTCGATGACCATCGTCTCGCCGGTGATCCAGCTCGCCGCGTCGGAAACCAGAAAGGCCACCGCCCCCGCCACGTCGACCGGCTCACCGATGCGGCCGAGCGCGATCGACGCGGCCAGGGGATCCTCGTGGTCCTTCCACAGCGCCTCGGCCAGCCGGGTGCGCACCACCCCGGGCGCGATGGCGTTGACGCGCACGCGCGGCGAAAGTTCCAGTGCGAGTTGCTTGGTGACATGGATCAGCGCGGCCTTGGTGGCGTTGTACATGCCCATCGCCGGTGACTGGTGCAGGCCGCCGATCGACGCCGTGTTGACGATCGCCCCGCCGTGCTCGCCCATCCACGACTTCACGACGAGCGAGGTCCACAGCAGCGGGGCCCACAGGTTCACCTCGAAGATTTTGGTGAAGCGGGCGTGGTCCTGGTCGATCAGCGGGCCGTAGGCCGGGTTGGTCCCGGCGTTGTTGACCAGGATGTCGACGCTGCCGAAGCGCTCCAGCGTCAGCTCCACGCAGCGCCGGGCGGCGTCCTCGTCGACGGCGTGCGCGCCGACACCCAGGGCCTTCTCGCCGACTTGGGCAGCGGCCGCCTCCGCCGCCTCCTGCTTGCGGGCGGTCAGCACCACGTCGGCGCCGGCGGTGGCCAATTGCTGGGCGATCGCCAGCCCGATTCCGCGCGAGGCGCCGGTGATGATCGCGGTGCGGCCGGTCAGATCTTGTGACGTCATCAGCGTGGGCCTTCCGTTGAGTGTTCGACACGCATGTTAGCCGGGAGCCTGGTGATCCAGGCTCGGGAGTCCGCGGGGTCGATCACGTCGTCGAGCTCGAACGTGGTGGCCGATCGCAGCGCCTTGCCGTGTTGGTAGGCCGCCGCGACGAGCTTGTCGAACAGCTTCTGGCGCTCGGCTGGATCCTCTTCGGCGGCAAGCTCTTTGCTGAAACCGAGCCGCACGGCGCCCTCCAGGCCCATGCCGCCGATCTCCCCGGTGGGCCACGCCACCGTGAACTGCGGCGCCCGAAACGACCCGCCGGCCATCGCCATCGCGCCCAGCCCATAGCCCTTGCGCAGGATGATCATTCCCAGCGGCACGGTCAACTTCGCGCCGAGGACGAACACCCGGCCGAAACGCCGCACCGCGGCCTCCTTCTCGGCGTCCGGGCCGACCATGAATCCGGGGGTGTCGCACAGCGAGATCACCGGCAGCCGAAACGATTCGCACAGCGCGAGGAAGTCGCCGGCCTTGTCGGCCGCCTCGGCGTCGATCGCGCCGCCGAGGTGGTGCGTGCTGTTGGCGATCAGCCCGTAGGCCACCCCCTCGACACGCACCAGCGCGGTGACGATCCCGACGCCGTAGTCGGGGCGCAGCTCCAGGACGGACCCGGTGTCGACGATCGACTCGATCGCGCGGCGCACATCGTAGGCCCGTAACCGGTTCTCCGGCACCACATGTCGGGACAGCCGCGGATCCGGTGCATCCCAGTGGTCCACGTCGCCCTGAAAGTACGACAGGTACTGGCGGGCCAGCGACACCGCGTGCGCCTCGTCGCGGGCGGCCAGGCTCACCACACCGTTGTGGCGCTGCACGTCGATCGGGCCGATCGCCTCCGGCGGGTAGACGCCCAGCCCGCCGCCCTCGATCATGGCGGGCCCGCCCATCCCGATGTTGGCGTCCGGGGTCGCGATGATCACGTCGCACACCCCGGCCAGCGCCGCGTTGCCGGCGAAGCACCGGCCCGAGACGATCGACACCAGCGGAACCCGCCCCGACAGCCCGGCCAGCATCCGGAAGGTCGGCACGTCCAGGCCGGCGGCGCCGCCGACGTCCGTGTCGCCGGGCCGGCCGCCGCCGCCCTCGGCAAACAGCACCACCGGCAGGCGTTTTCGGCCCGCGAGCTCGAAGACGCGGTCGGTCTTGGCGTGGTTGCGCATGCCCTGCGTCCCGGCCAGCACGGTGTAGTCGTAGGACACGACGACCGCCTCGGCCGCCGCGCGCCCGAAACGATCCGCGCCGATGCTGGCCAGGCCGGCGACCAGTCCGTCTGCGGGCGTGTTGGCGATCAGGTCCTCTTCGGTGCGCCGGCTGCGCTGGGCGGCGACGGCCAGCGCGCCGTATTCGACGAAGCTGCCGGGATCGATCAGATCGGCGATGTTCTCGCGGGCCGTACGCCGGCCGCGCGCGCGCCGCTTGGCGACGGCCGCTGGGCGGCCCTCGTCAAGGGTGAGCAGATGCCGCTGCGCGACCTCGTCGAGGTCGGCGCGCCGCCGGTCGAGATCCATGGCTGCCGAGGGTGATTCGGCATCGGCGCCCGCGCCGGTGCGGACGAACACCAGCAGCGGATCCCCGGTCCCGACGACCTGGCCCGGCGCCACGAGGCTGCGGACCGTCCGCAACGCGTCCGGCGCGGCGAGCACATGCTGCATCTTCATCGCCTCGAGGACCGCCAATTGCCCGCCGGCGACGACCTCGGTGCCATCGGCGGCCACCTCGACCACGGTGCCGGCCAGTTGCGCGCGCAGCGCCTCCTCGCCCGGGTACAGCTCGACCGCGGCCACGCGGGCGTCCTGCCGGTGGGCCAGCGCGGCGGCGGCCAGCTCGGGGAGCTTGTCGTCGAGGAAGTCCGTCGTCACCCACCCGGATTGGATCTGGCTGTCGCCCAGCAACTCTCGCAGGAACACGAGGTTGGTGCCCACGCCCTCGATGGTGAATTCGCCGAGCGCGGTGCGGGCCTTGCGCACCGCCGCGGCCCAGGACGGGCCGCGTGCGTGGGTGATCACCTTGGCCAGCAGCGAGTCGTAGCGCGGGCTGGTCGTCAGCCCCGGCCGGCCGTAGGTGTCGACGCGGACGCCGGGGCCGCTCGGCGGCGAGAACGCCGTCAGCGTGCCCGCCGCCGAGGCCACCGACCCGTCGGCGGCGAATGTCTCCATGTTGACGCGGGCCTGGATCGCGATGCCGCGCCGCGCGGCCGGCTCACCGATGACCTCGGTTCCGTCCGAGGCGATCCCGGCCGGCAGCCGCAGCTGGTAGTACGACGCGCCGCCGGCGATGGCCAGCTGCACGGCCACCAGGTCCAGCCCGGTGATTTCCTCGGTGACCGTGTGCTCGACCTGGATGCGCGGGTTGATCTCGAGGAACACGAACTCGTCGCCGGCGACCAGGAACTCCGCGGTGGCCAGCCCGTGCAGCCCGACGCGAGCGCACAGCCGCGCCGCCGCCCGGTGCAGGGCGCGCCGCAGCGCATCCGAAAGACCCTGCGCCGGTGCGATTTCGATCAGCTTCTGATAGCGGCGCTGGATGCTGCAGTCGCGGTCGCCGAGGGCCAGCGCGTGCGTCTGGTGCCCGGCCGGCGCGCCGACCACCTGGACCTCGATGTGGCGCGCGGCGTCGAGGACCGCCTCGGCGAACAGCGCGGGATCGCCGAAGCCGAGTTGAGCCTCCGCGGCGCATTGCCGGTAGGCGGCGTCGACGTCGTCCGGGGCGCGCACCTTGCGCATGCCCCGGCCACCGCCGCCGGCGAGGGCCTTGATCATCACGGCGCCGTCCCGGCCGGCGAGGAAGGCCTTGACGTCCTCGACACCGCTCGGCCCCTCGGTCGCGGGCAGCACCGGGACCCCGGCGGCCGCCGCGGCCGCGCGGGCCGACGACTTGTTGCCGACCAACTCCAGCACGCCGGCGTCCGGTCCCACGAAGGTGTACCCGGCGGACGCGCAGGCGCGCGCGAATTCGGCGTTCTCCGAGAGGAACCCGTAGCCCGGGTGGATCAGCTCGGCGCCGGACGTCTTGGCCGCCGCCAGCAGCTCGCCGTGGTCGAGGTAGGCACCCGGTCCGGTACCCGGCAGGCCGATCGCCTCGTCGGCGGCGTGCACGTGGGGGCTGTCGGCGTCGTCGTCGGCGTAGACGGCCACCGTGCGGATTCCCAGTTCGGTCGCGGTGCGGACGATTCGGAGTGCGATCTCACCGCGGTTGGCGATCAGCAGGGCGGTGCTCATCGGAGCGGATCGCCCCATCGCACCTGCCCGCGCAGCTCGCCCTTGAGCAGTTTGCCGCCGGCGTTGCGCGGCAACGCGTCTGCCACCACGCTGAGGTATTGGGGCACCTTGTAGTCGGCCAGCTGGCCGCGGCAGTGCTCGAGCACGGCGCGCACGTCGATCTCGCCCTCGCCGGCGACCAGGACGGCGCCGACCTTTTCCCCCATCACGTCGTCGGGCACCGCCAGCACGCAGGCGTCGGCGACGTTGGGCGCCCCCAGCAGCGCGGCCTCGACCTCGACGCTGGAGACGTTCTCGCCGCCCCGGTTGATGATGTCCTTGAGCCGGTCGATGATGTGCACGCGTCCCGCGTCGTCGACGCGGACCACGTCGCCGGTGTGCAGCCAGCCGTCCCGGAACGTCTCCGAGGTGGCATCCGGCCGATTCCAGTAGCCCGCAGTGACATTGGCGCCGCGGGCGACCAGCTCCCCCACCCCGGGCTCGTCGCCGGCGAACGGGACCAGACCCAGGTCCACCGAGGGGACCGCGTAGCCGACCGAGTCGGCGTGCTCGACGGCGTCGCGGTCGGGCAGGGCGGTCATCAGCGACGCGGTCTCGGTCATGCCGTAACCGTTGGACACGGTCGCCTGGCCGAACGCCTCCTGCACCGATCTGACCAACGACGGGGCGATCGGCGCGCCCCCGTAGCCCACCCAGCGGACGCCGGACACGTCGGCGCCGGCAAAGGCCTTGTGCCGCAACATCAGGGCATATATCGCCGGAACGGTCACCATGGTCGAAATACGCTCGGCGGTCAGCGTGGCGATCAATTCGTCGAGGTTGAGTGCGGGCATGATCACCGATGCACCCCCGAGCCGGGTGGCGACCAAAAGCTGTGTGTTGCATCCGGTCACGTGAAACAGGGGCACCGAGATCAGCGTGCGCATCTCCTCGCCGAGGTCCCTCGGCTGCTCGAGGCATCGGATCGCGTTCTCGGTGTTGGTCAGGAACGCCTCGTGGGTGGTGGGCACGCCCTTGGGGTGGCCGGTGGTGCCCGAGGTGTAGAACAGCGCGGCGGTGTCCGCGCGGCCGAGTCGCTCCGTCACGTAGGGCGGTCCGTCGGGCAGCGGCGCGCCCGCGGGCAGGTTGATTCGCGCGCCCGAATCGGACAGCACGAACTCGACCTCCGGCCCCGCCGAGCGCGTATTGACCGCCACCGCAATCCCGCCGGCCATGACGGTGCCCCAAAACGCCAGCACCCAGTCGATGCCCGCGGGGTGGCGCACGGCCACGCGGTCGCCGGGCTTCAGGCCCGCCGCGCGCAGCCCCCCGGCGACCCGCGCCGCGCGGTCCCACAGCTGCCGGTAGGACAACCGGCCGCCACCCAGCTCCACCACGGCCTCGCTGTCGGGGAGCAGGTCGACCTGCTCGGCGAGCATGTCCAGCAGGGTCGCGGGCAGGCCGTCATAGCGCGGGATGCCGTCGGCGCCGCGGGACACCCCGGCCGTCGGGAATGGGTTGTGCTCCCGCGGAATTTCGATCACTGGAGGCATGCCCGGTCCCTACTCTCCGGTGTCCTATCGTGATAGCGGTGACGATCGAGGATTCCGCCATCATGCCCGAGGCGTTCTTCACTGTCGACGGCGACTCCTATGTGCCGGGCGCGATGACGCGGGGGCCGTGGGGTGCGGCGATGGGCGGCCAGATCGTCGGCGGCCTGTTGGGCTGGGGCATCGAGCGATCGGGCATCGACCCCGAATTTCAGCCCGCGCGCCTCACCGTCGACCTGCTGCGCCCGGTCCTGCTCGAGCCGGTGCGGATCGAGACCTCGGTGCAGCGGGAGGGCCGGCGCATCCGGTTGGTCGACGCCGCGCTGGTGCAGAACGGGCGGACCGTCGCGCGCGCCAGCGCACTGTTCCTGCGGCGCGGCGATCATCCCGACGGTCAGGTGTGGTGCGCCCCGGTGGAAATGCCGCCGCTTCCGACGCGCACCGACGGCTTCCCAGCGGACATGCCGTTCCTCATCTGGGGCTATGGGGCCACCCTCGACGGCACCCCCGGCATCGCGGCCGGCGAGTGGGAACAGGCCCATTCCCAGAAGTTCGCGTGGGCGCGGCTGTTCCGGCCGATGGTGGCGGGCTTCCCGCTCACGCCGTTCGTTCGCCTGGCGTTCGCCGGCGACTGCACCAGCTCGCTCACCCATTGGGGCACTGGCGGATTGCGCTACATCAACGCCGACTACACCGTCACCGCGAGCCGCCTGCCCGACGGCGAATTCCTCGGCCTGGCGGCCCAGAGCCACTACGGCGCCGACGGCGTCGCCACGGGGAGCGCCGTCCTGTTCGACCGGCACGGGCCGCTCGGCTCCAGCACCGCGCTGGCGCTGGCCCAACCCGCCGACGCGTTCCGGCCGACCTATCAGTAGGTCACTCCATCAGCCGCGCGGCCACCGTCGCGCCCAGCTCCCAGCACGCTTCCAGGTCGGCCTTGCTTGGCTTGCCCGAAACCACCACGGTCTCAGCCGCTTTCGTCCATCCCAGGCCGGTCGTGATGGCGTCGACGCCGCGCTCGGCGCCCTCGGTCCCCTCGTTGCCGTGCAGGTACAGGCCGAACGGTCGCCCCCGCGTCGCGTCGAGGCACGGGTAGTAGCAGACGTCGAACGCGTGCTTATTTGATATATAATCTCTTAGTATGCTCCCGACGCTATCACCGCAGGTCACTCGTGCTGTCATCTATGCGCGGGTGTCATCCGACCGGGCCAAAGGGCGCTCCGTCGTCGAGCAAGAAGCAGAATGCCGGGCCGAGTGTGAACGCCGAGGCTGGCCCGTCGCCGACGACGTTCTGATCGACAACGATCGCTCCGCAACACGTTTCGCCACGAAGGACCGGCCGGAGTATGAGCGGTTGCGGACAATCCTCCGGCCGGGTGACGTGCTGGTGGTGTGGGAGGCAAGCAGAGCGGGCCGGTCACTGGACCACTACGTCGATCTCCGGCGGCTGTGTGCCGAGCGCGGGGTGTTGTTGTCCTACTCCGGCAGGCTGTTCGACATGGACAATGGCGACGACCGCTTCGCCACCGGCCTGGACGCGCTGATCGCCGAGCGTGAAGCTGAGGACATCCGTAAACGCATCGTCCGTGCCCACCGGGCCAACCTAGCGGCAGGCAAGCCACACGGCCGAGTTCCCTACGGCTACAGGATTGTTCGCGACCCAGAGACCGGCAGGGCCACCGGGCGCGAACCTGACCCGGCCCGCGCTCCGCTGGTGGCTGAGGCAGCGCGGCGGGTACTCGACGGCCACAGCCTTCAATCGACGGTGCGGTGGATCGCGAGCAAAGACCCCGACCCCCGTTGGAACGGCGCGAAGCTGCGGCGGATTCTGCTCAACCCCACCAGCGCGGGGTACCGGACCCAAAGCCACAAGGTCAACGGCAAGCGCGGCCCTCAGATGATCCACGGCGAGGGCACCTGGCAGCCGCTCCTCACGCCCGCGCAGCACGACGACCTGGTGGCCTTATTTGCCGCCCGCAAGACCGGGCCGCGTGGGCCTGAGCCTGTCCACCTCTTATCCGGTATCGCGGCGTGCGCGGTGTGCGGCGACAAAATCTGGCGGGGCAAAGCCGGACGCAAGAAGGACGGCTCGCTTTATGAGGTTTACAAATGCCGGAAGGGTTGCGTGGGGCGCAATCTGGGCCAAGTCGATGCCGTCGTGCTGTCGGTGGTCGCGGGCATCCTCACCACTCCCGAGGCACTGGCAGCGCTGGCCGAGCCGCCCACCGAGCCCGACTCCACCGCCAAGGCCGACCTAGGCGAACTCAAGCGCCAGCTACAGGCCGTAGAGGATCAGATGATCGACAACAAGATGCCCGCCGACGTGGGCGCTCGGGTAGCGACGCGGCTGGCCGAGCGCATCGCCGAGCTGGACAAAGCCACCGCGCCCACGTTCACTGAGCCGCTGGTGCGGGAGCTGGCCACTGCGCACGATCCGGTGGCGATGTGGCGTGGCCTGCCGCTGAAAGGCAAGCGCGAGTTCATCCGCGCGGTAATGACCATCAAGGTGGAGCGGGTCGTGAGCCGGTGGCACGCCAAGGAGGACGGCATCATCATCACGCCGCGCCGTGAGACAACCACAACCGTAGCCGAGGTCGAAGCGCCAGCCTGAGCCGACCACAATCCCTCGGTCGGTGAGGGGATTTAGTTATATTGCAACACCTTTGAGCAATTTCCGACGAACCTGAAGGCACTTATCGGCTTTTGTCATCTATCATTGACCTAGGTCGAATCCCCCGGACCAGCGCCTGCGCACCTCACACACCCACACACACGGAATCGGGGCCCCAACTCCCCGGAGTTCTGAGCCGTGAGCAGCAAGTCCGCGCCCACCCCTGTGTTCGAATCCCTCCGCGATGCCTCTGTCCGGACTGGATTCTCGATACCCACTCTCCGCGAGAAGATCGACGACGGCGAGCTGCCCGCGTACCGCATCAGCGACAAGCCCAACAGCCCGTTTCGAGTCAGGATCGCCGACGTCGACGCGCTGATGAAGCCCGTCGCTCCCACGCGCTGCGGTGCGCGATGATCGGCGACAGCCGGACCGACGCTCCGCCCGACCCCGCGTGGGTCGCCGAACAGGTCGTCAAGTTCTCGCCAGACGAGTTGCGCCACGCGGCACGGATGCTCGTCAGCCTCGCGGCCGACGTACCCGCCGCGAGCACTTGACCCAGGACTGAAATTCGCCGCCGCACAACCACACCGCAGGACCGAACGCATCGGAAAGGAGATGTGTGGGGTGCCGCCCACCGAAACGGCACCGCCTCACCAGAAACACTCCGAGGAGGAGATGTGAGTGAGTTTACCCCCGCGGCCGCCACCACGGCTGTCGCGCAACCGGCAGTCTATTGGTCGCCACAGCAATGCGCCGAGCAGATGAGCTACACCGAGGAGATGCTCGACTACCCTGTGTTCGATGAGTTGAGCGCGGCCGAGCGGCGCGAGACGTGCGAAGCCTGGCGTCAGCTGTGCGGAGAAGATCTGGACACGACCATCACGTGGAGCAAGCTGCCCCTCATGCCTGCGAGTGTTGGCAGCCGGATTGCTGAAAAGACCCTCACCCGGGCCGAAGTCGCCGAGTACGCGGCCAGTCACGGGCTGGATGACCCCCATCTGATCGCCGAGAGGCTGAGCGCCGGCGAATCGCTAAGGGCCGAGCGGCGACGCGCACACGTGAGGGCGCACTTTCAGTCCGACCCGCTGCCGCTGGCTGTATCCAAGGTGCCCCCGTTTCCAGTGCACGCACTACCTGCGGTGCTCGCCGAGATGGTCCAGGGTGTTGCCACCGAGCTTGGGGTCGACCCAGCGATGACGGCAGCCTTCGGGCTGGGCGCTATCTCGGGTGCGCTGTGTGGGCGTGTTGTTGTTCAGGTGCACGGCAATTGGATCGAGAACGGGGTGTCCTACATCGTCGTGGTTGACGAGAGCGGCGGCCGCAAGAGCCCGGCGTTCGCGCAGATGTTCAATGACCCGCTGATGGCAGTACAGCTGGAGCTGGCCCAGCTGCACAACCAGCGCGTGCACGAGGACGTCGATGAGGGCGTGGAAGCGATTGGTGCCGAGCGCGAGGCCGACGATGGCCCGGAACCGCGACTACTCGCGAGCGATGTGACGACCGAACAGCTCGGTGCGCTGATGGCCGAAAGCCGCGAGTACATGATCGTCGCGGACGCCGAGGGCGATGTGTTCGACATTCTGTCGGGGCGCTATTCCAGCAAGGGCAGCAATCCGCCCAACCTGAGCCTGTATCTCAAGAGCTACAGCCGCGAGCGGGTGGACGTGGATCGCACCAGCCGTGGGCGGGTGCACCTCACCCACCCCGCACTGACGTTGTGCCTGGCCACACAGCCCGCGGTCTGGCACGCGGTGATGGCGAATGAGTGGTTCGCGGGGAAGGGCTTCGTGGCGCGATTAGAGGTCGCGTTTCCCGAGCCACGTCTGGATCGTGCCGAGCGTCTGTCGGCGCTGGGGCAGCTCTGCGACGATCCTGAGCCGGTGAGCCATGCAGTGGTGCAGGCGTACCGCGCGGTGATCCGCGACCTGGCCCTTGGTCTGTGGAACTCCCCCGAGACAACAGCCAGGCTGACCGAGGCGGCGCAGGCTCGGATGAAGCGCCATACCCGGGAGATCGACGCGCGCCGCCGCGCCGATGCCGACCTCGGTGGGAAGCTTTCCCGCTGGGCCGCCAAGTGCTCGGGGCGGGTGGCACGGCGCGCGCTGCACCTCCACATGGTCGAGCACGTGGCCGAGTACGGGGCTGTGAGGGCAGCCGGACTGCTGATCGGACATGAAACCGTGGAGCGCGCCATCGAGATCGAGGAGTGGCTCATCGCAAACGAACGTGAGGCGTACGGGCTGGCCGATGTCGAGACGGACGTCGACACGGACGACGTGCAGGCGTTCGTCCGATGGCTGGTTGCCGAGCATGCGAAGTCGCCCTATCAGCCGATCCCTTTGTCGCGGATCCTGCAATACGCCAACCCTAGGCGCGCACGGCAGAAATCGGGTCGCGACAAGCTGGTGGCGCTGCTGGTGGATCTCAACTACCTGGCGCGCACCAAGACCGGGAGGAAGGATGCGGTGTACCTCAACCCCACAGCCTCCGACGTGGTGTGCGCGTCGGCTACCTTAGCCACGATCCGCGAATGTTAGCTATTGGCTAGCCGTGGTTTAGCCATGCCAAACAACGCGTCACCAGCCAAAACCGAGAGCCCTAGCCATTTTAGCCACGATTTGGCCCAGCCGGGCTGGTCGAGATCGCACAGACCACACACGTCACTCTCTATAGAGAGATAGATCTTTAATTTGCGTCTTATTGGTCAATGGCGAAGGTGGCCAACGTTTTTCGCGCAGTTGCGCCAGATCTGGCTAAACCGGCTAAGCCACTCTGTTTTGCCAGGTAGGCGGCTGTGGGGCTGCGGCTAGAGTCGTGGCTAACCCGCGGCTAGGAAGTAGCTAAAGTTCTGGGCCGACCCTGAATCCGTGCCTAACGCTCGTCATCGGTCTGTCACGCCATAATCCGGCCTCGCCGGTTTACTGCCGTCGCAGCCACCCAACTGATTGATGCCGAAGGCTAGCAGCACGACACCGAAAACTGCTGCGATAATCCGCACGAGAAAGAGAACTGTCCTTTGATCGGAATCGTTCTGGGGAGTCGAATTCTCGGTCGTATTCCTTGCGAGTGCGCTTCCGAGCTGGATGGTCGTCCGTTCGCCGCACTCGACGCACTTGAAGTGCGTTCGTGTGCTTTCGGCTGGGACCGTGAGCCTCTTTGCACAATGCGAGCACACGACGGGCCTCTTGTTGTCGGTCATCGGCGGGATTGTAGTTACTGCGCGAGCGCGCGACCTCAGCACGGTGCGTTGACAAGATGTTTACGTGACCAACCGACTTGATGCCCGGCATCGCGCGGAACAGGCCGAACGAATGGCGGCGACTGGCGCGACGTGGCAGGAGATCGCCGACCAGCTGGGCTACCGGAGTCGCCAGGCGGCATCGCAAGCAGTGAAGCGGCTGGGCAACCGAACCCCGCCCGAGACCGTGGGACAGGCCCGTGCCAAGCACGACAACGCCCTGCGGCTTGTCCAGCGCAACAACTTCACCCGATACCTGACGGCGCTACAGGCTGGCGACGACAACATGACGCTGCAGTACTCCAAGGAGATCAGGAGCACCGTTGCCGAGCGCGCCAAGCTTGTTGGTGCCTACGCACCCCGGCGCGCCGAGGTGGACGTGAACGTGTCCACCGACCCCAGCGCGATCATCGACCGCATGGAGTCTGACCTGCTGGCCCTGGTGGCCCTGCAGCGCCAACCGCAGCCTGCCCTCGGCGGCGTGATCGAAGGAGAAGTGATCGAATGACTATGGCGCCCGACGATGTGATCAGGGCGGCCGCGTCCGTCGCCCGCGACGCTGCCGAGGGCCGACTGAGCCCGGCGGCATTGCACGAACAGGCAGTGGCCGAGTGCCGCAAGTTGTTCGGCACCGTCACTGGCCCTGGTGATGCGCTGTGGGAGCTTCAGGTCAAGGTGGCACGAGATGTGTTGGCGCAGAGGGGAGTTCCGGCCGATGAGCTGACCGAATGGCTGGCGGTGGCGCGCCAGCCGAACGGCTGACGGGTGATTATTGAAAGTAAACATTTAATAGTGCACTTCTATCGTGCGATGTCACAGTGGTATTTGCAGTTCGACGCTCTCGAAAGTTCTCTTGTATTGAAATTGCCACTATGCCGACTTTCAATATAAAATTAAGCCATGACAGCAAATTCTCCTACCGCCACTGCCAGCATCGGCCAGCTTCTCGGCTACTCCCGAGTGAGCACCGACCACCAGTCCCTCGACCAGCAGACCGACGCGCTGACGGCTGCGGGCGTCGAAATGGCACAGGTGTATTCCGACAAGCTCACCGGCACGTCGACCCGCGAACAGCGCCCCGGATTAGCTGCCCTGCTGGGTTACGCACGCCCTGGCGACACCATCGTGGTCGTGGGCATCGACCGCCTGGGCCGCAGCGCCGCCGAGGTCATGCTCACCATCCGCGACCTGAACGCGCGAGACATCACCATCCGGTCGCTGCGTGAGGGCATCGACTCCTCCAATGCTGTAGGTCGCGCCATCATGGGCACCCTGGCCAGCTTCGCCGAGCTGGAACTCGAACTCGGCCGCGAGCGCCGTGCTGCGGCGAAGGCTGCGCGCAAGGCACGCGGGCTGCACATCGGCAGGCCGCGGGTGCTCAGCAACGACCAGATCGCGCTGGCTGAACGGATGCGGGCCAACGGTGAGCCCGTGCCGACGATCGCGCAGACCCTCGGTGTCAGCACGCCGACCATGTACCGGCTCCTGGCCGAGCGCAGCGCGGCGGCGTCGGCATGACCGCCGAAGGCCAGCCATCACTCGACGCCATCGACGGCCGAACTGATCGCACACCGCAAAGAGTATCTGCGCAGGACGGCCGAACGTACCCGCGCTGTGCAGGAGCCGATCCTGCACGCCGACACCCGTGGTGACGCTGCTCAGTGCACCTGCCGCTGCGACGGGGTATCTGCCATCCAGCGCGAACCTACAAGAACTGATTTCCGGTCGCCGCAGCCTCCTCGTTCAACACTTGGGCCATCCGCTGCACGGTGGTCATGTTGTTCGGCAGAACGATGTGAAGCCGGGGGCCTAGGGGCTGGCCAGCCAGCTCCTGCGGAGGTTGAATGAGGCCGTGCGCGGCTTTCAGGTGGGACTCCCAGACCGACGCGGAGCGGGCCATTAACGCAATGGCCTTCCAGTTCATCTGGTTGCTGGTGGCAACCGACGCGGGGTCGACGCTGTAGAAGGTGCTCAGCAGGTTCGCGACCTCCGGCCGGTACACGTCGCGGCCGTCGAAGCGAATCTTGTGGGTCGCAAGCGGATTGCGCGGGTCGTGCAGGATCGTCTTGCCCCACATCGCGCCCTGGAGCCAATACGTGCTGTCGACGCTGAAGTACGGCAGCTTCAAACTGAGCCGGCTGGTCGTGCCCCACCCGTGGAACCGCATGTCAGGCCAGTGGTCTCGCGCGTAGCGCATCACCGAGACCGCCCACCGCATCAGGGAACCCGGCAGCCCGCCGACCTGCCCGCCCAGCCCGATGAAAGTGACGCCCTCGCGGGCGTAGTCGTCGATGGCCATGGGTGGATCGGCGAAGTGGATGGTGGGCACCGCGTTGATACCGCGGCGGCGCATCTCCTCCCAGTTCCGCCGAGAGGCAGCAGGATCGCCGATCACGTCAAGTGATGCGACCCAGGCGAAGCGGTCGCGCCACTCGTTGACCCAGGCGCAGAGGTCAGGCAGCTTGATCTCGGCCCCCTGTGTCTTGGCGGAGAACGCGCCTGAGTCGGCGATCAGCGTGAACCCCTCCAACATGGAGATGTCCTTGGTGCGGAAGTAGTGATAGCTAATCAGGCCGTTGCGGGGGAACGGGATACGCGTTGCGTTCACCGCCGTGATAGTAGGCGTGCACGGTGCGCTGACAGCCCATGCTGTTTGCGGCGCAGACAATCCCTTACCGACTTAGGGATTCTTGTTGTGCTAGAGGCGGTTTCGCACTCAGACGAGCATAGAACAACGTGTCAGCTTCGTCGCCGCTATGACATCGGCCAGGCGCCGATCGCGACTGAGGGTGGCGGCTTGGACGGCGGAAACGATGGCTACGCGGGGCATCAGCGGTCGATCACCGGGGTGCCCCACGTGGCAATCGCGGCTATGGCGGCCTCGCGGTCAACCTCGAAGGCGTTGTCATCGGTGATGGGGGGGACATCGCGGCACGAGATTAGTGCGACCCCGATGGCGTCGAGGGCGGCCTGTCCGCTGTCCATGCAGCCGCGGCAGGCGATCACCCGGTCGTCCATGCAGGAGACATCCCAGTCGAGGAACCCTAGCGAGGGCACGCTCAGCGAGTCGAGGCCGCAGCACACGCAGTGAAAACCATCGGGCAGCACATCGGTCATAGCCCACAAGCGTGTCAGGCGGTGGTGCAGCGAAGCGGCCTCTGACCGTCTCGTAGTGCGAGACGGTGACCGGGGGTGGGTTACTGCGGGCAACCGTTCACTTGCACACCGGGCGCCCATGCTGACAGCTGGCAGGGTGGCACACCCACCCCGGCCAGCCACTGCACGTCCACCAGCGGCGGCACTACTGGTGCTGGGTGCTCTGCGGTCCACGCGCCTGCGGCTGTCAGTGCCGCGTCCATGTCGGGGCAGTAACGCTCGACCTGCTGCTTCATCAAGCGCACCGCCGCACCTGGGTCGAGGTGATAGTAGGCCGACATGCTGTTGGCGACGGCCGTCAACTCTTCGATGTCGTGCGGTTCGGTGCCATCCAGCTTTTGCATCATCACGCAGGTGCTGGGCCAGCTGTCCATCGGGTCGGCGTGCGCTGGTGGCGGCACGACACCGCACACCGCCAGCATCACCACTGCACCCCTAGCCAATCGCTTCACAGCGGTGCGTCACCAAGCAGCGCCGCCCAGATCACAGCCCATCCCCGATGTGATGATCCGGCTGACCTAGTTTGAGCGGTGGCTGTGCCGGGTCGTAGTGGTAGCACTGCTGGAAGGGCGGCGTGTAGCCGCCGGCCGAGGTCCAGCTGGGCTGGACACTCACGCATCTCGTCCAGCTGCCGTTGGGCTGCACCGGACCGTCGCAGTACAGCGCCCCGAGAAAATTTGTCTCACAATTGGCTCCTGGCGGATCGCCGGGGTAGGCGTGCGCAGCAGAGGCGGCCGTCAGCGAGGCGGCGGCGATGCCCAACCCCACCAGGGATGAGTTGATCTTCATAGGGTGTGATCCTCGATGATCGAAGTGTGCTGTCGCGGTGTCGGTTTCAGAGGGATGAACACAGTGGTGCCGACCAGGCTCAGTCGCCCGAGCGTGGTCGTCGGTTATTCGTCGATGTGATGGTTCGGCTGAAATAGCGGTAGCGAAGGCGGTGACTTCGGGTCATACGACCAGCACTGATAGTTCAGCGATTGGGGGATGGGGTAACACCGAACCCATGTTCCGTCCGGCTGCACCTTTCCGTCGCAGAACAAAACCCCCAGCTGGTTCGTCTCGCAGTTCGTCCCGGACAGGCCCGGGTAGGCGTCCGCGGCAGGGGCAGCCATTAGCGCGGCTCCGGCAATGCCTAGCCCCAACAGAAATGCTCTGAGCCTCATGGGTCGTGATCCTCTCCCCATGTCGCAAGCCCACAACACGACGCGATAAGTAGCAGATGCTATTTATAAGTCTGTAGACGCTCAAGTAGCAAGTGGGCACTGTCGACCTTGCTATGGAAGGCGACCTGCAGCGAGCCTTGGGGCGCAATCTGCGCGCTGTTCGGGCTGGCCGTGGCCTCAGTCAGGAAGCCTTCGCCTACGTGCTCGGCGTGCACCGTACCTACATGGGTGGCCTGGAGCGCGGCGAGCGGAATCTCACGCTCAAAGCCGTGGAACGCATTGCGGATGTGCTCGACATAGACCCGCTTGACCTACTCACCGAGGAACGTCGCCCACACAGCGAACCCGATGTTTCCTGCCATTGAGACGGTCCGTTCGGCGGTGCCAGTTATATCCGAGGTCCGATGATCTCTCCTATCTGATCATCTTTCGCCCACCCGTTGGCGCTCTACCGGGCCGCAATCGTGCCAACTCTGTGCCAACCCATGCAGCCTGGGCAGCCCCGCAGCAGGTCAGCGCGGCAGCGTTTGCACCCCCGTTCAATAACGTCGCTTGCATGGAGCAACAAAAAACCATTGATCCTGCGTCTCGGTCGGCTTCCGGGTGGGCTGCACGCCTCGCCGCATTGAAGTCTCGTCGTGTGCCCGACGATGACCCGAGGGTCATCGAGTGCCGGGAAGCGTTGGCATTCCACCGCATCCGGCGGTCCATCGATGCCGAGGCCGGGCGGCTCTCGCGGGGCGGTGTCGACGCATTGGTGGCTCATTTGCGCACGGGAGTGACCGCATGAGGCTGCGCCGCAAGACCCCGATCCCGACCCCGACCCAGCCTGCCCGGGTAGGTGCGGAGAGAACGTCATGGCCACCACACACGACTTGACCGCCGACCCAACCGATGACGAGATCGACGCCGCGATCCTCGCTGCGCTCGCGCCGACCGGCGACGAACTGGTGAGCTGGCCCAGGATCGCCCAGCGTGTGCCCGGTTGCTTCTGGTCCAAAGCAACAGCCCTCCATCGGCTGCACAACGACGGCAGGGTGTATCTCATCAAGGTGCGGGGACGCCCCTACGTGTGCTTGGGCGACGACGCCGACGCACAGCTCGCCATCATTGCCAGGGCGCGGGGCCGTTCGCGCAAGGTGATCGTGGCGTGACCGTCGAGGCGATCCGCAGCCTGGTTGCCGCACGGGCCGGGCAGGCAGTGCGTGCACGTCGACGGCCGGAGACGCCCGCCCAGCTGGCTAGCCGAATCATTCCCGGCTATTGCGTGACGCCGGCAATTGCGCTGATCTCCGACGCGCTGGCCGATGCGGTCGCCCAGCCCGATCGACGCATCGTCATCTCGACGCCTCCCCGCACCGGCAAGAGCGTCTTGGTCAGCCAGGTCGGCCCACTGTTCGCGCTCGCGCACGACCCCAACGCACGCATCATCCTTGCCAGCTACGCTGACGCACTCGCCCAGGAGCACAGCCACGCGGCCCGCGCATTGATCGCCGAACACTCCGACTATCTCGGATACGCGCTGCGCCCGGACAAGACCGCAGTTGGGCGATGGCGCGTTGACGGTTACGACGGCGGCCTCCTAGCGGCGGGACTCCTTTCGGGCATAACAGGTTTCGGCGCAGACCTATTGCTGATCGACGACCCGATCAAAAATGCCCAAGAGGCCGATTCCGCCGCGCACCGCCGCCGCATCCTGTACGAGTTCCGCTCGACGCTGATGACGCGGCTACACCCCGGCGGCAGTGCTGTCATCATCGGCACCCGTTGGGCCGAGGCTGATTTGATCGGCACGCTGCTGTCCGACGAACCGGAACGGTGGACCCACATCAACATCCCGGCCATCGCCGAGGCGGGGATACCTGACGCACTGGGCCGCGAGCCCGGCGTGGCGATGACCTCGGCGCTGGGCCGGACACCCGAGCAATTCGCCGACCTGCGCCGGTCCGTTTCCGAACGCAGCTGGTATGCAATGTTCCAGGGTGTGCCCGGTAGCCCCGAGGGTGCGCTCATCAAGCGGGAGTGGCTGGACGACTGGCGGCTCCCCGCAGCACCGCAGCGCCCCGTGAAGACCGTCGTCGGGGTGGACCCCTCCGACAGCGGCTCAGGCGACAGCTGCGGCGTCGTGGCGGCGTCGATGACCACCGACGGCGTCGTGGCGGTGATCGCTGATGTCTCCGCGCCGATGACATCGGACCAATGGGCCAGGGCGGCCGCCGATCTGGCCGTGGATGTCTGCGCGTCCGAGATCGTCGTGGAGGGCTTCTCGGCCCGTGAGACGTACCGGCGGGTGGTCCATGATGCGCTGCGCCGGGCCAAGCTCAACCGGCCGATCCGCGTCTCCACGTGGCCGCCGAAAGGCTCTGGTCGTGGCGGCGGCGACAGTATGGCTCGGTCGGCGGCGTTGCTCCAAGCCTTCGAGGTGGGTACCTGCCGGATCGCGGGCCACCTGCCCCGTCTAGAGGCAGCGGCGGTGAACTGGCAAGCGGGACAACACCAGCCCGATGCCCTGGCCGCCCTGGTGGTCGCACACGACGTGCTGGTCCACTCAGCCGGGCAACAGTGGGCGTTCGCGTCGCCGCTGGACGCCGCCCGCCGCGCCCGCGAGGGCCGAATGCCCCCGCCGCCCGCGTGGATGACCCGCCGGATCGGCGGCTAGGTGAGACTGAACTCAATCCCAACGGAACAGCTGACGGTAAAGCGCCTGGGTGGGGTGCGGTTTCGGCGGTCGATATCCGTCATCGGTCACCTTGCCCAACAGCTCAGCAGCGGCGGGAGCATTCGCCGGTTTGGTGCACATAATCAGATGCGTGAAG
The DNA here is from genome assembly GCF_059812405.1 of Mycobacterium sp. NGS57. NCBI lineage: Bacteria > Bacillati > Actinomycetota > Actinomycetes > Mycobacteriales > Mycobacteriaceae > Mycobacterium > Mycobacterium sp. NGS57. Next base: position 210,991 of record NZ_JCALCP010000001.1, on the reverse strand, counting down.
AGGTTGACGTACTCGAGGCTGGCTCTGAACAACTCGACCGCGGTGGTGGCGACGTCTGCCACGGTCGTCGGCTGGACGAACATGTCGTTCAGTGGCGTCGCTTGCCAGACGCCGAGGCGGTCAACTAGTTCCTGGGTTAGTTCAACGTCGGTCTGGCCAAGGTCGATAGCGATGGCTTGAGCCGAGCCGTAGGCCCGAGTTGTGAACGCCCCGGTGGGTAGCACGGCTTCGTGTATTCGGTTGCGCAGCTGGGAGCACGCAAACGCGAATCGTTGCAATTCACGCAGCCGGGTCAGCTGTGGCGCACCGGGGTAGTTCGGGTCCACGTAGTCATCGAGCGTCTGGGCTGAGTGCAGTGACTTGCGTAGATTCGTGCCCGCGGCCGGTTCCAGCCATCGCACGAAGGCGCGCCCGTACCCGTCGAAAACTGCCATGAGGTAAAGCATCTCGCGGTCGAACGCTTCGCTTACAAACTCGATGGTGTCCACGGAGGGGGCGGCGTCACGCCCGTTGGTTCGGCTCAATGCAGCGATGACCTCATCAAGCGCCCGAGCCGCGCGACGGACTCGTGTTTGCAGGGTGTCAATCTCGGAGACCGCCTGGCTGTCCCGGAGACTGACGGCGACCCAGCGCAACATGTCCAGCCAACCCAGTAGGCTCAACAGCCCGATGTCGTACATCTCCTTCACCGAAGGTGGCTTCATCGTGACAACACTCAAAAATGATCCACCGGAACGATATTCCGCTACCGTCCGGTTGCCGGTCATCCGGAGGTAGTGGCCGAATACGGGGTGCAGATCGTCGGGTGTGACCATCGTGACGATGTCGTGGTCGCCGACGTCAGCACGTCCCACTGCGGGGCCAAGCGACACGATCACATCGGTGCCCAGACCGAACCCAGCGGAGGCGAGCACCGCGGCGCGTAGACGGTCTTCGATGCTCAGATCGGTTGTTGACGCTTTCTGAGCATCCATCAGCGCGTAGACGTCGAAGAAACGGCAGTTGCGCCACCCTTGCCGCTCCTCGCCCTGCATGGTCGAGACGCCGAACTCCATCGCATCCATGAACCGGCTGGCGCTCTCGGGATCGGTGTAGTGGATGACATGACGCTCATCGACCTCGCACGCCTGCATCCACGCTGCGGCCAGATCGCGGTCGTCATCGTCGTACACCATCAGCTTCGGCGTGACCACATCCCGGCGGAGGATGTGCACCAGGTTTTGATAGTCCTCGGGTTTCGGGCCGAGGGTGCGCAGATCCAGCCCGACGACCAGAGGCCGCGTCGCGGGCGTGATCGGGAACAGCGGTGGGTGCTCCTCGGCGACAGCGCGCGCATAGCGGAGGAACTTCGAATGAGGGCCGTCTGACGGGATCACCAGAGCGGTCGGGGTGGTGTTGGGTGAGACCATGAGCTGATTGTTGCGCGACCACCCGACAGACTTCCGTGACGACGCGCTCCCTAACTGTGTCGGCCCTCGGCCTTAGAGTGCGTCTCATGGCCTCACGACCGACTCCCCAAGCCACCGTCGAAGCTTTCCTGCTTCGCACCCGGCGGGTGTTGTCGCACTCGCTGATCCGCGAGCAGGCGCAGCTCATGGCGAAGCTGAACGACGGCCATATCGATCTCACCATCACGGTCAACACGAATACAGGCGAGCAGACCTACCGACGCAAAGCCGAGTACCCACCCGAGGAGGCGATGGAATCGCTGGCAAGCCGGGTCCGCCCACTAATTTTGGCCTCAGACCCGATCTACTACGAAAAGGTGCTCAATGCGCTTGAAGAGCTGATCGGAACCGACAAGCTCAACGAAGAGATCGACCTGGCCTGGTGGCACGACTACTGGCGGTCGGTGATCGACGCAAACCTCGACGCCCAGGCGTATTGGGTGGCCACTGCCAGCGGCTCAATTACCGACCGCAAACTGATGTACGCCTGGCTCTATGGCGATGTCGTGCACGCGAAGTCGCCGGAATCGCCAGTCACCCGTGACCTCGACATCAACCAGCGTTACCACGCCGCCGCCCCCGGCATCGCACGCATCTGCGACCGCGTGATCTATACGCAGATCATGATCAGGGCGCTGATAGACAAGGGGTTGTTGACTGTCGATCCCGAGGTGTTCACTGATGCCGTCGTCGTCACGATGACCAGCGTCGATGAACCCGTGAAAGCGTACGTGTCTGCGGTGGGCGTGCCGGTGCCGACCGACCTGACCAAGCCTCTGGACCCCGAGGTCTGGAAGTCGCCACACGACGCCCTGACCGAAGTGCTCGGCGACGTCGAGTCCTGGGACGGCGATAACGACGACGATGGGGAGGCACCGGCGTGCCTACCCCTTGAACGTTGAAAATGCGCCCCCACGGCAAATTTCGTCCACTATGCCGATTCGCCAGACAAATCCCAAGTCAGAGTCTTTGTTGACGCGTCCCGAGTAGACGCCGAGCAATTTGGATTGGGTTCCACGTGTGACACCAGCTGAGTTTGGGCCCGTCGCGACTACTTCGCCAGGGTGGCGGAAGAGGATTACGGGCGAGCCAGACTGACCTTTACGAGTGCGTGCATCGACCAGGAAGAGAGGCAGTCCCTCGCCGGACTCATTGACATATAGAAATTCGGGTTCCGATGCGATTGAACCACGCACCCAGACGGGAAAGTTGTTGTTGTTTAAACCGTAGGGATAGCCGACGATGGTCACGTTCTGTGTCACCCAGAGTTTTGCGTCTGAGTACGCGATGCTAGGGGTGCCCGCTTCCCAAGGGAGATAGAGGACTTCGGGTGTCTCAGGAATGTTGACCTTCATCGCCGCTACATCGACTTTCGAGCCGTAGGTCGGGTGCTCCAGCCAGCGAGGCGCTCGGTCGCCGTGCTCATCAGGATCGTCATACAGCGGCAGTTTGAACAGGCTGATCACGAGGGGGTCGGTCAGCTCATAGCCGCCCGCCGGTTGCGGTGGCCAAAACCCAATGCTGACGTGGGTTGGCCCGACGCCCCGAGATGAAAGCGGCGCATCGTTTACGTCATCCCAACCCGTGAAGTTGTGACGGGCTGTAATCAGAAAGTCTTCTTCTCCCACCTTGTAGAAGAACGCCGATCCCGTTGCGTATACCGTATCGGGTGGATCGGCCCCGCCACCTCGGTAGACCATCTCAAGCAGGATGGAACGGAACGATTCCCGAGGAATCGTTCCCTTATGCGGGGATACAAGTTCAGTCAAGTTCAACCCATCAGCTGCGCGGCGACCGTCGCGCCCAGATTCCAGCAAGCCTCAACGTCGGCCTTCGTCGGCTTGCCCGAAACCACCACGTACTCCGCTGCCTTCACCCAACCCAGGCCGGCCGTGATTCCGTCCACCGCGTGTTCGGCTCCCTCGGTGCCCTCGTTGCCGTGCAGCCACAGCCCGAAGGGTCGGCCCCGAGTGGAGTCGAGGAGCTGGTAGTACGACTGATCGAAGGCGTGCTTCATGGCCCCGCTGAGATATCCGAGGTTCGCTGGAGAGCCCAACAGGTAGCCGTCGGCCTCCAACATTTCGACCGGCGAAACCGTCAGCGCCGGCCGCCGGACGACCTCCACGCCCTCGATTTCGGGGTCCGTCGCCCCAGCCACGACCGCCTCAAACAGCTCCTGGCAGTGCGGGCTCGGAGTGTGGTGGATGATCAGCAGACGGGCCACTAGCTTGCCCAATGTCTACTAAGCGGGTATTCGCCCAAGTAATGCTTGAGCGCCCCACTCATGTAGCCCAGGTTGGCCGGGGTCCCCAGCACGTAGCCGTCGGCCTCGAGCACGTCGGCGGGCGCGAGGGTCAGCGCGGGACGTCGCACCACCTGTACGCCCTCGATCTCGGGGTCGGTGGCCCCGGACATGACCGCCTCGAACATCTCCTGGCAGTGCGGGGACGGGGTGTGGTGCACGATCAGCAGCGTCTTGGTCACGGGCCGAGTTCCACCGCGGTCTTCATGGCCTCGCGGGCGCGGCGGCGGTCGCCCGCGTAGTCGTAGGCCCGGGCCAGCCGGTACCAGCGCCGCCAGTCGTCGGGGTCGGCCTGGACCTCGGTGCGCACCGCGGCGAACAGCGCGTCGGCCGCGTCGCGCTCGATGCGGCCCGAGGGCCGCCGCGGCAGCGCGCTGGTGTCGAGTTCGAGCCCGTCGTCGGCGATCAGGCGGGCCAGCCGCTGATGGGCGAAACCGGCCCGCAGGGTGGCGACCATCGCCCACAGCCCGATCGCCGGCATGACCAACAGGGCCGCGCCCAACCCGACGGCGGCGGCGCGGCCCGAGCCGACCATCGCCACGGCCAGGCGGCCCAGCAACACGAAGTACACCAGCATCGCCACGCACAGGAACGCGATCAGCAGCTGAATGCGCAGCGCCTTGGTCATGTCAGGTCGAGCAGGGGTTCCAGGCCGACGGTGAGGCCGGCGCGTTCGGTGCTGCGCCGCACGGCCAGCAGCACGCCGGGCACGAACGAGGTGCGGTCGAGGCTGTCGTGGCGGATGGTCAGCGTCTCGCCCTCGGTCCCGAACAGGATCTCCTGGTGTGCGACCAGCCCGGCCAGCCGCACGGAGTGCACCGGTATGCCGTCCACGTCGGCGCCGCGGGCGCCTTCGAGGCTTGTGCTGGTGGCATCGGGGTTGGGCGGCATGCCTTTTCGCGCCTCGGCGATCAGTTTCGCGGTGCGCGCCGCGGTGCCCGACGGCGCGTCGGCCTTGCGTGGGTGGTGCAGCTCGATGACCTCGACGGAGTCGAAGAACCGCGCGGCCTGTTTGGCGAAATGCATTGACAGCACTGCCCCGATCGCGAAGTTCGGGGCGATCAGCACCGACGTGTCAGGGCTGGCGGACAGCCAGGACTCCACCTGCCCGAGACGCTCCTGGGTGAAGCCCGTGGTGCCCACCACGGCGTGAATTCCGTTGGCGATCAGGAACTCCAGGTTTCCCATCACCACGTCGGGATGGGTGAAGTCGATGACCACCTCGGTGTCGCCGTCGGTCAGCAGGCTCAACGCGTCGCCGGCGTCCACCTCCGCGGACAGGGTCAGGTCCTCGGCGGCTTGCACAGCCGCCACCATCGTCGCGCCGACTCTGCCCTTGGCCCCCAACACGCCTACCCGCATGGCTTCAACCCTAGACGGGGCGTCGCCGTCCCCCGAATTTGGAAGCTATTTCACAGTTGGCAGAGCTATTCTCATATTTATCGCAGCCAATTCTGGAGACGAGCTATGGCGGCACGATCAATGGGTTTAGCGGTGATCACCGGCCCTCTGCTGATTGCCGGATTGGCTTGGGCCGCGCCGGCGCACGCCGACGCCACAAGCTATCTCGACCACCTGCACAACGTCGGTATCCATGACGTCGACGGCGGCGACGCCGCACTGCTGCAGGTCGGCCAGAAATTGTGCAACCAGATCACCTATGGCGCTTCGCCGGCGGAGCTCGTGGGCATCGCCCTGCAACGCTCCGACGCCACGCTGGGCGCCAATGGGCTCACCCCCGACCAGGCGAACGCGCTCGTCGGCTACGCGGTAGCCGATCTGTGCCCCAACGCCTGATCGGTCTTACGGCACCGCGTATTCGGGGCAGTACGACGTGGCGGCCGCCTGCACCATGAACCTCACGTCGTCGTTCGAGATGCCGTTGGCCTCGTGCAGCTCGTCGCTGTCCACGAGCGAGTTCATGCCGTAGCCGTCGGCCAGCAGCCGGCAGACGTTGTGCGCGAAGCCGATCAGTTCGGGGTCGCCGTGTTCCATGGTGATGCCGCGGTCGTGGGCGGCGTTGAGAAACGCGGTGTCGTCATCATCGGCGCGCGCTGGTATCGCAAGACCGATCCCGGCCAAAAGCGCCACGATTACCGCCGAAATCCCGCGCGTCATGGTGCCGCATCGTAGCGTTTTGGCCGCGGCCCGGGCGCTTTATCCACAGTTGGCGGTTCGTCCACAGGCGCGGGTTTTCCGGTGGCCGGCCGCCTTACGGATGGATAGCCTTCGAACATGCTTTCGATTAACGCCGCGCCGGACGTCGCCGCCGCGTTCGACGCGCTCGACGCCGCCGTGGCCGCGATCGCCTCGCTCGACTTCGGCGCCCTGGCCCCTGCCCTCCGGCTGCGCGCGCTGGAGCGGATGGAGACCTCGCGCCGACGGCAGATCGCGGCTAGCCACGACGTGATGGCGGGCCTGGACAGGGAGGACCCCGCCCACGTCGGCGGCCCGGTCCACAAGGTGATCGCCGACTGGCTGCGGATCAGCTGCGCCGAGGCGAGCCGCCGGCTCGGTGACGCCCGACAGCTCTCGCCGCGATTGACGCTCACCGGTCAGGAGTTGCCGCCCGAGCTGCCGGCCACCGCCGCCGCGTGGCGCGACGGCATGCTCGACGGTCAGCACCTGCGGGTGATCCAGACGTTCTTCCGCGACCTGCCGGAGGCCACGCCGGTCGACATCGTGGAAAAGACCGAGCGATTCCTGGCCCGCCAGGCGCGGGAGCTGCGGCCCGACCAGCTGCAAAAGGTGGCGAACCGCTGGGCGGTGCGGATCAACCCCGACGGGAAGTTCTCCGACTCCGACCGCGCGCGCCAACGTGGGTTTGCCTGGTGTGGTCAGCGCTCCGACAAGATGAGCGTGGGCAGGCTGGTGGCCTCACCCGAGTTGCGCGCCAACCTCGACGCCTGGTTCGCGCGGTTCGCGGCGCCCGGCATGTGCAACCCGGATGACGAATTCCCGTGTGTGGACGGCGAACCCGCCGAGGTGTTCGTCAACAGGGACGCGCGCAGCCACGCCCAGCGCCAACACGACGCGCTCAACGCCCTGGTCCGCGGCCAGCTGGGCGATCCGAAACTGGGCCAGCACAACGGCTTACCGGTGGCCGTCGTCGCCTCCGCCACCCTGCAGGAGCTGCTGGCGGCCGCGGGACACGCCGTCACCGGAGGCGGAACCCTGCTGCCGATGCGCGACGTGATCCGGATGGCAAGCCACGCCTGGCATTACCTCGCCATCTTCGACGAGCATTCCGAACGCCCGCTGTATCTGGGCCGTACCCGCCGGATCGCCTCACCCGATCAGCGGATTGTGTTGTACGCGAAGGACCGCGGTTGCACCCACCCTGGCTGCGACGTGCCCGGCTACTGGTCGGAGGTCCACCACATCGACGAGTGGGCCGCCGGGGGCAGGACCGACGCCGACAGGCTCACCTTCGCCTGCCCGCCCAACCACAAGCTGCTCGAAATGGGTTGGCGGACCAGAAAACTGCCCGACGGGCGCACCGAGTGGATCCCCCCTCCCGGCCTGGACCGCGGGCAGAAACGCACCAACGACTATCACCACCCCGAACGCCTCTTCGACGAAGACGAGCCGGGTTGATACCCCGGCTACCTCTTGAACCGCCCGGCGAAGCCGCGCAGCGGCAGGTCGGCGCTGGTGAGGAGCCCCGGCGGCGCGGCCACCACCGACTTGATCGAGGCCAGCGCGGGCATGCCGGTGACGGTCATGCCGATGGAGGCGAAGCTGGCCGGGTCGGACAGGTCGACGCCGGGCTTGGGGAAGATCATGTGCTTGTTGTAGATGCAGGGGTCGCCCTTGATCTGAGTGATGTAGCAGCCCTTGATGTTCCAACTCGGGTCGGTGTGCGGGGTCATCTGCCATTCCAGGTGCGTCTCGACGCGCGGCACCCCGTCGACCATGCCCTGGTAGCGGATGTAGTTGCCGCCCAGCGAGCCCTTGGGCAGCGTGTACCAGCCCAGGTCGACATCCTTGGTGCACGCGCCGAGCTCGTAGCTGAACGTGACCTCGTCGAGCGGCAGATCGAAGCAGTCGGCCATCATCAGCACGCTGTCGGCGAACACCCGGGTGTACTTCTCGAGCTTGGAGGGGATTTCCGGATCGTCGACCGGCTGGCCGTATCCCACCTCGATCCAGGTGTCCTTGGAGTGGTGACACGACACGTCGACGGACTCGATAGTGGTGATGTTCTCGATCTCGGCGACGTCGGCCGAGCACACCACGCCCAGGATCTGGTTCACGCCGGGGTTCATGCCGGTGCCGTAGAACGTGGCGCCGCCCTTTGCGCAGGCCTCGGCCAGCAGCTGGGTCACCGGCTTCCCCGACGGGTGCGGGTGGTTCTTGTCGCGGTGCCAGCCGGTGATCCAATCGGCGGTGGTGACGATGTTGATGCCCGCCTCGAGCACTTTGACGTAGAGGTCCTCGTCGGGAAACACCCCGTGAAAGGTCAGTACGTCCGGCTTGGCGGCGATGATCTCCTCGACGCTGCCGGTGGCCTTCACCCCGTTGGGCGCGATACCCGCGATCTCGCCGGCGTCCCGCCCGATCTTGTCCGGCGAATAGCAGTGCAGGCCAACGAGTTCCAGGTCTGGCTGGGTGCCAAGCCGCTTGATCATCTCGGTGCCGACGTTTCCGGTGGCGACTTGGAAGACGCGGATCGGCGCTGTACTCATTCTGTTCAGCCTCTCTGCGGTGCGAATGCCTCGGGGTAGAACTGCTTGGCCCACGCGCGAATTGCGGTGAAGCCCGCGTACTCGTCGGTGGCCAGCGCCGGCGGGTCCGAGTAGCGCTGGTGCTGCCAGATCTCGATGTCCTGCTCGAACTGACGGATCACCTCCCGGCCGAATTCGGCCGCCCTCAGCTCGGCCCGCGCGGGATCCTTGCCCGGGGTCCGCCCGATGTAGACCATGAACCGGACGTCGGAGGTGGTGTCGTCGACGGGGGTGACCGCGGAGATGGTGCGGTTGTCGACCATCCCCCAACTTTTGGTCACGGCGATGCCCAGGCCGCCGTTGATGGCCTGCACTCCGCTGTTGACGTCCTCGATCTTTTGGCCGTCGTCGCCCTCGAACGTGATGGTGAAGTCGACGAAGGACACCGCGTCGGCGAAGTCGTGGCGGGTGAACACCGGAACGATCGGGGTGTTGTGCACGTACTTGAAATGCGCGAAGTCGACGCCGTTTTCGAGCACGTACTGCGGATGCAGCTCCAAGGTCGCCCGGTAGAGCCGTTGCTGCGGGTAATAGTCGCGGCCGCCGCTGCCGTCGCCGAAGGAGGCGAACACGTCGGGCGCGTCGAAGAACGGCTCGCGGCGCTGCACGTCGTGCCAGATGTAGACCGACTCGTTGCGCTCCGCCACCGGGTAGGTGCGGATGCGCCGGCCGCGGTTGGGCCGGTCCTGGTACGGGATGCAGACGTTGCGGCCCTCGTGGCTCCACTGCCAGCCGTGGAACGGGCACTGCAGCGCCTCGCCGACGACTTTGCCGCCGTAACCCAGGTGCGCGCCGAGGTGTTCGCAATAGGCGTTCATCACGGTGAGCTCGCCGGACTCGGCGCGCCAGGCGACCATCTCCTGGTCGAAGTACTTCATCTTGTGCACGTCGCCGACGCCGATCTCGTCGCACCAGGCGACCTGGAACCACCCGGTCGGCTTCATCGACAACGGCGGCTTAGCCATCGAACTGCCCTCCATGCACGGAATCACAGTACCCTCTATGAAAATGCTAGGCTAGGCCGGTGGCCGAAACCAAGGTCTCCGGCAGGCGCCCCAACCGGCGCGGCCACGCGACGCGCGAGAGCATGCTCGAGGCGGCGCTGAAGTCGCTGGCCTCCGGCGAGCCGGGATCGGTGTCGGCCAATCGCATCGCCAAGGACATCGGGGCCACCTGGGGGGCGGTGCAGTACCAGTTCGGGGACACCGACGGCTTCTGGGCCGCCGTGCTGCACCGCACCGCCGAGCGGCGCGCCGCGACGTTCTCCGCACCGGGGCCGTGCGACGTCCCCCTGCGCGAGCGGGTCGGCGCCATCGTCGACACCCTCTACCGCGGCCTGGCCTCCGCGGATTCCCGCGCGATCGAAAACCTGCGCGCCGCGCTCCCCCGCGACCCGCGTGAGCTCGAGCGCCTCTACCCGCGAACCGCCGCCGAGCTGGTCTCCTGGGGCAAGAGCTGGCTCGAAACCTGCCAGCACGCCTTCGCCGGTCTCGACGTCGACCCGGACCGCGTCCGCGAGGTGGCCGCCCTGATCCCCGGTGCGATGCGCGGCCTGGTGTCCGAGCGTCAGCTGGGCTCCTACGCCGACCTCGACCTGGCGCGCCGGGGCCTGACCAACGCACTGGCCGCTTATCTGGAGCCCTGACCCGTGGCGGCCGCCGACATCTCGATCCGGGAGGCCACTCCGGACGACTACGCGCGCGTCGCGGACATGCACTACCCGGTGTGGCGACAGTCCTGGACCGGAATCCTGATCCCCGCGGTGCTGGATCTGCTCGGCCCGGCCAAGCGCTGGGTCGCCGACGTCTACCCGCAGAGCCTGAACCGCGAAGGGTGGCGCATGTGGGTCGCCGAGGCCGGCGACCGGACGCTCGGTGTGGCCATCTTCGGCCCGGATGCCGACGATCCCGAGGATCTGCAGATCGACGCGCTGTACGTCGCGGACGACTGCCAGCGGCACGGACTCGGCGGCCGCCTACTCGACGAAGTGCTGAGCGCACATCCCAGCGGTGACGCGATCCTGTGGTGCGCCGAACAGAACGCCAAGGCACGTAATTTCTACGAGAAGAACGACTTTCGCGCCGACGGCCGCACCCTCACCTGGGAGCCGCTGCCCGGGATCCAGGTGGCCCACCTTGGCTACCGGCTCAGGCGTCGCTGACGGGTCCGCTCGACCCATTCGGCCGTCAGCCGGGCGATGGCGTCGGGCTGCGAGGCGACCACCCAGTGCCCGCCGTCGATCTCAATCACCCTGCCGCCGGGCGGAATTGCGCCGGTGAACCGCTGCAGCGCGGGCGTCACGAAGATGTCCCGCCGCGGCGCCAGCACCTGCACGGCGACGGTGGTCTGCGGCAGCCGCGGACCGGGCCGCAGCATCGGGCCGGGCATGTTCGCCCGGTACAGGCCCAGGCCGTTGACGTAGTCGGCGAGCGACCGCGACGGGCGGCAGGTGCCCTGGGTGCCGATGCGTTCCAGTGCCTGATGGACTTTCACGCCGATCCGGGAAAAGAACGCGAGCTCAGGCACGCCGGGGCACAAGAATAAGGCGATGTAGGCCGATCCCAGCAGCTGCAGCGCGACCTGCCCCACGGCCCGCGGCGTGCGCGCCGACCGCAGGAACGCACCCGCATACCGCAGGTGCGGACCCGAAATCGAGGTGAACGACGCGACTTGGGCCGCCACCGAGTCGTCGGTGACCGCCGCCCAGGCCTGGATCGAGCCCCAGTCGTGGGCCAGCAGGTGCACGCGGCCGACGCCAAGGCTGTCGATCACCGCGCCGATGTCGGACACCAGCTGCGCGAACACATAGCCGGATCGCTTTGCGGGACGGGAGGATTCGCCTGCCCCGCGGACGTCGTAGGCCACCACGTTGTAGCGGCCTCGCAGTTGGGCGGCCACCCCGTCCCACAGGTGGTGGTTGTCGGGCCAACCGTGAATGGCGAGGATGGTCGGGCGCGCCGGATCGATCTCGGTGTAGCGGTGCACCGCCAGGGTGACACCGTCGGAGGCGGTGACGCGCGAGGATGATGCGGACGAGGTAGCCATCGGTCAGCGCGACGCGCGCGCCGCCGGCGACACCGCCAGGTAGTCGACCGCCCGCTCCAGGCCGCCCAACTGCGACGGGTGGAATCCCGGCCGGTAATAGTCGAAGACCACCCGCACGAAGCGCAGCGGCCCGGGCACCAGACCGCGCCGGGCCGCCCGCAGGTAGTTCCACCAGTGCGGCCTGCTGCCCGGCGGCAGGTACGGGTCCACCGAATACAGGAACCGGACCCCGCGGATCCACAGCAGCAGCATGGCCGGCGCCACAACCAGTTGCGCGCGCACCCGCCGCCAGTAGCCGGCCCGCAGGTGCTTCATGGTGTCGAACGCGACGGCCTTGTGCTCGACCTCCTCGGCACCGTGCCAGCGCAGCATGTCCAGCATCACCGGGTGGGTGCCGATGGCGTCGTGGGCCGGCGCGTCGAGCACCCACTCGCCGAGTATGGCGGTGTAGTGCTCGATCGCCGACACGATCGACACCTGCTCGAGCAGCCAGCTGTGCTGTCGTCGCGCACCCCACTGGGGCCGCGGGCCCAGGAGCTTCTCGAACAGCCACCGGACCTGGTCGGTGTAGGGCGTGAGGTCGACGCCGGAGGCCGCGAAGTGGGCGAGCACGTTGGCGTGCGCGCGCGAATGCGTGGCCTCCTGACCGATGAAGCCCTGTACGTCCAGGCGCAGCTGATCGTCCTTGACCAATGGCAGGGCCTTCTTGAACGCGTCGACGAAGAACTCCTCGCCGGCGGGCAGCAGCAGATGCAGGACGTTGAGGACGTGCGTCGCGAACGGCTCGCCCGGCACGTAGTGGAAAGGCAGTCCCGTCCAATCGAACTCGACGTCGCGCGCCTCGAGGACGAGCCGCTCGTGGTCCACAGACGTGTCATGCGGACCCGCTGCCTGGTCGTCGACGGTGAACATCGTCGGCCCCCTGCCCTTTCAGTGCTGGTGAGTGTAAGCGTATTGGCCGGGATCTGTGCGGGCCAGCATGGCCCGATGCTCGGCGGGCGTGAAGGGCCATACCTCGGGCACCCCGTCCTTGTTGAGGTACCAGCTGTTGCAGCCGGTGGTCCACACCGTGTCCGGCATGGCGGCGCGCAGCCGCGCGTTGTAGCTCTCGGTCGCCGACTGGGTCGGCTCGACGGTGTCGAATTCGCCTCGGCGCCAACGCTGGATCCACGCCACGATGTGGTCGGCCTGGGACTCGGCCACCGCCGTCAGGGAGTGGTTGCCCACCGGGCTGTGCGGCCCCAGCATCATGAAGAAGTTGGGGAAGCCGGGCATCGCGACGGTTTGGTAGGCCCGCGGCCCCTCCCGCCACACCTCGTCGGCCGCGACACCGTCGCGGCCGACGAGGTGCATCGGCCGGAAGAACGCGTGGGTGTCGAACCCGGTGCACAGGACGATGACGTCGGCCTCGTGCAGGACGCCGTCGTCGGTGACGATGCCGCGGGCTTCCACGTGGTCGATGCCGGCGGTCACCAGCTCGACGTCGTCGCGCTGGATCGCGCGGTAGAACCCGCCCGATATCACCAACCGTTTGCACATCGGCTGGTAGTCGGGCGTCAGCGCCGCGCGCAGCTTCGGGTCGCGCACCCTGCGCAGGCTGACCCGGCACAGCCCGCCCATCATCCGGCGCCGCAGGCCCGGCTTGGTCAGTGCGACCGCGAACGTGTCGAAGAGGAGGCTGTACGCCCGGTAGGCGAACCGATCCAGGAACGGGACCGCCCGGTGGGTGAGGTCGGCGAAGCGCGAGTAGCGCGGGTTGGGCATCGGCACCACCCACTGGGCGGTGCGCTGGAAGAGCATCACCTTGCCCGCGACGCCGGCCAGCCCGCAGACCAGCTGCACGCCGGTGGACCCGTTGCCCACCACCGCGATCCGCTTGCCGGCGAGCTCGACGGAATGGTCCCAGCGCGCCGAGTGGAAGACCCGGCCACCAAAGTCGTCCAGCCCGTCGATCGACGGGAACCGGGGATGGTGCAGCACGCCGGTCGCCGAGATCAGGAAGTCCACGGTCGATTCCGAACCGGCATCCGTACGCAGTGTCCAGCGACCGTCGTCGAAACGGGCGCCGGCGATTTCGGTGCCGAACCGGATCCGCTGCCGCAGCCCGAATTGGTCGGCGACGCCGCGGAAGTAGGCTTGGATCTCGCCGCCGGGCGAAAACATGTGCGACCAATCCGGTTTCGTGGCGAACGTGTACTGGTAGACCCGCGAGGGCACGTCGCAGGTCAGCCCGGGATAGGTGTTCTCGCGCCAGGTACCACCCACCTCGCCGGCCTTCTCGTAGATGGTCACGTCGTCAATGCCGCTGCGCAGCAACGCGATTGCGGCGCACAGCCCGGACATCCCCGCTCCGACGATGGCGACCGCGGGATCACGTGTGGCCGGGCGGCTATCCTGCTTCCGCACGCTGCTTGAGCCGCTGCAGGGTCAGCCGGATGTGCTCGGCGTTGGCGGCCGCGCGATCGGTGACGCCGGTGCTTTTGCCGGCGAGTTTGCGAAACCACCCGGGCCGGCGGTCCCAGGTGCTCTCGGTGACGCGGCAGCCGCCGTCCGCAGCGGCGATGTCGTATTGCCAGCGGGCGACCGGCAAGACCGCGTAGCGCACGTCGAAGGCGAAGACCCGGCCCGGTTCGGCGTCGGTGACCGTGCACTTCGTGGTCCAGCGCTTGTCGCCGTTTTCGTTGCGTCCGACGAACACCGCGCCCGGGCAGGCGGTGTCACCCTTGCGCCACTCCATGCCCACCGCCTCCTCGGCCAGCGAGGCCAGCGTCGGCAGGTCGGTGATGAGCCCGTACACCGCCTCGGGCCGGGCATCGATCTGCACGCTTGCCGTCACGCACCGCTCACCCATTCGCCGATCATAACGGTGCCGCCCCGCGCAGATGCTCGAAGATCAGCGACGTCTGGGTGCCGGCGACGTCGGCGTCGGCGTTGAGGTTCTCGACGACGAACGCGCGCAGGTCCTCGGTGTCGCGCGCGGCGACGTGCAGGATGAAATCGTCCGCGCCGGCCAGGAAGTAGACGTCCATCACCTGGCGCCGGGCGCGGATCTGCTGGATGAAGCTGCGGATCTTGCCCCGCGCGCCGGACTGCAGGTTGACCGAGATCATCGCCTGCAGCGGCAGCCCGACGGCGACCGGGTCCACGTCCGTGTGGAACCCCCGGATGACCCCGAGGTCCACCAGCCGCCGGACCCGCCCGTGACACGTCGACGGTGCGATCCCGACGGCCTCGGCGAGCGCGTTGTTGGTGATCCGCGCGTCGTCGTGCAGCAGGCCCAAAATCTTGCGGTCGACCGAGTCCAGGGTGGGCCGAACATCCTTCGACGGATCGCTCGGCTGGGGCGCCGGCTCGGCAGATGAAACGGGCATAGCGCCACCGTACCGAATTATCACCGGCATATTTGCCGTACTGGTGAACTTTCTTCACACTGGAGGGATGCGGGTCGGCGTTCCCACGGAGACCAAAAACAACGAATTCCGGGTGGCCATCACCCCCGCCGGCGTCGCCGAACTCACCCACCGCGGCCACGAGGTGCTGATCCAAGCCGGCGCCGGCGACGGGTCGGCCATCTCCGACGCGGACTTCAAGGCCGCGGGCGGGCAGGTGACGGGTACCGCCGACGAGGTGTGGGCGGCCGCCGACCTGCTGCTCAAGGTCAAAGAACCGGAGCCGGCCGAGTACGGGTTGTTGCACGCCGGCCAGGTCCTGTTCACGTATCTGCATCTGGCGGCTTCGCGCGCGTGCACCGACGCGCTGCTGGCGTCCGGGACCACGTCGATCGCCTACGAGACGGTCCAGGCCGCCGACGGCTCGCTGCCCTTGCTGGCGCCGATGAGCGAGGTCGCCGGCCGGCTCGCGGCCCAGGTCGGGGCCTACCACCTGATGCGCACCCGCGGCGGGCGCGGCGTCCTGATGGGCGGGGTGCCGGGCGTCAAGCCGGCCGACGTCGTGGTGGTCGGGGCCGGCACGGCCGGCTACAACGCCGCCCGGGTCGCGGCCGGCATGGGCGCGGCCGTCCTGGTTTTCGACGTCGACATCGCCAGGCTGCGCCGCCTCGACGCGGAGTTCGCCGGCCATGTCGGCACCCGCTACTCGTCGGCCTACGAGCTCGAGGGCGCCGTCAAGCGCGCGGACCTGGTGATCGGCGCCGTCCTGGTCCCCGGCGGGCGGGCCCCGACGCTGGTCGCGAATTCCGTTGTCGCGCAGATGAAGCCGGGTGCCGTGCTGGTGGACATCGCGATCGACCAGGGCGGCTGTTTCCAGGACTCGCGGCCCACCACCCACGACGACCCGACGTTCGCCGTGCACGACACCCTGTTCTACTGCGTGGCGAACATGCCCAGCGCGGTGCCGAAGACGTCGACGGTCGCGCTGACCAACGCGACCATGCCCTACGTGCTGCAGCTCGCCGACCGGGGGTGGCGGGCGGCGTGCCACTCGGATCCCGCTCTGGCCCAGGGGCTTTCGACGCACGAGGGCGCGCTGCTGTCGGAACGGGTGGCCGGCGACCTGGGTCTGCCCCACACCGATCCGGCGGGCGTGCTGGCCTAGCCGGCGAGACCGGCGATGATGTCGGCCACGGGGCCGGGGCGGGCGTCGGCGAAGGAGTTTCCCGCCCACAGGGCCATCCCGTTGGGGTCCTCCCGTTCGGTCGCCGCCCGGCGGATCGGCAGCGTCATCTGGTTGACCTCGGGATAGCCCAGCGGGGCCACGCCGTCGAGCAGCCGGATGAATTCGTTTTCCAGGCCGCGCGCATACCGGCCGGAGAACGCGCGGGTGACGATCGTCTTGGCGAAGAGCTGGTTCTTCATCGCCGTGCGGTGCGCCTGGTTGGTGCCGGCCTCGTCGGACAGCAGCAGCGCGGTGCCCACCTGCGCGGCCACCGCCCCCCGGCGCAGCGCGCCCGCGACGGCCGCCGCGGTGCCCAGCCCGCCCGCCGCGATGATCGGGACGTCGCGGTGCGCCCGATGGATCCGGTCGATCAAGTCGTGCAGCGACTCGGTGCCGGGCTCGCGGTCCGGGGCGAACGTGCCGCGGTGCCCGCCGGCGTCGGGACCCTGCACCACCAGGCTGTCCGCGCCGGCGGCCACGGCCACGCCGGCCTCGTAGGGCGACGTCACCGTGACCATCACCAGCAGTCCGAGCGCGCTCAGCCGCCGGATCACGTCGGGCGGCGGCGCCCCGAAGGTGAAGGACACCAACTCGGGGCGCACGTCGGCGATGACCTCGAGCTTGCGCTCCCAGTCGTCGTCGTCACCGTATTCGGGCCGGCCGACCTCCACCTGGTAGTGCTCGGCGATGCCTTCGAGTTCGTCCGCGTAGTAGTCCAGCGCGACCCAGTCGGCGACGCTGGGTTGCGGCACGAACAGGTTGACCCCGAGCGGGCCGGTGGTCAGCGCGCGCGCGGCGGCGATGTCCGCGGCGAACCGCTCCGGGCTCAGGTACCCGCCCGGGAGGAAGCCGAGCCCGCCGGCGTTGGACACCGCCGCGGCCAGCGCCGGGGTGCCCGGCCCGCCGGCCATCGGCGCACCGACGATGGGCACCGCGATATCCCAGAAGCCCAGTACCATCGGTAGTTAGTTCGCCGACGGCGAGCGCCGGCACGGCGCGAGTAAGGAGGCGGACATTTGAGGCTACGTTACCATCGTCCGAAGTCGTTGGGGCAGCGACCGTTTCGAGGTGTATGGGCCCAGAACCGCGGCGCCGTAGCGCTTCCCCAGCAGGCGGCGGGCCACGGCGTTGACCTCGTCGACGGTCACCGCGTCGATCTGTTGCAGGGTGTGTTCGATGCTGCGGTGCCGGCCGTAGTTCAACTCGCTGCGGCCGATGCGGCTCATCCGGGAGCCGGAGTCCTCCAGCCCGAGCACGAGCCCCCCGCGCAGCGAGCCCTTAGCGATACGGCATTCGGCCTCGGTGATGCCGTCGCGCGCCACCGCGTCGAGCACCTCGCCGGTCACCCGCATCACCTCGGGGAAACGCTCGGGCAGGCATGCGGCGTACACCGACAGCGCGCCGCTGTCGGCGAAGATGTCCACCGCCGAGTAGACCGAGTACGCCAGGCCGCGCAGCTCCCGAACCTCTTGGAAGAGCCGGGAACTCAGGCCGCCGCCCAGCGCGTTGTGCAGCACCGACAGCGCCCAGCGGTGCTCCCAGTTGCGCCCGGGGGTGCGCACGCCCAGCGACACATGGGTCTGCTCGGCGTCCCGGTTCACCAGCGCCAGCCCGGGGCTGCCGTTCACCCGCCCGGCGCCCTTGCGCGGGGCGATCGGCCGCCGCCCGCGCACCAGGTGCCGCCCGAAGTGCTCGCGCACCAGCGCGACCACCGCGTCATGCTCGACGTTGCCGGCCACCGCCACGACCATCCGCTGCGGGGTGTAGCGCCGCACGTGAAACGAGTGCAGCTGGCCGCGCGTCATCTCCGACACCGAACGCGCGGTGCCGATCACGGGGCGGCCCACCGGATGGTCGCCGAACAGCGCCGAGAGGAACACGTCGCCCAGCGCGTCCTCGGGGTCGTCGTCGCGCATCGCGATCTCCTCGAGGACCACGTCGCGCTCCAGCTCGACGTCGTCGGGGGCGCAGCGCCCGTTGAGCACCACGTCGGCGACCAAGTCGATCGCCAGCTCGAGGTCGGTATCGAGCACGTGCGCGTAGTAGCAGGTGTGCTCCCTGGAGGTGAACGCGTTCAGCTCCCCGCCGACGGCGTCCATCGCCTGGGCGATGTCCACCGCCGTGCGGGTCGGGGTCGACTTGAACAGCAGATGCTCGAGGAAGTGCGCGGCGCCCGCCACGCTGGCACCCTCGTCGCGCGATCCGACGCCGACCCAGACCCCGACCGAGGCCGAACGCACCGCGGGCAGGTACTCGGTGACCACCCGCAGGCCTCCCGGCAGCGTGGTGCGGCGCAGGGCCCGGGCGGTCGCAGGATCAGCTGGTGACCGTTGCGGCATCGGCAGGAGCGGGCGCGGCCGTGCTGTCCGTCGAGTCCTCTTCGTCCACCAGGACCAGAGAAATCTTGCCCCGCTTGTCGATGTCGGCGATCTCCACGCGCAGCTTGTCGCCGACGTTGACGACGTCTTCGACCTTCGCGATGCGCTTGCCGCGGCCGAGCTTGGAGATGTGCACCAGGCCGTCGCGTCCGGGCAGCAGCGACACGAACGCGCCGAAATCCGTTGTCTTGACCACGGTTCCGAGGAACCGCTCGCCGACCGTCGGCAGCTGCGGGTTGGCGATGGCGTTGATCCGGTCGATCGCGGCCTGCGCCGAGGGTCCGTCGGTGGCGCCGACGAACACGGTGCCGTCGTCCTCGATGGAGATCTGCGCACCGGTCTCTTCGGTGATCGCGTTGATGACCTTGCCCTTGGGGCCGATGACCTCACCGATCTTGTCCACCGGGACCTTGATGGTGGTCACCCGCGGCGCGTACGGGCTCATCTCGTCGGGCGCGTCGATGGCCTCGGCCATCACCTCCAGGATCGTCAGGCGCGCATCCTTGGCCTGGGCCAGCGCGCCCGCGAGGACCTTCGACGGGATGCCGTCGAGCTTGGTGTCCAGCTGCAGCGCGGTGACGAAGTCCTTGGTGCCCGCGACCTTGAAGTCCATGTCGCCGAACGCATCCTCGGCACCGAGGATGTCGGTCAGCGTGACGAAGCGCCGCTCGCTACCGCCACCCTCGGTTTCGACGTCGTCGGAGACCAGGCCCATCGCGATGCCGGCCACCGGCGCCTTCAGGGGCACCCCGGCGTTCAGCAGCGCCAGCGTGGACGCGCACACCGAGCCCATCGACGTCGAGCCGTTGGAGCCCAGGGCCTCGGACACCTGGCGGATGGCGTACGGGAATTCCTCGACGCTCGGCAGCACCGGCACCAGGGCCCGCTCGGCCAGGGCGCCGTGCCCGATCTCCCGCCGCTTGGGCGAGCCGACGCGGCCGGTCTCGCCGGTGGAGAACGGCGGGAAGTTGTAGTGGTGCATGTAGCGCTTGGACGTCTCGGGTCCCAGCGAGTCGATCTGCTGGGCCATCTTGACCATGTCCAGCGTGGTCACGCCCAGGATCTGGGTCTCGCCGCGCTGGAACAGCGCGCTGCCGTGCGCCCGCGGGACGACGGCGACCTCGGCCGACAGCGCGCGGATGTCGGTGATGCCGCGGCCGTCGATGCGGAAGTGGTCGGTCAGGATGCGTTGGCGCACCAGCTTTTTGGTCAGCGAGCGGAACGCGGCGCCGACCTCTTTCTCCCGGCCGTCGTAGGTGTCGGCGAGCCGCTCGAGCACCTGGGCCTTGATCTCGGCGGTGCGCTCGTCACGTTCGGCCTTGCCGCCGATGGTCAGCGCGTTGGCCAGCTCCTCGGTGGCCACCGAGGACACCGAGTAGTACACGTCGTCGCCATAGTCGGGGAACGTCGGGTAGTCGCTGGTGGGCTTGGCGGCTTTGTCGGCGAGCTCCTGCTGCGCGGTGCACAGCGCGTCGATGAACGGCTTGGCCGCCTCCAGGCCTTCGGCCACAACGCTTTCCGTCGGCGCCTGGGCGCCGCCGTCGAGGAGCTCGATGACGTTGTCGGTGGCTTCGGCCTCGACCATCATGATCGCTATGTCTTTTTGGTCGCCGCCCCCGACTATGCGGCCGGCGACGACCATGTCGAACACTGCCCGCTCGAGTTGCTCGACGGTCGGGAACGCCACCCACTGGCCGTCGATGAGCGCCACGCGCACGCCACCGATGGGGCCCGAGAACGGCAGGCCGCTCAGCTGGGTGGAGGCCGACGCGGCGTTGATGGCCAGCACGTCGTAGAGGTCGTTGGGGTCCAGGCTCAGGATCGTCACCACGACCTGGATCTCGTTGCGCAGGCCGTCGACGAACGACGGGCGCAGCGGGCGGTCGATGAGCCGGCAGGTCAGGATGGCGTCGGTCGACGGGCGGCCCTCGCGGCGGAAGAACGAGCCGGGAATGCGGCCCGCCGCGTACATCCGCTCCTCGACGTCGACCGTCAACGGGAAGAAGTCGAAGTGCTCCTTGGGGCTCTTGCTCGCGGTGGTCGCCGACAGCAGCATGTTCTCGTCGTCGAGGTAGGCGACGACGGCTCCGGCGGCCTGCTGGGCCAGCCGGCCGGCCTCGAACCGGACGGTGCGGGTGCCGAAGCTCCCGTTGTCGATGGTGGCGGTCGCCTCGAACACGCCCTCTTCAATTTCAGCTACAGACATGGGTGCCCGTGTGGCCTCTCTGGGTATTCAGCTGGTTTCGCGCGTCAGCGGACAAGCGGGCGAACCCGAGAGCAATGAGTCTGAATACGGCTACGGCCATCGATCGAAGCGGCCGAGAGGCCCCAGATCCGGGGAGCACGGCAGCCACTACCGAAGACCGCCCGATACAGACTGGGCTGCTTCCGCCTTGACACGCTGGAACGGCACACGCGGATCTGCGCGACCGCACCGTTTGTTCGGGCCGAACGGGCCCAGAACGCTCTCACTCTACACGGGCGCAGCGCCCCCGCCAGCGGGGACTCGGAGATAGCCGGGCCGCCCCGGCCCGGCTCAGCGGCGTAGGCCGAGCCGCTCGACGAGCGAGCGGTAGCGCTCCACGTCGATCTGCGACACGTATTTGAGCAGCCGGCGCCGGCGGCCCACCAGCAGCAGCAGCCCGCGCCGCGAGTGGTGGTCGTGCTTGTGCACCTTGAGGTGTTCGGTCAGGTCGGCGATCCGCCTGGTCAGCATCGCGACCTGGGCCTCCGGCGAGCCGGTGTCGGTCTCGTGCAGGCCGTAGGAGGTCAGGATTTCCTTTTTTTGCTCGGCGGTAAGCGCCACGAAAACATCTCCATCAATCGGTCCGCGATCAGGGTGGGAATCGGGGCGCGGCCACCGCGAACCGCAGCACGCGCCGATGTCGCCCGGCAGTTTATCAGCCGAGCAGGGCGCGGGCCCGCTCGGTGTCCCTGCCCATCGCGGCGACGAGTTCGGCCACCGAGTCGAACTTGCGCTGCCCGCGGATGCGCCCGACGAAGTCCAGCGCCACGTGCTGGCCGTAGAGGTCGGCGGTGGTGTCCAGGACGAACGCCTCGACGGTGCGGGTGCGGCCGGAGAACGTCGGGTTGGTGCCGACGGACACGGCTGCCTGGTAACGCTCGCCCGGGACGATCGTGCCGGTGACCGGCCCGGGCCCGAGCAGGGTGAACCACGCCGCGTACACGCCGTCGGCCGGGATGGCCGAATACATCGGCGGCGCCACGTTCGCGGTGGGAAAGCCCAGTTCCACGCCCCGCCCGTGGCCCCGGACGACGACGCCCTCGACGCGGTGCGGGCGGCCCAGCGCGTCGGCGGCCGCCACCATGTCGCCGGCGTCCACGCAGGACCGGATGTAGGTCGACGAGAACGTCACGGTCTCGTTGCTGTGATGTTCGGACAGCAGGGACATCGACTCCACCGCGAAGCCGAACCGCTCGCCGGCGCGGCGAAGGGTCTCGACGTTGCCGGCGGCCTTCTTGCCGAACGTGAAGTTCTCCCCCACCACCACCTCCACCACGTGCAGGTTTTCCACCAGCAGCTCGTGGATGTAGCGCTCCGGGGTGAGTTTCATGAAGTCGCTGGTGAACGGCATCACCAGGAAGACGTCGATGCCCAGCTCCTCGACCAGCTCGGCGCGGCGCGCGAGCGTCGTCAGCTGCGCGGGGTGGCTGCCCGGGTAGACCACTTCCATCGGGTGCGGGTCGAAGGTCATCAGCACGGACGGGACGTTGCGCGCGCGGCCGGCCTTGACCGCGTGCGCGATCAGCTCGGCGTGGCCCCGATGCACGCCGTCGAACACCCCGATGGTGACCACGCATCGGCCCCAGTCCGTCGGGATCTCGTCCTGGCCGCGCCACCGCTGCACGACCGCAAGCCTACGACGCGGGACGGGGTTGCCTAAACTTTCAGCTTGTGAAGGCTGACGACGAGCCCGGCGGGATCACCGCGGTCGGCCAGGACTATTTGAAGGTCATCTGGAATGCCCAGGAATGGTCCCCGGAAGGCGCGCCCGAGAAGGTCAGCACCAAAATGCTGGCCGACCGGATCGGGGTGTCGGCCAGCACGGCCTCGGAGTCGATCCGCAAGCTCGCCGAACAGGGCCTGGTCGATCACGAGAAGTACGGTGCGGTGACGCTGACCGAGGCCGGCCGTCGGGCCGCCCTGGAGGTGGTGCGCCGCCACCGGCTGTTGGAGACCTTCCTGGTCAACGAGCTCGGCTACGGCTGGGATGAAGTGCACGACGAGGCCGAGGTGCTCGAGCACGCGGTATCCGACCGCCTGGTGGCCCGCATCGACGCCAAGCTCGGGTACCCCCGGCGCGACCCGCACGGCGACCCGATCCCGGCCTCCGACGGGCAGGTGCCCACTCCGCCGGCGCGCCAGCTGTGGGCGTGCGGCGACGGCGACACCGGGACGGTGGCCCGCATCTCCGACGCCGACCCCGAGATGCTGCGTTATTTCACCGACGTCGGGATCCACCTGGACTCCCGGCTGCGGGTGCTGACCCGCCGGGAGTTCGCCGGGATGATCTCGGTGGCCATCGAATCCGCAGACGGCGCCGAGAACACCGTCGACCTGGGCAGCCCGGCGGCCCGGGCGATCTGGGTGCTGGCCTAGCTCAACAGCCCCTTGGCGATGTGGGTGACCTGGACCTCGTTGCTGCCGGCGTAGATCATCAGCGACTTGGCGTCGCGGGCCAGCTGCTCCACGCGGTACTCGGCCATGTAGCCGTTGCCGCCGAACAGCTGCACGGCCTCCATCGCCACGTCGGTGGCCGCCTCCGACGAGTAGAGCTTGATCGCCGACGCCTCGGCCAGCGTCAGCGGTTTGCCGGCCTGCTGGCGCTCGATGGTTTGAAACACCATGTTCTGCACGTTCATTCGCGCGATTTCCATCTTCGCCAGCTTGAGCTGGATCAGCTGGAACTGCCCGATGTTCTTGCCCCACAGGGTGCGGGACTTGGCGTAGTCCACGCACAGCCGGTGGCATTCGTTGATGATGCCCAGCGCCATCATCGCGATCCCGATCCGCTCGGCGGCGAAATTGTCGCGCGCGCTTTCGCGGCCGTCCCCGGCGGCGTGCTGCTCGCTCTCCCCCAGCAGCCGGTCGGGGGTCAGGCGCACGTTGTCGAAGAACAATTCGCCCGTCGGCGAGGACATCATGCCCATCTTCTTGAACGGCTTGCCCTGCGTCAGGCCGTCCATGCCCGCGTCGAGCACGAACACGAGCACCGGCCGGTTGCGCTTGTCCACCGAGGCGTCACCCTCGTCCAGCTTCGCGTAGACCACCAGGACGTCGGCGTAGGGCCCGTTGGTGATGAAGGTCTTCTGCCCGTTGAGGATGTAGTTCTCGCCGTCGCGCTTGACGTGGGTCTTCATGCCGCCGAACGCATCCGAGCCGGAGTCCGGCTCGGTGATGGCCCACGCCGCGATCTTCTTCAGCGTCATCAGGTCGGGCAGCCAGCGCTCCTTCTGGGCCAGGGTGCCGCGGCTCGCGATGGTCGCCGCACCCAGGCCCAGGCTGACCGACGCGGTGCTCAGCAACCCGATGCTGACGCCGGCGAGCTCGGAGACCAGCACCGCCATCATCGACGACTGCGCGCCGCCCGCCCCGAAACCGCCTGCACTGTCTTGTGTTTCGCCCTCCTCGCGCTGCCCGCTACGATCGCGGTCCAGCATCTTCTTGACCGCTTCGGCGGCCATCGCGTCGAGACCGAACTGGCTGAACAGCTTGCGGGCGATCGGATAGGGCGACAGGGCGCCGGTTTCCAGTTCGTCGAGGTGCGGGCGGATCTCCTTGTCGATGAACTGGCGAACGGCGTCCCGGACCATCAGGTCGGTGTCGGACCACTCGAACACGGGTGGCCCGGGGTCAGCGCTGGGCGCGCTGGTAGGCGGTCACGACGGCGGCGCCACCCAGCCCGATGTTGTGCTGCAGCGCGGCGGTGACGTTGTCGACCTGACGCTTGTCCGCGGCGCCCCGCAGCTGCCAGGTCAGCTCGGCGCACTGCGCCAGGCCCGTCGCGCCCAGCGGGTGGCCCTTGGAGATCAAACCGCCGGACGGGTTGACCACCCACCGCCCGCCGTAGGTGGTGTCGCCGTTGTCGATCAGCTTGGGGGCCTCCCCGGGCCCGCACAGGCCGAGCGCCTCGTACAGCAGCAGCTCGTTGGCCGAGAAGCAGTCGTGCAGCTCGATCACCTGGAAGTCCTCGGGACCCAGCCCGGACTGGTCGTAGACCTGTTGCGCGGCTTGCACATTCATGTCATAGCCGATGAGGTTCTTGGCGGACCCGTCGAACGACGAGGCGAAGTCGGTGGTCATGGCCTGGCCGACGATCTCCACCGACTGCTCGGCCAGCCCGTGGCTGTCGACGAAGCCCTCCGAGGCCAGGATCGCCGCGCCCGAGCCGTCGGATGTCGGCGAGCACTGCAGCTTGGTCAACGGGTCGGAGATCATCCGCGCCGCCAGGATGTCGTCGAGCGTGTAGGACTCCTGGAACTGCGCGAACGGGTTGTTGACGGAGTGCTTGTGGTTCTTGTAGCCGATCTTGGCGAAATGTTCTGCGGTGCTGCCGTATTGGCGCATGTGCTCGCGGCCGGCCGCGCCGAACATCCACGGCGCGACGGGCAGCGCGAACTCGTCGATCTCGGCCATCGCCTTGACGTGGCGGCCCATCGGCGACTCGCGGTCCTCGGCGCCCCCGCTCAGCGCGCCGGGCTGCATCTTCTCGAAGCCCAGCGCGATCGCGCAGTCGACGATCCCGCCGCGGATAGCCTGGGCCGCCAGGAACAGCGCCGTGGAACCGGTCGAGCAGTTGTTGTTGACATTGACGATCGGGATGCCGGTCATGCCCAGCTCGTAGAGCGCCCGCTGCCCGGAGGTGGAATCACCCGAGCAGTAGCCGACGTAGCCCTGCTGCACCTCGCGGTAGTCGATGCCGGCATCTTTCAGGGCGTTGGTGCCCGACTCGCGCGCCATGTCCGGGTAGTCCCAGCCCTCGCGGCGGCCCGGCTTCTCGAATTTCGTCATGCCGACGCCGACGACGTAAACCTTGCTGGACATGGCGCGCCCCTTTCAGACGGCTCGGAAACTCGCGCCCCAGCGTATTCCTAGAGCGTCGCGGGCCGTAACACCACCACCGGCTTCGTCCGCGACCCCTCGTCGCGCAGCAGGGCGATCACCCGGCCGTCGGGGTCGGCGGCGGCGTACACGCCGTCCAGGCCGGCGGGCGACAGCGGCCGCCCGTGGCTGGTCGCCTCGGCCTCCTCGGCGGACATCTCGCGGCGGGGAAACATCAGCAGGCACGCCTCGTCGAGGCTCAGGCTCAGCCGGGGCCGCTCGGCCAGGTCGTCCAGCGTCAGCGCCCGGTCCAGCCCGAAGCGCCCGACGCGGGTGCGCCGCAACGACGTCAGGTGCCCGCCGACGCCGAGCGCGGCGCCGAGGTCGCGGGCCAGCGCGCGGATGTAGGTGCCCGACGAGCAGTCCACCTCCACGTCGAAGTCGACGAGCCGGTCATGGGCTCGCACCGCCAGCAGCTCGAACCGGTCGATGCGCACCGGCCGCGGTTGCAGTTCGACGGTGTGGCCCTCGCGGACCAGCCGATACGCGCGGCGGCCGTCGACCTTGATCGCGCTGACCGCCGACGGCACCTGCTCGATGTCGCCACGCAGCACGGCCATCGCCCGGACGATGTCTTCGGTGGTCACATGCTCGGCGGAAATCGATTGCAGCAGTTCACCTTCGGCGTCCTCGGTGGACGTGGTCTGCCCCAGCCGGATCGTGGCGGCATACGACTTCGACGCCGCGGTCAGCAGGCCGAGGATCTTGGTGGCGCGCTCGACGCCGACCACCAGCACGCCGGTGGCCATCGGGTCCAGCGTCCCGGCGTGGCCCACCCTGCGGGTGGAAAAGATCCGCCGGCAGCGTCCCACCACGTCGTGACTGGTCATTCCGGCCGGCTTGTCGATCACGACCAGGCCCGCGTTCACAGCACGATGGCCGTCAGCACCAGGTCGCGCTCGACCGACCACCGGCCCCGCAGCGCCGTCAGCGGCGGGCCCGACAGCGCCTCGCCGTCGATCAGGATCTTGGATACGAAGACCCCGGTGGTGCCCCCGTCGGGCGGGTCGAGGTCGAACACGATGTGGGCGTCCTCGAAACCCAGCCACCGCTTGGTCAGCGGGAACCACGCCTTGTACGTCGCCTCCTTGGCGCAGAACAGGATTCGGTCCCAATGCAGGCCCTCGGGCAACGCGGCGATCTCGTGGCGTTCCTCGTCGAGGGTGATCGCGTCGAGCACGCCGTCGGGCAGCACGTCGTGCGGCTCGGCATCGATGCCGATCGAGCGCACCGCGCCGGCGCGTCCCACCACCGCGCCGCGGTAGCCCGTGCAGTGGGTGAGACTGCCGACCACTCCGTCGGGCCAGCACGGTTCGCCCTTGTCGCCCTTGAGGATCGGGACCGGCGGCACGCCGAGCTCACCCATCGCGATGCGGGCGCAGTGACGCACGGTGATGAACTCGTTGCGCCGCTTGGCCACCGACTTGGCGATCAGCGGCTCCTCCTCGGGCAACGGCGTCAGCCCGGGCGGATCGGAAAAGGCCTCGGCGTAGGCGAGATCGTCGGCCCCCGAATTGAGGAGGGTGTCGGGCAGCACCGACGACACCACTTTGGCCCCCGTCATCGGGACTGCCGCTGCCGCACTCGTTCCCGGAACTGCTCGGCCTGCCTGCGCATTTCGGGCGTGATCACGAAGTGTCCGCCGAAGTCGTTGAGGTAGCCGGGCGCGTACTGCGGATCCGGCAACACCTGGCGCAGCCAGGCATACGGCTTGCGGCGGCGCCACTCCCGCGGGTAACCGACCGACACCTCCTCGAAGCGCACGCCGTCATACCAGGTGGTGCGCGGAATGTGCAGGTGCCCGTACACCGAGCAGATGGCGTTGTAGCGGGTGTGCCAGTCGGCGGTCCTGGTGGTCCCGCACCACAGCGAGAACTCGGGGTAGAACAGCGCGTCGCAGGGCTCGCGCACCAACGGAAAGTGGTTCACCAGGATCGTGGGTGTCATCCAGTCCAGCTCTTCGAGGCGGGCCTGGGTGGCCGTCAGCCGCTCGCGGCACCAGGCCTCGCGGGTGGGGTACGGCTCGGACGAGAGCAGGAATTCGTCGGTGGCCACCACATTGCGCTCCCGCGCGATCGTCATGCCCTCGGCTTTGCTCGTCGCCCCCGCGGGCAAGAACGTGTAGTCGTACAGCAAAAACATCGGCACGATGGTGGCCGGGCCGCCGCGCTCGGTCCACACCGGGAACGGATGTTCGGGCGTGACGACGCCCAGCTCGTCGCACATGTCGACCAGGTGCTCGTAGCGCGCCTTGCCGAAAATCTGCAGGGGATCGCGGTTTGTGGTCCACAGTTCGTGGTTGCCGGGCACCCAGATCACCTTGGCGAACCGGCGTCGCAGCAGGTCAAGCGCCCAGCGGATCTCGTCGGTGCGTTCGGCGACATCGCCGGCGACGATCAGCCAGTCGTCCGGCGACGACGGGTACAGCGATTCGGTGACCGGCTTGTTGCCCAGATGCCCGGTGTGCAGGTCGGACACCGCCCACAGCGTCGGCTGCCCGCCGTTCGTCGATTCCCGAGTCGCCACGACTACCCAGCCTAACGACCCACTTCGGTGGGCCGGCCCTTGCAACCCGGGATTAGAACGTGTTCTCGTTTGACTGTGACGGTGCTGACCCGGCTTGTACACTCCCGGCAAGGGCCCGCCGAGGCGTCAGGGGGTGTCACGTTGGTCAATCTGCGTTTGCTGTCCGCGCTGGGCGCGCTGGGCGCGGCCGTGGTGCTGGGCTGGCAGTGCGCCCCGCCGGCGCCGGCCGGCGGCGGGCCGGTCGAGTTGCGGTCGACCGCCGCGCCGATGGAGACCACCATGAAGAGTCCCATCGTGGCGACCACCGACCCGCGGCCCTTCGACGCGTGCGAGGACATCCCGTTCGACGCGCTGCAGGGGCTGGGCTTGGCGTTCACGCCGCCCGAGCACGAGGACGGGCTGCGCTGCCACTTCGACGCGGGCAACTACCAGCTGGCCGTCGAGCCCATCATCTGGCGCACCTATGAGCAGTCGCTGCCCCCGGACGCCATCGAGACGACGATCCAGGGGCACCGCGCCGCGCAGTACTGGGTGATGAAGCCGACCTATCACAACAGCTTCTGGTTCTTCTCGTGCATGGTGGCGTTCAAGACCAGCTACGGGGTGCTCCAGCAGGCGCTGTACTACTCGACGGTCTACTCCAACCCCGAAGTCGACTGCATGTCCACCAATGTGCAGCGCGCCAACGACCTCGCGCCCTACTACAAGTTCTAGCCACCCCGGGTGAGCACGACGTCCACCAGCGCCGCGCGCTCCGGGCCGGGCGTCGCGGGGCGGATCGGCGACGACGCGCTCGGCCGGCTGTTGGGGCTGCCGCGGGCGAGCACCGAGTACACGGTGGGTCGCGTCGAGGTGCCGATGCGCGACGGGGTCGCGCTGGCCGCCGACCACTACGCGCCCGTCACCTCCAGCCCGGCGGGCACCCTGCTGGCCCGCGGCCCGTACGGTCGGGCGTTCCCGTTCTCGTGGACCTTCGCCCGGCTGTATGCCGCGCGCGGCTATCACGTCGTATTGCAAAGCGTGCGTGGCACATTCGGCTCGGGCGGCGAGTTCGAGCCGATGGTCAACGAGGCCGCCGACGGTGCCGACACGGTCGATTGGCTGCGCGAGCAGCCGTGGTTCACCGGGCGGTTCGCCACCGTCGGGGTGTCCTATCTGGGCTTCACCCAGTGGGCGGTGTTGCAGGATCCCCCGCCGGAGCTGGCCGCCGCCGTCATCACCGCCGGCCCGCACGATTTCAACGCCTCTGCGTGGGACACCGGCTCGTTCACCGTCAACGATTTTCTGGGCTGGTGCGATCAGGTCGCCCACCAGGAGGAGCCGTCGCGCATCCGGCTGGTGCGCCGCCAGCTGCAGGCCCGGCGCAGGGTGCCCGAAACGGCCGCCGCGCTACCCCTCGGCGACGCGGCCCGGGAGCTGCTCGGCCCGGGCGCGCCGTGGTTCGAATCGTGGGCCGAACACGACGACCGCAACGACGCGTTCTGGGACCCGCTGCGCTTCACCGAGGCGCTGGACCGGGTGCGGGTGCCGGTGCTGCTCATCGGCGGCTGGCAGGACATCTTCCTGCGCCAGACCCTGCAACAGTACGTGCATCTGCGCGGCCGGGGTGTCGACGCGGCGCTCACCGTGGGGCCCTGGATGCACGCCCAGCTGCTCGGCAAGGGCCTGCCCACCGGCGCGCGGGACACGCTGGACTGGCTCGACACGCACCTGGCCGGCGCGGCCCCACGCCGGCCCGACCGGGTCCGCGTCCACGTCAACGGCCTGGGCTGGCGCACCCTGCCCGACTGGCCGCCCGCGACCGCCGAACGGGCGCTGTATCTGCGGCCCGGCGGCCACCTGGGCGAGACGGCGCCGACGGACCTAACCGGCCTGGCGCCGGCGACATTTCGCTACGACCCCGCCGACCCGACACCCACCACCGGTGGCCCGCTGCTGTCCCCGGACGGGGGCTACCGCGACGACAGCCGCCTCGCGTTGCGCGACGACGTGCTGGCCTTCACCAGCCTCACCCTCGCCCGCGACGTGTGCGTCTACGGCAATCCGGTTGTGGAGCTCGAGCACAGCGCCGACAATCGCCACGTCGACCTGTTCGTCCGGGTGAGCGAGGTGGACGCCAGGGGCCGCTCCCGCAACGTCAGCGACGGCTACCTGCGGCTGAACCCCGCGGGACCCGGCGGGAGGACCGTGCGGATCGAACTCGACGGCGTGGCCCACCGCTTCCGTGCCGGATCCCGCATCCGCGTCCTGATCGCGGGGGGTTGGTTCCCCCGCTTCGCGCGCAACCTCGGCACCGGCGAACCCTTGCTGACCGCCGCGCAGATCCGGCCGGCCACGCACTCGGTGCACTACGGAGGCTCGCGGCTGCTGCTGCCCGTCGGCCCCGGCGACCCGTCAGCCGACCGCGTCGCGGACCCGCCGGGCGACCCCGTCTAGCGCGGCGTCGTCGTACACCGGCGCGGCCAGCCGCACATCGGTCAGCGGAAGCTGCACCCAGCTGACGCAGCCCGCGTATTGGGGTACCCGCGCGATCGGCACCGGCTCGGCCAGCGGAAGCACCGACACCACCAGCACCGCCAGCCGGTGTCTGGGCCGGAAGTCGAGCCGGTCCGCGCGCACAGACTCGGCGGTCCAGATGTGCAGGTCCTCGATCGCCGCAAGGCCGTCGGGCCGGTTGACCTCTTGTGCGGCAACGACTTTCGCCGCGGCGCGCAGCACCAGGCGCTCGTCGGTGCTGTCGGCGGCCCCGGCCTCCAACAAGTCGCGGTGCTCGGGGCGGACGCGCTCGGCGTGGCTGTGGGCGACGGTCGGGAACAGCAGGAACTCGCGGGCCGCCAGTCCCCCGCAAGCGGGCGGTACCACGAACCGCTTCTCGCCGATCCCGCCCTTGCGCAGCAGCACCCGCTGCCGGCCGTCGAGCAGCGCGTGCACGACCGCGCCCCACTCCTTGAGCGCGGTCGCCGTCACCCGGTCGCCAGCCGGCGCAGCGGCGGGACGGTCTTCGGCGGCCGGCGCCGCGCCGGCAGGGCCGCCAGCAACCGCGCCGTCGTCTCGGTGACCTCGGCAACCGCGGCCTCGAACGCCTCGGCGTTGGCGGCCGAGGGGTGCCTGACGCCGCTGACCTTGCGCACGTACTGGCGCGCGGCCGCCGCGATCTCCTCGGGAGTGACCGCCGGTTGCAGGCCGCGCAGTTCGGTGATGTTCCGGCACATGGCTCAACGATAGGCGCGGGCGCGACCTCCTTTACGGTGAGACACATGACCGACGACATCCTGCTGATCGACACCGAGGAGCGGGTGCGCACGCTCACGCTCAACCGGCCCCAGGCACGCAACGCGCTGTCGGCGGCCTTGCGGGACCGGTTCTTCGGCGCCCTGGCCGACGCCGAGGGCGACGCCGACGTCGACGTCGTCGTCGTCACCGGCGCCGACCCGGTGTTCTGCGCGGGCCTGGACCTCAAGGAGCTGGGCGGGCAGTCGGCGCTGCCGGACATCTCGCCGCGCTGGCCGGCGATGACCAAGCCGGTGATCGGGGCGATCAACGGCGCCGCGGTCACCGGCGGCCTGGAGCTGGCGCTGTACTGCGACGTGCTGATCGCGTCGGAGCAGGCCCGCTTCGCCGACACGCACGCCCGGGTGGGGCTGCTGCCCACCTGGGGACTGAGCGTGCGGCTACCCCAGAAGGTGGGCGTCGGGATGGCCCGGCGGATGAGCCTCACCGGGGACTACCTGTCGGCCGCCGACGCGCTGCGCGCCGGGCTGGTGACCGAGGTGGTGCCGCACGACCGGCTGCTGCCCGCCGCCCGCCAGGTGGCGGCGTCGATCGTCGGCAACAACCAGAACGCGGTGCGCGCGCTGCTGGCCTCGTACCACCGCATCGACGACACCGACACCAGCACCGGGCTGTGGCTGGAGGCGACGGCGGCGCGGCAATTCCGGACCACCCCCGGCGACATCGCCGCCAACCGCGAGAAGGTGCTGCAGCGCGGGCGCGCCCAGGTGCGTTAGCGACGGGCCCGCGGGGGCAATACCATCCCCACAGCAGTAACTGTCGGCGCGGGAGGACTCGAATGCGTGCTGGTCGGCTCACCGTGGGGGCGCTGGCTGCGGCGCTGATGTCGCTGCCCGCGCCGCAGGCCGGCGCGGCGCCGCCGCCGGGATTTCCCAACCTCGACAATTTCACCGCGGTTTCCGCCGACGGCTACGCAACGGCCCCGCGCCAGGGCGACGCCCCCCGCATCAGCTTTTCCGTCACGCCGACGCTGGTGTGCGACTTCTATGGCGGCACCACGCCCCCGGCGCAGCCGTCGCAGGACATCAAGTGCACCGGCGACATGCCCGGGATGGACGACGTCCCGATTTCCGGCGGCGGCCGCCCGAAGCCGGGCGATTGCGTGGTGGGTGCGGCGAACTTCAAGGGTCCGGGCTACGCGTTGAGCCGCATGTCCTACGGCGGCTGCGACGGCAACCCTCCCCCGCTACCGCCGGCCGGCAAGCCGTTGGGCGTGGGCCAGAAGTTGACCTACCTCAACGTGACCTGCGCGGTGGGCGCCGACAACTTGGTCGCCTGCCTGGATACCACCAGCGGCGACCACGGGTTCGTGCTGCAGCGCTTTGGGAGCTGGGCGTTCTAGGAGATCCGGTCAGCCGGGCGTGACGGCCCAGCGGCCCGTCGCGGTCCGCCAGCCCACGAAGACCAGCCGCAGCACGATGAACGCACTCAGGCCCGCCCAGATCCCCGCCAGGCCCCAGCCGAAGATCAGCGACAGCCAGATCAGCGGCAGGAAGCCGGCCAGCGCGCTGACCACGGTGGCGGTGCGCATGAAGGCGGCGTCGCCGGCGCCCAGCAGCACGCCGTCCAAAGCGAAAACCGCTCCCGCACAAGGTAGTTGGGCCACCAGAAACCACCACGGCACGCCGATCGCGGCCAGCACCGAACGGTCACCGGTGAACAGTTGGGGCAGCGCGCGAAAGCCCGCCGCGAACGCCGCCGCCAGCAGCGCGGCGGCCGCCGTCGAAAACACCGTCACCCGCCGGGCCACCGATTTGGCGTGCGGCACGTCGCCGGCCCCGAGCGCCGCCCCCACCAGTGCCTGCGCCGCTATCGCCAGCGAATCCAGAACCAGCGCAAGGAATTCCCACAGCTGCAGCACGACCTGGTGCGCCGCCAGCGCCGACGCGCCGAACCGGGCGGCCACCGCGGCCGCCGAGACGAAGCAGGCCTGGAAGGCCAGGGTCCGCACCACCAGGTCGCGACCCAGCACCAGCTGGGCCCGCAGCACCGCACGGTCGCACCGCAACGGCACCCGTTCGGCCAGCAGCGCGCGCCCGAACAGCACCGCGGCCAGCCACTGCCCGGCCACGTTGGCCACCGCCGACCCGGCCAGACCCAGGCGCGGCAGCCCCAGCCACCCGTAGACCAGCTGCGGGCACAGCAGCGCGGAGAGGCTGAACCCGGCGGTCACGTAACGCAACGGGCGCGCGGTGTCCTGCACGCCGCGCATCCACCCGTTGCCGGCCAGCGACACCACGATCGCCGGGGCGCCCAGGATGGCGATCCGCAGCCACGGCAACGCCGCGCCGGCGATGTCGCCGCGCCCCGGATGATCACCGGCGATGACCGACACCAGCGGCACGGCGGCGGCCTGCACCGCAACCACCACCACCGCGCCCAGCCCCAGGGCCATCCAGGTCGCCTGCACCCCCTCGACGACCGCCGCCTCGCGCCGCCCGGCGCCGAAGTGACGGGCCGAGCGCGCCGTCGTGCCGTAGGACAGAAACGTCAGGTCCGACGCCACCAGGCCCAGCACCAAGGCCCCGACGGCCAGCCCGGCCAGGCTCAGCGCGCCGAGCCGGCCGACGACCGCGGTGTCGAACAGCAGGTAGAGCGGCTCGGCCGCCAGCACCCCCAGCGCCGGTAGCGCCAGCTTCGCGATCTGGCGGTATTCAGCCAAGCGCCGTGCGCAGCGACGCGACGGCGTCGTCGATCGAGCCGGCGGTCGAATACCCGGCGGCCAGCCGGTGGCCGCCGCCGCCGAACCCGGACGCGACGGCCGCCAGGTCGACGTCGGCCTTGGCCCGCATCGACACCGACCACTGCCGCGGCGCGACCTCCTTGAAGACCGCCGCCACCTCCGCCTGCCGCGTGGTGCGCACGATGTCGACGATGCTCTCGACCTCCTCCGGGCGAGAGCTGATCCAGTCGGGATGCCCGACGACCGCGTAGACCAGCCCGCGGCCGCCGGCCGCGGCGGGCAGCAGCCGCGCCGAGGCCAGCACCCGCGACAGCAGCGGCAGCCACACGAACGGGTGGGTGTCCATCAGCGTGCGGCTGATCGCGGCGTTGTCGACGCCGACGTCGACCAGCCGCGCCGCCAGCCGCAGCGCGCGTGCGCTGGCCCAGCGGAACGACCCGGTGTCGGTCGTCAGGCCCGCGTAGATGCAGTGCGCCACCTCGGGGTCGATCGGCTCGCCCCAGGCGTCGAGGATGTCGGCGATCATCATCGTGGTCGAGTCCGCCGACACGTCGATGAAGTTGGCGGTGCCGAACAGGTCGTTGGAGGCGTGGTGGTCGATGACCAGCAAGTCGCGGCCGCGACCCGCCAGGTCGCTCAACTCCCCCAGCCGCTTGACGCTCGGAACATCAACCGTCACAACCAGTTCGGCGTCGCGGCGCAGGGCGTCCGGGGCCACCAGCAACCGGCAGCCCGGCAACGAGGCCAGCGACTCAGGCAGCGTCTCGGGCGCGGCGAAACTGACCTCGACGCGCTTGCCGCGCCTGTCGAGCACCAGCGCCAGTGCCAGCCCCGCGCCGATGGTGTCGGCGTCGGGGTGAACGTGGGCGATTACCGCCACCGTCGCGGCGCCCGACAGCAACTCCACGGCCCCGGCGGCATCCACGGACCGCCCCGGTGCCGCGCCGGACAGTTCAGTCGTCGGGTCGATCGCCGTCACCGGTGTCTCCGTCGCGTGCGTCACTGCCCCCGCTAACCCGGTACGGATCGGCCTCCCCGGCCGGCTTGGCACCCGAACGAACCCGCGCCAGGTCGGCGTCGGCGACGCGGGCACGCTCGAGCAACTCGTCCATGCGCTGCACGTGGTCGGCCGTCGTGTCGCGGGTGAACGTCAGCGTGGGCGTGAACCGCACGCCGGTGCCCGCCCCGACCATGGTGCGCAGCGCGCCCTTGGCCCGCTCCAGCGCGGCCGCGGCACCGTCGTAGTCGGGCTCGTCGTCGAGCGTGCGGCCCATCACCGTGTAGAACACCGTCGCGTCGTGCAGGTCGGCGGTCACCTTGGCGTCGACGACGGTCACGCCGTCCAGCCCCGGGTCCTTGATCTCGAACTCGATCGCCGAGGCGACGATCGTGAAGATCCGCTTCGCCAGCCGGCGCGCCCGCGCGGGATCCGCCATCAGGTGCGTTCCTTCTGCACGAGTTCGTAGGACTCGATGATGTCGCCTTCCTTGATGTCGGAGTAGCCCAGCGTCATACCGCATTCGAAGCCCTCGCGGACCTCGGTCACGTCGTCCTTCTCGCGGCGCAGCGAGTTGATCGTGAGGTTCTCGGTGACCACGATGTTGTCCCGCAGCAGCCGGGCCTTCGCGTTGCGGCGCACCACGCCCGAGCTGATCATGCAGCCGGCGATGATGCCCACCTTCGAGGACCGGAAGATCGCCCGGATCTCGGCGCGACCGAGCTGGTTTTCCTCGTAGATCGGCTTGAGCATGCCGCGCAGGGCCTTCTCGATCTCGTCGATCGCCTGGTAGATCACCGAGTAGTAGCGGATCTCCACGCCCTCGCGGTTGGCCAGCTCGGTGGCCTTGCCCTCGGCGCGCACGTTGAAGCCGATGATGATCGCGTCCGAGGCCGACGCCAGGTTGACGTTGGTCTCGGTGATGCCACCGACACCGCGGTCGATGACGCGCAGCGCCACCTCGTCGTCGATCTCGATGCCCATCAGGGCCTCTTCGAGCGCCTCGACCGTACCGGCGTTGTCGCCCTTGAGGATCAGGTTCAGCTGGCTGGTTTCCTTCAGCGCCGAGTCCAGGTCCTCCAGGCTGATCCGCTTGCGGCTGCGCGCCGCCAGCGCGTTGCGCTTGCGCGCGCTGCGCTTGTCGGCGATCTGGCGGGCGATGCGGTCCTCGTCGACGACCAGCAGGTTGTCGCCGGCACCGGGCACCGACGTGAAGCCGATGACCTGCACCGGCCGCGACGGCAGCGCCTCCTCGACGTCTTCACCGTGTTCGTCGACCATGCGCCGGACGCGCCCGTAGGCGTCGCCGGCCACCACCGAGTCACCGACGCGCAGCGTGCCGCGCTGCACCAGTACGGTCGCGACCGGGCCGCGGCCGCGGTCCAGGTGTGCCTCGATGGCCACACCCTGCGCCTCCATGTCGGGGTTGGCCCGCAGGTCCAGCGCCGCGTCGGCGGTCAGCAGCACCGCCTCCTCGAGGGCCTCGATGTTGGTGCCCACCTTCGCCGAGATGTCCACGAACATCGTGTCGCCACCGAAATCCTCTGACACCAAACCGAATTCGGTGAGCTGCCCGCGGATCTTGGCGGGGTCGGCGCCCTCCTTGTCGATCTTGTTGACCGCCACCACGATCGGCACGTCGGCGGCCTGCGCGTGGTTGATGGCCTCCACGGTCTGCGGCATCACGCCGTCGTCGGCCGCGACCACCAGGATGGCGATGTCGGTGGCCTTGGCGCCGCGGGCACGCATGGCGGTGAACGCCTCGTGGCCCGGGGTGTCGATGAAGGTGATCAGCCGCTCGGTGCCGTCGAAGTCGACGGCCACCTGGTAGGCGCCGATGTGCTGGGTGATGCCGCCGGCCTCGGCCTCGCGGACGTTGGCCTTGCGGATGGTGTCCAGCAGCCGGGTTTTACCGTGGTCGACGTGGCCCATCACGGTCACCACCGGCGGACGGGTCTGCAGGTCCTCCTCGGTGCCCTCGTCCTCGCCGTAGGTCAGGTC
This sequence comes from Mycobacterium sp. NGS57, assembly GCF_059812405.1. NCBI lineage: Bacteria > Bacillati > Actinomycetota > Actinomycetes > Mycobacteriales > Mycobacteriaceae > Mycobacterium > Mycobacterium sp. NGS57. The sequence continues at coordinate 173,856 of NZ_JCALCP010000001.1, read as the reverse complement.
GAAGGACTCCAGCAGCTCGCGGTCCTCGTCCTCCGGGCTGACGACCTGGACGACGTAGTTCATCTCGCTGCCCAGCAACTCGAGCGTCTCGTCGCCGACCGACTGGGTGGCCGTCACCATCTCGCCGAGGTTGAACAGCGCCTGCACCAGCGAGGCCGGGTTGGCGTTGATCTTGTCGGCGAAGTCGGACAGCGACGCCCCGCGCGCCAGGCGGATCGTCTCGCCGTTGCCGTGCGGCAACCGCACGCCGCCGACGACCGGCGCCTGCATGTTCTCGTACTCGGCGCGTTTCGCCCGCTTCGACTTGCGGCCACGCCGGGGCGCGCCGCCGGGACGGCCGAACGCGCCCGCGGCACCGCCGCGCTGGCCGGGGCGGCCACCACCGCCGCCGGGGCGGCCGCGGAAACCGCCGCCCGCACCGCCCCCGGGCGGGGCGCCGACGCCGCCGCCACCGCGGTAGTTGCCGCCACCGCCATCGGAGCGGCCACCGGGGCCGCCGGGCCTGCCGCCCCCGGGTCGCGGGGCGCCGGGCCGGGCCGGGCGGCCCTGCCCCGCGGCGCCCCCGGGCCGCGGCGGCATGCTGCCGGGCGAAGCGCCGGGACGCGGCGCACCCGGACGGGGCGCACCGGGCCGGGGCACCGGGCGAGGGATGGGCCGGTCGACGGGTTGCGCCGACGAGAACGGGTTGTTGCCGACGCGCGGGGTGCGGACCCCGGGCTTCGGCGCCGGGCCGGGCCGGGCGCCCGGCGCCATGCCGGGATGGGCGGCCGGCTGGCCGGGGACCGGCGGCGCGGGCTGCCCGGGGGCCGGCCGCGGGGGCGCGGGGGGCGCATCGGTGGCGGCCTGCGCGGCGGCGGGTGCCGGCGGCGCGGACGCGGCGGTCGCCTCGCCGTTGCCGGCCGGCTTGCCGACCGCCTGGTCGAGGGCTTTATCGAGGGACTTGTCGGGCGTCTTGGCGGGCGCCTTCGCAGCCTTTTCAGGGGCCGGCTTGCTGCCGCCGAACGCCTCGCGCAGCCGGCGGGCCACCGGCGCCTCGACCGTCGAGGATGCGGATTTGACGAATTCGCCCTGTTCGCTCAGCCGGGCGAGAACTTCCTTGCTGGTGACACCGAGTTCCTTGGCCAACTCGTGTACGCGGGCCTTACCTGCCACTACATCTCCTGTCTATGAGGCGACAGTCGTGTGGGCGGCCGCGCCTCGGGAATTAGCTGTAACGCATGTTGATCCGAGTCATCGGGACTTCACGGTGTGCTCATGTTCTTGCTACCTGTTCTGTTGCCGGGCGAGTCGGGCTGTCGTAACAGCTCGACCACCGCGGAGGTGTCCGGTGAACCGGTGATGCGCAACGCTCTGGTGAAAGCCCGCCGCCGGATCGCCTGTTGTACGCACTGCGGTTCGGGATGCAACCACGCACCCCGCCCCGGCAGGTTACTCCTGCTGTCAACGATCACGGCGTATTCGCCGTTCCCCGTCGACACAGCCACCACTCGAAGCAGTTCGGCGGCCAACTCTCGCTTCCGGCACCCCACGCACGTCCGCACCGGTCCGCCGGTGCTTCGGTGCGCGCAACGTGATCGGGGTTCCGAAGGCTCGCGCTGGATCACGCGCTAGTTTAGCGCCCCTCGACCGGAGCTCCGAACGGCTAGCGGTCGTGGGCCACCGGATGGCTGGCGCCGTGTTCGGGGTGGTCCTCGGCGTGCCCCGGTGAATCACCGCGGATGTCGATGCGCCATCCCGTGAGCCGGGCGGCCAGCCGGGCGTTCTGGCCCTCCTTGCCGATGGCCAGCGACAGCTGGAAGTCGGGCACCACCACGCGCGCGGCGCGGGCGGTCTGGTCGATGACCGCCACCGAGACCACCTTCGCCGGCGACAGCGCGTTGGCGACGAAGCGGGCCGCGTCCTCGTCGTAGTCGATGATGTCGATCTTCTCCCCGGACAGTTCGCTCATCACGTTGCGGACCCGCTGCCCCATCGGGCCGATGCACGCCCCTTTGGCGTTCAGCCCGGGAACGTTGGAGCGCACCGCGATCTTGGAGCGATGGCCGGCCTCGCGGGCGACCGCCACGATCTCCACCGACCCGTCGGCGATTTCGGGGACCTCCAGCGAGAACAGCTTGCGGACCAGGTTGGGGTGGGTACGGGACAGCGTGATCAGCGGCTCGCGGGACCCGCGGGTGACGCCGACGACATAGCAGCGGACCCGGTTGCCGTGCTCGTAGCTCTCGCCGGGGACCTGTTCGGCGGCCGGGATGACGCCCTCGGACGCCTTGGTCTCGGTGCCCATCCGCACGACGATCAGGCCGCGCGCGTTGGCCCGGCTGTCCCGCTGGATGACGCCGGCGACGATCTCGCCCTCGCGGGTGGAGAACTCGCCGTAGGTGCGCTCGTTTTCGGCGTCCCGGAACCGTTGCAGCATCACCTGCCGCGCGGTCGTCGCGGCGATGCGGCCGAAACCCTCAGGCGTGTCGTCCCATTCGCTGATGACGTTGCCGTCCTCGTCGGTCTCGCACGCGATCACCTGTACGACGCCGGTCTTGCGGTCGATTTCGATGCGGGCCTCGTTCTGGTGGCCCTGGGTGTGCCGGTAGGCGGTCAGCAGCGCGGACTTGATCGTCTCGAGGAGCTCGTTGACCGAGATGCCCCGGTCCACCTCGATCGCATGCAGCGCGCCCATGTCGATGTTCATCAGCGCCGCTCCTCTCCCCCGCAAGCGGGAGGTGCCCCCACATCGCTCTTGCGCTCTGCATCGTCGCCGGCGCGGTTCATGTTGCGGCCTCCGTCCCCGTCGCGAGTTCCATCTCCACCTGGCTTGGCGACGAAAACTCAACCTGCACAACGGCTTTCGTGATCTCGGCGAGTGAGACTTCGCGTAGCGTCCAGTCCCGCCCGGCGCGGACCACCAGCGCGACCGTGCCGTCGCGGGTCTCGCCGACGCGCCCGGTCAGCCGTGACCCATCCGACAGCGCGATGTCGACCCGGCGACCGCGGGCGCGGCGGAAGTGCTTCTCGCTGGTCAGCGGGCGCTCAACCCCGGGCGAGGAGACCTCGAGCACATAGCCGTCGGCGGTGCGGTCCAGCCCGTCCAGCAAAACCGACGCCGAACGCGACAGGGTGGCGATCGTGTCCAGGTCGAGGGGGTCGTCGCCGTCGGCGACCACCGTGATCCGCGGCGGGCGCGCACGGGTGTCGATGACCACGTCTTCGATTTCGTAACCGGCGCGCGCGAACTCACCGCCGAGTAGCTCGATCACCTGCGTCTGTGAAGGTAGCCCGGTGGTCACGGCGAGCTCCTCATCTTGAGTTGTCCGGTCATCTGGCGGAGGAGCCACCCTAGTGGCTTCCGGGTGGCTTCCGGTCTAGTAGCTATCCACGATACGCCAGGATTTCGCCCAGAACGGGCGGACCGCGGCGTGGTCACCGCGTGGCAGGATGTTGCTGTGTCCAGCGCAGCACCCGTCACCAACCGGCGGGGCGTGCTCGCCGGTGCCGCGGCCCTCGCCGCGCTCGGGGTGGTCGCCTCCGCCTGCGGCGAATCCCCGCCCAAGCCGCCGGCCGTCGAGAACCTTTGGGGGCCGCTGGACCAGGCCCGCAAGGACAGCGCGCTCGCCGCCGCCGCCGCCGCGGCCGTCGGCACCCCGCCGCAGATCGCGGCCGCGCTGAGCGTGGTCGCGAACCAGCGCGGCGCGCATGCCCGCGCCCTGTCGACGGAGATCTCGCGGGCCGCCGGCAAGCTCGCCTCCTCGTCGACCGAGACGACCAGCCCCGGCCCGCCCCCGCCGCCGGGCCCGCCCCCGCCGCCGCCGCCGGTGTCCGACGTGATCGACTCGCTGCACGCGTCGGCCGACGGCGCCGCGCGCCTGGTGGCGAGCGAATCGGGCTACCGGGCGGGGCTGCTGGCCTCGATCGCCGCGTCCTGCACGGCGTCCTACCTGGTGGCGCTGGTGCCCGGGGGCCCGTCGATATGAGCTCGGGCAAGGACGCCGACAACGCCGCGCTGTGCGACGCGCTTGCCATCGAACACTCGACCGTCTACGGCTACGGCATCGTGTCGGCGATGTCGCCGCCCAGCGTCAACGGCATGGTGGTCGAGGCCCTGACCCAGCACCGCCAGCGCCGCGACGACGTCATCGCGATGCTGTCCGCCCGCCAGGTCAACGCCCCGGTGGCCGCCGCGGGCTACCAGTTGCCGCTGCTGGTGGCCAGCCCGGCGGACGCGGCGCGGCTGGCGGTCCGGATGGAGAACGACGGCGCGATCGCGTGGCGCGCGGTCATCGAGCGCGCCGAGACCGCCGACGACCGCGCGTTCGCTTCGACGGCGCTGACGCAGAGTGCGGTCATGGGCGCCCGGTGGAACCGGGTGCTGGGCGCCTGGCCCATCACGACGAGTTTCCCGGGCGGCAACGAGTAGCCGCGCGCTAACCGGTCAGCGTCGCCGCGACGTCGGCGGCCAGCGAGGCGCCCACGGCCAGCTCGCGGGTCTGTCCGCCGAAGCGGTCGCGCAGCTCGACCACACCGTCCGCCCAGCCCCGCCCCACCACGACGATCCACGGCACGCCCAACAACTCGGCGTCCTTGAACTTCACCCCCGGCGAGGCCTGCCGGTCGTCGAGCAGCACGTCGACACCCAGCCCATCCAGGTCGGCGGCCAGCTCCGTCGCCCCGGCGCGCGCCTGGGCGTCCTTGTTGGCGATCACCAGGTGCACGTCGAACGGTGCGACCGCCGGCGGCCAGCGCAGGCCCAGCTCGTCGTGATGCTGCTCGGCGATGACGGCCACCATCCGCGACACCCCCAGCCCGTAGGAGCCCATGGTCAGCCGCACCGGTTTGCCGTCCTCGCCCAGCACGTCGACGGTGAAGGCGTCGGTGTATTTGCGGCCGAGCTGGAAGATGTGGCCGATCTCGATGCCGCGGGCGGACACCAGCGGCCCGGCGCCGTCCGGGGACGGGTCGCCGTCGCGCACCTCGGCGGCCTCGATGGTGCCGTCGGCGGTGAAGTCGCGGCCGGCCACCAGCCCGACGACGTGACGGCCGGGCTCGTCGGCCCCGGTGATCCAGCTGGTGCCGTCCACCACCCGCGGGTCGACGAGATAGCGAACACCGTTGTCGCGCAACGCTTTCGGCCCGATGTAACCCTTCACCAGGAAGGGGTATTTGGCGAAGTCGGCGTCGTCGAGCAACGCGTATTCGGCCGGTTCCAGCGCGGCGCCCAGCCGCTTTTCGTCGACCTCGCGGTCGCCGGGCACCCCGATGCCCAGCAGCTCCCACTCCCCGCCGGGCTCGCGCACCTTGAGCAGCACGTTCTTCAAAGTGTCGGCCGCGGTGACCGAACGGCCCAGACCGGCCGTGTTGGCCCAGTCGACCAGGGTGGCGATCGTCGGGGTGTCGCCGGTGTCGTGGACGACGGCCTCGGGTTGGCCGTCGATCGGGAGCGCGTCGGGGCGCGCGGTGACGACGGCCTCGACGTTGGCGGCGTATCCGGACTGCAGGCAGCGCACGAAGGTGTCCTCGCCGACCGCGCTCTCGGCCAGGAACTCCTCCGACGCGCTGCCACCCATCGCGCCCGACACCGCCGAGACGATCACGTAGCGCACCTTGAGCTTTTCGAAGATGCGCTGATAGGCGTCGCGGTGCGCGTGGTAGGCGGCCTTGAGCCCGGCGTCGTCGACGTCGAAGGAGTAGGAGTCCTTCATCACGAATTCGCGCACGCGCAGGATGCCGGCGCGCGGGCGCGCCTCGTCGCGGTATTTGGTCTGGACCTGGAACAGCAGCAGCGGAAAGTCCTTGTAGGAGCTGTATTCACCCTTGACCGTCAGCGCGAACAGCTCCTCGTGGGTGGGGCCCAGCAGGTAGTCGTTGCCGCGGCGGTCCTTGAGGCGGAACACGCCGTCGCCGTACTCGGTCCACCGGTTCGTCGTCTCATACGGGGCGCGCGGCAGCAGCGCGGGGAACAGGATCTCCTGGCCGCCGATCGCGGTCATCTCGTCGCGCACGACGCGTTCGATCCTGCGCAGCACCCGCAGCCCGAGCGGCAGCCAGCTGTACAACCCGGGCGCGACGGGCCGGATGTAGCCGGCGCGGATGAGGAGTTTGTGGCTGGGCACTTCCGCGTCGGCGGGATCGTCGCGCAGGGTGCGCAGGAATAGCTCGGACATCCGGGTGATCACAGCGGGCAAGCCTAACCTGCGGCGGATGTGGTTGCGGGAGGCTACAGCTCGCCGGCGTCGATCGCGTCCTTGACCTCTTGGGCGTGGGCGACCTGCTGGGGCGTGTAGCCGATGAACAGCGCCGCGGCGCCGACGATGACGGCCGCCCCGGCCACCCACAGCAGGCCATAGGTGTAGCCGTGGTCCAGCGCCCCCAATTGGGCGTCGGTCATGAATTTCACCGGGCCCGTGGTGCCGCCCAGGTACAGGGTGCGCGAGGTGATCACCGCCTGGATGACGGCCAGCACCAGCGGGCCGCCCAGGCTCTGCGCCATCAGCGCGATGGCCGACACCGGGCCGATCTGGTCGAAGCCCACCCCGGCGATCGCCGACAGGGTCAGCGGGACGACGGCCATGCCGATGCCGATCCCGCCCACGATGATCGGCAGGACCAGGTTGGGGAAGTACGGCGCACCGCGGTGCATGAAACCCCAGCCGTAGAGCATCGCCACGAACAGCAGGATGCCGCCGCCGATCGTCAGCACCCGCGGCGAAAACCGCGACACCAGCTGCGAGGACACCCCGAGGCCGATGCCCATCGCGATGACGAACGGGATGAAGCCGATGCCGGCGTGCAGCGCGCTGTAGCCCAGGATGTCCTGCACGTACAGGCCGATGGACACTGTCAGGCTGAACATGACGCCGCCGGCCAGGAAGATCGCGATGAAGGTGATCAGCCGGTTTCGGTCGCGGAAAAGCTTGAACGGCACGACGGGGTTTTCGGCGGTGCGCTCCACGACGACGAACGCGAGCAGCGACGCCAGCGCCACCGCGGCGGGTCCCATCGTGGTGAGCGAGATCCAGCCCTTCTCCGGTCCCACCGAGAACGCGAAGACGGCGGCGGTGCACGCCACGGTGGCCAGCAGTGCCCCGGCGGCGTCGAGCTTCATCCGCTCCCGGTTGGTCTCCCGCAGCGCGGTCCGGGCCAGGTAGATCATCACCAGCCCGATGGGCACGTTCACCAAAAACGCCAGCCGCCAGGACAGCTCGGTCAGCGCCCCGCCGACCACCAGGCCCATCACCGAGCCGACGGCCGTCATCGCGGCGAACACCGCCGTGGCGGCGTTGCGCGCCGGGCCCTTCGGGAAGGTGGTCGCCACCAGCGCCAGGCCGGTGGGCGAGGCGATGGCCGAACCGATGCCCTGCAGCAGCCTGGCGATGACCATGGTCGCCTCGTCCCACGCGACCGCGCACAGCACCGAGGAGATGGTGAACAGCGCGACACCGACGATGAACGTCCGCTTGCGCCCGATGGTGTCGCCGAGTCGCCCGCCCAGCAGCATCAGCCCGCCGAACGTGAGCACGTAGGCGGTGATCACCCAGCTGCGGCCGGCGTCGGACAGGCTCAACTCGTTCTGGATCTTGGGCAGCGCGACGATGGCGACGGTGCTGTCCATGGTGGCCAGCAGCTGCATCCCCCCGATGGCGATCACGGCCGCGACGAAGCGCCAGGAAGGCATCCAGGCCGGGTAATACCTGCTGATCCGTGACGAGGCGGTCTCCTCCGGGCGCGGGGCGCGCACCGGGGCCGGACGATCGGGGCGTGCGGAGGCCAAGTTCTGGCCCGCGCGCTCTGTGTCGTTGAGAGCCGTCATAATGGGTTACCTTACAGTAATCTTAAGAATCGTTTAAAGGCCGAACGCAGCAACCGAGCCGATGACGATGATCGCGGGAGGTCGGATCCCCTCCGCGCGGATCTTCTCGGGCGTGTCGGCGAGGGTGGCTCGCAACGTGTGCTGAGCTGCCGTTGTTCCGTGCTGGACCACCAGCACCGGCGTATCCGCAGGTCGGCCGCCCGCGAGCAGCGCGTCGACGAAAAGTTCGATGCGTTCGACCGCCATCAGCAAAACAATCGTGCCCCGCAGGGCGGCCAATGCGTCCCAATTCACTAACGATTCGGGGTGCCCGGGCGCGACGTGCCCGCTGACCACCACGAACTCGTGATTTATCGCCCGATGCGTGACCGGAACGCCCGCCAGGGCGGGCACGCCTATGGCGCTCGTCACACCCGGCACCACGGTCACCGGAATCCCGGCCTCCGCGCACGCCAGCACCTCTTCGTAGCCGCGCGCGAAGACGAAGGGGTCGCCGCCTTTGAGGCGGACCACGAAGCTGCCGGCTTTCGCACGCTCGATCATGACGTCGTTGATCGCGTCCTGGGCCATGGCCCGCCCATACGGGATCTTGGCGGCGTCGATGACCTCGACGTGCGGCGGCAGCTCCGCGAGCAGTTCGGGCGGCGCGAGGCGGTCGGCGACGACGACGTCGGCCTGCGCGAGCAGGCGGCGGCCGCGAACGGTGATCAGCTCCGGGTCACCGGGACCGCCACCGACCAGCGCCACGCCGCCTTTGATGACGTCGTCGCTCACGGTGCTGTCCGGCGCGATCGCCCCGGTCTGCAGGGCCTCCCTGATCGCCGACCGGATCGCGGCCGAGCGGCGGTGCTCGCCACCGGCCAGGACCCCCACCGACAGCCCGGCGTAGCCGAACGTCGCCGGCGTCACCGCGGTCCCCTCGACGGCGATGTCGGCCCGGACGCAAAAGATCCGGCGGCGCTCGGCCTCGGCGACGACGGCGGCGTTCACCTGCGCGTCGTCGGTGGCCGCGATCGCGTACCAGGCGCCTTCGAGGTCGCCGTCGCGGTATTCGCGCACCGACAGCGCGATGCCGCCCATCGCCTCGACGGCCGGGGTGGCGCTGCGCGAGATGAGGTGGACGTCGGCGCCGCTCGCGATGAGCAGGGGCAGCCGGCGCTGGGCGACGGTCCCCCCGCCGACCACCACGACCTTCTTGCCGGCCAGCCGCAACCCGGCCAGGTAGGCGTTGTCGGTCACCGGGCAAGCCTAAAGGTTGGTCGCCCTTCGAGCCGCGGCGTGCGCGACGAAGCGCGCCACCGCGCCGGGCGTCGCGGCCGGGTGGGTGTGCAGGTAGGACGCGTGGACGCCGGCGTGCGCGACGCCGTCGCGCACGGTGTCGTCGCCGGCGCGGTACACCCATGCCGGCTCATACGTTTGGGCGAAAGTGACTGCGGTCCGGTGGAATTCATGCCCGACCACGCGCTGGCCGGCGGAATACATCGGCGAGTCGGCCACGGCGACGGCGTCGCGGTAGCCCAGCGTGAGGCACGGGGTGAACGACGCCGACCCGGCGAGCACGCCGCACATCGGGTGCCCGTCGAGCTCGGCCGCCAGATAGATCAGGCCGGCGCATTCGGCGTGCACGGGCGCGCCCGCGGCGGCCAGCTCGTTGATCTGTTGGCGCACCACCTCGTTGGCCGACAGCTCCGCGGTGAACTGTTCGGGAAAGCCGCCGGGCAGCAGCACGGCGTCGGTGCCGTCGGGCAGGGCGTCTGCCAGCGGGTCGAATTCGGCGACGTCGGCGCCGGCCGCGCGCAGCAGCTCGGTGTGTTCGGCGTAGCCGAAGCTGAACGCCTTCCCGCCCGCCATCGCCACGGTGGGGCGCGCAGTGGGTGGCTCCCCCACCGCGGCCGCGGGGTCCCACGGCCGATCGGTGGACCGGGAGTCCGCGGTCGCCATGACGGCGACCAGGTCGATGCAGCGGGCGACCAAAGCGGTCATCGCCTCGACCGCGTCCCGCGCGCGGCGCCCATACTCCAACGCCGTGACGAGGCCGAGATACCTTGTGGGCAGCTCCAATTCGGCGACGCGCGGAATGGCGCCGAGCACCGGGACGCCGGCCTGTTCGCAGGCCTGCCGCAGCACCTGCTCGTGGCGGGCAGAGCCGACCCGGTTGAGGACCACCCCGCACACCCGGGTGGCGGCGTCGAACGTCGAAAACCCGTGCAGCAGCGCGGCGATGCTGTGGCTCTGGCCGCGGGCATCGACGACCAGGATCACCGGGGCGCCCAGCAGGCCGGCGACGTGGGCGGTGGAACCTTGGGCGGGTGCGGTCGCGGCGGTCGCGATGCGCCCGTCGAAAAGACCCATCACGCCCTCGATCACGGCGATGTCGGCGCCGCGCGCGCCGTGGGCGTACAGCGGGCCGATGAGGTCTTCGCCCACCAGCACCGGGTCGAGGTTGCGGCCGGGGCGGCCGGCGGCCAGGCCGTGGTACCCGGGGTCGATGAAGTCGGGGCCGACCTTGAACGGCGCGACGGTGTGGCCGGCCCGGCGCAGGGCGCCTATCAAACCCGTTGCGACCGTGGTCTTTCCGCTGCCCGACGCCGGCGCGGCGACGACCACGGCGGGGACGGGGCTCATCGCGGCCCCTCCCCCCTCGGCGAGCGCCCGCAAAATGACAGCCCGTGCCGCGTGTCCCCGTACAAACACGGGCGCTCGCGGGGGGTGGGGGCGGGGGTTGCGGCGGGGAGGGTCACCATTCGATGCCCTTCTGGCCCTTGCGGCCGGCGTCCATCGGGTGTTTGACCTTGGTCATCTCGGTGACCAGGTCGGCGGCCTCGATCAGCCGCGGCGGGGCGTCGCGCCCGGTGATGACCACGTGCTGGTGGCCCGGCCGGGCCAGCAGGACCTCGACGACATCGTCGACGGCGACCCAGCCCCACTTGAGCGGGTAGGTGAATTCGTCGAGCACGTAGAAGTCGTGGCGCTGCTCGGCCAGCCGGCGCGCGATCTCGGCCCACCCGTCGGCCGCGGACGCCGCGTGGTCGTCGTCGCTTCCGCCCTTGCGGGTCCACGACCAACCGCTGCCCATCTTGTGCCATTCGATGGCCCCGCCGATCCGGTACCGGTCGTGCAGCTCGCCGAGTTGGGCGAAGGCCGCCTCCTCCCCGACCTTCCACTTGGCGCTCTTGACGAACTGGAACACGGCCACGCGCAGCCCGGCGTTCCACGCCCGCAACGCCATTCCGAACGCGGCCGTCGACTTGCCCTTGCCCGCGCCGGTGTGCACCGCCAGCACGGGCGTGTTGCGCCGCGCCCGGGTGGTCAGGCCGTCGTCGGGTACGCTGACCGGTTTTCCCTGTGGCATCGGTGGTTATCCCTCGCTCGGTCAGGCCGCGCCGCGCACGGCACGGGTCAGGTGGTCGGCGCGCAACTGCTCCAGCCGTACCGCGGGTGCCCCGAGCTGATCGGCGAGCCGGCCGGCCAGCCCCAGCCGCACGTACGAGGTCTCGCAGTCCACCACCACCGCGGCGGCACCCTCGGCGAGCAACCGGGCTGCCGCGATCCCGCTGCGCCCCAACGGGTCCGGCCCGGCGGTGGCCCGCCCGTCGGTGAGCACCACGACCAGCGGGCGGCGTGCCCGGTCGCGTGCCCGCTCGCGGACGATCAGCTCACGCGCGGCCAACAGGCCCTCGGCCAGCGGTGTCTTGCCGCCGGTGTCGAATCGGGCCAGTCGCCGCCCGGCGATGTGCGCCGACGTCGTCGGGGGCAGCAGCAGCCGCGCACCGGCCTGCCGGAAGGTGATCACGGCGACCTTGTCGCGGCGCTGATAGGCGTCGCGCAGCAGCGACAGCGCGGCCCCGCTCACCGCGGCCATGCGGTCGCGGGCGGCCATCGATCCGGAGGCGTCGACGACGAAGATCACCAGGTTGCCTTCGCGCCCTTCGCGGATGGCGCGGCGCACGTCCTGCGGCCGCGGCCGCAGCGGCCCCGCCCCGGCGTGTTCGGCGGCCGAGAGCACGGTGGCGAACAGGTGCAGGCCGTGCGCGGCGGGACTGGGCTCGCCGGGGTCGGCGGGGGCCACCACGCGGCCGGAGGCGTTGCGCGCCCGCGACCGCCGGCCGGGTGCGCCCTCGCCTACGCCGGGCACCGTCAGCGCGCGGGTGCGAAACGTCGCCGACGGCGGCGCGCTTGGTTGCGGCGATCGGGGGCGCTGTGGCTTCGAATTCGGTTGCGGCGCAGTCGGATCGGCTGCCTGCCCGCCGCCGGGCGGGTCGGGATCGGGCTCGGGGTCGTCGGCGCCGGCCCGCGCCAGGGCCTCGTCGAGCTCCTCGCGATCGATGCCGGGGTCGTCGAACGGGTCGCGGCGGCGCCGGTGCGGCAACGCCAGCTCGGCGGCAACCCGGATGTCCTGCTCCTCGACGGTGGTGACGCCGCGCCACGCCGCGTGCGCGACGGCGGTGCGGGCCACCACCAGGTCGGCCCGCATGCCGTCGACGTCGAACGCCGCGCACAGCGCCGCGATGCGCCGTAATTCGTTGTCCGGCAACACCACATCGTCGACCAGGGCGCGCGCCGCGGAGATCCGGTGGGCCAGTTCCGCCTCGGCGCCGGCGTAGCGGTGCGCGAAGGCGTCGGGGTCGGCCTCGTAGGCCATGCGCTGCCGGACGACCTCGGTGCGGACGTCGACGTCGCGGGAGGCCTGCACGTCGACGGTGAGGCCGAACCGGTCCAGCAGCTGCGGGCGCAGCTCGCCCTCCTCGGGATTCATCGTGCCGATCAGCACGAACCGCGCCTCGTGCGAATGGGAGATGCCGTCGCGTTCGACGTGCACCCGTCCCATCGCGGCGGCGTCCAGCAGCACGTCGACCAGGTGGTCGTGCAGCAGGTTGACCTCGTCGACGTAGAGCACGCCCCCGTGCGCGCGGGCCAGCAGCCCGGGTGAAAACGCGTGCTCGCCGTCGCGCAGCACCCGCTGCAGATCCAGCGAGCCGATCACCCGGTCTTCGGTTGCGCCGAGCGGCATTTCGACCAGGCCGGAGTCGGTAGTGCCAGACGCGGCCGCCAGCAGCGCCGCCAGCCCGCGCACGGCCGTCGACTTGGCGGTGCCCTTCTCGCCGCGGATGAGCGCGCCGCCGATCTCCGGGCGCACGGCGCACAGCATCAGCGCAAGCCGCAGCTGGTCGTGGCCCACGATGGCGCTGAACGGGTAGGGCTTCACGGCTGCTCCGCGATGCCGGAGCGCGAAGGCTTGAGCATCGGCAGGTGCGGGATGCCGTCGTCGACGAAATCGTCACCGTCGCGGACGAATCCGTGCTGGGCGTACATGTCGGCCAGATAGGCCTGCGCGTCGATCCGGCACGGGTAGTCGCCGACCTCGGCCAGCGCGGCGCGCAGCAGCCGGGTGGTGTGGCCCTGCCCGCGGGCGCTGCGTTTGGTGCACAGCCGACCGATCCGGAACGCCTTCTCGCCGCCGGCGTGCTCCTCCATCAGCCGCAGTGTGCAGATCACTTCGCCGTCCGGCGTTTCCAGCCAGAAGTGCCGGGTCTCGGCAAGCAGGTCGCGCCCGTCCAGCTCCGGGTACGGGCAGGCCTGCTCGACGACGAAGACCTCGACCCGCAGCTTGAGCAGCTCGTAAAGGGTCGGGACGTCAAGGTCTTTGGACCAGACGCGGCGCAAAGCTTCCATCACGACGCCTCCAGCCGCAATGCCTTGGTGCCCCACGCCCACACCTCGTCGAACAGCGCGGGCTCGCGCGACAACTCCGCGCCCAGCGACGGCACCATCTCCTTGAGCGTGGGCAGCCACGCGCCGTAACGGTCGGCGAAGCAGCGCCGCAGCACGTCGAGCATGGCCGGCACGGCCGTCGACGCCCCCGGCGACCCCCCGAGCAGCCCGGCGATGCTGCCATCGGCCGCGCTGAGCAAGGTGGTGTCGAAGTCGAGCGCGCCGCCCTTGCGCTTGTCGCGGCGGATCACCTGGACCCGCTGACCGGCCACCGTCAGCTCCCAATCCGAACCGGTTGCCCTGGGGGCGAATTCGCGCAGCGCGCGCACCCGGTCGGACCCGGACAGGCGCAGCTGACCGATCAGGTAATTCACCAGCGGCATGTTGCCGGCCCCGACGCCCAGTATCGACAGCAGGTTGTTCGGCCTGATCGAGCGGGGCAGGTCGGTGAAGTGGCCGTGCTTCAAGAACTTCGGCGACCAGCCGGCATACGGCCCGAACACCAGCCACGGCTTGCCGTCGACGAACCGGAGGTCCAGGTGCAGCGCGCCGAGCGGCGGGGCGCCGGGCGCGGGCGCACCGTACACCTTGGCGTGGTGCGCGGCGGTCAGCGCCCGGTTGCCCGCGCGCAGGAACCGGCCGCCGATGGGGAAGCCGGCGAAGCCCCTGACCTCCTTGATGCCCGACTTCTGCAACAGCGGCAGGGCGTCGCCGCCGGCGCCGACGAAGACGAATTTGGCTGCCACCCGCCGCTTTTCGCCCGTGCGGCGGTTGCGGGTCAGCAGCGTCCAGCCGCCGTCGGGCCGGCGGGTCAGGTTGCGCACCTCGTGGCCGAACAGCGCGCTGGCGCCGCGGCGCACGCAAAAGCCGATCAGTTGCCGGGCCAATGCACCGAAGTCGACGTCGGTGCCGTCGGCGGCCCAGTTGAGCGCGGTCGGCTCGGAGAAGTCGCGCCCGGCCGCCATGTAGGGCAGCCGGCGCGCGAATTCCTCCGGGTCGTCGATCAATTCGGTGCGCGCGAAGAGCGGGTTGTGCGCCAGCGCGCGTTGGCGACGCCGCAGATAGTCCACGCCCGCCGCCCCGCGCACGAAGCTGGCGTGCGGGACCCGGTTGATGAAGCCGCAGTCGCTCAGGATGCCGTTCTCGGCGGCGTAGGCCCAGAATTGGCGGGTCACCTGGAACTGCTCGTTGATGCGGACCGCCTTGGCGATGTCGATCGAGCCGTCGCGGCGCTGCGGGGTGTAGTTGAGCTCGCACAGCGCGGAGTGCCCGGTGCCGGCGTTGTTCCAGGGGCTGCTGCTTTCGGCGGCGACGGCGTCCAGCCGCTCGATCAGCGTGATCGACCAGTCCGGTTCCAGGCGCCGCAGCAACGCCCCCAGCGTGGCGCTCATGATGCCGGCGCCCACCAGCACGACATCGCTGCGTGCGGTTGTGGCTTGCCCTGACACCGTCCCAGGTTATCCCGGCGACCGCCGGCGCTTGCGGCGTGCGGCCCCCGGCCACCAGCAAAACCTTTAAGCTGGCCCCGTGACTGGCTGGGTGCCCGACGTGCTGCCGGGATACTGGCAGCGCACCATCGACCTCGGCCCCGATCCCGCCGGCGAGGGGGACATCGCGGCAACGCTGATCCGCCGCGGCGAGTCCGCCGGGCCCGGACACCGCGCCGTCCTGGCCGTGCACGGCTACACCGACTACTTCTTCAACACCGCGCTGGCCGATCACTTCGCCGGGCGGGGCTTTGCGTTCTACGCGCTGGACCTACAGAAGTGCGGCCGCTCGCGGCGCGACGGGCAGACCCCGCACTTCATCACCGACCTCGCCCACTACGACGCCGAACTCGGACACGCGCTGTCGGCCGTCCGCGAGGAGGCGCCGGGCCGGGTTGTCGTCTACGGGCACTCCTCCGGCGGTCTCATCGTGTCGCTGTGGCTGGACCGGTTGCGCCGGCGCGATCCCGCCGCCCACGCCGGCGTGCGCGGCCTGGTGCTCAACAGCCCGTTCCTGGATCTGCACGGCCCGGCGGTCCTGCGCACCTTCGTCACGTCGGCGCTGATCGCGGGGCTGTCGCGGGCGTGGCCCAGACGCGTGCTGCGGGCCCCCACCGAAGGTGGCTACGGCACCACCCTGCACCGCGACTACCAGGGCGAGTTCGACTACGACCTGAGATGGAAACCCGTGGGCGGCTTCCCGATCACCGTCGGCTGGGTGCACGCCGTACGCCGCGGCCAGGCCAGGCTGCACCGCGGGCTCGACGTCGGGGTGCCGAATCTGATCCTGCGTTCGGATCACAGCGTGCGCGAAACCGCGGACCCTGCGTCGATGCAAAGCGGCGACGCGGTTCTCGACGTGACCCAGATCGCCAAGTGGGCCGGCCGCATCGGGAATCGCACCACCGTCGTCGTCGTGCCCGACGCCAAACACGACGTGTTCCTGTCGCTGCCGCGACCGCGGGATATCGCCTATCGCCAACTGGACATGTGGCTGGACGACTACCTCGGCGCCGAAAGCACGCCGGCATCCTCGGGGAAGGGGTGAGGGCCCGCCGATGGAAACCTACGACATCGCCATCATCGGAACCGGTTCGGGCAACAGCATTCTCGACGATCGTTACGCCGGCAAGCGCGCGGCCATCTGCGAGCAGGGCACGTTCGGGGGCACTTGCCTGAACGTCGGGTGCATCCCGACGAAGATGTTCGTCTATGCGGCCGAGGTCGCCGCGACCATCCGGGGCGCGTCGCGCTACGGCGTCGACGCGCACATCGACCGGGTGCGCTGGGGCGACATCGTCTCGCGCGTCTTCGGGCGGATCGACCCCATCGCCCTCAGCGGCGAGGACTACCGGCGCAGCGCGCCCAACGTCGACGTGTACGGCGCGCACACCCGCTTCGGGCCCGTGCAACCCGATGGGCGCTACCTGTTGCGCACCGAGGCCGGGGAGGAATTCACCGCCGATCAGGTGGTGATCGCCGCGGGCTCGCGGGCGGTGGTACCGCCGGCGATCCTGGCGTCGGGCGTGAACTACCACACCAGCGACACCATCATGCGGATCGCCGAGTTGCCCGAGCACATCGTGATCGTCGGAAGCGGCTTTGTGGCAGCGGAATTCGCGCACGTCTTTGCCGCGCTGGGTTCGCGGGTCACGCTGGTGATCCGGGGCAGCCGCATGCTGCGGCACTGCGACGACACCATCTGCGAACGCTTCACGCGCATCGCGGCAACCAAGTGGGAACTGCGCACCCACCGCACCGTCGCGCGCGCCGCCAACCGCGGCTCGGGCGTCACGCTCGAGCTCGACGACGGCTCCACGGTCGATGCCGATCTGCTGCTGGTGGCGACCGGCCGGTTGTCCAACGCCGACCTGCTGGACGCCGAGCAGGCCGGGATCGACGTCGCGAACGGCCGGGTGGCGGTCGACCGGTACCAACGCACCTCGGCGCGCGGCGTTTTCGCGCTCGGGGACGTCTCGTCGCCGTATCAGCTCAAGCACGTCGCCAACCACGAGGCCCGCGTCGTGCAGCACAACCTGCTCTGCGACTGGGACGACACCCAGTCCATGGCCGTCACCGACCACCGCTTCGTGCCGGCGGCGGTGTTCACCGACCCCCAGCTGGCCAGCGTCGGCCTGACCGAAAATCAGGCCATCGCACGCGGATTCGACATCACGGTCGCGGTGCAAAGCTACGGCGACGTCGCCTACGGCTGGGCGATGGAGGACACCACCGGAGTCGTCAAACTCATCGGCGAGCGCAACAGCGGATGCCTGCTGGGCGCCCACATCATGGGCCACCAGGCGTCGTCGATCATCCAGCCCCTGATCCAGGCGATGAGCTTCGGGCTGACCGCCGCGGAAATGGCGCGCGGCCAGTACTGGATCCACCCGGCGCTGCCCGAGGTGATCGAGAACGCGCTACTGGGGCTGCGCTGACGCTGATCGAGTGTGAAGCTGTGGCGCTGAGTGTGAAGTTGTGGCTTTCAGTGTGCGCGTAGGGCGGGATTCGGGCCGGATTTCCGCCCTTGGCTCACGGCGAAAGCCCTGAATTCACACTCGACGGAAGACGAAAGACGGCCGGTAGTCCGCGTCAGCCGCGCTGGCATTGCGGGCACAGGCCACGCAGGGTCAGGCCCGCCGCCTCCGACAGCGCGAACGAACTGCCCGCCATCGCGTGCTCGAGCGCCGAGCTCAGCTGGCGGGCGGGTACCTCGATGATCGAGGCGCACTGCGTACACACGGCGTGGTGGTGGGGGGCGGTGGCCAGCCCGTAGGTGGTGACGCCGCCGTCGAGGGTCAGCGCGTGCAGCACCCCCTGGTCGACGAGCGTGGTCACCGTGCGGTAGATGGTCGCCATGTCGGGCGGCTGGGTGCCGGGCGGCAGGCACGCGCGCACCCGCTGATGGATCTCCGCCACCGGCAGGTGGCCGTTGACCGGCTCGAGCACGGCCAGCACCTGGATCCGCGACGCCATGCGCCGCAACCCGCGGGCCCGGAGGAAATCGCCGAGGCGTTCGGCGACCGCCGGGTCCAACACGGGCGCCTTGCTGGTCACCCGTTCAGTGTCCCGCCCGATAGCGGGGATTGCCAGTTTTTCGCGCCAACTCGGCGCGCCGCCTCCTGCAATCGGCTTGCATTTGGCGCGCGGCGCGCCCTAATGTCGTGCCGGTGGTCAGCACCGAGACCGACTGGCGGCCGTCACCAGTGACGAGACTTCGCGGTTTCCTGACCCCGGCGGAGTGGTGGCGGCTGGGAGCGATGGCCGCGGTGATCGTCGCGCTGCATCTGATCGGCTGGGGCACCCTGGCGTGGATCGTGGACCCACAGCGACTCAGCCTGGGCGGCAAGGCGTTTGGCATCGGCGTCGGGCTGACGGCCTACACCCTGGGCATGCGGCACGCCTTCGACGCCGACCACATCGCCGCCATCGACAACACCACCCGCAAGCTGATGAGCGACGGGCAGCGCCCCCTCGCCGTCGGCTTCTTCTTCTCGCTGGGCCACTCCACGGTGGTCTTCGCGCTGGCGCTGCTGCTGGTGACCGGGGTCAAGACGATCGTCGGACCCGTCGAGGACGACTCGTCGGCCCTGCATCACTACACCGGCCTCATCGGCACCAGCGTCTCGGGCGTCTTCCTCTATCTGATCGCCTTCCTCAACGTCATCGTCCTGGTCGGCATTCTCCGCGTCTTCGCGCGACTGCGCCGCGGCGACTATGACGAGACCCAACTGGAACGGCAGCTGCAAAACCGCGGCCTGATCAACCGGTTCCTCGGCCGCTTCACCAAATCGATCACCAAGTCCTGGCACGTGTACCCCGTCGGGCTGTTGTTCGGGCTGGGTTTCGACACCGCCACCGAGATCGCGCTGCTGGTGCTGGCGGGCACCAGCGCGGCCGCCGGCCTGCCCTGGTACGCGATCCTGTGCCTGCCGGTGCTGTTCACCGCCGGGATGTGCCTGTTGGACACCATCGACGGCTCGTTCATGAACTTCGCCTACGGCTGGGCCTTCTCCAACCCGGTGCGCAAGATCTACTACAACATCACCATCACCGGACTGTCGGTGGTCGTCGCGGTGTTGATCGGCACCGTCGAGCTGCTCGGGTTGTTCGCCGGGCAGCTGGGCTGGCAGGGCCCGTTCTGGCAGTGGGTGGGCGGCCTGGACCTCAACACCGTCGGCTTCGTCGTCGTCGGGATTTTCGCCGCCACCTGGGCGGTCGCCGTGCTGGTCTGGCGCTACGGCCGCATCGAGGAAAAGTGGGCCCCCGTCGGGGCCGACACCGCGACGTAGCTCTATCCAGGCTCTATCCAGGCTCTATCCAGCCCGCGATCCGGCGGTTCGCGGCGCACCCGGTGTTGGGTGCAGACCCGCTTTTGGGGGTAGAACAAATGCCATGCACGAGCTGTCGCTGTGCGAAGCGATCGCCGGCATGGTCAAGACACATGCCGACGGCCGCCACGTCGACGTGGTGCGCGTCCGGATCGGGGCGTTGCGGCAGGTGGTCCCGGAGTCGCTGTCGTTCTGCTGGACGTTGGTCCGCGAGTTCGAGGACATGCCGGACGCCGAGCTGCAACTCGAGTGCGTGCGCGCCGAGGTGAGATGCCGCTCGTGCGGCCGCCAATCCGAAATCACGTCGGCCTGGTCGATTTGGTGCCCGCGCTGCGACAGCTCCGACGTCGATGTGCTGCACGGCAACGAATTCCTGGTGACGTCGATGGATGTCTCGTGACCAGATCTCTCTTGAAACATGCTCCACCTGGACGGATTTGATCATGGGTAGATTTCATCGCCACGACCCGCACGACGAAAAAGCCGTGCCCGAGCACGAGCATGAGCACGACCACGGGGACCACAGCCACTACCAGACCGGCACGCAGCGCATCGATGTGCTGGAGGCGATCTTCGCCGAAAACGACGTTCTCGCCGATGTCAACCGGGCGGCATTCGAGCGCAACGGGATCCGCACGCTGAACCTGATGAGCTCACCGGGATCGGGGAAGACGAGCATCCTCGCGGCAACGCTCGACGAGCTCGCCGGCGAGTTCGCGATCGGTGTGATCGAAGGCGACATCGCCACGGATCTGGACGCGGTGAAGCTCAGCGGTCGCGGCGCTCAGGTGTCACTGCTAAATACCAGCAACGGGTTTGGCGGCGAATGCCATCTCGACGCGCCGATGGTCAACCGTGCGCTGCCCGGCCTCGACCTGGCCACCCTGGACCTGGTGATCATCGAGAACGTCGGCAACCTGGTGTGTCCGGCGGAGTTCGACGTCGGTGAGCACGCCAAGGCGATGGTCTACTCGGTCACCGAGGGCGAGGACAAGCCGCTGAAGTACCCGGTCATGTTCAGATCTGTTGATGTGGTGCTCCTGAACAAGATTGATCTTGTTCCCCATCTGGACGTCGAGGTGGACGCGTACATCGGCCACGTTCGGCAGGTCAATTCGACCGCGACGATCCTGCCGGTCAGCGCGCGCACCGGCGCCGGCATGGCCGCTTGGTTCGGCTGGCTGCGGCGGTTCGCCAACGAAACGCGAGCCTGAGCCCGCCCGGCCTGCCGGTCACTCCTGCAAACGCCTCGCAGGACAGCCGGTGCGGGAGGCCGGGTTCATCGCGGCTCACCGGTTCATCGCGGTCCGCGCGAATCCGCCGAAATCGCCTGTCGCGCAGTGCGAATGGCCTCACCGGGAGGGGCTATGCAACATCTGTTCAGTTGCCCTGAAAAGGGGAGCCGTTGACAACGGTTGACCGCAGGCGTAGACCGAAAAACAGCGCCGCGCAAGTGGGCCGACGGTCGACTCCGGTGGCGTAGGAGCGTAGCACCCGGCTCCGGAAAGCTGCAGCATGCCGACCGACGCGGCAGTCAAAGCAGAAGAAACATTGATCCATGTTCTCTGGATTAATGCGGGGCTGAGTTGTGACGGCGATTCGGTGGCGTTGACTGCTGCCACCCAGCCCAGCGTCGAGGAGATAGCACTCGGGGCGCTTCCGGGCTTACCGAAGGTCGCCGTGCATTGGCCCCTGATCGATTTCGAATGTGGACCCAGCGGGGGGGCGGACGACTTCCTCGAGTGGTTTTTCAGAGCCGATCGCGGCGAGCTCGAGCCATTCGTGCTCGTGGTCGAGGGATCGATTCCCAACGAGAAGATCAAGGACGAGGGCTACTGGTGCGGGTTCGGCAACGACCCGGCCACCGGCCAGCCGATGACCACCAGCGAGTGGCTCGACCGGTTGGCGCCCAAGGCGACCGCGATCGTCGCGGTCGGGACCTGCGCCACGTACGGCGGCATCCACGCGATGGCCGGCAATCCGACTGGCGCAATGGGCGTTCCCGACTACCTCGGCTGGGATTGGAAGAGCAAGGCCGGCATCCCGATCGTCTGCGTTCCGGGGTGCCCGATCCATCCGGACAACCTGGCGGAGACGCTGACGTATCTGCTGTACATGGCGACCGGGCAGGCGCCGATGATCCCGCTCGACGACGCGTTGCGCCCCACCTGGCTATTCGGCGCCACCGTGCACGAGGGGTGCGACCGGGCCGGCTACTACGAGCAGGGCGACTTCGCCACCGAGTACGGATCACCGAAATGCATTGTCAAGCTTGGCTGCTGGGGTCCGGTCGTGAAATGTAACGTGCCCAAGCGCGGGTGGATCAACGGCATCGGCGGATGCCCGAATGTCGGCGGCATCTGCATCGGATGCACGATGCCGGGGTTCCCCGACAAGTTCATGCCCTTCATGGACGAGCCGCCGGGCGGCAAGGTGTCCACGGCCGCGTCGGGCCTCTACGGATCGGTGATCCGCAACCTGCGCGGCATCACCAACCGCACGCTGGACAAGGAGCCGCGCTGGCGCCACAACGGCGACAAACTCACCACCGGGGCCCGCCGCACCTGGTAGGTCCCGATTGGGATCCCCTTCTCAACTCAGACAGCGAGACTTCGATGACAACTATTGTCCCCGAGCCGACCACCGCGAAGCGTGAACCCGGTCAACTCGTCGAAATGGCCTGGGACCCGATCACCAGGATCGTGGGCAGCCTCGGCATCTACACCAAGATCGATTTCGAGAACAAGGAGGTCGTCGAGTGCCACAGCACCTCGTCGATCTTCCGCGGCTACTCGATTTTCATGAAGGGCAAGGATCCGCGCGACGCCCACTTCATCACCAGCCGCATCTGCGGCATCTGCGGCGACAACCACGCCACCTGTTCGTGCTACGCGCAGAACATGGCATACGGGGTCAAGCCGCCGCACCTCGGTGAGTGGATCGTCAACCTCGGCGAGGCGGCGGAATACATGTTCGACCACAACATCTTCCAGGAGAACCTGGTCGGGGTGGACTTCTGCGAGAAAATGGTCTCCGAGACCAACCCGAGTGTCCTGTCATTGGCGGAGAAAACACCCGCGCCACACGCAGACGCACACGGCTACCGGACGATCGCCGACATCATGCGCTCGCTCAACCCGTTCAGCGGTGAGTTCTACCGCGAGGCCCTGGCGGTCAGCCGCTGGACGCGAGAAATGTTCTGCCTCATGGAGGGTCGCCACGTGCACCCGTCCACGCTCTACCCCGGCGGGGTCGGGACCGTGGCGACCGTTCAGCTGATGACCGATTACATGACGCGGTTGATGCGTTACGTCGAGTTCATGAAGAAGGTCGTGCCGATGCACGACGACCTGTTCGACTTCTTCTACGAGGCGCTGCCCGGCTACGAGAAGGTCGGTTTGCGCCGCACCCTGCTCGGTTGCTGGGGCTCCTTCCAGGATCCCGAGGTCTGCAACTTCGAGTACAAGGACATGGAGCGGTGGGGCAACGCGATGTTCGTCACGCCCGGCGTGGTGGTCGACGGAAAGCTCGTCACCCACTCGCTGGTGGACATCAACCTCGGCATCCGGATCCTTTTGGGCAGTTCGTATTACGACGACTGGACCGATCAGGAAATGTTCGTCAAGACCGACCCGCTCGGCAATACGGTGGACCGGCGCCATCCGTGGAACCAGCACACCAACCCGCACCCGCAGAAGCGGGATTTGGAGGGCGGCAAATACAGCTGGGTGATGTCGCCGCGCTGGTTCGACGGCCAGGATCACCTGGCGCTGGACACGGGTGGCGGACCGCTGGCCCGCTTGTGGGCGACGGCGCTGGCCGGGCTGGTCGACATCGGCTATGTGCGGGCGACCGGCAACAGCGTCAAGATCAACCTGCCGAAGACCGCTTTGAAACCTGCGGTGGAATTGGAGTGGAAGATCCCCCGGCATGGCAGCAACACGATCGAACGCGACCGGGCCCGCACCTACTTCCAGGCCTACGCGGCCGCGTGCGCGCTGCACTTCTGCGAAAAGGCACTGGCCGAAATCCGTGCTGGACGTACGAAGACATGGGAGAAGTTCGAGGTGCCCGACGAGGCCATCGGCTGCGGCTTTACCGAAGCGGTGCGCGGTGTGCTCAGCCACCACATGGTGATCCGGGACGGCAAGATCGCCAACTATCACCCGTACCCGCCCACCCCGTGGAACGCCAACCCGCGCGACAGCTACGGCACGCCGGGACCATACGAGGATGCGGTGCAGGGTCAGCCGATCTTCGAGGAGAATTCGCGCGACAACTTCAAGGGCATCGACGTCATGCGCACGGTGCGCAGCTTCGACCCGTGCCTGCCGTGCGGCGTGCACATGTATCTCGGAAAGGGCAAGACCCTCGAGAGACTGCACACGCCAACGCAGTCACCCGCCGGGGAGTGACGCATGGCTGATCGCCCGACGAGCCGGTTGGAGGACCCCGACAGCGACACACAGTGGCGTGCAGCGGGCGATCGGATCCAGACACTGCTGGATTCCTGCGCGGCGAATGGGCCCGCCGCCCACGAACGAGCCCAGCGGTTGGTCCGCGAGGTGGTCGAGCTCTACGGGGCCGCGCTGGAGCGGATCATGCAAGCCGGCGAGACCGGGTTAGCCGAGCGGCTGGCCACCGACGACCTGGTGGCCAGTCTGCTCCTGGTCCACGGCCTGCATCCGCACGACGTGCACCGGCGGGTGTCCGACGCGCTGGACCGGGTCCGGCCCTACCTGGGCTCCCACGGCGGCGACGTCGATCTGCTCGAGATCGACGATGGCACCGTGCGACTCGCGTTCAAGGGAAGCTGCAAGAGCTGTCCGTCCTCGGCGGTGACGCTGGAGCTGGCGGTCGAGGACGCCGTCCGCGCGGCCGCGCCGGAGATCTCGTCGATCGAGGTGGTCGCCGCCTCGGCCGAGAAGGCCGCCGCCAGCGTGATCCCCGCCGAATCGCTGATGGCGCATGTGAAGTCGAATGGGCACGCCGCCGGCTGGTACCGCGTACCCGAGGTCGGCGACCTGGGCCCCGGCGAGGTGGCGGGGTTCCTGGTTGCGGGCACCCCGCTGCTGGTATGCAGAGTTGGCGACCTGCCGCTGGCCTACCGCGACCACTGTCCGGTGTGTGCCGACTCGTTGGCGGGTGCACAACTGCGCGAGACGCTGCTGGGCTGCCCGCGCTGCGGCACGCAATTCGACATCGTGCACGCCGGTGCCGGTCCCGACGGGACCCACCTCGAGCCGCTGCCCCTGCTGCTTCGCGACGGAGTGCCATCGGTAGCGCTGGCCGAACCGATGGGCGCCCCGGCATGAGCAGCCCCTATGACGTGTTGGCACGCATCACCAGCGATAGGCGCGCCCCACCGGCGGCCGGCGAACGCTGCGAGATGTGCTCCGAATCGATTCCCGACGAGCACCAGCACGTCGTGAACGTGTCCGGCCGACAGCTGATGTGCGTCTGCCGGGCCTGCTATCTGCTGTTCACCGATCGCGCCGCCGACCTGCGCTACCGGTCGGTGCCGGACCGGTACCTGGCCTTTGGGGATTTCGTGCTGGACCGCCGTGCATGGGAGGCGCTCCAGATTCCGGTCGGCGTGGCGTTCTTCTTCACCAACTCCGCGCTCGGGCGCACCGTCGCCTTCTACCCCGGGCCCGCCGGCGCGACCGAATCCGAACTCGATCTGGATGCCTGGAACGCCGTCGCCGGCGCCGACACCCGGGTGGGCCTGCTCGCCGACGACGTCGAGGCCCTGCTGGTCCGGATGCCTGACGGCGATGACGCCGAAAATGCCGAGCCGGAAAGCTATCTCGTCCCGATCGACGCCTGCTACCAGTTCGTCGGCCGGCTGCGGATGCTCTGGCGCGGGTTTGACGGTGGGCAGGAGGCCCGGGCGTTCATCGACGGTTTCTTCTCCCAGCTCGCCGCCCGCGCAGTGAAGACGCCACCATGAGCGCAGAGCACGTGGAGGTGAGCTTCGCCGTTCTCGACGTGGCGCCCGAACCGTACGCCGTGAGCCCGGTGCTGACCGCACGCGTCGGACTGACTACCGGCGGGGCCGATGTCGGGGCCTTCGTGCACGCCATCGCGCTGCGCTGCCAGGTGCGGATCGAGCCGCTGCGCCGGTCCTACTCCGACGACGAAGCGGGCGGGCTGCTCGACTTGTTCGGACCCCGCGAACGCTGGGCGAGCACCCAACGGACCTTCCTGTGGCAGCACTGCACCGCGATGGTGCCGGGGTTCGCCGGTAACACGGCGGTGGCGCTCCCGCTGGACTGCACGTACGACTTCGAGGTCGCCGCCGCGAAGTACCTGCACGCACTGCGCGACGGCGCGCTGCCGCTCCAGTTCCTGTTCAGCGGAACGATTTTCGTGAAGTCCGAGCGCGGGTTCTCCGTCCAGCAGGTGCCGTGGGACCGCGAGTGCCGCTACGACATGCCGGTGACGGTCTGGCGGGATCTGATCGCGCAGCACTATCCGAACGCCGGCTGGGTGCGGCTCGGTCACGAAACCATCGCGGCGCTGGCCGCCTACAAGTCGGCGCAAGGGCTGCTCGACCTCGACCACACGATCACCGCGCTGCTGGACACGGACCGGGAGGTGGCGCGGTGACCCGCAAAGCCTCGAACCGGGACCGGGCCCACGCCGTCGCCGACGCGGTGCTCTACGAGGGCTATTTGCTCTATCCGTACCGCGGCACGTCGAGTAAGAATCAATCGCGTTGGCAGTTCGGCGTTTTGGGTCCGCCCGGCGCCGCAGACGCCGGCATGGGCGAGGACGACACCCTCGCGGCGCAGTTCTTGGTGGACGCGGCGCAGGCGATAACCCTGACGGTGCGCTTCCTGCAGCTGCAGCGCCGCCGCGCCGAGCGCGAGTTCGCCCCCGGCGAGTTCGAACCCGTCGACGAGCTGGCCACCCCGGCGGGGGTGTGGCTCACCTGGGACGAGGCGGTCGAATGCGAACTGTCGTTCGGCCCGCTTCCTTTAGACGATGAACCCTGCACGTTGCCGCTGATCGCGGACCCGGCAACCGACATCGAATACCTCGACGGCGGTCGCCTGGTGCGGCAGCGCCGGGAGGTGCTTGGCGTACTGGCGGTGAGCAGCGAGCCCGACGGCGACCTGTGCCGGGTGTCCATACGGGTCGGCAACGTCGGCGACGCGGCGCGCGACAGAGACGATGCGATAGCGCGTTCCATGATCGGAACCCACGTCATCGCCGAAGCTGTTGGCGGCCGGTTCGTTTCGCTGCTCGAACCTCCCCCCGACGCGAGCGACGCGGCGTCGCGGTGTGGCCAGCACCGCTGCTTCCCCGTGCTGGCCGGCCCGCCGGGCAACGACGACATCCTGCTGATCTCGCCGATCATCCTCTACGACCACCCCGAGGTCGCCGAACAGAGCAACACCGCCCTGTACGACTGCACGGAGATCGACGAGATCCTCACGCTGCGCGTGATGACGATGACCGACGAGGAGAAGGCGCAGGCCCGGGCCACCGATGCGCGCGCCGCGCGGATCATCGACGAGTGCGACGCGATGTCGCCCGAGGCAATGACGCGCCTGCACGGCGTGCTGCGCGATCCGCACGGGGTTGCAGGGCTCGTCCCGGAGATCCCCGAGGGTGTCAACTGGTGGGATCCGCTGGCCGACAACGCCGTCCGGCCCGAGATCGACGCGGTGCTGGTGAACGGGGTACGGGTCGCCCGCGGCAGCCGCGTCCGGCTGCGGCCCCGGCGCAACGCCGACGCGCAGGACATCTTCGTCGCGGGCAAGACCGCCCGCGTCACCTCGGTGCACGAGGACGTGGAGGGCAACACGCATGTCGGGGTCGTCGTCGACGACGACCCCGCCGCCGACCTGCACGACTGGTACGGCCGCTATCTGTACTTCTCCCCCGACGAAGTAGAGCCGCTCGGAGCCGGACAAGCCGCAAGGTGAAAGGAGTTCGAAATGGAAGTCTTGGGTTGGGTGTTCATCGCCATCGTCGCGTTGGGGGTCGGGGTGGCGCTGTTGCTCGGGCTGGTGTCGCTGCCCGATGCTCGCCGCTACCTGAAGCTGAGGCGGATGTAGCGAGCCTGTGGCAAGGCCATGACAGCGCGCATCCTGGTGGCCGGAATCGGCAATATCTTCCTGGGGGACGACGGGTTCGGCTCCGAAGTGGTCCGCAACGCCGAAATCCCGCGGGACGATTCGAGTGTTCGCGTCATCGACTATGGCATCAGGGGCATGCACCTGGCCTACGACCTGCTCGAGGGCTGGGACACGCTGGTCCTCGTCGACGCCGTGCCCAGCCGCGGCAACCCGGGGACGTTGCACGTCTTCCAGGCCGATCACGAATCGGATTCGGCCGCACCCGGTATCGACGGCCACAGCATGGATCCGGCCGCGGTCTTCGCCAGCCTGCGTGCCCTGGGCGGCAACCCGCCCTACACGGTCGTCGTCGGATGCGAGGCCGGCAGCGTCGAGGAAGGCATCGGCCTCACCGAGCCCGTGGCCCGGGCCGTCCCCCGCGCCGCGCGCGCCGTCGAGGAAATAGTCGCGGCGCTGCAAACATCCCCCGCGCGAGAGGAGTACTGAAAGCCATGTGCCTGGGTATACCCGGTCAGGTGATCCGGATGTTGGAGGGTTACGAGGGTCAGCTCGCACTGGTCGACGTCACCGGCGAACAGCGCAGAATCAACGTCGGCATGTTGCCGGACGAGACGTTCGCGCCGGGCGACTGGGTCATCATCCACATGGGTTTCGCGGTCGAGAAGACGGATCGGGCCGGGGCCGAGGAGGCAATGGCCGGTCTCGAGCTGATGGGCCGGGGCGGGCCCGACCCGACGATCGGCCCGGGGGGCGGTTGAGATGACGCATGCCCCCTTGCTGCTCCCCGTGTCTCCGCCGCGCGACACGGTCCGGCAGCGCTTCACCGTGACCGGTGTTGTCCAGGGGGTCGGCTTTCGCCCGTTCGTCCACCGGATCGCCACCGAGCTGGGCCTGGCGGGGTTCGTCGGGAACGATTCGGGCGCCGTCTTTCTCGAGGTGCAGGGCGAACGCGCCCAAGTGGACGAGTTCGGTCGCCGGATGCGCGCCGAGGCGCCGCCGCTGGCCCGAATTGGGGACGTGACCGTCACCGACATCGCCGCGGACGCGTCCGGTGGGGTCTTCCGGATCGTGGCAAGCCGGACGCCCGCCGGTGAGGGCGCTTCGACAACGCCGATTCCACCCGACATCGCGGTCTGCGACGACTGCGTCGGCGAGCTGTTCGACCCGCGCGACCGGCGTTACCGGCACCCGTTTGTCAGCTGTACCGACTGCGGGCCGCGGTTCACCATCATCCGGACGTTGCCGTACGACCGGCCGGCAACCACCATGGCGACGTTCGCGATGTGCGAGCGGTGCGCCGCCGAATACCGCGATCCGGCCGATCGGCGATTCCACGCGCAGCCGATCGCCTGCCCCGATTGCGGCCCGTCGCTGTGGTTTTCGTCGGCGGGCCGGCGGGTGAGCGGCCCGGACGCCGCGCTGGCGGCCACTCAGCGCGCGCTGGCGGACGGCGCCGTCGTCGCCATCAAGGGCATCGGCGGCTACCACCTGGCCTGCGCGGTCGACGACGACGCGGCCGTCGGCGCGCTGCGCGCGCGCAAGGCGCGCGGCGCCAAGCCGTTCGCCATGCTGGTCCGCGACCTGGGCGTGGCGCGCCGCTACGCGCGCGTCGGCGCCGACGAGGCCGCGGTGCTGTCGGGGCCGGCCCGCCCGATCGTGTTGCTGCGGCGGCTGCCCCGAGACCACATGGCGCCGCTCGCCGACGACGTCGCGCCGGGCAGCCCCCGCCTCGGGCTGATGCTGCCGTACTCCCCCATCCACCATCTGCTCCTGGCACCCGTGCCCGGCGTCGCGGTCACAGCGCCCGACGCGCTGGTGCTCACCAGCGCCAACCGCTCCGGCGAGCCGATCTGCTACACCGAATCCGATGCCGCCCAGCGCCTTGCGGGGCTGTGTGACGCGGTGCTCGACCACGACCGGCCGATTCACGTGCCCTGCGACGACTCCGTGGTGCGCGTCGTCGGCCGCGAGGAGCTGCCGATCCGGCGGTCGCGCGGCTACGCGCCGCTGCCGGTCGAACTCGGGCGGTCGGGCCCGAGCGTGCTGGCCGTCGGCGGGGAGCTGAAGAACACCTGCTGCCTGACCGACGGCTCGCGCGCCTACCTGTCCGGCCACCTCGGCGACATGGCCAGCTGGGAGACGCTGCGCGCGTTCGAACGCGCGGTGGATCAGCTCACCGAAATCCGGGGCACGCCGGCGCGCGTCGCCGCCGACCTGCATCCCGGCTATCACACCCGCAGCTGGGCCGAGCGCCGCGCGGGCGAGCGGCCGCTGGATCTCGTCCAGCACCACCACGCGCACGTCGTGTCACTGCTGGCCGAACACGGCCGCATCGGCGAACCCGCCATCGGGGTGTCGTTCGACGGTACCGGCTACGGCTGCGACCAAACCGTCTGGGGCGGTGAGGTTCTCGCCCTCGGGACCGACAGCAACCGCTTCGCCCGCGTCGGCCACCTGTTGCCGGTGCCGCTGCCGGGCGGCGACGCCGCGGTGCGCAACCCGTGGCGGATGGCGCTGTCCCATTTGTGGGCGGCCGGCATCGACTGGACCCCGGACCTCGCGCCCGTCGCCGCCGCGACCCCGGACGAATTGCGACTCACCCGTTCGCAATTGGAAAGCGGTACCGGGTGTGTGCCGTGCTCGAGCATGGGCCGGCTGTTCGACGCCGTCGCCTCCCTGCTCGGGGTGCGCCACCGCATCGACTACGAGGGCCAGGCCGCCATGGAGCTCGAGGCGCTCGCGGAATCGGCCTCGGGCGATCGGCGCACCCGGCCGTCGCTGCCGCTGACCGTGCGCTCCGACGGGGTGATCGATCCGGCCACCATGGTGCAGACATTGGTAGCGGCCCGCTACGCCGGCACACCGCCCGCGGCGCTGGCCGCCGCCTTCCACGAGGCCGTCGCGGACGCCGTCGCCAGGGTGGTCGGTCAGGTGGCGGGGCCGATCCGGCTGGTGGGCCTGTCCGGCGGGGTCTTCCAGAACGTCCTGCTGCTGTGCGCCTGCCGGACGCGGCTGCAGCGCAACGGGTTCGAGGTGCTGACCCATCACACCGTCCCGCCGAACGACGGCGGCCTGGCGCTGGGTCAGGCCGTGATCTCGATGCTGACGGGCTTGGAAGGGGCTGACTGATGAGCGTAACGGCCATCGACCGCGGGCTGGGCTCCGAGCTGGCCGAGGACCTGGCCGCCACCGCGTTCACACTCGCCAAGCGGTTCGCGGCGGGGGCGACCATGTGGTCGATCGCGCCGTCGTGGGAGCCGCATGCGCTGCACATCGCGGTCGAGTTCGTGCACCCGGTGATCATGGGCAAGCGGGCGCTGCCGGCGGTCGCGCTGACCGGACCCGACCTGGTGGACCTCGTGCGGGTGTCGGCGCGACCCGGCGACATCGTGGTCGCGGTCTCCGGCGCAGCCGACGCAGAGGTGCGCTCGGTGATGCGCCGCGGCCCGGCCTGGGGAGCCACCACGATCTGGATCGGCAGCGGCGAGCGGCCCGCGCCGGGGATGGCCGACCACGTGCTGTGGCTCGACGATCCCGACCCGCGGGTGCCCGCGACGGGCGGCTTCGTGCTGTTCTACCACCTGCTGTGGGAGCTGACCCACGTGTGCTTCGAGCACTCGGGGCTGCTGAAACCCGAAGCGGCCGAACCCGTTTGCATCACCTGTAGCGACGAGGGCCGCCTGGGCGAGGTGGTCGGCCCGCCCGAGGGCGGCCAGGCCCCCGGAACAACCAGGGTACGCACCGGCCGGGGTATCGAGAACGTGATCACCACACTCGTCGGCCCGGTCGCGCCCGGCGATCTGGTCCTGGTGCATGCGGGCATGGCGATCAGCCGCGCGGCACAATCGAGCCCCGGCGACGAGGAGGGCGACCCTTCATGACCGACGAACCCACCAATTTCCTGTACCCGTTCATCGACGCGCAGGAGGACAACCCCGAGGCGCTGCTGGCCGACCTCGCGGCCTCGGCTCAGGCCAAGGCGGCCGAGAGCCTGGCGTTGCGCCGCTCGACCCTGGCGGCCAACGCCGACCTGCTGCGGGTGGCCGCCGACGAGACGGCCCGCCGATTCGCGGCGGGCGGGCGGATGTTCACGTTCGGAAACGGCGGCAGCTGCACCGATTCCACCACCCTGGCAAGCCTGTTCGCCCGCCCGCCGGTCGGCCGGTCGCTGCCGGCCTGGCCCCTGACCGCCGATCCGGCGATCCTGACCGCGCTGGGCAACGACGTGGGGTTCGAGCTGGTGTTCGCCCGTCAGCTGATCGCCCGGGCTCGTGTAGGCGACGTCGCGATCGCCATGTCGACCAGCGGCGGCTCGCCCAACCTGCTGGCCGCGCTGGCCGAGGCGCGCCAACGCGGCCTGTACACCATGGGTTTCGCCGGCTACGACGGCGGCGCCTTCGCCGACAACCCCAACGTGGACGCCTGCTTCGTCGTTCGCTCGCAAAGCGTGCACCGCATTCAGGAATCCCAGGCGCTGCTGGGCTACCAGCTGTGGCTGATGGTGCACGAACGGCTCGGCGGCACCGGCACTTTGGGGGCGGCATGAACACACCGGCGGGCGAATACCTGTCGTCGGGGCCACGGTTCGGCGAGGGCGAGGTGATCGAGCGGATCGAGTCGTTCCGCAAGCGCCGCCCCCGGTTGCTCGACGACCACGTCACCCTCGCGCACGGCGCCGGCGGCAAGGCGTCGGCGGCGCTGGTGGACGCGGTGTTCGTGGAGGCTTTCCGCAACCCGCTGCTGGAGTCTCTGGGCGACGGCGCGGTCCTGGACATGCCCGGCGGAGAGCGCCTGGCCATGTCCACGGACTCGTTCGTGGTGCAGCCCAGGCGGTTTCCCGGCGGGTCGATCGGCGAACTCGCCGTCCACGGCACCTGCAACGACCTCGCGATGGCCGGCGCCGTGCCGTCCTGGATCGCCGCGGCGTTCGTGATCGAGGAGGGTTTCCCGATCACCGAACTGAAGGAGATCGTCGCCGACATGGCGACCGCGGCCGCCGCCGCGGGGGTACAGATCGTCACCGGCGACACCAAGGTGGTGCCCAGGGGCGCGGCCGACGGGTTGTTCGTCACCACCACCGGGGCCGGTGTCATCCCGCCGGGACGGGCGCTGTCGCCGCAGGCGGTGTGCGCCGGTGACAAGGTGCTGCTGTCGGGGTCGATCGGCGATCACGGCATGGCCGTCATGCTCGCCCGCGGCGACCTGGCCATCGAGGCCGACATCGCCTCCGACACCGCCTCCCTGAGTCCGCTGGTGGAAGTGCTGCTGGCCGCCGCCCCGTCGACCCGCTGGATGCGCGACGCGACGCGCGGCGGGGTGGGCACGGTGTGCAACGAGCTGGCCCAGGCCTGCGGCCTCGGGGTGCTGCTCGACGAGGAGCGAATGCCCGTGCGGCCCATGGTGACCGGCGCGTGCGAGCTGCTCGGCATCGACCCGCTCTACGTCGCCAACGAGGGCAAGTTCGTCGCCGTCGTCGCGCCGCCGGAGGCCGACGCGGGGCTGGCCGCGTTGCGCTCCCATCCGCTGGGCGCCGACGCCGCACAGGTCGGGGAGATCGTCACCGAACCGGCCGAAACCGTGGTGTTGCGTACCGGGTTCGGCGGCACCCGGATCGTCGACATGCTCGTCGGGGACCCGTTGCCGCGAATCTGCTGAGTTCTCCTCGAGAGGAGGGTGCTGACATGTGCCTTGGGATTCCGGGCCGGATCGTCGAGATCACCGACCCCGCAAACCACCTGGCAAAGGTCGACGTGAGCGGCGTGCAGCGCACGATCAGCGTGCGGCTGCTCGACGGCGACCCGCCCGCACCCGACGACTGGGTCCTGGTCCACGTCGGGTTCGCCATGGCCAAGATCGACGAGACCGAGGCCTTGCTCACGTTGGCCGCCATCAAGAAACTCGGCGACGCGTACACCACCGAAATCCAGGCCTTCGACTCCTCGGCCATCGTCTGAAAGGCGGCCCCACATGAAATTCGTCGACGAGTTCCGCGATCCCGCCGCGGCCCGCAAACTGCTGGTCGCCATCGAGCGGTTGGCCCGTGACACAGAGCAATTCAAGTTCATGGAGGTGTGCGGCGGGCACACGCACACGATCTACCGGCACGGCATCGAACACCTGCTGCCCGGCAACGTGGAGCTGGTGCACGGGCCGGGTTGCCCGGTCTGCGTCATCCCGATGGGCCGCATCGACGACGCGATGTGGCTGGCCGGCCAGCCCGGCGTGATCTTCACCTGCTTCGGCGACATGATGCGGGTGCCCGGGTCGGACGGCAGCCTGCTGCACGCCAAGGCGCGCGGCGCCGACGTGCGGTTCGTGTACTCCCCGCTGGACGCGCTGAAGATCGCCGTCGACAACCCCGACAAACAGGTGGTGTTCTTCGCCATCGGCTTCGAGACGACCGCGCCGTCGACCGCGGTCACGCTGGTCCGCGCGCGGGAGATGCGCCTGCCCAATTTCAGCGTCTTCTGCAATCACGTCATGATCGTGCCGCCGATCCGGGCCATCCTCGAGTCGCCGGATCTGCGGCTGTCGGGATTCATCGGGCCCGGGCACGTGTCGACGGTGGTGGGCAACCGCCCGTACCGGTTCGTGCCGGAGGTGTACCGAAAGCCGTTGGTGGTGGCCGGTTTCGAGCCGCTGGACATCCTGGCGGCGGTCGCGATGCTGCTGACCCAGATCCGCGAGGGCCGCTGCGAGGTGGAAAACCAGTACAAGCGCGTCGTACCCGAGCAGGGCAACCCGGCCGCGCTGGCGCTGATGGGCAAGGTGTTCGCGCTGCGGCCGCACTTCGAATGGCGTGGCTTGGGGTTCATCTCGCAGAGCGCGTTGCGGCTGCACGACGATTTCGCCGAATTCGACGCCGAGCTGCGGTTCGCCATGCCCGGTGTGCGGGTGGCAGACCCCAAGGCCTGCCAGTGCGGCGAGGTGCTCAAAGGAGTGCTCAAGCCCTGGGAATGCAAGGTTTTCGGCACCGCGTGCACGCCCGAGACCCCGATCGGGACGTGCATGGTGTCCGCGGAGGGCGCGTGCGCGGCCTACTACAACTTCGGGCGGCTGCACCGGGGCGCCGTGAAGCTGGTGGGGCAAGCTTGACCGGCACCGGGGGCGTACCACCGGGCGCCGAGATGTTCGCGCGCTACGCGTATGCCCCCAACGCGCTGGGCTATTGCGGCCCCCCGCTCGGCGCCACGCTGCGCGACGGGACGGTCGACGAGGTGCGCAGCGCGGCAACAAAGTTCGCCGGCGCCTGGCCGTACCTGAGGGTGCTGTCGGCGCTGACCGGCACCGCCGATCCGCTGGACCATCGCCTCGTCGAGTCGTATTGGCTCGGCGGCGGCGTCGGGGCCGGCCTGGACCCGCACGAGTTCTTCGACGCGTTGCTGGCCATCATCGGTCCGCAGGCGGGCCGGTACTGGTCGCACCTCACGCCCGAGCTGGCCGGTGAGGCCGCCGCCAATCACTGCTTTCACGTGTTCGGCGTGTACCCGTGGACGCGATTTTTGGGACGCGACATGGACGAGCACCCGTTGAGCGTGCTGGATAACTGCCGAATCGCCTGGGGCACGGTGATTTCCCGGTTTGGGGAAAGCGTCGAGGTGACGTGCCGGCGGCTGACATTCGACGGTCGGGCGCTGACGTTGTCGGAGGCTTCGGCGCGCCCGCTTCAGGTCTGGGCCGACGGGTACAGCGCGGTGCCCGACGTGGCCGTCGGCGACGAGGTCGCGCTGCACTGGGGCCGGCTGTGCGGCCGGCTGACGCCCGAGCAGGCGCAGGCGCTCGCCGAGAGCACCGAGCGCCAGCTGCGGGTCACGAGTCGACGGCTCGGCGGCGTGCCACACTGACCGTCATGGCCGGTTCGATCTGCGACGTGCTGCCCACCGCGGCCGCACTGCTCGGGGCCCCGGACGCGGTCGACAGCCTGGGGCTCGCGGAGTCGGTCGGCCCGGTGGATCGCGTCGCGGTGGTGCTGGTGGACGGAATGGGCTGGCACCTGTTGCCCGAACTGATGCCGGACGCGCCGTTGCTGGCCTCGGTGCTCGCCGGTGACGCCGCGCGGCTGAGCGAACTCACCTGCACGTTTCCGTCGACCACGCCGAGCAGCCTGGTGTCGCTGGGCACGGGGGCACGGCCCGGCGAGCACGGCATCCTGGGATTCACGCTCAACGTGCCCGGCACCGACCGGGTGCTCAGCCACATCATGTGGCGCGACGACCCGCCGCCCGGCACGTGGCAACCGCTCCCCACCTGGTTCGAGCGGCTACGCCGATCCGGCATCGGCGCGCGCGCCGTGCTGCCCGCGCCGTTCATCGGCAGTGGGCTGACCGACGCGGCCTACCGCGGCGCCGACTTTCGCCCCACGCACCGGACGGACGACTACGGCGCCGTACTGGCCGGCGAGCTCAACGCGGCGCCCGGCCTGGTCTACGGCTACACGGCCAAGCTGGACACCGCGGCCCACCTGTTCGGTATCGGGTCGCCGCAGTGGCGCGAGGCCGCGGCCCGGGTGGACGCGCTGCTGACCCGGCTGCGCGAAACGCTGCCGCCGAACGCGGCGCTGCTGGTGACCGCCGATCACGGCGGCCTCAACGTCCCGCCGCACGCGCGCGTCGACCTCGACGCCGACCCCCGGCTGGCCGGCGGGGTCCGCGCGGTTGCCGGCGACCCGCGCGTGCGCTACCTGCACACCGAGCCGGGCGCCGCCGACGACGTGCGGGCCGCCTGGGGCGAGACGCTGGACGGGCGGGCAGACGTCTACCGCCGCGACGAGGCGGTGGCCAGGGGCATGTTCGGGCCGGTCGACCCGGCGCACCTGGCGCGCATCGGCGACGTCGTCGTCGTGTGCACCGGCGACAACGCCGTGCTGGCCACCGCCCACGAGCCCCCGGAAGCCGCGCGGCTCATCGGGTTTCACGGCGGGCCAAGCCCGGTCGAGATGGCGATCCCGTTGATCGCCTGGCGAGGCTGACGGCGTACCGGACACGCGGCATCTTGCAAACTGATCGCAGTTATTTTTTGCGAATCGATTGCATCACGGGGGTCGGCGTGGCTACGGTCTGTGTGCGGGAGTTCCCTCCGGCGACAACGGAGCTGCCGCTTATCCGGCCCTGTCAGCCCGGGCTTCTGGGCTCACAGGCCGGGTAGGCGGCTGCTCGCCTATTGCTTTGCGCTGCGCGCAGATTGAGGAGAAGTGGACGGTGTCGGCCCAACGCGTGGGCTCACGCGCGTTGACACAACGGCTTGGCTGCATCCCAAGGCACGGTCACCGCCGGTCGATGGCCGGCCCGACGTTCTCGCTGCGTCGGTGAGCCCCGTCGTCACCGCTCAGCCCGACGGCTGAGCCCCGAAAAGCGTTCCCCCAAGCGGTCTTAACGCGCGTTGGCATATCGCGGACGTGCGTCGTTGTCGTGCGCACCGAACCGGCCCCGGACTGCGGCGGCGCCGATATCCGGCCGAATCACCAAGGAGAATCATGTCTTTCGTCATCACCATACCGAAAACCCGTCGCACAGTGGCGCAACGCTGTCCGGTCGCGGCGAATTGAAAGGGCCGCGCCATGGATTACGCAGCACTGCCGCCAGAAATCAACTCCGCCCGCATGTACACCGGACCCGGCGCGGCGCCCATGCTGGCCGCCGCGGCGGCATGGGATGGTTTGGCCGCCGAATTATCCTGGGCGGCAAGCAATTACGGCATCGTGATCGCGGACACAACCAGTGGCCCGTGGCGTGGCCCGGCGTCGATGTCTATGGGTGCGGCCGCCGCACGGTATGTCTCGTGGATGGGGGCCAGCGCCGCGCAAGCCGCGCAGTCCGCGGACCAGGCCAAGGCAGCGGCCGCCGCCTACGAGGCCGCGTTTGCCATGACGGTGCCCCCGCTGGTGATCGCGGCCAACCGGGCGCAGTTGGCCGCGCTGGTGGCCACCAATTTCCTCGGTCAGAACACCCCGGCGATCGCGGTCACCGAGGCGCAGTACACCGAGATGTGGGCCCAGGATGCGGCGGCGATGTACGGCTACGCGGGCTCGTCCGCGGCGGCGGCCACGCTGACCCCGTTCACCGCGCCGCCGCCCACCACCAGCGCTGACGCCGCCGCGCCCGCTCAGGCCACTGCGGGCACCGCGGCCGCCACCAGCACCCAGAATGCGCTGTCCCAGCTCATGTCCGAGCTGCCGTCGGCGCTGCAGGGGCTCGCCACTCCCGGGCTGGGCGGCACCACGCCGGTCGCGGAGCTGGCGGAAATGGAGGGTTGGCTCGGCCTCGGCGGGACCGACTTGTCCAGTCCCGCGGGCGTGCTCAACTTTTTGGCGGGAACGGACGGCTCGTCGGTGGGTGCATTCCTCAATGACAACGGCTTGAACACGCTGTTTTCTTCGGGGTTCTACATGCCGGGCAACTTCCTGGGCACGATGACCGATTTCGTCGGGCTGCAGGGCGCCGGCGCCGCCTCGGACGCGGTCGGAGCCGCGGACGCTGCCGGGGCGGTCGCCGGTGAGGCCGCAGCAGCCGCCAGCGGCGGACTCGGCAACGCGGTGGGCGGCCCGGGCGGCGCCATGTCGGCCGGGGTGGGCAACGCCGCCTCGATCGGACCGCTGTCGGTGCCGCCCGCGTGGACGGCGACCGGACCGATCGGCGCCGCCGCGTCGGCGTTGCCGTCCCCCGCGGTCTCCGCCCCGGCGGGCGGGCCGGGACTGTCGAGCATGCTGGGTGGGATGCCGATGACCGGCCCGCAGGGGCGGGCCCTCGGCGAAGTCCCCCGCTACGGGTTCCGGCCGAACATGGTGATCCATCCTCCGGCCGCCGGGTGAGTGGGCCCGGCCCATCGGGTCGCGATCGTTGCGCGTGACGCGATGGGTCGACCCCATCGTCGCTGATAGGATTGCCGCACTGTGAGTTTCCGTGGCACGGGTAAAGCTTCGCGATTGTCACGACGGCGGTCAGCCGTCGCCATCGTCGCCGCGCTCTCACTCCTCGTGGCCGCCCTCGGATGCTGGGCGCTGCGCACCGAGGACACCACCCGCGCCGCCGACCCGATCGTCGCCGCCGTCGGCTCCGCGCCGGCGAGTCATGCCGATTTCGGCTCCACCCTGAACGATGACAAGGCATTCAAGAGCGGCGGGCTGAAGCGCGACCGCGCGCCGGGTTCCCCGATTCCCGCGCCGCGCGCCTCCTGGACGCCGACGTCGCTCGCCCCGGCGGCGTGGACGCACCGGGCCGACGAAGCGTGTTGCCGCGTGTCCGCGGCCGTCCTTCCCGGCCGGGATCTGCTGGCCCAACTCTGCGTCTGTCGCCGCTGACCGGCGCCCGCGCCCGGTTGTCGTGCCGCCTCGGGCGGCCCTTCGCGCGTTCGTCGCGCACACCTCGGCAACGGGCCACGCCGGTCCCTTTCCCCTCGTGATCGAAGGAAATCCTCGTGTTTGAAGCAAATTCCCAGCCCGCCCCCGCGGCGAGCGAGGCCGGCTAGTCATGGACTTCGGGACATTACCGCCGGAGATCAACTCCGCACGCATGTATTCGGGTGTCGGTGCCGGGTCACTGCTGGCCGCGGCGAGCGCCTGGGACGGGCTCGCCGACGCGGTGTCCGCGGCGGCGACGAGCGTGCCGGCGAGCCGGCGGGCGGCGCCCTACATCGGGTGGCTGCGGGCCACCGCCGCGCTGGCCGAGCGCGCGGCCGCGCAGGCCAGGGCCGCCGCCGCCGCGTACGAGTCGGCGCTCGCGGCGACGGTGCCCCCGCAGGAGGTCTTCACCAACCGCACCTGGCGGACGTCGCTGGCCGCGACGAACCGGCTGGGCCAGGGCGCGCACGCCATCGCATCGGCCGAGGCCGACTACGACAAGATGTGGGCTCAGGACGCCGCCGCCATGTACGCCTATGCGCGTGCCGCGGCGGCGGCCGCGGCGATGCCCCCGTTCACGTCGCCACCCGCGGCCACCAGCGAGGGCGAGGGCCAGGGTCAGGAGATCGTTTCGACCGGGTCGCAACTGATCTCGATGCTGCCCGACGCGCTGCAGGCGCTGTCGTCGGCCTCCCCGGAGCGGTTCAATGCGGCGGTGCTGGCGATGTCGTCGTCGCTGGCGGAGCTGAGTTCGCTGAAACTGGGGTTCGCCCGGGCCGCGAGCGTGCCTCTCGCCGTTGCCGTTACGGGCGCAGCCAAGGCGGTCTGGGGCAAGCGGGCGGCGATGACCGCCGGGTTCGGCGGTTCGGCGTCGATCGCGGGGCTCTCGGTGCCGCGGGCCTGGGTGGCAGGGCCCGAGCAGGACTCCGGGGGCACCAGGTTTCCGGGCATGGCCCCGGCGATCAGCCGGCGCGCGAGCGTCCGGGGCGCGCGCGGCGGAAGCTAGGCCAAGCGGCCCCGCGCGGCGTCGATCACTGCGTCGAACAGCCGCAGGTCGTCCAGTGACTTTTCCGGATGCCATTGCACCGCAAGCACAAAGCTCTCCCCGGGCAGCTCCACCGCCTCGACCACGCCGTCGGCGTCCATCGCGCTGACCACCAGGCCGTCGCCGAGTTTGTCGATGGCCTGATGGTGGTAGCACGGGGCGTCGACGGACTCCCCCAGCAGCGCGGCGAGCCGGGTGCCCGCCACGGTGCGCACCGGCAACCGGGTGAACACCCCGTTGCCGGCGCGGTGGCCACCGTGGCCGATGACGTCGGGCAGGTGCTGGTGCAGCGTGCCGCCCAGCGCGACGTTGAGCACCTGCGCGCCGCGGCAGATGCCCAGCACCGGAAGCCGGCGCTTTAGCGCGCCACGCAACAGCGCGAATTCGAGGTCGTCGCGGTCGGTGCGGGGCCGGTCGGTGGCGGGATGCGGTTGCCGGCCGTAGCGGGCGGGGTCAAGGTCGTAACCGCCGGTGATCACCAGCGCGTCCAGGCCGTCGAGCAGGCGCCCGGCGATCTCGGGACCGACCGGCTGCGGCGGCACCAGCACCGCGATCCCGCCGGCCGCCACCACGCCGTCGAAGTAGTCGGCCGGCAGATAACCGGCGTCGATGTCCCAGATCCCGGTGCGCACCGGCTCCAGGTAGGCGGTCAGGCCCACGATCGGCCGGCGCGCCCCGGTGTTGGCCCCCACGGCGTGGCTACCAGGTGCTGGTGCGCAACACGATCTCGGCGGCCAGCTGCGCGGTCGACTCCTGCGCGGTGCGCCGGCCCAGGTCCACCACGCGGTACTCGGCATAGACGTAGCGCTGGCTGGCGGCGGCCACCTCCCGGGCCGCCGGGGAGCTCACCAGCACCGTGGTGCCGATCTCGACCGGCGGGCAGTGTTCGTCGAGCACCGCGCCCGAGGGATCGGCCACCCGCGGGTGCCCGCGGTCGATGACGATCAGGCCCACGAACCGGCCCAGCCGGGTCGCCGCCAGTTCCCAGGCCAGCTCGCCGCCGGCGCGGTCACCGAAGACGACGGCCCAGCGGATGCCGAGCGAGTCGAGGATGCCGACCACCGACTTGGCGGTCAACCGTTCGTCGAGCCCGATGACGACGGTCCGCAGGGACGCGGTGTGCAGGCGCTCGCAGACCGCATCGTAGGCCACGGGGGCGCGCTGTTGGTCGCCGAGGATGACGACGACGACGCCCTTGTCCGGGCCGGCGACGGCCACCGGAACGGGAAACCCGTCGAGCGTGGTCATCATCGAGTGCACTCACGCACGCTACAGCCAATGTCCTGCGTGCGCGAGGTTTACGGCCGCAGCCCGGTCGTGACGTGCGGTCGCCGCGGCGGCGGACCGTCGAGCAGGCCGAGGACAGCGCCGACGTCCAGATGCGCGGCCAGCAGGTCGGCGATCGCGTCGAGTTGGGCGTCGCGCCGCGCGGCGACATCGGTGTCGCCCGCGACGAACCCGTGCCGGCCGGCCGCGTCGGCGACCCGGGCGAGCCAGCCGCGGCGGAAGTCGTCGTTGTCGAGCAGGCCGTGCCAGTGCGTGCCGAACACCGCGCCGCGCGCGACGCCCTGGGGTTCGGCATCGACCTCGAACCACGCCCCCTCGTCGCAGCGGGACAGACGCCCGTGGTGGATTTCGTATCCGGACAACGGGAGCGGCCAGCGGCGCAGCACCTTGGTCGCACCGAAGGAAATGTCGGCGTCCAGCAGGCCCAGGCCGGCGACCTCACCCGCGCCGGATTCCACCGCGTCCTCGATGCGCCGGCACAGCATCTGGAAACCGCCGCAAATCCCCAGCACCGGCTTGCCGGCGCGGGCGTGTTCGACGATCGGGCCGGCCAGGCCGCGGTCGCGCAGCCAGGACAGGTCGGCCACGGTGGCCTTGCTGCCCGGCAGCACGACCAGGTCGGCGTCGGCCAGGTCGGCGGGATCGGTCACCCAGCGCACCAGCACGCCGGGCTCGCACGCCAGCGCCTCGACGTCGGTGGAGTTGGAGATCCGCGGCAACCGGACCGCGGCCACCTT
Organism: Mycobacterium sp. NGS57; assembly: GCF_059812405.1. NCBI lineage: Bacteria > Bacillati > Actinomycetota > Actinomycetes > Mycobacteriales > Mycobacteriaceae > Mycobacterium > Mycobacterium sp. NGS57. Next base: position 132,034 of record NZ_JCALCP010000001.1, on the reverse strand, counting down.
GAGCCACTCGTCGCCGCGCGGCGGCGTGGGCGTGCCGACGACGCGGCGCGCGATGACCGACAGCGAGTCCTCGGCGTCCAGCCACAGCTCGTCGGCATAGGGCAGGACGCCGTAGGTCGGGCGGCCGGTCATGGCCTCCAGTTGCTCGAGGCCCGGCTCCAGCAGCGCGGGATCGCCGCGGAACTTGTTGACGACGAAGCCGGCGATCAGCGCCTGGTCGTCGGGCTCGAGGACCGCGACCGTCCCGAACAGGTGCGCCAGCAGGCCGCCGCGGTCGATGTCGCCGACCACGATCACCGGCAGGTTGGCGGCGCGGGCCAGCCCCATGTTCGCGAGATCCGTTGCGCGCAGGTTGATCTCGGCCGGGGAGCCAGCCCCCTCACAAATCACCGCGTCGAATTCGCCGCGAAGGCAAGACAATTCGTCGGTGACGACGCGCGCGAGCCGGTCGCGATGCTTGACGTAGCCGGCGGCGGTGACCGAGTCGGCGACCTGACCGCGGATCACCAGCTGCGAGCTGCGGTCGCTGCCCGGCTTGAGCAGGATCGGGTTGAATCGCACGCTGGGTTCCAGCCCCGCCGCGCGGGCCTGGATCGCCTGGGCGCGGCCGATCTCGCCGCCGTCGACGGTGACCACGGAGTTGTTGGACATGTTCTGCGCCTTGAACGGCGCCACCTTCACGCCGCGGCGGCTCAGCAACCGGCACAGGCCGGCGACCACCACGGATTTCCCGGCATCGGAGCTGGTGCCCGCGACCAGCAGCGCCCCGCTCACAGCTGCTATGTCGACGTGAGGATCTCGACGCCGGTGTCGGTGACCAGCAGGGTGTGCTCGAACTGGGCGGTCCACTTGCGGTCGCGGGTGACCACCGTCCAGCCGTCGTTCCAGATGTCGTAGTCCAGCGCGCCGAGGTTGATCATCGGCTCGATGGTGAACGTCATGCCCGGCTGCATGACCGTCGTCACGGCCGGCTGCTCGTAGTGCAGCACGACCAGGCCGTTGTGGAACGTGGTCCCGATGCCGTGGCCGGTGAAGTCACGAACCACGTTGTAGCCGAACCGGTTTGCGTATGACTCGATGACGCGCCCGACGACCGACAGCGCGCGGCCGGGTTTGACGGCGTTGATCGCGCGCATCGTGGCCTCCCGGGTGCGCTCGACGAGCAGCCGGTGTTCCTCGGCGACGTCACCGGCCAGAAAGGTCGCGTTGGTGTCGCCGTGCACGCCGTCGATGTAGGCGGTGACGTCGATGTTGACGATGTCGCCGTCCTCGATCACCGTCGAGTCCGGGATCCCGTGGCAGATCACCTCGTTGAGCGACGTGCAGCACGACTTCGGGAATCCCTTGTAGCCCAGGGTGGACGGGTAGGCGCCGTTGTCGACCATGTACTCGTGGGCGATCCGGTCGAGTTGGTCGGTCGTCACGCCCGGCGCCACCGCCTTGCCCGCCTCGGCCAGGGCGCCGGCCGCGATCCGGCCGGCGACGCGCATCTTCTCGATCACCTGCCGCGTCTGCACCCAGGGCTCGCTGCCCTCGGCGGCGGTCGCCTTGCCGACGTATTCCGGGCGGGCGATGCGGCCGGGCACCGGCAGCGTCGGCGAGATCACCCCGGGGGAAAGCGCGGTCCGAGCGGGCATGCCGACCAGCTTACGGGCTGATCCCCGGCGTTGACTCTGCGTCCATGGCGCGGCCTACTCGCACTTGTGCGCCATAGACGCAGAGTCAACGCCCAGGGCGCTCAGGCCAGGTAGTCCCGGGGAAGCGATTCGAACATCACCTTGGTCATCCGGACCGCGTATTCCGAGCTGCCGCCCCCGACGATCAGCGCCGCGAAGGCCAGGTCGCCGCGGTACCCGGCGAACCAGGAGTGCGATCCGCCCGGGAACTCGGCCTCGCCGGTCTTCCCGTAGATCTCCCCGCAACAGCCCGCGATCTCCTTGGCGGTCCCGTTGGTCACGACCAGCCGCATCATCGGGCGCAGGGCGTCGACCATCTTCGGCGAGATCGGCGTCTCGTCACCGTCGACGGCCGTCGGCCGCCCGGCGATCAGCTGCGGGACCGGGGTCTTGCCGGCGCCGACGGTGGCCGCGACCAGCGCCATGCCGAAGGGGCTCGCCAGCACTTTCCCCTGACCGAAGCCGTCCTCGGTGCGCTCGGCCAAATCCACCGTCGGGGGCACGGACCCGGTGACCGTGGTGATGCCGTCGACCGTGTAGTCCAGCCCGATGCCGTAGCGGTGGGCCGCCTGGGTCAGCCCGCGGGGCGGCATCCGGCTGCTCAGCTCGGCGAACGTGGTGTTGCAGGAACTGGCGAACGCCCGCGACATCGGCACCACGCCCAGGTCGAAGCCGCCGTAGTTGGGGATGGTGCGGTGCCCGATGTCGATGTGGCCCGGGCAGCCCAGCATCGTGTTGGGCGTGGCCATGTCGCGTTCGACGGCGGCGCCGGCGGTGATCATCTTGAACGTCGACCCGGGCGGGAACAGGCCGTTGGTGGCAGGCAGGCCGTCGGCGTCGGCGCCCTTGTTCTGCGCGATCGCCAGGATCTCCCCCGTCGACGGCTTGATCACGACCATCATTGCCTTGCCGCCCCGCGTGTCCACCGCGCGCTGCGCGGCGTTCTGCACGGAGCGGTCCAGCGTGATCGACACCGACGGCGCCGGCGACCCCTCGACCTCGTTCAGCACCGCGACGTCGACGCCGTTCTGGTTGACGCTGACCACCCGCCAGCCGGCCTGACCGTCGAGTTGGTCGACGACGGCCTTTTTGACCTCGCTGATCACCGCGGGCGCGAAATGCGGGTCGGTCGGCAGGATTTCGGGCTGGGGCGTGACGACGATTCCGGGTAATTTGCCGATCGCCGGGAACACGTTGTCGTTGTCTGCGGGAAGGAGCGTCACGCCGAGGTCCACCTGGTTGGGTGTCGAGCTGGCCCGCTCGGCGAGCAGCTGCGGGTCGGTCAGCGTGTCGTTGAACGGCCGCAGCACGTCGACGATCGAGTGGGTGGTGAAGCTCAGCGACTGCGGCGGTCCGGCCGCGGCGGCGTCCAGTGTGTAGTGATAGCGGTAGCCCGGCACCAGCACATCGCTGCCGCCGAGCTCGTTCACCGAGGCGCGCCGCGGCTGATCGGCGCGCAGCGCGAAGGTCTGGTGCTCGCCCAGCTTGGGGTGCAGGCCGGTGGTGGTCCAGCGGACCTCCCAGCGCCCCTCGTCGCGGGCCATCTTCAGCTGGCCGTCATAGCTCCAGGTCCGGTCCTTGGGCAGATGCCAGGTGAAGCGGTAGTCGACCGTGCCGGTGTCCTCGGCGTATTTCGCGCTGAGGACCTGCGCGTCCAGGTGGGTGGCCTGCAGGCCGGCCCAGGCGGAGTTGAGCGCTTCGCGGGCCTCGTTGGGGTTGTCGCTGAGCTGCGCGGCGGTCGCGGTGTCGCCGGTGGCCAGGGCTTTGAAGAACTTCGCGGCGGCCGGGCCGGGGCCGTCGGGCCGCGGGGTGCACCCGGACACGGCGCCGGCAACGACCAGCAGCACGCCCGCGGCAGCTGGGGCCAGTGTTCTTATCGTTACCATCGTTACAGATGTTATGAACTGTGACGGGCAGACCGGGCTCGACACACCGAGACACGATCGTTATGCACCGCGAACCCAACCGCACGGCGAAAAGGGCGGGCGAAAATCGCAGCCAGGTTCGGCTCGCGAAACTAGTCCAGCAGGACCGTGGCGAAGGTGCCGACCTCGACGAAGCCCACGCGGGCGTAGGCCGCGCGGGCGACCGTGTTGAAGTCGTTCACGTACAGGCTGGCCATCCGGCCGGCCCCGACGATGACGGCGGCGACCGTCGCGGTGCCCGCGGTGCCGAGACCCAAACCGCGCCACTCCGGGTGCACCCACACGCCCTGGATCTGGCCGACCCCGGGCGACTGCGACCCCACCTCGGCCTTGAAGACGACCTGGCCGTGCTCGAAGCGGGCCCAGGCGCGCCCGGCCGCGATCAGGCTGGCCACCCGCCGGCGGTAGCCGCGTCCGCCGTCGCCGAGGCGCGGGTCGACGCCCACCTCGCCGATGAACATGTCGACGGCGGCCACCAGGTAGGCGTCCAGCTCCTCCGGCCGGACCTGGCGCACCGCGACGTCGATGTCGCAGTTGGGGTGGGCACCGAGCGCCATCAGCGGCTGCTGGTCGCGCACGTCGCGGGCCGGGCCCCAGGCCGACTCCAGGCGCTCCCACATCGGCATCACCAGCTCGGCCCGGCCCACCAGCGACGAGCAGCGCCGCGTGCCGCTCATCGCCTCGTCGGCGAAGGCGTGCAGGTCCGCGGGCGCGCCGCGCAGCGGGATGAGGTTGGCGCCGGCGAAGCACAGCGACTCGTCCGGGCCGCGGCGGGTCCACAGCTCTCCACCGATCGAATTGGGGTCGATCCCATGGTCGGCCACGCGGGCCGCGACCATGCACGAGCCCACCGGGTCGTCGTCGAGCACCCGCCAGACGGCGGCGGCGTCGCGCACCACGGACACCCGTCGCTCACCGACCAGGCGGAAGATGGGTGGAGCCGACATGGGGAACTCTCTGTGGTGCGAAATGAGGACCGGTGCAAGGGCACTGGCGTCTATCAGCTTACGGTCACAACCGGCGAACCGCTCGTTGTTGTTTCGGGACCGTTGTCGGTCTCCATCTCGGCGGCCAGCCGCATGGCTTCTTCGATCAGCGTCTCGACGATCTTTGCCTCGGGCACGGTCTTGATGACCTCGCCGCGAACGAAGATCTGCCCCTTGCCATTTCCCGACGCGACGCCCAGATCGGCCTCGCGGGCCTCGCCGGGACCGTTGACGACGCAGCCCATCACGGCCACCCGCAGCGGCACGTCGAGACCGTCCAGCCCGGCGGTGACCTCATTGGCCAGCCTGTAGACGTCGACCTGCGCGCGCCCGCACGACGGGCAGGACACGATCTCGAGACCGCGCGGCCGCAGGTTCAGTGACTCGAGGATCTGGATGCCGACCTTGACTTCCTCGACCGGCGGCGCCGACAGCGACACCCGGATGGTGTCGCCGATGCCGCGCGACAGCAACGCGCCGAAGGCGACGGCGGACTTGATGGTGCCCTGGAAGGCGGGGCCGGCCTCGGTGACGCCGAGGTGCAGCGGGTAGTCGCAGGCCGCGGCCAGCTGCTCGTAGGCGGCGACCATCACGACGGGGTCGTTGTGCTTGACGCTGATCTTGATGTCGGAAAAGCCGTGCTCCTCGAACAGCGAGGCCTCCCACAGCGCGGACTCGACCAGCGCCTCGGGCGTGGCCTTGCCGTACTTCTCCATGAACCGCTTGTCCAGCGAGCCGGCGTTGACGCCGATGCGGATCGGGACGCCGGCGGCGCCCGCCGCCTTGGCGACCTCGCCGACGCGGCCGTCGAATTCCTTGATGTTGCCGGGGTTTACGCGCACGGCGGCGCAGCCCGCGTCGATCGCGGCGAAGATGTACTTGGGCTGGAAGTGGATGTCGGCGATCACCGGGATCTGGCTGTGCCGGGCGATCTCGGCCAGCGCGTCGGCGTCCTCCTGGCGGGGGCAGGCCACCCGCACGATGTCGCAGCCGGTGGCCGTCAGCTCGGCGATCTGCTGCAGCGTCGTATTGACGTCGTGGGTCTTGGTGGTGCACATCGACTGCACCGAGATCGGGTGGTCGCTGCCGACCCCGACGTCGCGGACCATCAGTTGGCGCGTCTTGCGCCGGGGGGCGAGCGTGGGCGCCGGGACGTCCGGCATGCCCAGGCCGGCGCTCATTTGGCGCCGCTCCTCCTCATCGCTGCGCTCTGCATCGTCGCCGGCGCGGCTCACTGGAACAACCTGATCGGGTTGACCAGGTCGGCGGTCACGGTCAGCAGCATGTAGCCGACCACGAACACCAGCACCACGTAGGTGGCGGGCATCAGCTTGAGATAGTTCACCGGCGCCGCCGCGACCATGCCGCGGGTCGACCGGATGAGGTTGCGGATCTTCTCGAACATCGCGATGGCGATGTGGCCGCCGTCGAAGGGCAGCAGCGGCACCAGGTTGATCGCGCCCAGGATGAGGTTCAGCTGGGCCAAAAAGAACCAGAACGCCACCCACAGCCCGTGGTCGACGGTGTCGCCGCCGATGATGCTGGCCCCGACCACGCTCATCGGCGTCTGGGGGTCGCGCTCCCCGCCGCCGATGGCGTGCACCAGTGCGCCGACCTTCGTCGGGATCGTCACCAGCGCCTTGCCCACCTCGACGGTCAGGTCGCCGGCGAACGCGAAGGTGGCGGGCACGCCCGAGAACACGCCGTAGCGGGTGGGCACGACGCGAGGCGGGCCGACCCCGATGGCGCCGACCGTGGCGGGCGTGGGCGTGGCGCCCTTGGCCCCGGTGGTCTGGAAGCGCTGGGTGGGCTGGACCGCGATGTTCAGGGTGATCAGCTTGCCGTCGCGATCCACCACGAATGGGACGGTGCCGTGCGCCTTGCGCACCGCGGCGGCCATGTCGTCGAACGTGGACACCGGGGTGTCACCGACCTTGACGACGACGTCGCCCTTGCGGATGCCCGCCGCCTGCGCCGGACCCGGCCCGTCGCAGTGGCCCTGCTTGCCGGGCGCGACATCGGCTGTGACGCAACCGGTTTCGCCGACCTCGGCCTTGGTGGACGGGTGCAGGTTGGGCAGCCCCCAGACAAGCGCGATGCCGTAGATCAGCACCAGGCAGATCACGAAGTTCATGCCCGGGCCCGCGAACAGCGTCGCCACGCGCCGCCAGGCCGCCTGCTTGTACATCGCGCGCTCGCCCTCGTCGGGGGCCAGGTCCTCGACCGGGGTCATGCCCGCGATGTCGCAGAAGCCGCCCAGGGGAACGGCCTTGACGCCATATTCGGTTTCGCCGCGGCGGGTCGACCACAGGGTGGGCCCGAAGCCGACGAAGTACCGCCGCACCTTCATCCCGGTGGCGCGGGCGACCCACATGTGGCCGCACTCATGCAGTGCCACCGAGATCAGGATCGCGAGCGCGAACAGCACGATGCCGAGAACAAACATCATCGGATTGGTAGGACCTCCTGTGCGACTCGATCAATCCGGCGCCCGGCCATCTCGCGTGCCCAGCGCTGCGCATCGAGTACCTCGTCCACGTTAGCCGGTTCGGCGGCCCATTGGTCGGCGACGTGCAGCACGTCGGCGATGGTTTGCACAATTCCCGGGAACCCGATCCGGCCCGCGAGAAATGCTTCCGCCGCCTCTTCGTTCACCGCGTTGTAGACCGCGGTCAGGCAGCCGCCGGCCTGCCCGGCGTGCCGCGCCAGCTCGACGGCGGGGAAAACCGCGTCGTCGAGCGGCTCGAATTCCCACCTGGCGGCGGTGCTGAAGTCGCAGGCGGGAGCGGCGCCACTCACCCGCCGGGGCCAGCCCAGGGCCAGCGAAATCGGCAGCTTCATGTCCGGCGGGCTGGCCTGGGCGATCGTCGAGCCGTCGACGAAGGTGACCATCGAGTGCACGATCGATTGGGGGTGCACGACCACCTCGATGCGGTCGTACGGGATGGAAAACAACAAGTGGGTTTCGATCAGCTCGAGCCCCTTGTTGACCAGCGACGCCGAGTTCAGCGTGTTCATCGGGCCCATCGACCACGTGGGGTGGGCGCCCGCCTGCTCCGGCGTGACGGCCTCGAGGTCGGCGGCGGCCCAGCCGCGGAACGGGCCGCCGGACGCGGTGAGCACGATCTTCGCGACTTCACCGGGATCGCCGCCGCGCAGGCACTGCGCCATCGCCGAGTGCTCGGAGTCGACCGGCACGATCTGGCCCGGCCGCGCCGCCCGCAATACCAGCGGCCCCCCCGCGACCAGCGACTCCTTGTTGGCCAGCGCCAGCCGGGCCCCGGATTCCAGCGCGGCCAGCGTCGGCCGCAGTCCCAGCGCCCCGACCAGCGCGTTGAGGACGACGTCGGCCTCGGTCTCGCGCACCAGGCGGGTCACCGCGTCGGGACCGACGAAGGGGACGTCACCCACCCGCTGCGCGGCGCCCTCGTCGGCCACGGCGATGTTGGTGACCCCGGTCTCGGCGCGCTGGCGCACCAGGGTGTCCGGGTTGGCGCCGCCGGCGGCCAGCCCGACCACCTCGAAGCGGTCCGGATTGGCCGCGATGACCTCCAGCGCCTGGGTGCCGATCGAGCCGGTGCTGCCCAGCACCAGCACGCGCAGGCGGCCGTCGGTTCCCGGATTGGTCACCCACTCATTGTGCCCCGCCCGGTCTGACAGCGCGTGTGCCAGAATCTCTGCAGAAGCCGACCGGAAGGGATCACCGTGGCCAGTACCGCCAGTACCGAGGTGGAGCACGTCAACGGCGTCGACGTCGCCGAGGTGCCGTCGGCCGCGTGGGGGTGGAGCAGGATCAACTACCGCACCTGGCGCGCCACCGGCCTGGTCATCGTGATCTTCCTGCTGGCGATGCTGCGCGGCAACCACGTCGGGCACATCGAGGACGTGTTTCTGGTCGGGTTCGCCGTGTTCACGGCCGTGGTCCTGATCCGCGACGGCTGGGGCCGCCGCCGCGGCTGGCTCAGGTAGCCCCGACCGGTTCGGCCGCCGGGTTCGCCCGGTGAATGTTCACGTCCCCGGAGCCGCTGCGCACCTGTACGACGACGGTCTCGTCGCCGCGCTGCGGACCGTCCGACGGCTGCAGTGTGTTGTTGACGGCCCCGGATCCGGTGGCGACGTCCAGGCGCGCCGCGGTGCCCTCGGCCACCCCGACCGCGACCTCGCCGCTGCCGGTGCGCACCGACACACCGCCGCACACGGCCGCGGCGACGTCCACCGACCCCGACGCGGTGCGCGACTTCAGCTCTCCGGCCAGCCGCCCGACGGACAGCGAACCGCTCGCGCCGGCAAACTTCAGATCGCCGCGCAGCTCCCCGATCGTCACGTCGCCGGAGGCGGTCGCGACCGAGGCGCTGCCGTCGACGGTGTGCACGGCGAACGACCCCGAGGCGTTGTTGGCCTTGAGCCGGCCCCGTACCGCGTCGACCTCGACGTCGCCGCTGGCGCCGGCGACCTTGACGTCGGCGTATTCGCCCTCGGCGCGCAGGGTGGCCAGGCCCAGCGTCGCGTGCAGCCGCGAGCGTGCCGGCAACTCGACCTCGATGTCGACCAGCCCGCCCCGAAACAGCCCGCGCTTGCTGCCGGACACCACGAGCCTTCCGCTGTGGAACTCCACCCGGGTGTGCTCGGCGGCCCACACGTCGGCGCTGCGCGATTCGTCGCCGGGCAGCACGTCGACGACGGTGTCCGCGCGCTCGGTCGCGACCAGCCGCACCCAGCCCGCGCTGGCGTCGATGCGCACGTCGATCGGCTCGGGGGTGGCAAAGCTCGGCATGTCTGTCTCCTTCTCGGGTGGGCGAATCAGCGGACCCAGCCGGTGACGCGGCGGGCGGATTCGGATGTGGGGGCGGCCTCGCCGGTCCCCCGGGTCGCCGCGGCGGCGGCACGCACCAGCCAGGCGTTCACCGACACGCCGTCGCGGCGGGCGGCCGCCTCGACCGGCGACCGCAGCCCCTCGGGTAGCCGCAGGGAGACCCGCCAGGTGCCGCCGCCGTCGTCGTCGTAAGGGGCGATGGCAGCGGCGTCGGGCGGCCCTTCGTCGGGCGCGCCGGTGACGATGAACTCGGGGTCGCGGCCGCGCAGCCGCACCTCGACCGATCCCGGGGCCAGCTCGCCGGTTATCTCCTCGGCGGCGCCCGCCAGCGCCTCCAGCAGCGCCAGCCGCAGCGCCGAGTCCAGCGGCGCGCCGAGCCGGTCGGCCAGCTCCTGCGCTTCGGGGCCCGCGGCCGCGGCGGCCGTCCGCAATTCGTGCCGGACGGCGTCGACATACGGCTGCAAATCCATGACGTCATGATGACATCACTTTAATGTCAAGACAAGTGTCACGCGGTGCCGGCGGCGTACGCGCCGGCCGGCGGCGGCGGCTACCACCAGGACCAGCAGAGCCACCGCCCCGGGCCAACCGCCGTGTCGGAGCACCCAGCCGGCCAGCGCGCCCTGCAGGCGGGCGGCCGAGGCGATCACCGCGTCCTGCGGGTTGGTTTGCGCGCTGAACAGGCGCAGCTCGTAGACGCCGTAGTAGCCCACGTACAGCCCGACCAGCACCAACAGCGCTCCGCCGCCCCGGTTGACGAACGGCAACGCTCGCCGCAGCCGGTCGGCCACGGCCGCGCCGGCCGTCACCGCGGCGATGGCCAGGACGCCCACGATCAGCGTCAGGCCCGCGACGTACGCGAGATAGACGGCGACGCCGGTGAGGGCCGAGCCGCCGCGCAACCCGGTGGCGGTGGCCGCCAGGAACGGCCCGATCGTGCACGACAACGACGCGAGCGCATAGCTGACGCCGTAGCCGTACATGGATCCCAGCCGCGCGGTCGGGGCCCAACGGGGCCCGAGTGACACGGGCTTCAGCTCCCGGCCCGCCAGCAGCCAAATCCCCAGCGCCACAAGCACAACCGCGATCGCCACGGTTCCGAAGGGCAGGTAGCGCTGCACGGTCGCCGCGGCCGACAGCGTCAGCGCGCCGAACAACCCGAACACCGTCACGAAGCCGAGCGCCATCCCGGCGGTCGCCACCCCCGCGCGAGCGAGCGCGGCCGGCCCGGAACGTTCGCCGGACGGCCCGCCACGCACCACGAGGATCAGGTACGCCGGCAGCATGGCGAACCCGCAGGGGTTCAGCGCCGCCACGAGTCCCGCGGCGAAGGCCAGGCCGACGAGCCCCCGATCCATCAGCGCAGCGCGGCCACCCGGCCGGCCAGTTCGTCCTGGGACATCGCCGAGGTGGGGTTGTTGACGAACGTCGAGCTGCCGTCGGCCCGGTAGAACACGTATGCCGGCTGCCAGGGAACGTGGTAGCGCGCCCAGATCGCGCCGTCGGCGTCGTTGAGGTTAATGAAATTCAGGTGGTACCTGGCCACGAAGGTCTGCATGGCGGCGACGTCGGAGTGGGCCCCGACGCCGACGAACGTGACGGCCGGGTTGGCGGCGGCCACCTGGCCGACGCCGGGGGCCTCGGCGTTGCAGAACGGGCACCACGGCGTCCAGAACCACAGCACCGCCGGTTTGCCCTGCAGGCCGGCGCCGTCGAACGGCGCGCCGGCGAGCGTGGTCGCGGTGAACTGCAGGCGGTCGTCGGCGGCCGCCGCGCGCGGCGCGGCGCCCAGGCCGAGCATCAGGGCCGTCGCGAACGCCGCGGCGCCAGATAGCTTGAGCACAACTGACAAACGGAGCATGCCCTGAACACGGGCCGCCGCGCCGCCGGGTTCATCGGGCCTGGGGTCGGATGGTCGAACGTGAAGTGGTTGCGAAAGTCGGCCAAAACTTCGCCACAGTTGCACGCTCGGCGCTCGCGGCTACCCGCCTGCTCGACGCTCGGCGGCCAGCTGTCCGCACGCGGCGCTGATCTCCCGCCCGCGCGTGTCCCGCACCGTGCACGACACCCCCGCCGCGCGGACCCGCCGCACGAATTCGCGCTCCACCGCCTTGGGGCTGGCATCCCAGTCGCTGCCCGGCGTGGGATTGAGCGGGATCAGGTTCACATGCACCAACGGGCCGAGCGCGCGGTGCAGCCGCTTGCCCAGCAGGTCGGCCCGCCACGGCTGGTCGTTGACATCGCGGATCAGGGCGTACTCCACCGACACCCGCCGGCCGGTCACGTCGGCGTAGTGGCGGGCGGCGTCGAGCGCCTCGGCGATCTTCCACCGGTTGTTGACCGGGACCAGCGTGTCGCGCAGTTCGTCGTCGGGCGCGTGCAGCGACAGGGCCAGGGTCACGCCGAGGCGTTCGTCGGCGAGCTTGCGGATCGCCGGGGCCAGGCCCACGGTGGACACCGTCACCGAGCGCGCCGAGATGCCGAACCCGTGCGGCGGGGGTTCGGTGATGCGCCGCACCGCGGCCACCACCCGGGCGTAGTTGGCCAACGGCTCCCCCATGCCCATGAAGACCACGTTGGACAGCCGCTGGCCGCCGAAGTCGTCGCGCACCACCGCGGCGGCCGCGCGGACCTGTTCGAGGATCTCGGCCGTGGACAGGTTGCGTGTCAGGCCGCCCTGGCCGGTGGCGCAGAACGGGCAGGCCATGCCGCAGCCGGCCTGCGACGAAATGCACACCGTGTTGCGCTGCGGGTAGCGCATCAGCACCGACTCGACGGTGGCGCCGCCGGTAACGGCCCGCCACAACGTTTTTCGGGTTTCGCCGGCGTCACAGGTGACGTCGGCGACCGCCGTCAGCAGGGTGGGGAACATCGCGGCGGCGATTTCGTCGCGCACCGCGGCCGGAAGGTCGGTCATCTCGCGCGGGTCGGCGATCAGCCGGCCGTAGTACTGGTGCGCGAGCTGCTTGGCGCGAAACGCGGGCAATCCCAGCTCCGCGACGGCCGCCGCGCGGCCCGCCTCGTCGAGGTCGGCCAGGTGCCGCGGCGGCCTGCTCGGCCGCGGCGCATCGAAAATCAACTCACCGACCATGACCCGTCCAGTATGGGTGCTGTCAGGCCGGCAGCAATGTGAACACCGTCCAGGCCGCCACCGCCGACGGAAGCACGCCGTCGAGGCGGTCCATCAGGCCACCATGGCCGGGAAGCAGCCGGCCCATGTCCTTGATGCCGAGGTCGCGCTTGACCTGGGATTCCACCAAGTCACCCAACGTACAGGTCAGCACCAGCACGAGGCCCAGCACGGCGCCCTCCCACGGCGGCCGGTGGGCCAGGAAGGTCGCGGTCAGGATGGCGGCGGTGATCCCGAGGACCAAGGAGCCGGCAAACCCCTCCCAGGACTTCTTCGGGCTGATCGTCGGGACCATCGGATGCTTGCCGAAGAGCACTCCGACGGCGTAGCCGCCCACGTCGGAGGCGACGACCGTGATCATCAGGCAGAACACCCGGCCCGCGCCCTCCTTCGGGTGGTAGACCAGCAACGCGGCGAAGGACGCGAACAGCGGGACCCACGCGGCCAGGAACACCGTGGCCGACGCATCCCGCAGGTAGTTCGACGGGGGCGGCGGGCCGGCCGCTGGATCGTGGTGGCGGCTCGCGTCCCGCATCAGCAGCCGCCAGACCATGCAGATCACCAGCGTCGCGCCGAAGCCGGCCAGCGCGCCGCGGGCACCACAGGGCCAGGTCAGCCAGACCGTGACCTGCCCGCCGGCCAGCAGCGGGACGACCGGGATGACATATCCTGCCTCGCGCAGCCGCCGCACCACCTCGTGGCTGGCGATCAGCGTGGCCGCGGAGCAGAAACCCACCCAGACGCGCGGGGCGAACAGCAGCGTCACGATGAGAACGGCGCCGATGCCGGCGCCCACCGCGATCGCCGCGGGCAGGTCGCGCCCGGCCCGTGAGGTCTTCTTGGCCGGCTCGCGCACCGTTTCGCTGGACCCACGCGCGGGCTCGTCGGGCGGGGACCCTGCGCCGGTAGTTGCCACGGACATCCTTGCTGAACGGCCGCTAGACCTCCAGCAGCTCGCCTTCTTTGTGCTTGACCAGCTCGTCGATCTGGGTGACGTACTGATGCGTGGTCTTGTCGAGATCCTTTTCCGCGCGACCGACCTCGTCCTCGCCCGCCTCGCCGTCCTTGCGGATGCGATGCAACTCCTCCATCGCCTTGCGCCGGATGTTGCGCACCGACACCCGGGCCTCTTCGCCCTTGTGCTTGGCCTGCTTGACCAGCTCGCGGCGGCGTTCCTCGGTCAGCTGCGGCACCGCGACCCGGATCAGGGTGCCGTCGTTGGTGGGGTTGACGCCCAGGTCGGAGTTGCGGATCGCGGTCTCGATGGCGTGCAGCTGGCCGGCCTCGTAGGGCTTGATGACGACCAGCCGCGCCTCGGGGACGTTGATGCTGGCCAGCTGAGTGATCGGGGTGTGGGTGCCGTAGTAGTCGATCACGATCCGGGAGAACATGCCCGGGTTGGCGCGGCCGGTCCGGATGGTTGACAAGTCGTCGCGGGCCACGGATACGGCCTTTTCCATTTTCTCTTCGGCGTCGAAGAGTGCCTCGTCAATCATTGTCTTCCCCTCAGGTGGTGACCAGCGTCCCGATCTTCTCACCAGCGACCGCGCGGGCGATATTGCCGTTGGTCAGCAGGTTGAACACCAGGATCGGCATGCCATTGTCCATGCACAGGCTGAACGCGGTGGCGTCGGCCACCCGCAGCCCGCGGTCGATCACCTCACGATGGCTGATCGCGGCGATCAACTCGGCCTCGGGGTGATGCCGCGGGTCCGCGGAAAACACGCCGTCGACCGCCTTGGCCATCAAGACCACCTCGGCGCCGATCTCCAGCGCGCGCTGCGCGGCCGTGGTGTCGGTGGAGAAGTAGGGCAGCCCCATGCCGGCCCCGAAGATCACCACGCGGCCCTTCTCCAAGTGACGGACCGCGCGCAGGGGCAGGTAGGGCTCGGCGACCTGACCCATGGTGATCGCGGTCTGGACCCGGGTGACGATGCCCTCCTTCTCCAGGAAGTCCTGCAGCGCGAGGCTGTTCATCACGGTGCCGAGCATGCCCATGTAGTCCGAACGGGTGCGCTCCATGCCCCGCTGCTGAAGCTGTGCGCCGCGAAAGAAGTTGCCGCCGCCGATTACCACCGCGACCTGCACGCCGCCGCGGACCACCTCGGCGATCTGGCGGGCGACCTGCGCCACCACGTCGGGGTCCAGGCCGACCTGGCCGCCGCCGAACATTTCACCGCCGAGCTTGAGCAACACCCGCGAATACTTGGAGCGACTCTCCGGTACGCCGTTGGTGCTGCGGGGCTCCCTGGACTCCGTCATCAAACTCCTCGTATGAGAGTGCCATCCCGGGCGAACTCTCATCCGGAACGGCATTTCACATCCTGCCTCATCGCAGCACAATGCGGCGTGGGCGGGGTGCAATATCTGCACAGTTCGCGATGGGGGCCGCCGCGACGCGGCTTTGCTTCCGGTGCCAGATGTTTGGGCGAGGGGCGGCGCGGGGAATCCGCACCGACGCGGGGGGCAACCCAGGGTCTTGAGAATGAGGACCACGCCTCGCCGTGTGACGTTGAGCAACAATCGCTCAGCACGTACGCCGATGAGGAGGACACATTTCATGGCGGACAACAAGTCGGGACCTGCCGAAGCGGTGAAGGGCGTCGTCGAGGACGTCAAGGGCAAGGCCAAGGAAGCCGTCGGCGCGGTCACCGGCCGCGATGACCTGACGCGCGAAGGCCAGGCCCAGCAGGACAAGGCCGAAGCCCAGCGCGACGCGGCGAAGAAGGAAGCCCAGGCGGAGGCCGCTCGCGGCGGCGCCGAGGCGGCCGAGGAGCGTCAAAAAGCCAACCAGTAGCTTGTCGCGAAGATGGGTCCGGTCCGTGAAAACGGGCCGGACCCGTCGATTTTCCCGGGTCCGGCCATAGACTTTGCATAGTCTTGCTTTGAAACGGGTATTCAGCGCTGCGCTGGCAGACATCTCGCCGTGAGGTGCCTACGGGTGGGGGGCGATGACAACTCACGAGTATGGAGATGTCTTTGGACGTTCTATTGCTTAGCGACGAGGACGACTTCGAATCGGCGTTACCCACCCTGAAATCGATCACCCATAGTGTGCGGCGCGCCCCGCTCACCCACCATCTCGACGGGCAGCGCGACGCAGCCGACGTCGCGATCATCGACGCGCGCACCGACCTCGAGGCGGCCCGGGGCGTGTGCCGCCGTTTGACCTCGGACGCGCCGTCCGTTGCGGTGGTCGCCATGGTGGCGCCGGCGCGCTTCATGGCGGTGGACGTCGACTGGCACTGCGACGACGTGCTGCTGCCGGACGCCGGGGCCGACGAACTGCAGGCGCGGCTGCGGCTGGCGATCGCGCGGCGGCGCAGCGCGATGGACGGCATGCTGAAATTCGGCGACCTGTTGCTGCACCCGGCCAGCTTCACCGCCTCGCTCGACGGCCAGGACCTGGCCCTGACGCTTACCGAGTTCAAGCTGCTGAATTTCCTTGTGCAGCATGCGGGCCGGGCTTTCACCCGCACCCGGCTCATGCACGAGGTGTGGGGCTATGACTGCAACGGCCGGGTCCGGACGGTCGACGTCCACGTGCGGCGGCTGCGCGCCAAACTGGGACCGCAGCACGAATCGCTCATCGACACCGTCCGCGGTGTCGGCTACATGGCGGCCACGCCGCCGCAACCGGAATGGATCGTCAGCGAGTCGACGCTGACTCCGGTCTGGGCCTCCAGCGCCCGGCCCGCGACAGACACGATCGCCCAATGACCCCGTCGCGTGAGGGCTTTCGCTCAAGCGAACAGCGGTAGCGCGCGCTTGCGCGCCAGGGCGTCCATGCCCTGTTGGATCGCGTCTTCGACCTCGCGGTACTTGCGGTCGACGTAGTCGTCGTCCTCGGCGCGCGCCGGGTCGTGATCGAGTTCGACCACGGGCATGAACCGGGTCCTGATCTTGGCCGGCAGCGGCAGCTGCGGCAGCGCCGCGGGGGCGATGCCCCACGGCAGGGAGACCGCCACGGGAAACACCTTGAGCCGCAGCAGGCGGTCGAGCCCCAGCGCCCTGGACAACCGGTCGCCGCGAATCAGCACGGGCATCGCGTCGGCGCCACCGACGGTCGCGATCGGCACGATCGGCACGCCGGCGCGGATCGCCATCTTCACGAAGCCCTTTCGCCCCGCGAGGTTGGCCCGGTCGCGTTCGCTCCACGGGCGCAGCGAATCCACCTCCCCGCCGGGCCACAGCGCCACGTCACGCCCTTCCGCCAACGCGGTTGCGATCGCGTCGGGGGCGGCAGGCAGCACCCCCATCGAACGGAAGTAGCGGCCGAAGAGCGGGATGGCCATCAACGCGTCGTGCGCGGTGCCGTGCAACGGGCGGTCCTGGCCGAAGCGTCGCCACCACTGCAGACCGACGGTCCACGCATCCCAGACGAACGGGGCGCCCGAGTGGATCCCCACCAGCAGCGCAGGCGGCCGGGGAACGTTCTCCCAGCCGTCGATCTCCATCCGAAACCAATAGTCCACCAGCACATTCCAGAAAAACTTCTGGCGCTGCAGGGTCGCCTCGTCCTGGCCGCTGAGGTCCCAGCTGCCGGCGCGCTGCGCCACCCAGCCGCTGAGCCCGCCGCCCTGGCCGCTGCGCCTGTCCTCCATCGCCGCCCGCGCCCGCTCAGCGTGCCGCTTGGCTTGCGCACGTACTGCCTTTGGCCTGTGGTCGGTGTCAGTCATGCACGCTGGGTACCCCTTTCGGCCGCGCGGGATCCCTGCCGACGCAAATCTCCCCGCGCCACGGGCGTGGCACGGGGAGATCAGCCAATCGGATCAGGCGTGCGCCGGCGGGCTGGGCGGCGTGCCCGGTGCCGGGGCGCCGGGTGCGCCGGGTGCGTTCGGACCGGCGGGCTGACCCGGCACGTTCGACGTCCAGATCAGGATGTCCTGCATCCCGTCGTTGTAGACGACGCCGTTGGGTGGCGCGCCGGTCACGTCGAAGTACAGGGTGCCGGTCGATTCGGTGCCCTGCGGGATCGGCGCGGGGTTAAGCCCGTTGGGGACCTGAACCTTGTCGATCACCCGGTAGTTCTGGCCGTTGGGCCCGCGGGCGATGAAATCGTTGACCATGGGGGTCACGAGCCCGGCGTCGGACCTGGCGGTGATGTCGGCCTGGTAGAGAGTCCCTTTCGGGGTGTAGCCGGGGATCGAGACGTTGCTCGGTTGCAGGTTGCTCACCGTGTAGGTGGTGGTCAGCGGCCCGTCGACGAGCTGCTCGCTCTCGCCGAAGCCCTGGATGTTGGGCGGCGGCGAAGCGGAAGCGGTTGCCGCACCGAAAACGCCGGCCGCCACGATGCCGCCGGAAGCGACGGCCGTCTTTACAGCGGACATGGTGAATTTCATGTTTTTCCTTTCGTGTCGAACAATCGCTCCCCCACGAGGGCGATAAACGCACAATCCCCCGCATAACCCTTTGGCAGCGGAGCTAAACACCGATAACCGGTGTCGCCGGCGGCGAGCCGTTCACCTGCGTAAACAGCGGCGTTGTTGATTTGCGGCGCAGCGCTTTTCACGCCACAGAATTAACATTGGCACCATTAGTTTTGGCGACATCCCTTATGCGCGATCGACCAACCGGCGATTAATTCCGGCGGTGGAGGGTAGCCGCAGCCGTACGGACAAGCCCGCCGACGAAGGGCGTACAACCATCACGAAAGGGCCGCCACTCATGAGTTTTGCGGCGCAGCAACAACCAGTTCCGGGCGTGCAGTCGCGAATGGACCCCGTCCCCGACTGCGGTGAGAACAGCTACCGCGGCTCGGGAAAACTCACCGGCAAGCGGGCGATCGTCACCGGCGGCGACAGCGGGATCGGCCGCGCGGTCGCCATCGCCTTCGCCCGCGAAGGCGCCGACGTGCTCATCTCCTACCTCAACGAGGACGACGACGCGAGTGACGTCGCCCGCCTCGTCGAAGACGCCGGGCGCAAATGCGTGGTGGTCCGCGGCGACCTCTCCGACGCCGCACACTGCCGCGCCGTGGTCGACCGCGCGGTCGAGGAATTCGGCGGCGTCGACATCCTGGTCAACAATGCCGCCTACCAGATGATGCACAAGAGCCTCGACGAGATCAGCGACGAGGAGTGGGACTACACGTTCCGGCTCAACGTGGGCGCCTACTTCCACCTCGCCAAGGCCGCGCTGCCGCACATGGGACCCGGCTCATCGATCATCGGCAGCTCCTCGGTCAACTCCGACACCCCCAACCCCACCCTGGCGCCGTACGCAGCGACCAAGGCGGCCATCGCCAACTTCTCGGCCAGCCTCGCCCAGCTGTTGGGCGACAAGGGAATCCGCGTCAACAGCGTGGCCCCCGGCCCGATCTGGACACCGCTCATCCCGTCGACGATGCCGCCGGACAGCGTGGCATCGTTCGGGGACAACGTGCCGTTGGGGCGGGCCGGTCAGCCCGCCGAGCTGGCGCCGATCTACGTGCTGTTGGCGTCCGACGACGCCAGCTACATCTCCGGGGCGCGGGTCGCCGTCACGGGCGGGCGGCCGGTTCTCTGAACCCCCGGGGTGTAACCCGCCACTCGGCGGGGTACTGCCCCGATCGTGGCCATAGCGACGAACCATCGGCGGCGACGGTGGCGGCGCTGCGCCGGCGCGGTGGGCGCCGGGATCGTGCTAGTGGCGGGCTGTTCGGCTCCCGGCGCCAGGCTGGAGAGCACACCCGACGTGTCGCTGGCGGCGGTCGACACCGCGTTGCATGACCCCGTGTGGTCGTATCACGACAAGGCGTTGCTGGGCGTGACCGAGGACCACAAGCTCGCGGCGGTGACATATACCGGTCCGGGCACCGCGCACACGCGGCAGTCGGCGCCCCTGGGCTCCGGGCGCAACCTGCAGATCAGCCAGAAGGACGATCGGCACGTCTTCGTGCCGCAACCGGAGCGCGGCCGGGTGGCCGTCGTCGACATCGCCACCCTGCGGCCGGTCGCCGCGTTCGACGCCGGGCCCGCCCCGGCGTATCTCGCCGAGGACGCCGGCATGCGCATCCTGCTCGCCCTGTCCGCCGACGGCTCGTCGGTGACGCCGGTGGACCAGTACGGTTTTCGCAAACTGCCCACGGCGACGTTCGCCGCGCAGCCCGCGGACACCATCGACGGCGCCAACCGCGGCCGCGGGATCGAGTACCACCTGTATGGGCCCTCGGGGATCCGCTACTTCAAAGGCCCCTCGTCGCCTCCCGAGGAGCGCGGCTCGCTGCCGATGGACGTCGCCGCGTGGGCCGGCGACTCGACGTCGGTGGCGCGCAGCTACGTGGCCACCCGCGACGACAACGTGCTGTACGCCGTCGACTCGCGGCGCGGCGGCAAGGGGCTGGAAGTGCTTGCCCGCGCGCGGCTTTCGTCGCCGATCCGCTATCTGGGCACCGATGACACCCGCGTGTACGCCGCCACCGACCGCGACGTGACGGTGCTCGAGACCGCCAGCTTCACCGGCTACCCGAGCGGAAGCATCCCGGTGATCCGCACGATCGACTACCGGGCGGGGCTGCCCGGCGGCCCGGTCGCGTCGGCGCCGCTGTCGGGAATGGCGATCGGGCCCGACCGCGTGTACCTGACACTGCGCGATCAGCCCTACGTGGTGAGTGTGGCGAAGCCACACCTGTGATGTGGTGAGTGTGGCGAAGCCACACCTGTGATGTGGTGAGTGCGGCGAAGCCACACCTGTGATGGGAGGCAAGATGAGCGCGGCGGTGCAGCAGAAACCCGAGCCGATCGGGATCGACGACGACGTGGAGTTGTTGACCGAGCAGATCGAGGCGCTCCGAGAGCTCGGCCGGCTCGACGACGTGAGCGAAAGCGAGGTCTACGACTTCAGCATCCGTTGGGGGACGGCGCTTTCCGGGCGACTGCGGCGGTTGGTGCACTACAGCTGCCTCGGCGTGCTCGATGAGGCGGGCGAAGGCCGCTTTCAGTCGCTGTGCGCGGAGTTGCGTTCGGTGTCGGATTTGGTCGAGCGGTTCGACATCGCCCGTCCCCGGTTCAGCGACACCCCGAGCCACCCCAGGTTGCGCTAGCCTGTTCCGCGCGGGCGCGGTAAGCGATGTCGGCAACATCCGCGACGCCTTCGTACTCGGTCAGGAAGTCTTTGGCGGGCAACACGATTCCGGTTCGTGGCGCGGGGCAGTCGGGATTGCGGCAGGTCAACGCGACCATGAAGGCGTCGTCGTCCTCGTTCAGAAACAGGAACCCGAGGTAGAGAGCGTGACCGACCGCGAACTCGGTCGCGCCGCAGCCGGCGCACTGCCCGCCCTTGACGGCCACCAACTCCAGGACCTTTTCGCACTCAGCGCTTTTCAGGTCGATCAGCTCGGGCCGCACCCCGTCGGTCGTCATATCTCCACGTCCTTGTCGTAGTGGACGTTGTCCTCCCGCCAGCCCCCCAGCCCGTGGCCGATGCCCGAGTAGTCCTCGACGAACTCGATCTGGTTGATCCACTTGGCCATCTTGAAGCCCACCTGGGTCTCGACCCGCAGGCGCAGCGGGGCGCCGTGCTTGATGGGCAGGGGCTTGCCGTTCATCTCGTAGGCCAGCAGCGTCTGCGGCTTGTAGGCGAGCTCGAGGTCCATCACCTCGTAGAACTGCCCTTCGCCCTCCGAGCTCGGCTCGTCGCGGCCGTTGTCCTGCATGGTCAAAAAGCAGATGTACTTCGCCTGCGGCAGGGGCCGCACGTGGTCGGCGAGCTGGGCCAGCGGCAGCCCGCTCCATTCGCCGATGCTCGTCCAGCCCTGCACGCAGTTGTGCATGACGCGTTGTGACTGCCGGTCGGCCAGCGCCCGCAGGCCCTCCAGGTCCAGGGTCACCGGGTTTTCCACCAGCCCGCCCACCCGCAGGCGCCAGTCGACGAAGTTGTGCACCGCCATCACCTTGTACTCGGCGCTGGCCGGCGGCTTGCCGTTGATGCGATGCTCTTTGGAGATCATCCGCTCGGGATAGTTCTGCCGCGAATTCAGTGGCCGCAGAACGATTTTGCGGACGCGGGTGACGACGGCGCCCAGCACGCGTCGCACCTGCACGGGCCGGCGCAGGCTCCACACCGTCGCCGCGATGTGCACGGCGACGATCGCGGCGATGATCACCAGCGACCAGAAGGTGGCCCACCCGAGGTTGCGGACCGAACCGAAGATCATCGACGCGGTGAGCTGGCCCCAGCTCCAGAAGAACACCATCGACAGGTGGATGACGATGAAGACCAAAAACGCCACCAGGCCCAAGAAGTGCAGGCTGCGCGCCCATTGGCGACCGCCCCACATGCGCACGTACCAGGGGAACGCCGCCTCGATGGCCGGGGACTGGGCCGCGCCGGTCAGGATCTGGAACGGCGCCAGTAAAAAGACGACGGCGGCGTAGGTCAGCTTCTGGATGGCGTCCAGCGGCTCGCCGGGCAACAGCGGCGGCAGGTTGAAGCTCAGGTAGGTGACGATGTCGTTCCACGCCTCGGGAAAGATGGACCACGAATACGGCCAGTACCGGTGCCACTGGCCGGTGGAGAACAGCAGGATGTAGTACGACAGCCCGACCAGGATCCAGCCGATCACCGAGAAGAAGTGCCAGTGGCGGCCCATGCCGAGTTTTTTGTGGCCGGGCAGCGAGAACAGCGAGCTGTAGTCCTCCTCCTCGTCGAGGGTGTCGTAGAGCTTGTTGGTCGGCATCTTTTTGGTGGTGAAGCGCGCCCACTCGCTGCCCGGCTTGCTGTCGTCGTGCCAGTACAGCTTGGGATGGGTGGACAGGATCTCGACGCCGCTGCGGATCACCAACGTCAGAAACAGCACGTTGAGCCAGTGGTCGATCCGCAACCACACCGGGTAATCGAGCACTGTCATAGATCCCTGCCCCGTTCAGTCATGCCAGTTCTGGCGCTGCGGGTAAGCGACGTTGATGCCCGAGAGCACGGTGGTGTGCACGGCCAGGAAACCGCCCGCCAGCGCCATCGCCATGCTCCCCGGCGCCAGGTCCCACCGGCCGGTCAACGCCACCAGCTGGGGCAGGCTGACAAACCGGGTCACCAGGTAGATGACGAGGAATACCGTGCAGACCAAACTGCCGAAATACCAACCACGTTGCGGCACAACGGGTCTGACCGCAAAAGCCATGGCGACCACCGCGGCCACGCAGGCGGCGATCAGCACGGCGGCGTAGATCAGGAAATACGCCGGCAACGCCGGTTCCGTGGCCAGCAGGTAGACGTGCACCGCGACGACGCCCATCAGCAGCGACGCGCCCAGCCCGGTCACCACGCGGGGCACGTCGAATGCGACGTAGCCGTTGAGAGTCAGCAGCGGCGAGGAGAAGATCCTCTGCCACGCTTTATGCGACAGTCGCACAAGAAGCCCGGCCACCGCAGCTACATACCCCGCCGTACCAGCCCACAAACGGGCACTTGCCAAGCCGTCAGCGCTTCAACAGCTCGCCACGTGTTGGCAAGCAAGCCAAGGGATCTGGTGCCGCCCCGTCGATCCGTCACGATGGCGCCCCCGGCCTGGGATACGACGGCAGGGTCGGCCCGGCGCTCGTGCCCGCCGACGGGACCCCGGGATACGGGGCGTTCGGATAGGGGGTCACCGGGTACGGAGACGTCGGATAGGCGTTGGTCGGGTAGAAGGTGGTGGTCGGCGGGGTCGTGGTGAGCGGGGCCCTGGTCGGCGGGGTCGTCGACGGGGTCGTCGGCGCGGTCGAAGTCGCCGGCACCCGCGTGGTGACCACGGTCGTCGTCGTCACCGGCTGGGGCGACTCGGTCGGCCCGGAATTCGGCGACTCGGCCGCGGTGGTGGTCGGCGGCGGCGCAGGCGGTAACAGCCGGGCCGACTCGACCGGTGGGGTCACGTTATGCGTGTTGTCGATGGGTTTGCCCTCGTGGCCGCTCAGCCGCACCGCCAAACCCGCGGCCACCAACAGCACCAGGGCGGCCGCGCCGGTCGTGCTGACGAGCACCGCCGAGCGCCGGTACCAGCGCGGCCGCGGTGGTCGCGGCGCCACGGGAGGGGGCGCCGCGCCGGCGCCGGCGCCGTCGCGGTCGTCGCCGACGAATTCGTCCCCCCCGAGGAGCGGCAGCTCGGCGGACGAGGCTTCCTGCGACCAGGCCAGCGCGCGATAGGTGGCCGACCGGTCGCCGTCGGCGACCGACTCCTCCGCCGCGCCGCGCGCGGCCCCCGCGGCCCATGCCGCCGGAGCCATTTCCGTGGCGGCGACGCCTTCGGTCAGCGCGACCGGCGGCCGGCCGACGGCGGTCGGCGGCGCGGCCGACGAACGCAGTTGAGCGAGCACCGCGGCGCCGATGGCCGCGCTCAGCGCCGGCTGCGACGTGGTGACGACCGGCGCCCCTAGCCGCTCCGACAGCCGGCTGGTGACCAGCGGGATGCACGCGCCCCCGCCGACCGTCGCGATCGCGGCCAGGCTGTCCCCCGGAATCCGGTTGCGCCGCAACAGCTCTGCCACGCAGTCGGTGAACCGTTGCAACGGTTCGGAGATGAGCGCCTCGAACTCGTCGCGCGCCAGCCGGACGTCCGCTCCGATGCCGGGCAGGTCGGCCGGGATGACGGTGACCGTCGCCGACGACAGTTGTTCCTTGGCGCTGCGGCATTGGGCCACCCGACGGCCCAGCGGGGTCAGCGGCGCGGTGCCGGCGGTGTCTGCGCCGGCGTCCGACGCGATGTGTCGCAGGATCACCTGGTCGAGCTGGTTGCCGGAGAACCCGGTGCAGCGCAGGGTCGGCGCGATCTGGCGGAAGTTGGCGGCCGCGTCGGTCAGGGTGATGCTGCTGCCGCTGGCACCGAAATCGCACAGCACCACGACGCCGTCGTCGGGAAAGCCGGGTTGGGCGTACAGGGCCGCCAGCGCGGCGGTGCCGTCGCAGATGAACGCGGGCGGCGCGCCGTCGGGCGCCAGGTTGGGGCAGCCGCGTACCGCCGTGCGCAGGGCGCCGACCTGGCACTCGGTCCAATGGCCCGGCACGGCGACGGCGACCGGCGCCGCCGGGCCGACCGCGCGGGCCATCCCGTCGAGCGCGGCGGCGGTCAGCGCCTCGCCCGGGTGCGCCGAGCCGTCGGAGGCCACCACCGGGTCGGGGTCGCCGACCCGCTCGACGAATCCGCTCAGCGACAGGCCGGGCTCGTCCAGACCGGGATTTTCCTCCGGCGCACCGACCTCGGGGGGCCGGTGGCCGAACAGCGTCACCACCGTGCTGCGGGTCACCGGCGCGGTGCCCGTGCGCGCGGCCACCAGGTTTGCCGTACCGATCGACAAGCCGAGCGGATCGCCCATCTCTCCCCCATTGTCGTTTTGCTTCAGGGTGACCCGCGCCGGCGCCGCGGCATGCGACGGCGCCCGAATCGCGCCCACGCATGGCGTGTCGCCCCAAACTCGGCGCTGCTGGTTTAACGCGGGTGGGCGCCCCAGAACAGGGCTAGGACAGGGCGTGGTGGATCAACCCGTGCGAAGGCTTCCCGACGGCAGGGGGGTCTAAACGATGGGACGGGATCAGCCCGGCCGGGGACGGCAGCGGGCCACCGGCGTACCCACCAGACGGAATTCCTCGCTGGTGTCCAGCTGGGGGTCGACCCCGTCCTGGAACAGGATGATGATGTCCGAGCCGCCGAACTGGAAGTAGCCGAACTCTTCTCCCTTGGCCATGTGGCGCCCGGATGTCGCGGTGAGGACCACCGACGAAACGTGTGCCATGCCCACGGGGATGACCGCGACGACGCCGATGTCGCCGCAATCCGACGCCGACGTGTCGATGGTGACCACTCCGCGGGTCTGGGAGAACTCGTAGCCGCTGCTGGCGCTGTCGCTGGCGGTGAACTCGTGGTCTTGCAGCCCGACCTGCATGAAGACTTTCCCGTTGATCCGGAACGACTCCTTGACCAGACCTCCCACCGGGACGTGATAGCGGTGGTAGGCGTGCACCGGCAGCATGTAATGGACGAACGTGCCGCGGGCAAAGCCCTCGGCGTACCGGCTGCCCTCGATGAGTTGCTTGATGTTGCCGTACTTTTCGCTCTTGACGGTGGTGGCCGGGATGTTCGAGTCGGCGTCGATGTCGTAGGCGTGCTGGTAGTGGCAGTCGGCCGGTGAGGTCACCACCAGGTTGCTGGCCGGTTCGGCGATCGGGCGCAGACCGCCGTTGATCTCACGCGCGATGAACTGGTTGGCCGTCAGCCAGCCGCTGGGCGCGTTCGGCGCCCCGTCGACCAGGGATTCCTGGATGCGGTACTCCGGCGCATTGTCGATGAACGACTGCAGCACTTCCGGGCTGAACGACTCGGGCGAGTCCAGGAAACCTCCCCACTCCTTGGCGAACCCGGTCATCCACTCCCGAAAGACGTCCGAGCCCTGCGGCGGCTCGTCGCCCTGGTCGACCAGAAAGTAGAAGTGCGACATGCGGTCGCTGACCTCTTGGGCCTGCCGCTTGTCGTTCTGCCACGCGTCGGCGGACGACTCATGGGGCACCCACCTGACGAAGCGCGCCAGGTAGGCCTCGTATTCGTCGATGTCGCGCGGCCACTCGAGCGCCGCGTGGAGGTCCGGATTCAGCTCGGCCTCGGCCCATTCGCGGGCCTTGACCAACGACTGCTGTAGCCGATCGGAAAGGCCCTGCTCTTTGTCGAGGGCGCCGCGGAGGCTTTTGATGACGGTTTCGGGGTCGCTCATAGGCGATCGCGTACCCCCACCGTTTGGCGGCAAACGATCGACCGCGCTTCGGGGCGCATAACCCGACGCGTTCTGGGGAAGGTTCCGGAGGTGAGCCTCGAGGCCGAACCGACCAGGGAAGAGGTCTGGGAGCAACGCACCGGCTGGTTGCTGGCGCTGGTCGCGATCGCCTACCTCGCCATGTATTCGGTCCATGTGCTCGCCCGGCCGCACGGCGTCGAGCCGCGCATCGTGTGGGCGGCGACTTGGTGCACGTGGGGGCTGTTCGTTGCCGATTACCTTGTGCGCCTGACTCTTTCGCCGGATCGGCTGCACTGGTTCGTTCACCACCTGTTCGACGCGGTCATCGTCGCCCTTCCACTGATGGGACCGCTGCGACTGCTGCGGGCGGTGGTCGCGCTCGGAGCACTGCAGAAGGCAGTCGGCAACGCGGTGCGCGGCCGCATCCTGATGTATACGTTCACCGGCGCCGCCCTGTTGGTCTACGTCGGGTCGCTGGCGATCCTCGCCCAGGAGCGCGATCACCCGGGCGCCAGCATCACCTCCTTCGGAGCGGCCCTGTGGTGGGCCATCTCCACGGTGACCACCGTTGGCTACGGCGACGTGTATCCGATCACCGTTGCGGGGCGGCTGATCGCGGCGGCGCTCATGGTGGGCGGTATCAGCCTGATCGGTGTGGTCACCGGATCACTGGCGTCGTGGATAGTGCAGGCCGTCGCCGATACCCAGAGCGCGGGCCGCGCGGCCCCGGCCGCCGGCGTCGAGGAGCTTCGCAGGGAAGTCTCGAAGCTGGCCGAGGAGCTGCGCCGGGCGAGGCGATAATCGCCTGTTTGGGTCGCCGTCGACGGGGTACGCGGCTCTGATCCGGCCGGTATCACCGGACACTTCCGGCAGCGGGGTGACTGTCATGGTCGAGCGGCTTCTACCGTGAACACCCCCTCGCGCTTCGGCGAACTGGCCGATGTCGCCGACGCGATCCTGTACGAGGGATACCTGCTCTACCCATATCGGCGCTCGTCGCCAAAGAACAAGGTGCGCTGGCAGTTTGGCGTGCTGACGCCACGGAGCTGGCTGCCGGCCGACGTCGCGGCCCACGCCGGCGTCGCCGGCTCGTCGGATGCCTGGTACCAACAGACCGAATGCCTGCTGGAGGCGCCCGAGACGGCCGTCGTGCAGGTCCGGCTCCGATTCCTCCATGTGCACCATCGCTCGGTCCAGCGGGCCCGCCCGGGCGGAGGCTTCGAGCCCGTCGACGCGTTGACCGTCGGAGATCAGCGGTTCCTCACCTTCGACGACGCCGTGCCGCGCGAGCACGACGTGACCGCCACCGTGGCCGAGCTGCGCGCAGCATCCCGTGTCGTCGAGGTGCGGATCCCGGCCGGGGAGGATGTCGAGCTCGTCGGCGACGGGTCGGGGCGCATCGTGCGCAGCTGCGGGCCGATATCGGCGACCGTCGCGCTGTCGATCACCGACGCCGGCGCGCCGTTCGGGTTGGCGAAGCTTTCGGTGCGCACCGAGAACCGTGACACGAGCACCCCGGCGGCGGCATCGCGCCCAGAGGCGTTGCGGGCGTCCATGATTGGCACGCACACGTTGCTCGGCGTCGACGCCGGCGCGTTCCTGTCGCTACTGGACCCGCCCGAATGGGCCACGCCGGCCGCCAAGGGGTGCCGCAACATCCACACCTATCCGGTGCTCGGCGGTGCACCGGGCAACCGTCAGGTGATGCTGTCGTCGCCGATTCTGCTCTACGACCACCCCGCGGTCAGCCCGGAGAGCCCCGGCGACCTGTTCGACGCAGCCGAGATCGACGAAATCCTGTCGCTGCGCACCGGGACCCTCACGGCCGAGGAGAAGCTGGAGGCCCGGGCCACCGACCCGCGCGCCGCGGCGATCATCGACCGCGTCGACGAGATGCCGCGCGAAATGATGGAGCGCCTGCACGGCGCCATTCGTACGATGCGGCCCCACGCTGCGCCCGAGTCGGACTCGGTGACCGTCGCCGGCGTCCGGATCGCCAAGGGCAGCCGGGTGCGGCTTCGTCCGCGCCCGCACGGCACCGACGCCCACGACATCTTCCTGGTGGATCGGCTCGCCGTCGTCGAGGACGTACTTCTCGACATGGAGGACCAGTACCAGATCGCGGTGACCTTGTCCGACGACCCCGGCGCCGACCTGCACGAGTGGCGCCGGCGTTTCTACTACTTCGCTCCCGACGAAGTCACACCGGCGGATCGGGCCTGATCACGGCAGGAGGAAAGATGGACGCGCTGGAGCTGTTGAACCACGACCACCGCATGGTCGAGCAACTATTCCGCGACTACGAGACCGCGAAGACCGACGAACAGCGCCGCGGCGTGGTCGACATCCTCATCCGGGAACTGTCCAAACACGCCGCGCTGGAAGAGCTGATGGTCTACCCGCTGGCCAAACAGGCGCTGTCCGACGGCGACGAGGAAATCGACCACCACCTCGACGAGCACATGAGCGTCAAGAAGACGCTCATGGCGCTGGACGAGGCGGGCGCCAGCCGCGACGAAACTCAGGAGCTGATCGCCTCCCTGCAGAAGGACATCGAGGAACACGTCCAGGACGAGGAGGGCCAGCTGTGGCCCAAGCTGCGCGAGGCGGTCGACGAGGACGCGCTGGTGCAACTCGGCGAGGTCCTCGACCAAGCCAAACAGGTCGCCCCCACCCGGCCCCACCCCAACGCGCCGACCGAGCCGCCCGCGCTGGCGCTGGCCGCGCCCGTCGCCGCGCTCTACGACCGGCTCCGCGACCGGTTCCAGAAGCGACCCCAAACCTAGAAGGGACGGACCGATGACGCTGCCGAAGGAAGCCACCCAGCCCAAGCCGCACGGCTTCGACGAGGTCCACATCCTGTGGATATCCGAGGGCATGAGCTGCGACGGGGACACCGTCTCGATCACCGCGTCGGCGCAGCCACCGATCGAGGACGTGGTGACCGGTTTGATCCCGGGCCTGCCAAAAGTCAACCTGCACAACAAAGTCCTGTCCCCCACCCTGGGTGGCGAGGAGTTCCTCAAGCCGTTCCGGGCCGCCGCCCGCGGCGAGCTCGAGCCCTTCATCCTGGTGATCGAGGGCTCGATACCCAACCAGAACGTGCTCGAGGAGGGCTACTGGACGTCGTTCGGCAACGACCTGGAAACCGGTGAGCCGCTGACGCTGAACTGGTGGATCGACAACCTGGCACCCAAGGCGTGGGCCGTCGTCGCGATCGGGACCTGCGCCGCCTACGGCGGCATCCACGCCATGGCCGGCAACCCCACCGGGTCCATGGGCTTGTGCGACTACCTCGGCTGGGACTTCAAATCCACTGGCGCGCTTCCGATCGTCAACATCCCCGGGTGCCCGGTGCAGCCGGAGAACTTCATGGAGACGCTGACGTGGGTGCTCTACCACGCGGCCGGGTCGGCGCCGCCGCCGCCGCTGGACCACATGCTGCGGCCGCAGTGGATCTTCGGCAAGACGGTGCACGAGGGCTGCGACCGCGCCGGCTACTACGAGCAGGGCGACTTCGCCCACGACTACAACTCGCCGAAATGCCAAGTGCACATTGGCTGTTGGGGGCCGGTGGTCAACTGCAACGTGCCCAAGCGCGGCTGGATGTCCGGGGTCGGGGGTTGCCCGAACGTCGGCGGCATCTGCATCGGGTGCACCATGCCCGGCTTCCCGGACAAGTTCATGCCGTTCATGGACGCCCCGCCCGGCGGCAGCTTCTCGTCGATGGTCGTCAAGCCCTACGGCGCGCTGATCCGCCGGATGCGCGGCATCACCAACCTCGGCGCCAACCGCGAACCCAAGTGGCGGCACAACAAGGACGCGCTGACCACCGGGTACGACCCGCGCTGGCGTCCGTGAACACGACTTAGCCGAACCCAGAGGAGGAGACCAGCATGACCGTCACCGAGCCGGCACAAACGGGGGCCAAGGGATCGTCGCAAACCATCGAGATGGCCTGGGACCCGATCACCCGGATCATCGGCAATCTCGGCATCTACACCAAGATCAACTTCGGCACCAAGACCGTCGAGCAGTGTCACAGCACCTCGTCGCTGTTCCGAGGCTACTCGGTGTTCATGAAGGGCAAGGACCCCCGCGACGCCGGCTTCATCACCAGCCGCATCTGCGGCATCTGCGGGGACAACCACACCACGTGTTCGATCTACTGCCAGAACATGGCCTACGGCATCGACAATCCACCGCTGGCCGAAACGATCATCAACCTCGGCGAGGCCGCCGAATACCTGTTCGACCACACCATCTTTCAGGACAACCTGGTGTTCGTCGACTTCTGCGAGGCGATGGTCAAGGACACCAACCCCAGCGTCCTGGCGAAAGCCGAGCAGACCGAGGCCCGCAACGCGCAGATCCACGGCTACCGCACCATCGCCGACATCATGCGCGCGTTCAACCCCTTCGAGGGCGAGGTGTACAAGGAGGCGTTGCGGGTCAGCCGGACCACCCGCGAGATGTTCTGCATCATGGAGGGCCGCCACGTGCACCCGTCGACGCTGTATCCCGGCGGCGTCGGCACCATGCCGTCGCCCACCACGTTCACCGACTACCTGAGCCGGCTGATCGACATCCTCGACTTCGTCAAACAGGCCGTCGCGATGAACGACGACGTCTTCGACTTCTTCTACGAGGCGCTGCCCGGCTACGAGGAGGTGGGACGCCGGCGGGTGCTGCTCGGGTGTTGGGGCGCCTGGCAGGATGCGTTTTCGGTCGACTACCGCTACGAGCACATGTCCGAGTGGGGCCGCAAGATGTTCGTCACCCCGGGCGTGGTGGTCGACGGCCAGCTGGTCACCAACGACCTGGTGGACATCAACCTGGGGATCCGGATCCTTTTGGGCAGTTCGTATTACGAGGATTGGGTCAACGAGGAGCCGTTCGTCACGCACGATCCGCTGGGCAACCCGGTGGACATCCGACACCCCTGGAACCAGACGACCCTGCCCGACCCGCAGAAGCGCGATTTCAACGGCAAGTACAGCTGGGTGATGAGCCCCCGCTGGTTCGACAAGAACAGCGGCGAGCACCTGGCGCTGGACACCGGCGGCGGGCCGTTCGCGCGGCTGTATTCCACCGCGCTGTCCGGCCTGGTCAACACCCCCTACGTGCAGTCCACCGGGCACAGCGTGCGGATCTCGCTGCCGAGAAGCCGCAACCTGCCCGAGGCCACGCTGGAATGGAAGATCCCGCAGTGGTCCAACGCGATCGAGCGCGACCGCGCCCGGGCCTACTTCATCGCCTATTCCGCGGCGATGGCGTTCTTCTTCGCCGAGCGGGCGATGGAAATGGTGCGGGCCGGAGAAACCAAGATCTTCAACAACTTCGAGGTGCCGCACGACAAGGCGATCGGCTGCGGGTTCCACGAGGCGGTGCGCGGTGTGCTCTCCCACCACATGGTGATCGACAAGGGCGTGATCGCCAACTATCACCCGTACCCACCGACGCCGTGGAATGGCAGCCCGCGTGACTCGTTCGGCACGCCGGGTCCGTATGAGGACGCCGTGCAGGACATGCCGATCTTCGAGGAGAACGGCCCGGACGACTTCCGCGGCGTCGACATCATGCGCGCGGTGCGCAGCTTCGATCCGTGCCTGCCGTGCGGTGTGCACATGTACGTCGGCGGCGGGCGCACCATCAAGAAGACCCATTCGCCGACGCAGTACCTGGGATCATGACGCAACCCGACGAGCAGGTGCGCGGTGAACTGACCCGACTCGACGAGCTGCTCGGCAAACTCGAGGAGGTCCCGGGCCCGGCGGGAGCCCTTGCACGGGACGCCCTTTCGGCGCTGGCCAGGGTCTACGGCGAAGCGCTGGCGCGCGCCCTGGGGTACGCGGCCGCCACACCCCGGGCGCGCGCCGCCTTTCTGGGCGACGAACTGCTGGGACACCTGCTGGTGTTGCACGACCTGCACCCCGAGCCGGTCGCCGATCGCGTCGCGCGGGCCCTGCGCGGGATATCGGGGGCGGTCGAAGACCGCGGCGGCACAGTCGAGTTGGTGGGCATCGAGGACGGTGTCGCCACCGTGCGGCTGAGCAAGCGCGGATGCGGGTCGTCGATCGCCGGCCTCGACGAGGTCGTGCGCGAGGAGGTGCTGGCGCTGGCGCCGGAACTTTGCGGTGTCGAGGTGGTGTCGGGTGCCGCTGAGCGCCGCGCCGCGGAGGCCG
Source organism: Mycobacterium sp. NGS57 (assembly GCF_059812405.1). Classification (NCBI taxonomy): domain Bacteria; kingdom Bacillati; phylum Actinomycetota; class Actinomycetes; order Mycobacteriales; family Mycobacteriaceae; genus Mycobacterium; species Mycobacterium sp. NGS57. The sequence continues at coordinate 99,643 of NZ_JCALCP010000001.1, read as the reverse complement.
CGTTCATCCCGCTGGACAGCCTGATGACCCGGCCACACGGGGTGCACGCATGACGCTGGATGCCTTGCGCCGCACCATTAACCGACCAGCGCAATCGGTGGGGCCGACCGAGCACTGCCAGCTGTGCGACGCCCCGATCGGCGACGGGCACCGGCACATGCTCGACGAGCACGACGGGAACGTGCTGTGCGTGTGCCGCGGGTGTCAGCTGCTTTTCCAGCGCGAGGCGGCCGGGCGCGGGCACTACCGGCTCATCCCGGATAGCCGGCGCCGGCTGGCGCCGTTCGACACCGCGGGCCTGGGCGTGCCGGTCGGCCTGGCGTTCTTCGTCCGCCAGCCGGACGGTACCGTCGTCGCGCACTACCCCAGCCCGGCGGGCGTCACCCAGTGGGAGGTGGACTCGGCCGCGTGGCAGGCGGTTGTCGAGGAACGCCCCGAGATCTTCGATCTCGCGACGGCCGTCGAGGCGGTGCTGGTCAACACCACGCGCGACGCCGCCGAGCACTGGATCGTGCCGGTCGACGACTGCTATCGCCTGGTGGCGGTGATCCGCCGCGAATGGCGCGGCCTGTCCGGCGGTAGCCGGGTATGGCCGGCGATCGACCGCTTCTTCGACGAGTTGAGCGAAACGCCGCACAACAGAAGGGAATTGGTATGAGCAAGATCCGAGTGGGTAAGTCGCGGGCCAAGCCCACGACGGGCTCGCACTCCTGGCGGGTCCAGCAGGGCAACCAGGGTCCGTACACCAGGAACGTCGGCCACAACAAGGACGGCACCGCCGACGCACGCCGCTCCACCGGGGTTCACCCAAAGAAGCACAACGCGCTGCTGCCCATCATGCCCAACCTGCCGCCCGGATGATCACCATGAACGCAACCGACGCAGTCCACATCTCCATTCCGATGACCGTCGTCTACGCGGTGCTCGGCGCGTTCGGCCTGGGCGTGCTGGCCTTCGCCTGGCGCGAGGCGCCGGCAGTCATTCGCTATATCAAAAGCGAAATGATCTGAACGCGTTCAGGATCCGCGGTTTTCGCCCAACTCGTCGACGATCGCGCTGCCCGAGGGGTTGTCGTCCGTTGTGTCGTCGGCAATGGTGACCGAGGCGGCGATCTGGGCGACGTTGTTGTAGGTCTCCGGGGGAATCGCGCGCAGCGCGTGGACGGTGTCGGCGTCGCAGCCGTTGCGGTCCGCGGCGTCGAGCAGGTCCTGCTTGTTCGCCGGAAAGTCAACGTCGGTGAGGCATTTGCGAAGCTGGCTTCGGGTGGTAGTGGTGACCATGGCCTTCGGGATGCCCAGGGCGGCGCCGGCTAAACCTTCAGGCGTTCAGGCGCGCCCACGGCGGCAACGGGACCGCCAGCAGCTCGGCTCCCCCCGGCGCGGTGGTCAGCGCCACGACCGCGGCCGCGAGGCGGTTCAGCGGCAGCACGAAATCGGCGCATCCGGTGGCGATCGCATGCGCCGGCATGCTGGACGCCTGAGCCGTCGAGGGATCCTGCACCAGCACGCGTCCGCCGTGGCGTTTGGCGGCGCGGCAGCCGTCGGCCCCGTCGGCCATCCGCCCGGTCATGATGACCGCGAGAGTCGGGACCTGCGCCGCGGAACTGGTCAGGATGGCGTTCCCGACAAAGACGTTCGATGTTTCTTGAGTCAACGACCAGGCCCCGTTCGGGTCGACCGTGGCCGTCATGCCGGCGGGCACGATCGTGACGCCTTGTTTGTCCGCCGGTTCCCCGGGCACAGCAAGCCGAACCGGCAGGCGGGTTCGGCGGGCCAAGATTTCGGCGAGCGCGTCACCGCTGTTGCGCAGGTGTCTGCGGTGCTGCGCGGCCACGATCGGCACCGGAAAACCCATCGGCAGGTCCGCGAGCACGGCGGTGAGCGCGTTCATGCCGCCAAGCGACGCCACGAAAACCACGCGCCCGAACGCGGCGCCGTTGCGTCGGGTCGCGAACATAAGACCCAGCGTAATCCTTGTGTCAGGTTGCCGACATAGCCGCGCGAATCGTGGGTAAGCCCACCAGGTGAGTGAAGATCCGTTCCGGCGCAACGCGATATTGGCGCAGCTACCCGAGGACGAATACGCGGGGCTGCGGCCCCACCTGCGGCTGGAGCACGCGGAGATGAAGCAGACCGCATACCAACCGCACGAGCCGATCACGCGGGTGTACTTTCCGCTCTCGGCGGTGTATTCCCTGGTGGCCACCACCGACGGGCAGCTCGGCGTCGAGGTGGCGACGATCGGCCACGAAGGCTTCGTCGGACTTCCGGTGTACCTCGGCGCGGCGACCAGTCCGCAGACGGCGTTTTGCCAGATCCCCGGCGATGCGGCCAGCCTCGATGCCGACGGGTTTCGCCGGTCCCTGAACCGCAATTTGGCGCTGCGTGCGCTCCTGAACCGATATACCCAGGCGACCATGGTGCAGATCGCGCAGAATGTCGTGTGCAACCGCACCCATCCCGCCGAAATGCGAATGGCGCGTTGGCTTTTGACGACGCACGACCGAGTCAGGAGCGACGAGTTCCCGCTGACCCAGGAGTTCCTCGCCCAGATGCTCGGGGTCCACCGGCCCACCGTTTCCGACACCGCCCAGCGAATCCAGGCGCAGGGATTGATCCGCTACAGCCGCGGCGTCATCACGATCACCGACCGGAACCGACTCGAAGAATTGGCATGCGACTGCTACGGCATCGTGCGGGCCGAGTTCGACGACATCACCAACTTCGAGCGCTGAGGGTCAGCGCCCGCGCCGCCGGCGGTTCTCCTTCATGATCGCCTCGACCAACTCCGGCTTGGTCATCGTCGACCGGCCGCGCACGTCGAGGCGGCGCGCCACCTCGAGCAGGTGCTTTTTGCTGGCGTTGGCGTCGACGCCCTCGGCCGATCGGCCGGTGTTGCGCAGCCCGCCGCGCTCGGCCCGCTCGTCGGACGGGCCCCGCTGCTCCTTGGGCTCCCAGTGGTCGCCGACCTTTTCGAAACTGTGCTTGACCGCGGCGTAGGCCACCCGGTGGGCGCGCTCCTCGCTGCCGTACTCTTCGGCCGCCGAGTCGTGCGCCTTGGCGAACGTGCGTTGGGCTTTGTCGTCAGAGCGCCGCAGGGTGCTGGGCAGCTCGCTCTGTTTCGCCTGGCCCTTTTTCGTCGTCTTGGGCATGATCTACGCCTCGGTCAGCTGCTGGGCCTTGGCGTAGGCCAGCTGCAGGAAGTCGGCGCCGGCCAGGGCGGTAAAGGTGCCCGCGGTCAGCCGGGTCAATCGCGGCGCAAAGATCAGCCCGATGACGAATACGGTGGCCACCCACATGTCGAGGCAGAAGGGACAGGTCAACAGCTCCCCCAGGCTGTGGCGCAGCGCGCTGCCGTGCCGGGTTTCCTCCATCACCTCGGCGGGGCCACCCGACCCCGCGTAGTGGGCGAACGGCGCCCGCAACGGGCTGGTCACGGCGTCCTTGGACAGCGTGCGCGACAGCTTGTGGGTGCCGACGGTGACGGTGAGGAGATCCTGGACGCCCCAGCGCTCGGGCAGCTTGCGGCCGGTGGCCGCCGCGATGACGGCGGTCAGGGTGACCAGCAGCCCGTAGACGGCCAGGACCACCGTGTAGCCCTCCAGCGGTCGGGCGTTGTCCCCGCGGTACGCGTCGGCCTCCCGCCGCGCGCGCTCGGCCACGTTGATCTCGGGTGCTTCGCCCATGGGCGCTCCTTCGGGTTCGGGTCCCTCTGGGTTACCCCGTTGAGCGGCCAAAAATCACGATCTTGGGCGAACGGCCCGCGGCGATCCGAGATATGTCAAGATCACTGACATGGGTCAGGCCGAAGACGCGCCGCTGGGTTACCTGCTCTACCGGGTGGGAGCCGTTCTGCGACCGGAGGTTTCCGCGGTGCTCGGCCCGCTGGACCTGACGCTGCCCGAATTCGTTTGCCTGCGCATCCTTTCGCACTATCCGGGCATGTCCAGCGCCGAATTGTCCCGGCACACGAATGTGACACCGCAGGCGATGAACACGGTGCTGCGTGGGCTGGAGAAGATCGGCGCGGTGGAACGCCCGGCGTCGGTGTCCTCCGGCCGCGCGCTGCCGGCCACGCTGACCGGCCAGGGCCGCGCGCTGCTCAAGCGCGCGGAGGCCGCAGTCCGGGTCGCCGACGCGCGGATCCTGAGCAAGCTGACCGACGCGCAGCAGCGCGAGTTCAAGCGCATGCTCGAAAAGCTCGGCTCCGATTGACTCAGCCGGTGTGGATCCGGGCCCACGGGCGGGCCGCTTCGAGCTCGTAGGCCAGTTCGAGCAGCAGCGCCTCGTGCCCGAGGTCGGCCGTCAGCATCATGCCCACCGGCATGCCGTCGGCGGATTGGGTCAGCGGCAGCGAGATCGCCGGCTCGCCCGTGACGTTCTGCAGCGGGGTGAACGCGACCCAGTCGATGAGTCGGTCCATCACCTGCCGGTAGTCGGTGGGCGCCAGGTAGCCGACCCGCGGCGTCTCGTCGGCCAGGGTCGGGGTGAGCACCGCGTCGTAGCTGCGGAACAGTCGCGCGGTGCGGCGCCGTAGCCGGCGCAGCCGCATGATCGCCAGCGGGATCCGGTGCAGGTTGCGGGCGGCGTGCCGATCCAGGCCGAGCGTCAGCGCGTCGAGCCTGGTGCGGTCGAAGGTGACGCCGAACAGCCGTCGCCCGGCACGCACCTGCGTCATCGCCAGAAAGCCCCAATACAGCACGAAATCGTCGACGAAGCTGGCCGGCACCGGCGGGTCGATGTGTTCGACGCGGTGACCGAGTTCCTCGAGCAGCGCCGCCGACTTCAGGGTCAGCTCGCGCACCTGGGGGCTGGACTCGCGCAGCACCGAGCGGGTCAGCACGGCGATCGTCAGCCGCCGCGTGCCGGGCCCGGTCACGTGGCCCACCGGCTTCAGCTTGGGGGTCGGCCACAGTCGCTCGGCCTCGGCGTAGAAGGCGGCGGTGTCGCGCACCGAGCGGGTCAGCACACCGTTGGCGACGATGCCCACGGGCATCCGGCGCAGCTCCGCATCCAGCGGCAGCCGGCCTCGCGACGGCTTGAGGCCGACGAGACCGTTGCAGGCGGCCGGGATGCGGATCGAGCCGCCGCCGTCGTTGGCGTGGGCGATGGGCACCACGCCGGCGGCGACGAACGCCCCGGAGCCCGAGGACGAGGCGCCCGCGGTGTAGTCGGTGTCCCACGGGTTGCGGACCGGGCCCAGCCGCGGGTGTTCGGCCGCCGCGCTGAACCCGAACTCCGACATTTGCGTCTTGCCCAGCGACGTCAGGCCCGTCCCCAGGAGCACGCGAGTGAAGTCCCCGTCGGCGGCGGCGTTTTTCGGCGTCCACGCGTCGGTGCCGCGCATCGTCGGCTGGCCGGCGACGTCGACGTTGTCCTTGACGAACGTCGGGACGCCGGAGAACACGCCCGCGGGCGGGACGGCTGTGCGGGCCTGCTCGAACCCGTTGTACGCCAGGCCGTTGAGGGCCGCGTTGACGGCCTCGGTGCGGGCGATGGCGGCCTCGACAACCTCGGCGCTGCTCACCGAGCCGGCCCTGATGGCATCGGCCAGGCCGACCGCGTCGAGGTCACCGAGGGCGTCGTCGCCGAAAGCGTGCACGTGTCGCATGACAGTGACGCTAGTCGGCGGCGGGGGCCGTTAGGTTTGGCCCACCTCGAAGCGGACGAAGCGGGTCACCGTGACGCCGGCCTCGTCGAGCAGGGCCTTGACGGTCTTCTTGTTGTCGGACACCGACGGCTGCTCGAGCAGCACCGCGTCCTTGAAGAAGCCGTTCAGCCTGCCCTCGACGATCTTGGGCAGCGCCTGCTCCGGCTTGCCCTCGGCCTTGGCGGTCTCCTCGGCGATGCGCCGTTCGCTGGCCACCACGTCCTCGGGCACGTCGTCGCGGGACAGGTAGCGCGCCTTGAGCGCGGCGATCTGTAGGGCGACGGCGTGGGCGGCGTCTCCGTTCGAGCCGGTGTACTCGACCAGCACACCCACGGCCGGCGGCAGGTCGGCCGCGCGCTTGTGCAGGTAGGTCTCGACGGTGCCGCCGAAGTTCGCGACGCGGCGCAGCTCCAGCTTCTCGCCGATCTTGGCCGACAGCTCGGCGATCGCCTGCTCGACGGTCTTGTCACCGAGGCTGGCGGCTTTGAGTTCGTCGACGTCGGCGGCCTTCGACGAGACGGCCGCCTCGACGATCTGGTCGGCCAGCTGCTGGAACTCGGCGTTCTTGGCGACGAAGTCGGTCTCGCTGTTGAGCTCGATGAGCGCCCCGCCCTTGGCGGCGACCAGGCCCTCGGCCGTGGCCCGCTCGGCGCGCTTGCCGACGTCCTTGGCGCCCTTGATCCGCAGCGCCTCAACGGCCTTGTCGAAGTCGCCGTCGGTTTCGGCCAGCGCGTTCTTGCAGTCGAGCATGCCGGCGCCGGTGAGTTCCCGGAGCCGCTTGACGTCGGCAGCGGTGAAATTCGCCAATGCTCAGCCTTCCGTAGGTGTGGTGGATTCGGTTGCGGCGGGGGCCGCGTCGGCCGTGGCGGTGGCCGAAGCCAGCAGCTCCTGCTCCCATTCGGCCAGCGGCTCGGCGGCCAGCGAGTCCGAGGCCTCGGGCTTGCCGTCGCCGCGGCCCAGCCCGGCGCGGGCCTGCAGGCCCTCGGCGACCGCGGAGGCGATCACCTTGGTCAGCAGCGCGGCCGAGCGGATCGCGTCGTCGTTGCCCGGGATCGGGTAGTCGACCTCGTCGGGGTCGCAGTTGGTGTCCAGGATCGCGATGACGGGGATGCCCAGCTTGCGGGCCTCGCCGACGGCGATGTGCTCCTTGTTGGTGTCGACGACCCAGACCGCCGACGGCACCTTGTTCATGTCGCGGATACCGCCGAGGCTGCGCTCGAGCTTGTTCTTCTCGCGGGTCAGGCCCAGGATCTCTTTCTTGGTGCGACCCTCGAAGCCGCCGGTCTGCTCCATGGCCTCGAGTTCCTTGAGGCGCTGCAGCCGCTTGTGCACGGTGGAGAAGTTGGTCAGCATGCCGCCCAGCCAGCGCTGGTTGACGTACGGCATGCCGACGCGGGTCGCCTCGGCGGCGACGGACTCCTGCGCCTGCTTCTTGGTGCCGACGAACAGCACCGTGCCGCCGTGGGCGACGGTCTCCTTGACGAACTCGTACGCCTTGTCGATGAACGTCAGGGTCTGCTGTAGGTCGATGATGTAGATGCCGTTGCGGTCGGTGAAGATGAACCGCTTCATCTTGGGATTCCAGCGTCGGGTCTGGTGCCCGAAGTGGGTGCCGCTGTCAAGCAGCTGCTTCATGGTTACGACAGCCATTGGCCGCTATTCCTTTGTTGTCGGTTGTTGCCCGGCATCGGGTGAGGCCGGGCCCTGGTGTCTGTCGAGATGCCCAACCCTGTGTCAGGGACCGCTCGGCATCTTCTTTGGTGCAGACACGCGAAGTCAGCCCGCTTACACGGACCGCGGGATGAAGTTTACACCGATTCGCGGGGTGCTCTGTCCACAGCGCTGAGTGGCCTGACCAGCGGCACTGCGCTGACACTGTGCGGGTGCGGTGGGTGGCGTTGATGCTGGCTGTGATGCTGGCCGGAGCGGGGTCGGCGGGCGCGGACGACGGGCGGCTGGACTGGCCGCTGCGCCCGCCCCCGGCCGTCGCCCGGGGATTCGACGCCCCCGCGCCCGACTGGAACCCCGGCCACCGGGGCGTGGACTTGCCGGGTGCACCCGGTCAGCCCGTGTACGCGGCCGGCGCGGCGACCGTGGTGTTCGCCGGGACGCTGGCCGGACGCCCGGTGGTGTCGCTGGCGCATGCCGGCGGGCTGCGGACCAGCTACGAGCCGGTCCGCGCGCGGGTGCGGGCCGGCCAGGCCGTGAACGCTTCGGCGGTTCTCGGCGAGCTGGTGGCCGGGCATCCGGGGTGTGCGGCATCGGCGTGTCTGCACTGGGGCGCGATGTGGGGCCCGGCGTCGGGCGCCCGCTACGTCGACCCGTTGGACCTGCTGAAGTCCACGCCGATCCGGCTCAAACCGCTGGGTGGGTAGGGCGCTTCACGCGTGCTCAAGCGGGTTGGTCCAGCGGACGCCGGGAAACCGCAGGAAATCGGTGTCCGCAGAGGCGATTTCGACACAGTCGCGAGTAGCGCCGTCGGTAGTTACAGTCTCGCGGCAAAGAACTCAGGCCCGCGGGTGGGCCCGGTCGTGCACCGCGCGCAGCCGGGAGACCGCGACGTGGGTGTAGAGCTGGGTGGTCGCCAAGCTGGAATGGCCGAGCAGCTCCTGGACGACGCGCAGGTCGGCCCCGCCCTCGAGCAGGTGCGTTGCCGCGCTGTGGCGCAGCCCGTGCGGGCCCATGTCGGGCGCGCCGTCCACGGCCGCGACGGTCTGATGCACGACGGTGCGGGCCTGGCGGACGTCGAGCCGGCGGCCACGCGCGCCCAGCAGCAGCGCCGGCCCGGACTCCGCGGTGACCAGCGCGGGGCGCCCGTCGGCCAGCCAGGCCGCCAGCGCGTCGGCGGCGGGCGCCCCGAACGGCGCGCTGCGCTGCTTGTCGCCCTTGCCGAGCACCCGCACCAGCCGGTGGCGGGTGTCCACGTCGTCGAGGTCCAGGCCGCACAGCTCGCTCACCCGGATGCCGGTGGCATACAGCAGCTCGACGATCAGCCGGTCCCGCAGAGCCAGCGGATCACCTTGTTGCGCACCGGATTCCGCGGCCGCCATGGCTTGCAGTGCCTGATCCTGACGCAGTACCGACGGCAGGGTGCGGTGCGCCTTGGGCACCTGCAGACGCGCGGCCGGATCGGCCGCGAGCAGGCCGCGCCGCTCCGCCCACGCGGTAAACGCCTTGACCGCCGAAGTGCGGCGGGCCAGCGTCGTGCGGGCCGCCCCGGCGCCGGCGCCAGCGGCCAGCCACGCCCGCAGGATCGGCAGGCTCAGCGCGTCCAGGCTCTGTCCGTTTGTCGGCCCGTCGAGGAACGCCAGCAGCGACCGCACGTCGCCCAGGTACGCCCGGCGGGTGTGCGCCGAACGGCCGCACTGCAGGTCCAGGTACTCGTCGAACTCGTCGAGGATCGCCTCCACGCCGTCAACGTTCGCAGGCGCGGGGCGCCGCGCTCAGGTGACGCGCCGCAGCGTGTCCGGGGTGAGATCTTTGCGCGTCGGATAGCCGTCGACGGCCATGATCAGGTCGGCCTCGGCCAGCATCGACCGCAGGACGTGCACGATGCCGTCGACGCCGCCCAGGGCCAGGCCGTAGGCGTAGGGGCGCCCGATGCCCACCGCGGTGGCTCCCAGTGCCAGTGCCTTGATGACGTCGGCGCCGCTGCGCACGCCCGAGTCGAAGAGCACGGGCAGTCCGTCGGCGGCCTCCACCACCCCGGGCAGGCAGTCGATCGCCGGCAGGCCGCCGTTGGCCTGGCGCCCGCCGTGGTTGGAGCAGTAGATGCCGTCGACGCCGCCGTCTTTGGCGCGCCGGGCGTCGTCGGGATGGCAGATCCCCTTGACGAGCAGCGGCAGGTCGGTCAGCGAGCGCAGCCACGGCAGGTCCTCCCAGGTGAGGGGATTGCCGAACAGCTGCGCCCAGCGCAGTACGACGCCGCGCGGATCGGCTTCGGGCGGCTGTTGCAGGCCGGCGCAAAACACCGGGTCGCTGGTGTAATTGCTCAGGCAATGTCCGCGCAGCTGCGGGAAGTTGGCCGTGCTCAGGTCGCGCGGGCGCCAGCCGGGCACCCAGGTGTCGAGGGTGACGACGATCCCGCGGTAACCGGCGGCCTCCGCACGTTGCACGAGGCTGGCCGCCAGTTCGCGGTCTTTGGGGGTGTACAGCTGGAAAAAGCCTGGGGTGTCGCCGAATTCGGCGGCGACGTCTTCCAGCGGGTCGGCGGTCAGCGTCGACACCACCATCGGCACGCCGGTGGCCGCGGCCGCGCGGGCGGTGGCCAGGTCGCCGTGGCCGTCCTGGGCGCAGATGCCGATGACCCCGATGGGCGCCATGAAGATCGGCGACGGCAGGCTCATGCCGAAGAGCTCCACCGACAGCTCGCGCCGGTCGGCGCCGACGAACATCCGCGGCATCAGGCCCCAGCGCTCGAAGGCCTCGCAGTTGGCCCGTTGCGTGCGCTCGTCGCCGGCGCCGCCGGCGACGTACGACCAGACCGACGCCGACATCGCGGCCCGCGCCTTGGCTTCCAATTCGGCGTAGGCCACCGGCAGCGACGGCACCGTTCCGGCCAGGCCCTGCAGGTAAATCTCGAATTGGTAGTCGCCGAACGCCATGCGACGAGCATGCCAGCCCGCGGTCAGGCGGTGGCTTCCGCCTCGGCCAGTTCCTTCTTCCATTGCCGGAAGGTTTCCTCGGTGCGGCCCCGCCGCCAGTAACCCGAGATCGACGACGCCCACTTCGCGTCCACCCCGCGCTCCTTGCGGATGTAGGGCCGCAGGTTGTGCATGACGGTTTGCGCCTCGCCGTGGATGAACACCTGCACCTGCCCCGGCAGCCACCGGGCGGTGGTGACCGCCTCGATCAGCGGCGCGAAGTCCCCGGCGCGGTCCTCGGGCACCAGGTCGGCGCGGCCGCCGCGGTAGACCCAGCTCACGTCGACGGATTCCGGTGCGCTCAGCGGGATCTCGTCCTCCTGGCCGGCGACTTCGATGAACGCCTGGCCGACCGCGTCGGGGGGCAGGGCTTCCAGCGCCGCGGCGATGGCCGGCAGCGCGGACTCGTCGCCGGCCAGCAGGTGCCAATCGGCGGCCGGGTCGGGGGTGTAGGCCCCGCCGGGGCCCATCAGATAGATCGGCTGGCCGGGCTGGGCCGACGCCGCCCACGCGCCCGCGACGCCGTGCACGACGACGTCCAGGGTGATCTCGTGGGCGTCGGGGTCGACGCGGCGGACCGTCAGCGTGCGAACGGAGGGCTTCTTCTCCCGCGGCAGCTCGGCGAAGCTGTCCAGGGTCAGCGGGTGCGGCAGCCCGGACACGTCGACGTCGCCGGGCAAAAAAACCAGCTTCACGTAGGAGTCGGTGAACTTGCTCGGCACGAATTTGTCGAAATGTGCGCTGCCGAGCACGACCCGGACCATGTGCCGGGTGAGCTGTTCGGTGCGGGCAACTTCGAAGCTTTGCAGAGGTCGACCTGCCACTAGTCCTGCTGCCTCCTCGTATTCGTGCCCGACCTCCGTCGACTATACGAGCCGCGTTGTCGAAGGCCGGGTCCGCGCGGCGCGCACGATTCGCCACCGCCCGTCCTCGCGCCGCGCCAGCCCCGCGACCTCGAGGATCGCCAGCGGCCCCAGCACCCGCTCGGGCGGCAGGCCCGCCGCGACGGCGATCTCCTCGACCGCGGCGGCCCCGCGCCCGGGCAGTGCCTCGTACACCCGCCGCTCGGCGTCGCCGAGCCCGTCGAGCGCCGTGACGGGGTGGGGCTCCTCGGGCGCCAGCTCGCCGATGCGGCCGACCAGCTCGACCACGTCGTCGGCCCGGGTGACCAGCTCGGCGCCGTTGCGCAGCAGCGCGTGGCATCCCGCCGACGCCGACGACGTCACCGGCCCGGGCACCGCGGCCACCACGCGGCCCAGCGCCCGCGCCCAGCCGGCGGTGTTCGCCGCGCCGCTGCGCAGGCCCGCCTCCACCACCACCGCCGCGCCCGCGACGGCGGCGACCAGGCGGTTGCGGGTCAAAAACCGGTACCGGGCCGGGCGGACACCAGGCGGGTACTCGGTGAACACCAGCCCGCTCTGACCGATGCGATGCAGCAGCGCGGAATGCCCCGCCGGATAAGGGATGTCGATCCCGCCGGCCAGCACGGCCACCGTGATTCCCTCGCAGTCCAGCGTCGCGCGGTGCGCCGCGCCGTCGATGCCGTAGGCGCCGCCGGAGACCACCGCGACGTCGCGCTCGGCCAGACCGGTGGCCAGGTCGGCGGCCACGTGCTCGCCGTACATCGTCGACGCGCGGGTGCCGACGAGGGCGGCCGCGCGCCGGGCCACCTCGTCGAGGCGCTCGGGACCCACCGCCCACAGCACCATCGGCGGCCCGCCGCCGGCCTTGGGCCCGGCGGCGCCGAACGCGGCGAATGCGAGCAGCGGCCACTCGTCGCCGTCGGGGGTGATCAACCGGCCGCCGCGGGTGGCGAGCAGTTCCAGATCGGCCGCGGCCCGGTCTATTTCGCGGCGGGCCTCGGTGTGCCGGGCCACCGCGTCGTCGACCGCCCCGCGCCGGACCCGCTCGGCTGCCTCCTGCGGCCCCACCTGGCGCACCAGCGCGGCGAGTTCCGCGCAGGGCGGCTCGGCCACCCGGGACAGGTAGGCCCACGCGCGCGACACCGGATCGTTCATCGCTGCGCCCCGGGTTGCCGGAAGCTGAGCGCGGTGGCGACCTCCCCGAGTCCGGGCGCGGTGCGGCCGGCCAGGTCGGCCAGGCTCCACGCGACGCGCAGGGTGCGATCCAGGCCGCGGATGCTGAGCAGCCCGCCGTCCAGCGCCCGCTTGAGCGGTTCCATCGCGTCGTTGCCAGGGCGGAACTTGCGCCGCAGCAGCGTGCCGCTGACTTCGGCGTTGGTGCGAAATCCGTAGGGCCGCCAGCGCTCTGCGGCGGCGTCGCGCGCCGCCGCGACCCGTTGGCGGACCTGCGCGGTCGATTCGCCGCCGGTGATCGCGATCGCCCCGGCCCGCACCGCGTTCATCTGCACGCGCAGGTCGACCCGGTCCATCAGGGGCCCGGACAGCTTGCCCAGGTAGCGGCGTTTGGCCGCGGCCGCGCACACGCAGTCCCGCGGATCGGCCGGCGCGCACGGGCACGGGTTGGCGGCGAGCACCAGCTGGAAGCGGGCCGGGTAGCATGCCACCCCGTCGCGGCGGGCGAGGCGAATCTCGCCGTCCTCCAACGGTGTTCGCAGGGCTTCCAGCGCGCTGACGCTGATCTCGGCGCATTCGTCGAGGAACAGCACACCGCGATGCGCGCGGCTGACCGCGCCCGGGCGGGCCATCCCCGAACCCCCGCCGACGAGCGCGGCGACGGTGGAACTGTGGTGCGGCGCCACGAACGGCGGCGCGGTGATCAGCGGGGTGTCCGACGACAGCAGCCCGGCCACCGAGTGGATCGCGGTGACCTCGAGGGACTCGCCGTCGGCCAGCGGGGGCAGCAGCCCCGGAAGGCGTTGGGCCAGCATCGTTTTGCCCACGCCCGGCGGCCCGGTCAGCATGAGGTGGTGCGCGCCCGCGGCGGCCACTTCCACGGCGAACCGCGCTTGTGACTGTCCCACCACGTCGGCCAGGTCGGCGGACGGCTCCGGGGCCGGCGTCCCCGCGTTGATCCGGTGGTCCAGCCCGCCGGAGCCGCCCAGCCAGCGCTGCAGTTGTCGCAGGGTGCGCACGCCGAAGACGTCGATCCCGTCGACGAGGCTGGCCTCGGCCAGGTTGTCCACGGGGACGACGACGGCCGGCCAGCCGTCGCGTTTGGCGGCCAGCACGGCGGGCAGCACCCCGCGCACGGCCCGGACCCGCCCGTCCAGGGACAGCTCCCCCAGCAGCACCGTCTTCTCCAGGCGTTCCCAGGGGTGCTTGCGCTGCGCCGACAACACGGCCGCGGCCAGCGCGATGTCGTAGACCGATCCCATCTTCGGCAGCGTCGCCGGCGACAGCGCCAGCGTGAGCCGGGCCTGGGGCCAGTCGTTGCCGCAGTTGGTGACCGCCGCGCGGACGCGGTCGCGCGACTCCTGCAGGGCGGCGTCGGGCAGGCCCACCAGGTGCACGCCGGGCAGCCCGGAGGTGATGTCGGCCTCGATCTCGACGATCGCGCCGTCCAGCCCCCGCACCGCGACCGAGAACGCCCGTCCCAGCGCCATCAGCCGATCCCCCGCAGGTGGGTGAGTTCCGGGGTGCGCCGGCGCCCGACCCGCACGCCGATCATGTCGATGCGCAGCGCCGCCCAGCGCCGGTCCTGGCCGGCCAGCCACAGCCCGGCCAGCCGGCGCAGCCGCGCGAGCTTGCGTGGCGTGACCGCGTGCGCCAGCCCGCCGTAGCCGTCCCCGGTGCGGGTCTTGACCTCCACGAACACCACGGTGCGGGAGGCGTCGTCGACGGCGATCACGTCCAGCTCGCCGTAGCGGCAGCGCCAGTTGCGGGCCACGATCCGCAGCCCCATCCGCATCAGGTGATCAACGGCGAGCGCCTCACCCATCGCGCCCAGCTGGATGCGGGTCATCGCCTGTTCGGTCGTCATGGCGGTCAACCTGCCGTGCCCGGCCGACAGGGCCGTGCCTCCGAAACGCCGAATGGCGCCGGGAGCGACCGGTTATCCCCAGTCGGGGATCCATCCCCAGGCGTGGCTTAGGTGACCCGGTCGGCCCGGGTGTAGACGTTCATCGAGTCCTCCCGCAGGAACGCCACCAGCGTCACCCCGGCGTCCTCGGCGAGCGAGACCGCCAGCGACGACGGCGCCGACACCGCGGCCAGCACGGGAATCCCCGCCATCACCGCCTTCTGCGTCAACTCGAACGAGGCCCGCCCGCTGACCAGCAGCACGCAACCCGCCAGCGGCAGCGGCCGGTGCTCCAGCGCCCACCCCACGACCTTGTCGACCGCGTTGTGCCGGCCGATGTCCTCGCGCACGACCAACGCGGTGCCGTCCACCCCGAACAGCGCCGCCGCGTGCAGCCCACCGGTGGTGTCGAAAACCTTTTGCGCGGCGCGCAATTGGCCGGGCATCGCCTGCAACGCGGCCGCGGTGATCAGCATAGGGTCCGAGCCGGGCGAGAAGCGGCCGTGCAGCCGCACCGCGTCCAGCGACGCCTTGCCGCAGACCCCGCAGGACGACGTGGTGTAGAAGTTGCGGGTGACGTCGAGATCGGGCGGGGCGACCCCGGGCGCCAGGGTCACGTCCAGCACGTTGTAGGTGTTGGCCCCGTCCTCGCCGCGCCCGCCGCAGTAGCGGATGCTCGCAACGTCGTCGCGGCCAAAGATCACACCTTCGGTGAGCAGGAACCCTTGCGCGAGTTCGAAATCCGATCCGGGCGTGCGCATGGTCACCGTGACCGGCGCACCGTTGACGCGGATCTCCAGCGGCTCCTCGACGGCCAGGGTTTCCGGTCGCGTGACGGCCCGCTCGGCGGTGAGATGGTGTGCGCTGCGGCGCGCGGTGACGCGTCGCACTAAGCCGCCGGCTCCAGCCGGATCGTGATCGCCTTCGACACCGGGGTGTTCGATTTGTCCGCGGTGTGATCCAACGCAACCAGCGCATTGGTCTCGGGATAGTAGGCCGCGGCGTTGCCGACCGGCGTCGAATAGGCCACCACCAGAAAGTCTTTCGCGCGGCGCTCCTGCAGCCGGCCCTCGGCGTCGCCGAACTCCGACACCAGATCGACGCGCTGGCCCGCGGTCAGGCCCAGCTCCTCGATGTCGGCCGGGTTGACGAACACCACCCGCCGGCCGCCCTTGACCCCGCGATAGCGGTCGTCGAGCCCGTAGATGGTGGTGTTGTACTGGTCGTGGCTGCGCAGCGTCTGCAGCACCAGCCGGCCCGGCGGCACCGGCACCCACCGCAGCGGGTTGACCGCGAAGTTGGCTTTGCCTGTGCTGGTGTGGAATTCGCGGGCGTCGCGCGGCGGGTGCGGCAGCTGGAAGCCGTCGGGTGCGCGCACCCTGCGGTTGTAGTCATCACAGCCGGGGACCACCGCGGCGATCGCGTCGCGGATGGTGTCGTAGTCGGCGGCGAAGCGCTCCCACGGCACCGGGTGCGCCGCGCCCAGCAGCGTGCGCGCCAGCTGGCAGACGATCCCCACCTCGCTGCGCACCAGGTCGCCGGGCGGGTGCAGGCTGCCGCGCGACAGGTGCACCATCGACATCGAATCCTCCACCGACACCACCTGTTTGCGACCGCCCCGGATGTCGCGGTCGGTGCGGCCGAGCGTCGGCAGGATCAGGGCCGTTGCCCCGTGCACCAGGTGGCTGCGGTTGAGCTTGGTCGAAATCTGCACGGTCAGCGCGCAATTGCGCAGCGCGGCCTCGGTGACCGCGGTGTCGGGGGTGGCCGACGCGAAGTTGCCCCCCATGCCCACGAAGACGCGGGCCCGCCCGTCGCGCATCGCGCGGATCGCGTCCACCGTGTCGTAGCCGTGCTTGCGCGGGCTGGTGATGCCGAACTCGCGGTCCAGGGCGGCCAGGAACTCCTCGGGCATCTGCTCCCAGATGCCCATGGTGCGGTCGCCCTGCACGTTGGAGTGCCCGCGCACCGGGCACACGCCGGCGCCCGGCTTGCCGATCATGCCGCGCAGCAACAGCACGTTGGTGATCTCGCCGATGGTGTCCACGGCGTGGGTGTGCTGGGTCAGGCCCATCGCCCAGCACACGACGGTGCGGTGCGACGCCCTCAGCATGCCGGCGACGCGCTCGAGCTGGCCCCGCTCGACGCCGGTGGCGGCGAACACCGTGTCGAGGTCGACGCCGAGCGTGCGGCGCCGGTAGTCGTCGAAGCCGGCGCAGTGCGCGTCGACGAACGCCCGGTCGACGACGGTGCCCGGGGCGCGGTCGTCGGCCTCGAGCAGCAACCGGCCCAGCCCGGCGAACAGCGCCATGTCGCCGCCCAGGCGAATCTGCACGAACTCGTCGGCCATCGAAACGCCGTGGCCGACAACCCCGTGTACCTTCTGCGGGTCCTTGAACCGGATCAACCCGGCCTCGGGCAGCGGGTTCACCGCAATGATTTTGGCGCCGTTGGCTTTTGCCTTCTCCAGCACCGAGAGCATCCGCGGGTGGTTGGTGCCGGGGTTCTGCCCGGCGATGACGATCAGGTCGGCCCGCTCGACGTCGTCGACGGTGACCGATCCCTTTCCGATGCCGATCGACTCGGTCAGCGCCGACCCCGACGACTCGTGGCACATGTTCGAGCAGTCGGGCAGGTTGTTGGTGCCGAAGCTGCGGACCAGCAGCTGGTAGCAGAACGCGGCCTCGTTGCTGGTGCGGCCCGACGTGTAGAACACCGCCTCGTCGGGGCTGGCCAGGGCGCCCAGGTGCTCGGCGATCACCCGGTAGGCGTCGTCCCAGCCGAGCGGCCGGTAGTGGTCGTCCCCAGGGCGCAACACCATCGGCTGGGTGAGCCGGCCCTGCTGCGACAGCCAGTACTCCGGCTTGGCCGACAGCTCGGCCACCGAGTGCCGCGCGAAGAACTCCGGCGTGACGGTGCGCTTGGTGGCCTCCTCGGCGACGGCCTTGGCGCCGTTCTCGCAGAACTCGGCCAGCTTGCGGCCGCCGTGCTCCTCCGGCCACGCGCAACCGGGGCAGTCGAAGCCGTGGCGCTGGTTGAGCCGGGCTAGCACCGCGGCGGTGCGCACCGCGCCCATCTGCTCGAACCCCCGCTGCAGCGAGACCAGCACCGCCCGCACGCCGGCCGCCTCGTGCTTGCGGGGCGCGACGCTCACCGCGTGTTCGTCGTAGTCGGCGGGGATATCGGCAATGCCGCCGCGGCGGTGCAATCTCACAGGATCAAATTACCGCCTGGCGGCCACCCGGCGCGGCGTCAGACCGCCCCTGCCAGCGCCGCGAGGGTGTCCTCCGAGGAGTGCACCGGCCGCCAGCCGAGTTCGATCCTCGCCTTGGTGGTGTCCATCACCACCGACGTCCGCGCGCTGTGCAGCCATTCGAGCATGGACGGGACGAACGGCACGCGCGAAATCGCCGCCGACGCCGCCGTGGCCGCCGCGGCGGGGACCCGCACCGGCCGGCCGCCCAGCGCCTTGGCCACCTCGGACACCGTCACCACGCCGTCGCCGGCGATGTTGTAGGCGCCCGGCGGGGCCGGGGCCGTCGCCGCCAGCGCGATGGCCTCGGCGACGTCGTCGTGGTGGACCAGCTGCAGCGGAAAGCCCGGATCGGGCACCACCGGCTTGAGCATCGGCACCACCCTGGCCAGCGCCCGCACCGGCCCGGGCAGCTGCTTCCACGGCATCGCGTCGGCCAGCGCGGTCGCCCGGGGCCCGGCGACGATGCAGGGCCGCAGCACGAACACCTCGAGCGACGAGCCCCTGGTGACGTCGGCGAGCAGCGCCTCGCAGGAGGCCTTCTGCGCGGAGTAGTAGTGCTCGGCGGACCCGCGCGCCGGCACGTCCTCGGTGAGCGGGACCGGGTTGTCGGAGTGGTAGCCGTAGGCCGCCACCGACGACGTGTAGACCAGGCGCCGCGGGCGTTCGGCGGCGACGGTCGCCTCGAACACGTTGCGGGTGCCCTGCAGGTTGATGCGTTCGCTCTCTTCGCGCGAGCCCAGGATGATGAACGCCAGGTGGATCACCACGTCGGCCTGCGCCACCAGGGCGTCGACGGCCTCGCGGTCCAAAATGTCGCCCTGCTGGTAGCCGGTCTTGACCCAACCGCTGGCCGACGGGTCGAACGGCCGCCGGGCCATGCCGACGATCTTGTCCACCGTGGGCTCGCGCTCCAGCGCCGTCACCGCCGAGATCCCGATCTCGCCGGTCGGTCCGGTCACCGCCACGGTAAGCCCCATTCCACCTCTCCTTCCCCTCCCCGCCGGGCTGAAACCACCGGTGACAAAAGTCGCGAGTCGATATTCTCGACGGCGGGGCCGAGCAGCCGACGGCCCCGTAAGACGGATTGCGTGCGCGGCCCGTTGCGGCGGTCGATAATCTACGGCGATTGCGCGCGGGTCAAACACCGACAACGCGGGAACGAGGCAGGACGTGGCAGACGAACCGGATGCGGGCGCGGACGGCGCCATGCCGGGGGGCGAGAAGGCCGACCCGGCGACCGTCTTCGCCGCGCTCGCCGAGATCATCTATCGCGGTTCGGACGTCACCGAGATGTACGCGGCCATCTGTGTGGCCGCCACCCTGGCCATCCGCGGCTGTGACCATGCCAGCCTGTTGGTGCGGGAGAACGACCGCTATGTCACCGTCGGCGCGAGCGACGGGATCGCCCACCACATCGACGAGCTGGAGCGGCGCGCCGGGGACGGCCCCTGCATCGACGCGATCGAGGAGGAAACCCCCCAGATCGACCCGGATCTGACGTCGCCGTCGCTGTGGCCCAAGCTGGCCGCCGTGCTGGTCGAGGAGACGCCGGTGCGCGGGGCGATGGGCTTTCGGCTGCTGGTCGACAAGCGCAAGGGGGCCGCGCTCAACCTGTTCAGCGACACCCCCAACATGTTCAACGCCGAGTCGGCGGGGCGCGCGGCGGTGCTGGCGGCGTTCGCCAGCGTGGCCATCAACGCGGTCGCCAAGGGCGAGGACGCCGCCACCCTGCGCAAGGGGCTGCTGTCCAACCGCGAGATCGGCAAGGCCGTCGGCATGCTGATGTTGCTGCACGACATGTCCGAGGACCAGGCGTTCGACCTGTTGCGGCGCCACTCCCAGGCCCTGAACATCAAGCTGGCCGAGGTGGCCCGTGCCATCATCGACAATCGCGGTCAGCTGCCGTCCGACGCCGAAAGTCCGCCCACCGCGCAGTAACCGCTACTCCGGCAGCCGCAGCTCGGGCTTCTCGACCTCTTCGATGTTGACGTCCTTGAACGTCACCACCCGCACCTGCTTGACGAACCGGGCCGGGCGATACATGTCCCACACCCACGCGTCGGACAGCCGCAGCTCGAAGTACACCTCACCGTCGGCGTTGCGCGGCGTCATCTCCACGCTGTTGGCCAGGTAGAAGCGTCGCTCGGTTTCCACGACGTAGCTGAACTGACCGACGATGTCCTTGTATTCGCGGTACAGCGAGAGCTCCATCTCGGTTTCGTACTTTTCGAGATCTTCTGCACTCATCTGCTCAGACGTCCTTCTCCACGACCATTACCGTGGCCATCTTTCCTCACCGGCATCCCTGTCGCTCGGCCGGAGTGTCCGGTTTGCACTCAGCCACCAGCCGAGTGCCCGACCCGTCTGACCCTATGGCCACGCGCCGGACGTTGATGAATGAATAGCGATGCTCGGCGCACGGGCCCAGCCGGGTCAGCGCCGTCGAATGCGCGGGCGTGGCGTAGCCCTTGTGCTCGGCGAAGCCGTAGCCGGGGTGCTCGGCGTCCATGGCGACCATCAGCCGGTCGCGACTGACTTTGGCCAGCACGCTGGCCGCGGCGATGCAGGCGGCCACCGCGTCGCCGCCGATCACCGGTAGCGACGGCATCGGCAGGCCGGGCACGCGGAAGCCGTCGCTGAGCACGTAGCCGGGGCGAACGACCAGCCCGGCCACCGCCCGCCGCATGCCCTCGATGTTGGCCACGTGCACCCCGCGGCGGTCGACCTCGGTCGACGGGATGAACACCACGTGGTAGGCCAGGGCGTAGCGGCGGATCAACGGGAACAGCTTTTCCCGCGCCTTCTCGGTCAGCTTCTTCGAGTCATCAAGTACGGCAAGGCTTTCCAGCCGTCCCGGCCCGAGCACGCAGGCCGCCACGACGAGCGGGCCCGCGCACGCGCCGCGGCCCACCTCGTCGACGCCTGCGACCGGCCCCAGGCCGCTGCGGTACAGCGCGGACTCGAGGGTGCGCAATCCCCCGGACTTGCGGATCACCGTCCGCGGCGGCCACGTGGTGGCCACGGCTACCGGCTCTGCTGGGGATTCACCGATCCGACACCGCCCCAGCGCGACGGCGGCCACACGATGAATCGGGCCTTGCCGATGACATTGGACACCGGCACCGTCCCGGAGTTCGGGTCGCCGGTGCACAACACGCCCTTGAGCGCGTCGGCGGGGACGCTTGTGCAGTGGGCGCGCGAGTCCGCCGAGTGCGTCCGGTTGTCGCCCATCACCCACAGCCGTCCCGCCGGCACGGCGACCGGGCCGAACTCGCTGCCCAGGCAGGGGTACTTCGCCGGGTCGGCCATCATGGTGCCCGGATCCAGGTAGGGCTCCTTGAGCGGTTTGCCGTCGACGGTCAGCCCGGTTTCGGCGCGGCACGCAACCGTCTGTCCGCCGACCGCGATGACCCGCTTGACGAGGTCGTTCTCGTCGGGCGGCACGAAGCCGATGAACGACAGCCCGTCCTGCACCGCCCGCAGCGCGGTGTTGTTCGAACGGATCGACTTGTACCCGGCGTTCCACGACGGAGGTCCCTTGAACACGACCACGTCACCGGGGTGGGGGTGGCCGAACCGGTAGGTCAGCTTGTCGACCATGATCCGGTCGCCGACGCAGCCCGTGCAGCCGTGCAGCGTGGGCTCCATGGATTCCGACGGAATCAAATACGGCCGCGCGATGAACGTCAGCATGACGTAATAGAGCACCACCGCGATCACCGCGAGCAGCGCGAGCTCGCGCAGCGTGGACTTCTTCTTGGGCTCCGGTTCCGGGCGCTCGGCCGGCTCCGGGGACTGACCACCCTCGGCTGGGGTATCGGGATCGCGGGTCGAGACCTTCGGCTCTGTCTGACCGGCGTCGGACTGGGGCTCGGGTGAGTCCGGGGTATCCGTCACGAGATCAGCGTAGGGGCGTCAGCGCTTTTCCTTGATCTTGGCCTTCTTGCCGCGCAGTTCACGCAGGTAGTACAGCTTGGCGCGGCGCACGTCGCCACGGGTCACCACCTCGATGTGGTCGATGTTCGGCGAATGCACCGGGAACGTGCGCTCGACGCCGACGCCATAGCTCTCCTTGCGCACGGTGAACGTCTCGCGGATGCCCCCGCCCTGCCGGCGGATCACCACGCCCTTGAACACCTGGATGCGCTCCTTGGCGCCCTCGATGACCTTGACGTGCACGTTGATGGTGTCGCCCGGGCTGAAGGCCGGGATGTCGTCGCGCAGCGACGCCTGGTCGACGAAGTCCAGCCTGTTCATTGTGAGAACTTCCTTGCGCTCGCGGCCCGCGACCGCGGCCCACACAGGGGCGGTCAACAAGCCGATGGGTTTCGGGCTTTGTGCGTGTATCTCGCAGCGGCCGGGAAGCGGCCCGCCCCGGTGACGGGTTCGAGACAACTGCACAATTGTGCCAGACACCCCGCGCGCAGTGAAAATCACAGGTGAACGTCGCGGTTCGGCACCAGCCGAGGGCGCTGCGAGTGGTACATATGACTGGGGCCATTGTGCCCGCCCACCTGTCGGTTTTTCGTCGAGGAGATCCGGGATGCGCGCCCGCCCGCTCACCGTGCTCGCCGCCGTGGCGGCGGTGACGCTGGTGCTGGCCGGCTGCGACGAGGCGCTGGTGGAGTCACAGGCCCAGCCGGCGGCGTCGGGCGACCCGGGCCACAGCGCGCCCGCCCGCCAGGCCCTGACCCAGCCGGAGACGGTTCAACTGCTGCTGGACAGCGTGCCGATGCACGGGCCGCCGCAGGCGCTCGCGGGCACGGTGTTCGGCGGCCTGCCGGCGCGCATCCAGCGGGCCATCGACGAGGCGGCCGCCACCGGCGCGGCCCTCTCGGTGGCCGTGCTGGACCGCAAGACCCACGAACTCGTCGCCAACGGCAACGGCCAGGTCATCGGGACCGCCTCGGTGGCCAAGCTGTTCATCGCCGACGACCTGCTGCTGGCCGAGTCGCAGGGCCGGACCGTCTTGTCGCCGGAGGACCGCCAGGCCCTCGACGTCATGCTGCAGTCCTCCGACGACGGCGCGGCCGAGAAGTTCTGGGCCCAGGGCGGCGGCGACGCCATCGTCACCGCGGTCACCGCCCGCTACGGGCTGTCGTCGACCACCCCGCCCGGCGACGGGCGCTGGTGGAACACGATGAGCACGCTGACCGACCTGGTTCGCTACTACGACATGCTGCTCGACGGGTCGGGCGGGCTGCCGCCCGAGCGGGCCGCGGTCATCGTCAACGACCTGGCCCAGTCGACGCCAACCGGGGTCGACGGGTACCCGCAGCGGTTCGGCATCCCCGAGGGGCTGTTCGCCGAGCCGGTGGCGGTCAAGCAGGGCTGGATGTGCTGCATCGGCAGCGACTGGATGCACCTGTCGACCGGCGTGATCGGCGCCGACCACCGCTACGTCATGGTGGTCCAGTCGCTGCAGACCACCGACGACGCCACCGCGCGCCAGACGATCACCCAGGCCGTCAGGACGATATTTCCCAACGGCCGCATCTGACGCGGACGCGGCTTCTCAGCGCGACTGTGCGGCACGCCGCACACTCGCTTCCGAAGGTGCGGCCAGCCGCACGCTCGGCGCAATCATCACTCTTCGCCGCGCAATAGATCGGGGCGGCGCTCCCGGGTGCGCTGCAGCGAAACCTCCCGGCGCCAGGCGGCGATGCGCGCGTGATCACCGGACAGCAGAACGTCGGGGACGTCGAGCCCGCGCCAGCTGGGCGGCCGGGTGTACGACGGGCCCTCCAACAGGCCGTTGGAGTGTGAATCGTCTTGGTGCGACTGCGGATTGCCGATCACCGCGGGCAGCAGCCGGACCACCGCCTCGATCATCACCACCGCCGCCGCCTCCCCGCCCGGCAACACGTAGTCGCCGATGGAGACCTCCTCGACCCGCATCCGCCGCGCGGCGTCCTCGACGACGCGCTGGTCGATTCCTTCGTAGCGCCCGCAGGCGAACACCAGGTGCGCCTCGCCGGTCCAGCGCCGGGCCGTCGCCTGGGTGAACGGCGTGCCGGCCGGGGTAGGGACCACCAAAAGCGTTTCGCTCGAACAGGTCTCGTCCAGCGCGTCGCCCCAGACCGGCGCCTTCATCACCATGCCGGGACCGCCGCCGTAGGGCGCGTCGTCCACGGAATGGTGCACGTCGTGCGTCCAGCGGCGCAGGTCGTGCACCCGCAGGGCGACCAGTCCCGACGCGACCGCCTTGCCCGGCAACGATTGTCGCAGCGGATCCAGGTAGGCCGGGAAGATCGTGATGACGTCGATGCGCACGGCTCAACCCAAATCCAGCAGGCCCTCGGGCGGATCGATCTCGATCAGGCGATCGTCCAGGGACACCGACGTGACGATGGCGCCGACGAAAGGCACCAGCACTTCACCGGACTCGCGCCGCACCGCCAGCAGCTCGCCGGCCGCGGTGTGCAGCACCTCGGCGACCACCCCGACGTCGTGTCCCGTCGTCGTGCGGACCGCCAGACCCTCGAGCTGATGGTCGTAGTAGGTGTCGGGCTCGTCGATCGGCGGCAGGTCTGCGGAGTCCACCACGAACACGTTGCCGCGCAACGTGTCGGCGGTGTCGCGGTCGTTGACCCCGGCCAGTCGCACCAAGAGCCGCCCACCGTGCTCGCGCGCCTGGTCGATGACGACGTCGCGTTCGGTGCCGCTACGAGAATCCTTGGCGCGCAACGTGTTACCCGCCGCGAAGCGGGCGGCTGGGTCATCGGTGCGGATCTCCACGACCACCTCACCGCTGATGCCGTGCGCCTTGACCACCCGCCCGACCGTCAACTCCACGGGAGCGCCCGCTACTGGTCGGTGTCCACCACGTCGACGCGGATGCCGCGGCCACCGATCCCGGCGACCAGCGTGCGCAGCGCGGTCGCGGTGCGTCCCCCGCGGCCGATGACCTTGCCCAGGTCGTCGGGGTGGACGTGCACCTCCACGGTGCGCCCGCGCCGGCTGGTCACCATGTCCACCCGGACGTCGTCGGGGTTGTCGACGATCCCGCGGACCAGGTGCTCGACTGCGTCAACGACGACGGTGCTCACGCCGGTCAGCCTTCCTGGGCCGGTTCGGCCGGCGCCTCGGCCGGGGTCGCCTCGGCGGCCGGCGTCTCGGCAGCGGCCGGCGTCTCTTCGGCGGTCGGCGTCTCTTCGGCGGTCCCGGGGGTTTCTGCGGCGGCCTTCGCGGCCTTCTTCGCGGGCGCCTTCTTCTTCGGCTTGGCGGCCTCGGTGGTGGGCGCGCCGTCGGCCTCGGCCAGCGCGGCGCTGAACAGCTCCAGCTTGCTGGGCTTGGCGGGCTTGACCTTCAACCGGCCCTCGGCGCCCGGCAGGCCCTTGAACTTCTGCCAGTCACCGGTGATCTTCAGCAGCTTGAGGACGGGCTCGGTGGGCTGGGCCCCCACCGACAGCCAGTACTGGGCGCGCTCGGAGTTGATCTCGATGAGGCTCGGGTCTTCCTTCGGGTGATACCGGCCGATGACCTCGATGGAGCGGCCGTCGCGGCGGGTGCGGGCGTCGGCGACGGCGATGCGGTACTGGGGGTTGCGGATTTTGCCGAGCCGGGTGAGCTTGATCTTCACAGCCATGGTTAAGCGATGTCTCCTGTGGGTGTCACGCTGCAATTCAGCGACGCCGGCGGGATGCCGGGGCCCGGTTTTGCCTCGCGTGTCGCGACCGCCTCGCTCCGAAAGAATCAGTGATCGCGGGGCGGACAGCCGCCCATTGTGCCAGACCAGGGGCCTCAGGCCGAAATCGTCACATGACCTTCTGGAAGGTCTTGGTCTCGACCCGGCGGCTCATCCGCCAGCCCTCGGGCGTGCGCACGAATTCGTCGTCGTACCACAGCCCGCAGAACAGGATCTGCTCCTTGTCCCCCGGGAGCACCATCGGGTTGAAGCAGATCACCCGCGACGAGGCGCTGTCCCCGTCGACGCGCACCGAGAAGTTGCCGAGCATGTGCGCGTACACCGGGAAGGTCGGCAGGACCTCCGCCAGCCACTTCTTGACCTCGGGGAAATGGCCCTCGATGCCGCCCAGGGCCGTGTAGTCGATGTAGGCGTCGGGCGTGAACACCTTGTCCAGGTCGTCGAAGCGGCGGTTGTCGATGGCGGTGGAGTAGTCCACCAGCAGCTGCTGAATCTCGAGGCGGTCGGAGATCTCTTCCAGGCTCAACATGCGTCGATTCAACACCCCGATTGGGATCGGTAGCGGCGCGGGCGGTGTCGACTTGCCGGATGACCCCTTCGAAGATTGCGATCGCGGTAGTGGCCACGACGCTGTTGCTCTCGATCGGCTCGGCGCCTTCGGCCGGGGCCGCCCCTTGCCCGGCCGGAAAGTCCTGCCAGCACTGGTGCCCGGACGACGTCCTTCCGGCCGGCCGCCCGGTGCCGTGGGACGGTGGCGTCTGCCACGACTATTTCTGGGATTACTACGGCGTGCACGACGTCGGCGACGGGAAGTTCTACTCCTGGCGCGACATGCCCTGGCATTGACGCAGGCTGAGCGCGTCAGTCCCCCTGCGTTTCAGCGTGTTTCGCGTTGACCGCGGCCGGCGGATTCCGGAAGCTGATCGCCATCCGGTTGTACGCGTTCATCAGGCCGATAGCGATCGTCAGGTCGACCAGTTCCTTATTGTCGAAATGTGCCGATACCGCTGCGTATGCGCCGTCGGGCGCGCCCGTGGTCGATATCCGGGTGACGGTTTCGGCCCATGACAACGCGGCCCGCTCGCGGCTGTCGAACAGCTCACCGGCTTCCTCCCACACCGGAACCAGGGCAATCTTTTCGTTCGAGACGCCCAGTTCGCGCAATTCCCGCGAGTGCATGTCGATGCAATAGGCGCACCCGTTGATCAGCGATACCCGCAGGTACACGATGGTCAGAAGCACCTTGGACAGGCCCGACTGGCTGACGTAAAGATGAACGCCGCCAAGGGCTTTCATACCCCGTGGGGCCACCTGTTCGTAGTCGATTCGCTCACTGCACATGCGTCGATTCAACACCGGATGGTGGCGAAATGGGCATCACGGCGGCCGGGAAGTTAAACTTTTCGCCCATGCGCAAGCTCCTGGCCACGCTCGCGGCGCTGCTCGCGGTGATCATCGGCGCAGGCACCGCACGTGCCGACAACACGCAGCCGATCGGCTCGGTGCCCATCCCCGACGGCCCGGCCCAGACCTGGATCGTGGCCGACCTGGACAGTGGCCAGGTGCTGGCCGGCCGCGACCAGAACGTCGCCCATCCGCCCGCGAGCACCATCAAGGTGCTGCTGGCGCTCGTCGCGCTGGACCAGGTGAGCCTGGACTCCACCGTCGTCGCCGACGTCGCCGACACCGAGGTCGAGTGCAACTGCGTCGGCATCAAGCCCGGTCGCACCTACACCGCGCGCCAACTGCTCGACGCGCTGCTGCTGGTGTCGGGCAATGACGCCGCCAACACGCTGGCGCACCTGCTGGGCGGCGCCGATGCGACGGTCGCCAAGATGAACGCCAAGGCCGCCTCCCTGGGCGCGACGAGCACGCATGCGTCGACCCCGTCCGGGCTCGACGGGCCCGGCGGCTCGGGGGCGTCGACGGCGCATGACCTGGCCGTAATCTTCCGCGCCGCGATGGCCAACCCGGTGTTCGCGCGGATCACCGCCGAGCCGTCGGCGATGTTCCCCGGCGATCGCGGCGACGAGCCGATCACCAACCAGGACGAGCTGCTGCAGCGCTACCCGGGCGCGATCGGTGGCAAGACGGGCTTCACCAATGCCGCGCGCAAGACCTTCGTCGGCGCCGCCACCCGCGGAGGCCGCCGGCTGGTGATCGCGATGATGTACGGGCTGGTGAAACCGGGCGGCCCGTCGTACTGGGATCAGGCCGCCACCCTGTTCGACTGGGGATTCGCGCTCAACCCCGAAACCGGCATCGGCTCGCTCTAGTCACCGCGCAGGGCGGCGGCCAGCAGCGCGGTCAGCAACGGAATGCGCTGCTCGGCGATCTCCGGGTGCGGCAGCACCCCCTCCACCACGGCGGCGCCGTCGAACACGTTGCGCATCAGTGTCACCAGGACCGGGAAGGTTTCGGCCGGAAGGTCCTCGGCGCCGGGCAGTGCCCGGGCCGCGTCGTGAATCTTCGCGGCGTACTGCGCGAGCTCGTGTTGCATTGTGGCCCGGAGCTTTTCGTCGGTGCGTGCGGCGATCGTCAGCTCGTAGAAGACGGCGTTGGTCGGGTCGGCGGTGATGTCGCGCAGGATCGGCAGCGCCGCTTCCAGCACCGGCCGGTCGGCTGGAATTTCAGTGACCCGCTTGGTGAACGACTCCACCTGGCGGCGCAACACCTCCGACGCCGTGGCCGCCATGAAGTCGCCCATGGTGTCGAAGTGGCGGAACAGGGCGCCGACCGAGACCCCCGCCCGCTTGGTGATCACCGCCGCCGAGGCCCGCGCGTAGCCGACCTCGATGATCGTGGCGATGGCGGCTTCGAGGAGGCGCGCGACGGTCTCCTCGCGGCGCTGCTGCTGGGTTCTGGCCATGTCAGACACCGACTTTCAGCGCGCCGGCATGCCGCTGGCCGGCCCGCAGGTAGCGGCCCGACTTCACCGTTTGCCCGTAGCCGGCCCGGAATTCGCCGTTGCCGAATACCACCGCGCCGCCCACGCCGGTGGCGACGACGGCGTCGTCGTTGCGGTTGACCATGCGCCGCAGCCCGCCGTAGAACGGCACCGCTTCCTCGTGATAACCGTCCACCGCCTCGTTGAGCCCGGCCGGGTCGATCACGACGAAGTCCGCGCGGTCGCCTTCGCGCAGCGTCCCGGCGTCGATGCCGAACCAGTCCGCCAGTTCGCCGGTCAACCGGTGCACGGCCCGCTGCATGGACAGAAACGGCGCGCCCGCGCGCTGCGCGTCGCGGGCGCGCTTGAGCATCCGCAATCCGAAGTTGTAGAACGCCATGTTGCGCAGGTGCGCACCGGCGTCGGAGAAGCCCATGTGGACGCTGGGCTCGGCGGCGAGCTTGTCGAGCTGCCTGGGCCGGTGGTTGGCCACCACGGTCGTCCACCGCACGTTGCGCTCGCCGTTTTCGACGAGCACGTCGAGGAACGCGTCCAGCGGGTGCAGCCCGCGCTCGTCGGCGAGGGCACCAAAGCTCTTGCCCAGCAACGACTTGTCGGGGCACTCGACGATGACGGCGTCGTGGAAGTCGCGGTGCCACAGCGTCGGGCCGAGCTTGATGCGGTCGAACTCGCGCCGGAACTTGCGGCGGTAGGACTCGTCGGCCAGCAGCTCGTTGCGCTGCAGCTGGTCGCGCAGGTGCAGGGCCGCGGTGCCCGCGCCGAACTCCTCGAAGACCGGCAGGTCGATCCCGTCGGAGTACAGCTCGAACGGGACCGGCAGGTGCTGGAATCGCACCTGCGAGCCCAGGAACTTGTTCAGCAGACGGGTGCCCAGCCCGAACGTGTGCACGGCGAACGGCATCGACTTGGCGTCCGCGGACACCAGCAGGCTCATCCGAACCCCGTTGCGCCGGCCCAGCATTGCGCTGCTGGCCAAAAAGAACAGCAGCCCGGACTTCGGGTCGTCGACGTCGGGTGCGCTCTGCAGGATACGGCGGTGCTTGCGCAGCACCTTGATCAGCCGGCGCCGTTCCCGCCACGTCGCGAAGGTCGACGGCAGCGCCCGCGACCGGAAGCGGTCGCCGTCGAGTTTGTCGATGGCCGCGTCCATTCCGGACATCCCCAGCATCCCGGCGTCGAGCGCCTCGTCCAGCAGCGCCGCCATCCTCTCCAGCTCGGCGCCGGTGGGCCGCACGGTGGCGTCGGTGGCGCGGTCGAGGCCCAGCACCGCCGCCCGCAGGTCCGAGTGACCAAGCAGGGAGCCGACATTCGGGCCCAGCGGCAGCGCGTCGATCGCCTCGACGTAGCCCGCGGCCGTCGACCACGATTTGGTGGAATCCAAAGCGCCGTAGACGTATTCGCGCGGTACCGCCTCGACCCGGCTGAACAGGTCGGCGGCGTCCGCGGAGCTGGCGTAGACCGTCGACAGCGAGCAGTTGCCCAGCAGGACGGTCGTCACGCCGTGGCGCACCGACTCGCGCAGCCCCGGGTCCAGCAGCACCTCGGCGTCGTAGTGGGTGTGCACGTCGATGAGGCCGGGCAGCACCCACTTGCCGGCTGCGTCGATCACCTCGGGACAACCGGTCTCGTCCAGGGGCCCGGCCGAGACGGTGGCCACCACGCCGTCGCGGATGCCGAGCGTGCGGGTCTGCGGCGCGGCGCCGGTGCCGTCGAACCACAGCCCGTCGCGAATGATCACGTCGTAGGTCACCGTCTGCCTCCAGGTCGTCGGGTGCCACGAACCGTAACATAGATAGCAAGCACTCGCATTCTTTTCTGCACCTTTGTCAAAAGGCGTCAGGATCAGGGCGGGGGCGGCACAGTCACGCCCGGCGGCACCTCGCCCGTACGGGCCGCCGCGACGGGGGCGCGCAGGACGGCCCCGAGCTGGTGGCACTCGCTGCTACGCACGGTGACCGTGATCTCGCCCGCCAACTCGCCCTCCCGTAGCGGCTGCAGCGACAGGCTTTGTGTCGTGGCCTGTGTCGCCACCGCTCCGTTGGGCCCGACGCACGGGAACGCCGCCGTCTCCGTGCGGGACAGCCAACGGCCGTCGCGGAAGTCCAGCACGATGGGTTGGCCGTCGGGCGATTTGGCGCGCGTGAGGTCGGCGTCGTCGAGCAGCGTCCCGACGGCCGTGCACGGGCCGGGCCCGCAGGTCGAGCGGAAGGCCCACCACGTCAGTACCTCGGGCCGTTGGGGATTGGGCCGGCCGTTGAACGTCTGCTTGGTGCGCCGAACCTCGAGGCGGTAGGAGCCGTCGAGCGGGGCCGGCGCGGCGGGCGGGGGGCCGGGCGCCGGCGCGGCGCTCGTGCTGGTGGCGGGGAGCGCGGCCGGTGCCGCGGTGGTGTCGGTCTTGCGGCCGACGACGAAGCCGGCCGCGAGCAGCCCGACGGCGAGCACCACCGCGGCGGCGCCCACCACGACCTTGCGGGTTCGGCGCCTCCCCGACGCGACCGGCGCGGGCCGCCACGCGTCGGGCGCGAACGGTCCGGAAACGTCGTGGTTTTCGGGCCAGGCGTAGGCGGGATAGTCGACCACCGGGGCGGCCGCGGGACGGCGATCCCCGACTGGTGCGATGCCCGCGTGTTCGTTTGCCGCGTCGGCGAACTCGCGGCAGGTGCCGAACCGGTCGGCGGGACTTGCGCCGAGCGCCCGGGCAAACGCGCCGTCGAGGCGCGCGAGTTCTGGACGCTGGTCGCTGAGTCGGGCGTCGGGCGCCGGCGGCGAGCCGGTCAGCAGGTAAAACGCGGTGGCCGCCAACGCGTACTGGTCGGCGCGCCCGTCGATGGCCGCGCCCGCCAGCTGTTCGGGCGCGGCGTAGCCGGCAGTGCCGGGTTGGCGGGCTATGCCGAAATCGGTCAGCAGGATGCGTTGTTGGCCTCCGCCGCGGCCCGTCACCAGGACGTTGGCCGGTTTGACGTCGCGATGCAGCAGCCCGTACGCATGGGCGTAGTCGAGGGCGCCGGCGATGGCGGTCACCAGCGCGAGCGCCTCGCCCGCCGGTGCGACGGCCGGGAATCGGTCGGCCGCCAGCCGCGCGGCGTTGGTCCCCTCGACGTAGTCCGTGACGGCGTAGAGCTGCCCCTCGAACTCGCCGCGGTCGTGGACCTCGACGATGTTGGGGTGGTAGAGACTGCGCGCGAGGGGCGTCTCGGCACGGAATCGCCGGCGGAACTCCTCATCCGCGGACAGCGCCGGCGACAGGACCTTCAGCGCCTGCCAGCGCGCCGATCGGGGGTCCTGGACGAGGTAGACCGCACCGGTCGCTCCAGCACCCAGCCTCCGCGCGACCAGGTAACCGGCGAAGGTCGCGCCGCTGGCCAACGCCATTCCGCGATCCTACCGAGGCGGGCGAAAGGCCTTGCCGCGCAGGATCACCAGGTCGGGCCGGCGCAGCACGTCCGGGCCCGACCGCGGGTCCTCGGCGTAGCACAGCAGGTCCGCCGACGCCCCGTGATCGAGGCCGGGCCGGCCCAGCCAGGTCCGCGCATCCCAGCACGCCACGCCCAGGGCCTCGGTCGGGCTCATCCCGATGCCCTTGAGCGCCTCGACCTCGTCGGCGATGCGGCCGGGCGCGACCATGGTGCCGGCGTCGCTGCCGGCGTAGATCGGCACGCCCGCCTCCCTGGCCGCGGCGATCCGCGCGGGGCCGCGCGCGTGCAGGTCGCGCATGTGGGAGGCGTAGGCCGGATATTTCGCAGCGGCCTCGGCGATGCCCGGGAAATTCTCGACGATGTTGACCAGCGTGGGGACCAGCACGGTGCCGCGCTCGACCATCAGCTCGATGATGTCGTCGTTTAGGCCGGTGCCGTGCTCGATGCAGTCGATGCCGGCGTTGATCAGGCCGGGCAGCGCGTCCTCGCTGAACACGTGCGCGGTGACCCGGGCGCCGTGCGCGTGGGCGGTGTCGATCGCGGCCTTGAGCACGTCGTCGGACCACAGCGGCGCGAGGTCGCCGACGCCGCGATCGATCCAGTCGCCGACGAGCTTGATCCAGCCGTCGCCGCGGCGCGCCTCCTCGGCCACCGCCCCGGGCAGTTGCCACTCGTCGTCGAGCTCCCGCGAGAAGCCCGCGGCATACCGCTTGGGTCTGGCCAGATGTTTTCCGGCGCGGATGATGCGAGGCAGGTCTTCGTGGTCGTCGAGGCTGCGGGTGTCGGTGGGCGAGCCGCAGTCGCGCAGCAGCAGCGCGCCGACGTCGCGTTCGATCTCGGCCTGGGCGATGGCCTCCTCGAGCGGGATCTCGCCGTGGTCGCCCAAGCCGACGTGGCAGTGCGCGTCGACCAGCCCGGGCAGGATCCAGCCTTTCCCGAAGACGGTGTCGGCGCCGGCGACCGGTTCGGTGCTGAGGCGGCCGTCGACGATCCACCGCTGGATCTCGGTCCCGTCGGGCAGCCCCAGACCCCGCACGTGCATGCGCACGGCGCGGCTAGTTCTTGCCCGGGAACTTGAGCTTGGACAGGTCGAAGTCGGCCAGCCCGGGCGGCAGCTCGTTGAGGCCCTCGGGCATCTGCGACAGGTCGGGGAACCCGGCCGGCATGCCGGGCATTCCGGCGCCGAGCGGGTTTCTGACCTTCGGCGGCGTGGGGCCGCGCGCGCCCTTCTTGCCCTTCTTGCCCTTGGACCCCTTGCCGCCCTTGGATTTTCGGGTCGCCGATTTGCGGCCCATCCCCGGGATGCCCATGCCGCCGAGCATCGACGACATCATCTTGCGGGCCTCGAAGAAGCGGTCGACGAGCTGGTTGACCTCCGACACCGTCACCCCGGAGCCGTTGGCGATGCGCAGCCGCCGCGAGGCGTTGATGATCTTCGGGTCGGCGCGCTCCTGCGGCGTCATGCCGCGGATGATGGCCTGCAGCCGGTCGAGCTGGCTGTCGTCGACCTGGGCCAGCACGTCCTTCATCTGGGCGGCGCCGGGCAGCATGCCCAGCAGGTTGCCGATCGGGCCCATCTTGCGGATGGCCAGCATCTGCTCGAGGAAGTCCTCCAGCGTCAGCTCGCCGCTGCCGATCTTGGCGGCGGCTTCCTCGGCGCGCTGCGCGTCGAAGACCTGCTCGGCCTGTTCGATCAGGGTCAGCACGTCGCCCATCCCGAGGATGCGGCTGGCCATCCGGTCGGGGTGGAAGACGTCGAAGTCCTCCAGCTTCTCGCCGCTGGAGGCGAAAAGGATTGGCACGCCGGTCACCTCGCGCACCGAAAGCGCGGCGCCGCCGCGGGCGTCGCCGTCGAGCTTGGTCAGCACCACGCCGGTGAAGCCGACGCCCTGGCCGAACGCCTCGGCGGTGGTGACGGCGTCCTGGCCGATCATCGCGTCCAGGACGAACAGCACCTCGTCGGGGTCGACGGCGTCGCGGATGGCCGCGGCCTGCGCCATGAGCTCGTCGTCGATGCCCAGGCGCCCGGCGGTGTCGACGATGACGACGTCGAAGTGCTTGGCGCGGGCCTCTTCCAGACCCGCGGCCGCGACGGCGACCGGGTCGGGGGGCCCGATATCCGGGCCCGGGGCACCCGCGCCGGGGTGCGGCGCGAACACCGGAATCCCGGCGCGCTCCCCGACGACCTGCAGCTGGTTCACCGCGGCGGGGCGCTGCAGGTCGCAGGCCACCAGCAGCGGCGTGTGGCCCTGGCCGCGCAGCCAGGCGGCCAGCTTGCCGGCCAGCGTGGTCTTGCCGGAACCCTGCAGCCCGGCGAGCATCACCACGGTCGGCGGCGTCTTGGCGAACGCCAGCTGGCGGGTCTGTCCGCCCAGGATGCCGATCAGTTCCTCGTTGACGATCTTGACGACCTGCTGGGCCGGGTTGAGCGCGCCGGAGACCTCGGCGCCACGCGCCCGGTCCTTGATGCGGCCCACGAACGCCCGCACCACCGGCAGCGAGACGTCGGCCTCCAGCAGCGCCAGCCGGATCTCGCGGGTGGTGGCCTCGATGTCGGCGTCGGTGAGCCGGCCCTTGCCCCGCAGCCCCTGCAGGGCACCCGTCAACCGGTCGGACAGCGATTCAAACACGCCCGCCAGCCTAGTGGTTGTGGAGTGAATGCCGAGCGTGCGGCTGGACGCACATTCGGCGCCGAGCGTGCGGCCGGCCGCACACTCGCGGGCAGGAGGGGCTTGACGGCGCGACCCGAGCGAAGAAAAGTCAGCTCATGCTCGAGGTGATCGACACGGGGTCCTGCACCGACGCGCATCCGGTGCCGCTGCTGTTCGTGCACGGCGGCTGGCACGCTGCATGGTGCTGGGAACACTTCCTGGACTTCTTCGCCGACGCCGGCTACCGCGCGGTGGCGATGAGCCTGCGCGGGCACGGCACCAGCCCCACGCCCATCCCCCTGCACAAGGTGTCCGTCGCCGACTACCTCGACGACGTCCGCTCGGTCGCCGACGACCTGGGCGGCGCGCCGGTGCTCATCGGCCACTCGCTGGGCGGCTACGTGATCCAGCGCTACCTCGAGGAGCGGGCCGCCCCGGCCGCGGTGCTGGTGGGCTCCCTGCCGCCGCACGGCGTGCTCGCGGCCGCGCTGCGCGTCTGGCGCCGCCGCCCGTGGATGACCGTGCACTCGTTCAACGACCCCACGCTGGTCAAGTTCCTGCGCACCCCGGCGCTCGCCCGCGGCTACCTGTTCTGTGCCGACACGCCCGAGGCCATCGTCGAAACCTGCTACGCGCGCGTCGGGCCCGAGAGCATCCGCGCGGCCATGACCGACCCGATGTTCCGCCGCGTCAACACCCGGGCGGTGACCACCCCGATCCTGGTGCTCGGCGCCGTGCACGACGGCTTCGTCAGCGTGCGCTCGGTGCGCGCGACCGCGCGCGCCTACCGGACCGAGCCCGAGTTCTTCGACATGGGGCACAACATGATGCTCGAACCGGGCTGGCCCGACGTCGCCAAACGCATCGACGGGTGGCTGCAAACGCGGTCGATCTGACTCGACTCGCGTCGCTGCCGCGCCGAAAAGCGTTGGCATGCTACATTTCACAGCCGTTACCAAACCGAGCCGGCCGCGTCGACGACGCAACTTCGGGGGGAGCTGTTTCGATGCAACCGGCCAGCGACACGGGCTTGGCGCTGCGCGGCTGGCAGCGCCGGGCGCTGGTGCGCTACCTCGCCGGCCAGCCGCGCGATTTCCTGGCGGTCGCCACGCCCGGCTCCGGGAAGACGACGTTCGCGCTGCGGGTGGTGGCCGAACTGCTCGGCCAGCGCGCCGTCGAGCAGATCACCGTCGTGGTGCCCACCGAGCACCTCAAAGTCCAGTGGGCGCTGGCCGCGCAGCGGCACGGCATCGCCCTGGATCCGAGGTTCTCCAACACCAGCCCGCAGACCTCGCCGGAGTATCACGGCGTGCTGGTGACCTACGCCCAGGTCGCCGCGCACCCGACGCTGCACCGGGTGCGCACCGAGCAGCGCAAGACGTTGGTCATCTTCGACGAGATCCACCACGGCGGCGACGCCAAGACCTGGGGCGAGGCCATCCGCGAGGCCTTCGGCGACGCCACCCGCCGACTGGCCCTGACCGGCACACCCTTTCGCAGCGACGACAGCCCCATCCCGTTCGTCACGTACGAATCCGGCGCCGACGGTGTGCTGCGCTCGCAGGCCGACCACACCTACGGCTACGCCGAGGCCCTGGCCGACGGCGTGGTCCGCCCGGTGGTGTTCCTCGCCTACTCGGGGCAGGCCCGCTGGCGCGACAGCGCCGGCGAGGAGCACGCAGCGCGGCTGGGCGAGCCGCTGACCGCCGAGCACACCGCGCGGGCGTGGCGCACGGCGCTGGACCCCGCCGGCGAGTGGATGCCCGCCGTGATCGCGGCCGCCGACGAGAGGCTGCGTCAGAAGCGCGCCCACGTGCCCGACGCCGGCGGCATGATCATCGCCTCCGACCGCACCGCCGCCCGCGCGTACGCCGCCCTGCTGAGCAAACTGACCTCGGAGGCGCCGACGGTGGTGCTCTCCGACGATCCCAAATCGTCGGCCCGCATCACCGAATTCGCCGAGGGCACCGGGCGGTGGCTGGTCGCGGTGCGGATGGTCTCCGAGGGCGTCGACGTGCCCCGGCTGTCGGTCGGGATCTACGCCACCAGCGCCTCGACGCCGCTGTTCTTCGCCCAGGCCATCGGCCGGTTCGTGCGCTCGCGGCGGGCCGGGGAGACCGCGAGCATTTTCGTGCCGTCGGTGCCCAGCCTGCTGCAGCTGGCCAGCGAACTGGAGGCCCAGCGCAACCACGTGCTCGGTCAGCCGCACCGCGAGAGCGAGGATCCGCTCGACGGCGACCCCGCGGTCCGGACGCACACCGAAAAGACCGAAGCCGAACCGGGTTTCACGTCGCTGGGCGCCGACGCCGAGCTGGACCAGGTCATCTTCGACGGGTCCTCGTTCGGCACCGCCGCGCCCGCCGGCAGCGACGAGGAGGCCGACTACCTCGGCATCCCCGGGCTGCTCGACGCCGAGCAGATGCGCGCGCTGCTGCACCGGCGCCAGGACGAGCAGCTCGCCAAGCGCGCCGCCGCGGGCTCCGGGTCCGTCGCGGCCCCGCCGTCGATGCACGGTCAGCTGCGCGAGTTGCGCCGCGAGCTCAACACCCTCGTCTCGGCGACCCACCACCGCACCGGCAAACCCCACGGCTGGATCCACAACGAGCTCCGCCGCCGCTGCGGGGGCCCGCCCATCGCCGCGGCGACCCGCGAACAGATCCAGGCCCGCATCGAAGCCCTGCGCCAGCTGAACTCCGAGCGCTAGCCGGGGTCCCCGGAGGCCTCGGAGTCCGGGCCGCCGAGCACGGCCAGCAGCTGCTTTTCCACGGCCGCCCGCCCGTCGCCGGGCGCCTGCACGCAGAAAACGTCGGCGGCCGTCGACCCGAACGTGTTGACCTTCGCCCACGCGATGTCGACCTGCGCGCGCTCCAGCGCCCGGGTCAACAGCGCCAGCAGGCCCGGGCGGTCCGCGGCCCGCACCTCCAGGACGAGCTGGCCGTCGGCGCCGGTGTCGACCCACAGAATGCGGGGCGGCGCCGTCGAGCGCGTCACGGGCACCCCGGCCTGCACCTCCCCCGCCCGCGAACCCGCGGCCTCGCTGTCGCGCCTCTCCACCATGGCCAACACGTCGATGTCGCCGGCGAGCGCGCCGACGAACTGCTGGCGCAGCAGCTCCGCCGCCGGCGGCGAGCCGAAGTGCGGGGACACCACGAACTCGGTGATCGCCACGCCTCGGTAACTGTTGACCGTCGCCGAATGCACGCGCAGCGAGTTCAGCGCCAGCACCGCGGCGGCCTTGGACACCAGGCCGCGCTGGTCGGGGGCGACCATGACGGCCTGGTACATGCGCGCGCTGTCGCCCGGCGTGATCTCGACGTGCACGCCTCGGTCGGCGGCCAGCGAAAGATAATGCGGCGCAGCGGGATCGGCCTGCGGCAGCGGCTCGCCGGCCATCACCAGCCGGCAGCGGCGCACCAGGTCCTCGATCAGCGACGCCTTCCACTCGCTCCACACCCCGGGACCGGTCGCCTTGGAGTCCGCCTCGGTCAGCGCGTGCAACACCTCCAGCAGCTGCGGGTCCCCGCCCATCGCCTCCGACACACCCTCGATGGTCTTGGGGTCGTTGAGGTCGCTGCGGGTGGCCACCACCGGCAGCAGCAGGTGGTGGCGGACCAGCTTCGACAGGAACTCGGCGTCCTTGGGCGCGACCCCGATCCGCGGGCCGATCTCGAGGGCCATCTCGGCCCCGAGCGCGCTGTGGTCGACCGCGCGGCCCTTGCCGATGTCGTGCAGCAGCGCGCCCAGCGCCAGCAGGTCGGGCCGCGCCACGCGGGTGGCCAGCGGCGCGGCGTTGACGGCGGTCTCGACGACGTGGCGGTCCACGGTCCACTTGTGCGCGATGTCGCGCGGCGGCAGGTCGCGGATCGCCGCCCATTCCGGCAGCAACCGCTCCCACAGCCCGGTGCGGTCGAGCGCCTCGACCGTCGCCACAGCGGTGGGCCCGGCGGACAGCACGACCAGGAAATCGTCCAAAGCCTCTCTGGGCCAAGGGATCGGCATCTCGGGCGCGGCGGCGGCCAGGCGCGTCAGCGTGGCCGCGCCGATCGGCAGCCCGCTGTCGGCCGACGCCGCGGCCACGCGCAGCACCAGCCCGGCGTCGGCGTCGGGTGCGGCGTCGCGGGCCAGCAGGATCTCCCCGGCGTACTCGACGACGCCGTCGTCCAGCGGTCGCCGCTTCGGCCGGCGCACCAGCGCCGACACCCCGCGGCGCGGCAACGCGTTCTCGGCGGTGCGCAGCCCCGTTTCGGCGTGGTAGGCGATGGTGCGGCTGGCGTCGGAAAGCTTGCGCGCCAAGTCGAATCGGTCACCGATGTGCAGGGCGGCGCTGATCTCGTCGGCGTACTGGGCCAGCAGTTGATCGCGCCCGCGCCCGGACACCCGGTGCAGCTCGGTGCGCACGTCGAGCAGCGTCAGGTAGGCGTCGTCGAGGGAACCGCCCGGCGCCTCGGGGCGGGCCATGCCGTGGCGGTCGATGAGCTGGGCGACCCCGAGCGCGTCGAGCAGCTGCACGTCGCGCAGGCCGCCGCGACCCGACTTCAGGTCCGGCTCGGCGCGCTGCGCGATCCGGCCGCAACGCTCCCAGCGGCCGTCGGTGACGTCGACGAGCTCGCCCATCCGCGAGCGAATCGCGCTGCGCCACTGGCGCCTTGCCCCCGCGATCAATTCTTCGGACAACGTGGCGTCGCCCGCGATGTGGCGGGCGTCCAGCATGCCCAGGGCCGCGATCATGTCGGTGTTGGCGACGCCGAGCGCCCCGGAGACCGTTCGCACGCTGTGATCCAGCCGAACGTTGGCGTCCCACAACGGATACCACAGCGCGTCGGCCACGCGCTGCAGCACCTCGCTGGAGGCGTTGGCGTGCAACAACATCAGATCCAGGTCGGAATGCGGCAGCAGCTCGTGGCGGCCCAGGCCACCGATCCCCACGATCGCGAAGCCGCTGGCGTCGGTGATCCCCACCTCGTCGGCCTTGGCGCCCAGCCACGACTCGTGCAGGTCCAGCCACGCGTGCCGCAACTCGGCCGCGTGCAGCCCGGAACCATCCGAGATCAGTCGGCGCCGCGAGGCGGCCAAATCGCCTGCGCCGCCGGTGTTTCCCAAGTTCATACCCTCCCGGGGCGTCCGGGCCGGATCAGCAAGGTGCGACTGGTGTCATAGCGCTTCGGTCCCGCGTTCACCGGTGCGGACCCGCACGATGGTTTCCACGGGGGTGACCCAGACCTTGCCGTCGCCGATCTTGCCGGTGCGGGCCGCGCGAACGATGCTGTCCACGACCTTGTCGACGATCGAGTCGTCGACGACGACCTCGATGCGAACCTTCGGCACGAAGTCGACCGAATATTCGGCGCCCCGGTAGACCTCGGTGTGGCCCTTCTGCCGCCCGTAGCCCTGGACTTCGCTGACGGTCATCCCCAGAACGCCCGTCTCCTCGAGGCTGGTCTTGACGTCGTCGAGGGTGAACGGCTTGACGATCGCGGTGATCAGCTTCATGACTGCTCCGCCTCCACTCTGTGGCCCACTCGCTCCTCCTCACGGCCGTAACGGGTGTCCTCCACGGCGACCCGGGGAGGCAGGACCGACCCCGTGACGACTGCGAAATCGTAACCGCTTTCGGCGTGCTCGGCCTCATCGATGCCGGAGGCTTCCGCCTCGGGATCCAGCCGCAGCCCGATGGTGTATTTCAGGATCAACGCCAGGATAAGCGTGACGACGCCCGAGTAGATCAGGACGCTGAACGCGCCGATCGCCTGGCGCTCCAGCTGCGCCCAGCCGCCGCCGTAGAAGAGCCCCTTGGACACCCCGACGACGCCGTTGATGGCCGGGCTCTCCGGTGCGGCCAGCAGGCCCACCAGCAGCGTGCCCGCCAGGCCGCCGACCAGGTGCACGCCGACCACGTCGAGCGAGTCGTCGAAGCCGAACCGGAACTTCAGCCCAACCGCCAGCGCGCACACCACGCCGGCCACCAGGCCGACCACCAGGGCGCCCAGCACGTTGACCGACGAGCACGACGGGGTGATGGCCACCAGCCCGGCGACGATGCCCGACGCCGCCCCCAGCGTGGTGGCCTTGCCGTCGCGGATGCGTTCGGTGAGCATCCAGCCGAGCATCGCGGTGGCCGTCGCGACCGTGGTGGTCATGAACGTCGTCCCGGCCACGCCGTTGGAGCTGGTCGCCGAGCCGGCGTTGAAGCCGTACCAGCCGAACCACAGCAGCCCGGCCCCCAGCATCACGAACGGCAGGTTGTGCGGACGGAACAGCGTCGTGGGCCAGCCGCGACGCTTGCCCAGCACGATCGCCAGCATCAGGCCGGCCACACCGGCGTTGATGTGCACCGCGGTGCCGCCCGCGAAGTCGATCGCGTGCAGCTTGTTGGCGATCCAGCCACCGTGCTCGGACGCGAACCCGTCGAACGCGAAGACCCAGTGCGCGACCGGGAAATACACGAACGTCGCCCACAGGCCGGCGAACACCAGCCAGGCGCCGAAGCGCAGCCGGTCGGACACCGCGCCCGAGATCAGCGCGACGGTGATGATCGCGAACATCAGCTGGAAGGCCACGAACACGGTGGCGGGCAGGGTGCCGGCCAGCGGGATGTCGATCGCCGCGGTGCCCTTGGTGGGATCGGCGGCCGCGGCGTTGACGCCGATCAGTCCCTTCAGGCCCCAGAACGAACTCGGCTTTCCCACGACACCGCCGGCGTCGTCGCCGAAGGCGATCGAGTAGCCGTACAGGACCCACAGCACGGTGACGACGCCCATCGCGCTGATGCTCATCATGAGCATGTTCAGCACGCTCCGGGCGCGCACCATGCCGCCGTAGAAGAACGCCAGGCCCGGCGTCATCAACAGCACCAACGCGGAACTCGCCAGCATCCAGGCGGTATCGCCGGTATTGGGCTGGCCCAGTATCGGATATGTCACTCGCGGTCTCCTCCGGTCTGCCTGACCAGAACCATGCGCAATGGTTGTTTCGGCAAAGGGACCGCCGTGTTTCGGCGTCATTAACGTCCCCCGGTGGGGGCGCGCGAGTCAGCCGAGCAGCGCGTCGACGAAGGCCGCCGGCTCGAAGGGCGCCAGGTCGTCGGGGCCCTCGCCGAGCCCGACCAGCTTCACCGGCACCCCGAGCTCTTGCTGGACGCGGAAAACGATGCCGCCCTTCGCCGTTCCGTCCAGCTTGGTCAGCACCGCGCCGGTGATGTCGACGACGTCGGCGAACACCCGGGCCTGGGCCAGCCCGTTCTGCCCGATGGTGGCGTCGAGCACCAGCAGCACCTCGTCCACCGCCGCGCGCCGGGTCACCACGCGCTTGACCTTGTCGAGCTCGTCCATCAGCCCGACCTTGGTGTGCAGCCGCCCGGCGGTGTCGATGGCCACGACGTCGGCGCCGGCGGCGATGCCCTTGTCGACGGCGTCGAACGCCACCGACGCCGGGTCGGCGCCCTCGGGGCCGCGCACCACCTCCGCGCCGACCCGCGCGGCCCAGGTCTCCAGCTGATCGGCGGCCGCGGCGCGGAAGGTGTCGGCCGCGCCCAGCACGACGCGGCGCCCGTCGGCCACCAGCACCCGCGCCAGCTTGCCGACGGTGGTGGTCTTGCCGGTGCCGTTGACGCCGACGATCAGCAGCACCGACGGGTGGTCGGCGTGCGGCAGCGCGCGGATCGAGCGGTCCATCTCGGGGTGCAGCTCGGTGATCAGGACGTCGCGCAGGACGGCCTTGGCGTCGGCCTCGGTGCGCACGTTGCCGCCGGCCAGCCGGCTGCGCAGCTGGGAGACCACCGACTCGGTGACCACCGGGCCCAGGTCGGCGACCAGCAGGGTGTCCTCGACTTCCTGCCAGGAGTCTTCGTCCAGGTCGCCGCCGCCGATCAGGCCCAGCACGCTGCGACCCAGCGCGTTCTGCGAGCGGGCGAGCCGCCCCCGCAGGCGCTCCAGCCGGCCCTCGGGCGGTTCGATCGCCTCGACTTGCGGGGCTTCGGGCACGGGTTCGGGCTCGGACTCGGACTCCGGTTCGGGCAGTTCGACGTCGGAGATGGTGCGTTTGGGCGCGTCGCGGGGAATTGTCGCATCGTCGCCCACCGCGGGCAGGCCCGTGGTGTCGACGCCCTGGCTGAACGTGATGCCCGACGAGGCGGTGTAGCCGCCGGAGCGATCCAGCGCCTGCGGCTCCGGCCGGGCCAGGCTGATCCGTCGCCGGCGGTACAGGGCGAGGCCGGTGACCAGCACGGCGATGACGACCAGGGCGGCGATGACGGCGATCGCGATCCAAAGACCTTGTGACACGCCGACAATCCTTCCAGGGGCCTCTCGCCCGCGACCCCGGGGGCAACGCGAACTAGGTGGAGACCAGCTGCTCCACCTGTTGACCGCGCATTCGCTGGGAGATCACCGCCGTGATGCCGTCGCCCTGCATGGTCACGCCGTACAGCGCGTCGGCGACCTCCATCGTGGGCTTCTGGTGGGTGATGATGATGATCTGCGAGCGGGCCCGCAGCAGCTCGAACAGGCTGATCAGGCGGCGCAGGTTGGTGTCGTCGAGGGCGG
Source organism: Mycobacterium sp. NGS57 (assembly GCF_059812405.1). Taxonomy (NCBI): domain Bacteria; kingdom Bacillati; phylum Actinomycetota; class Actinomycetes; order Mycobacteriales; family Mycobacteriaceae; genus Mycobacterium; species Mycobacterium sp. NGS57. The sequence goes on along the minus strand of NZ_JCALCP010000001.1, from coordinate 56,990 downwards.
CCTCGACCTCGTCCATGATGTAGAACGGCGACGGGCGGGCCCGAAAGATCGCCACCAGCATCGCCACCGCGGTCAGCGCCTTCTCGCCGCCGGACAGCAGCGACAGCCGGGTGATCTTCTTGCCCGGCGGACGGGCCTCCACCTCGATGCCCGTGGTGAGCATGTCGTTGGGGTCGGTCAGCCGCAGCCGCCCCTCCCCGCCGGGGAACAGCACCGTGAAGACTTCGGTGAATTCGCGTTCGACGTCGGTGAAGGCGTCGCTGAACACCTGCAGGATGCGGGCGTCGACGTCGGCGATGACGTCGAGCAGATCCTTGCGGGCGGCCTTGACGTCCTCGAGCTGGGTGGACAGGAAGTTGTAACGCTCCTCCAGGGCGGCGAACTCCTCCAGCGCCAAGGGGTTGACCCGGCCCAGTTCGGCCAGCTCGCGCTCGGCGCGTTTGGCCCGCCGCTCCTGAGTGGGCCGGTCGTAGGGCAGCGGCGCGGGCGCGACGACCTGCTCGCCGCGCTCGCGGGCCTGCTCGAACTCGGCCATCTCCAGCTCGGTCGGCGGCAGCGGAACCTCGGGCCCGTACTCGGCGATCAGGTCGGACGGCGCCATCCCGAACTGCTCGAGCACCATCTGCTCGAGCTGCTCGATGCGCATCGCGGCCTGGGCGTTGGCCACCTCGTCGCGGTGCAGCGAATCGGTGAGGGCGGCCACGCGGGCGTTCAGCGCGTGCACCTCGTCGCGCACCGCCGCCATCGCCGCCGAACGCTCCTGACGCTCGGCGGCCAGCGCGTCGCGGATCTTGGTGGTGGCGGTGACGACCCCGTCCAGCCGCCCGGCCAGCGCCCGCCCGGCGTCGGCCACCGCCGCGGCCACCGCGGCCGCGCGCAGCCGCGCCGCCCGCGCCTGCTGCGCCCGCAGCCGCGCCTCGCGTTCGGCGGCGGCCGCGCGGCGCAACGAATCCGCCCGCCCGCGAACGGCATTGGCGCGCTCCTCGGCGGTCCGCACCGCCAGCCGGGCCTCCACCTCCACCCCGCGCGCGCTCTCCGCGGCGGCGGCGATCTGCTGGCGGTCAGCGGGCTCGGCCGCCTGCACCTGCCGGGTCTCCTGGGCGTTGCGCAGCCGGGTTTCCAGCGCGGTGACCTCGTCGACGGTCTGCGCGCGCCCCGCCTCGAGCTCCTCGCGCTGGCGCAGCAACCCGCCCCACTCCTCGCTGGCGGCGCGCGCCTCCTGCCCGAGCCGGCCCAGCTGCTCGTACATCGCCGAGATCGCGGTGTCGGACTCGTTGAGCGCGGCCAACGCCTGCTCGGCCGAATCCTGGCGGGCGGTCTGCTCGGTGAGCGCGCCGGACAGCGCCGCGCTCAGCTGGTCCACCTGCGCTTCGGCAGCGACCAGCTCGCTGTGCGCCTTGTCGATTTCCGAGGTGAGCTCCAGCGTGGAGAGCTTGCGGTCGGAACCGCCACTCACCCAGCCGGCGCCCACCAGGTCGCCGTCGAGGGTGACCGCGCGCAACCGGGGCCGCGCGGTCACCAGGTCCAGCGCCTCGCCGAGGTCGTCGACCACCGCGACGCCCGAGAGCATGGCGATCATCGCCCCACGCAGCCGATCGGGCGCCTCGATGAGGTCGAGCGCCCACAGGGCGCCGCCGGGCAGCGCGGCGGCGGGCGCGGGTTGCTCGGCCGGCCAGTCGTGTAACACCAGCGCGGCGCGGCCGCCGTCGGCCTGCTTGAGGGCGACGACCGCGGAACGGGCCGCGCCGAAGCCGTCGGCGGCCAACGCGTCGGCGGCCGAACCGAGCACCGCCGCCAGCGCCGCCTCGTAGCCTGAGCGCACCTTGACCAGCTTGGCGATCGGCCCGAAAAGCCCTGTGCCAGCAAGGTTTTGGGTGAGCCAGGCCGCGCCGTCCTTGCGTTCCAGCCCCACCGACAGCGCGTCGATGCGGGCCCGCAGCGAGGCCACCTCCCGTTCGGCGGCCCGCTCGGCGGCCTGCAGTTCGGCGACGCGTTGGTCGGCGCTGCGCAGCGCGGCGACGGTGCGGTCGTGGTGCTCGTCGAGGCCAACCTCGCCCTGATCCAGCTCGCCGACGCGCGCCTGCACGGTTTCGAACTCCGCGCGCGTCTGCTGGGCGCGCGCGGCGGCCTGCTCGATGCGCTCGGACAGCCGCGCGACGCCGTCGTCGATCGATTCGACGCGCGCCCGCATGGTCTCCACCTGACCGGCCAACCGCGCCAGGCCCTCGCGACGGTCCGCCTCGGCGCGCACCGCCGCCAGATGCGCCCGATCCGCCTCCGCGGCCTCGCGCTCACGCTCGGCCAGCTCCGTGCGCGCGGCGTCCAGGCGGGTGCGCGCGCCGGCCAGCTCGGCCAGCAGCCGCTGCTCGGCCACCTCCACCTGCTGGGCCTCCGCCTCCAGCGCGTCGGGATCGGTGTCGCTGGTCGTCGCGGGCTCCACGTCCAGGTGCTGGGCGCGTTCGCTGGCGATGCGCACCGTGGCGGCCACCCGCTCGGCCAGTGCCGACAGCCCGAACCAGGTGTGCTGGACGGACTCGGCCCGACCCGACAGCTCGCCGAGCGCCGTCTCGTGCGCGGTCAGCTCCTCCGACGCCACCGCCAGGCGGGCGGCGGCCTCGTCGTGGTCGCGGCGCATGATCGCCTCGGCCTCGAAGATCGCGTCGCGCTCGGTCTGGCGGCTGACCAGGTCGTCGGCGGCCAGCCGCAACCGGGCGTCGCGCAGGTCGGCCTGGATTCGCGCGGCCCGTTGTGCCATTTCGGCTTGACGCCCGAGTGGCTTGAGCTGGCGGCGCAGTTCGGTGGTCAGGTCGGACAGCCGGGCCAGGTTGGCCTGCATCGCGTCGAGCTTGCGCAGCGCCTTTTCCTTGCGCTTGCGGTGCTTGAGCACGCCGGCCGCTTCCTCGATGAACGCGCGGCGATCCTCCGGGCGCGACTGCAGGATCTCGTCGAGCTTGCCCTGCCCGACGATGACGTGCATCTCCCGGCCGATCCCGGAGTCGCTCAGCAGCTCCTGCACATCCATCAAACGGCAACTGCTGCCGTTGATTTCGTACTCGCTGGCGCCGTCGCGGAACATCCGCCGCGTGATCGACACCTCGGAGTACTCGATGGGCAGCGCGTTGTCGGAGTTGTCGATGGTGACGGTGACCTCGGCGCGGCCCAGCGGGGCGCGCGAGGAGGTGCCCGCGAAGATGACGTCCTCCATCTTCCCGCCGCGCAGCGTCTTGGCCCCCTGCTCCCCCATCACCCAGGCCAGGGCGTCGACGACGTTGGACTTGCCGGAGCCGTTGGGCCCGACCACCGCGGTGATGCCCGGCTCGAAGCGCAGAGTCGTCGGCGAGGCGAAGGACTTGAAGCCCTTCAGCGTCAGGCTCTTGAGGTACACGGCGTGCCAGACTACCGCTCAAATCGGCCGGGTCGCCGTCACCGAGGGGTGTCGCCAGGCCCGAAATGTGCCCGCGGCTTACCGGTCGGCGCACTGGTCACACTGGTCACATCAGTCACCGTGCGGAGGTGTTTCAGCGCTCGACGAAGCCGCTGAAACTCTCCTGCGCGTCCGACCAGGCGGCGACGACGTTGTCGACGCGGCCCGGGGTGTCGCCGCCGTCGAGCAACCGCAGCAGTTTCTCGCCCGCCTCCCGCGGTCCCTGGGCGATCACCAGCACGCGGCCGTCGGCCTGGTTGGCCGCGTAGCCCGTCAGGCCGAGCTCCAGCGCGCGGCAGCGCGTCCACCAGCGAAAACCGACGCCTTGGACGCGGCCGTGCACCCAGGCGGTCAGCCGGACGTCAGGACCCATCGGCGATCTCGAAGTTGACCGTGGTGCCGGACTTCAGCGTGCGCCCGACGGTGCAGACCAGGTCCACGGCCCGCTGGGCCACCACCAGCAGGCGCTCCTTTTCCTGCTCGGACAGCCCCGACAGGTCGAGCTCGAGGCTCTCCTCGAGCAGCGGGTAGCGCTCCTGCTCGCGGTCGGCGGCGCCGGACACGCGCACCACCGCTTTGTAGTCGTCGCCGAGCCGGCGGGCCAGCGGCTCGTCGGTGGACATGCCGCTGCAGGCGGCCAGCGCGATCTTGAGCAGCTCGCCGGGGGTGAACACGCCCTCGACGTCCTCGGAGCCGACGAGCACCTGCGCTCCGCGCGAGCTGTATCCGGTGTAGCGGCGCGATCCGGTGCGCTCGACCCACAGTTGCGTCGGTTGCGTCATCGTTTCTTTCTACCGGGCCGCCATCGCGGCCGGGCGGGCATACTGCCTTGAATGGCCACCGTCGTCGCGTTCCACGCCCATCCCGACGACGAGGTGATCCTTACCGGCGGCACGCTCGCGCGGGCGGCGGCGGCCGGGCATCGCGTGGTTCTCGTCACCGCCACCGACGGCCGCATGCACGACGAGGACGACCATGTCCGGCTTACCGAATTGCGGTGCAGCGCAGACATTCTCGGGGTGCATCGGCTGGAGTGCCTCGGCTACGCCGACAGCGGCTACGGCCCCGCCTTCTACCCGGATCCGCCGCAGCGGGTGCGGTTCGGGCGGGCCGATGTCGACGAGGCGGCGCGGCGGCTCGCCGGCATACTGCGCGACGAGGGCGCGGATCTGCTGCTCGGCTACCAGCCCAACGGCGGCTACGGCCACCGGGATCACGTGCAGGTGCACCACGTCGGCAGGCGGGCCGCGGAGTTGGCGGGCACCCCGCGGGTGCTCGAGGCCACCATGCCGCGCGAAACGCTGGTGCGCATCGGCCGTCTCGCCCGCGCGCTGCACCTGCCCGCGCCCTACGAGCCGGACGTCGCCCGCGCCGCCTACGCGCCGCGGGCGGCAATCACTCACCGCATCAACGTGTTTCGTTTCGCGCGCCAGAAGCGCGACGCCGTCGCCGCCCACCGCTCGCAGGTCGGCGACTCGGGCCCGGGGGCGCGCGCGTTGGGGATGCTGCAGCGGCTGCCGCCCCAGGCGTCGGGCCTGTTGTTTCCGTTCGAGTGGTTCGTCGATCCGGCCCTGCCGCCCGGGTCGGTGCGCCGCGACATCTTCAATTCCCGCGAAAGTGCGGCTGGCGACGCGTTTCGCGAGAAGCGGCGTCGGTAGTTGCACTTTCGCGGGGAAAGGATCGAGGGCGCGGCTGGCAGCGCGGGCAGTAGAACGACGAGCGGTTCATGAACTTCTCCCGCCGCATCACCGCCCCACAGCGGCGGCAGCTTTGGCCGTCGCGGCCGTAGGCGTCCAGCGACCGGTCGAAGTACCCGGATTGGCCGTTGACGTTGACGTACAGCGAGTCGAACGACGTCCCGCCCTGGGCCAGCGCCTCGCGCATGACGTCGGCGGCGGCGTCGAGGACCGCGATCAACCGGGGGCGGCTGAGCGTGGCGGCGATCCGCGCGCCGTGCACCTTGGCCCGCCACAGCGCCTCGTCGGCGTAGATGTTGCCGATCCCCGACACCACCTGCTGGTCGAGCAGCTGACGCTTGAGCTCGGAATGCTTGCGGCGCAACACTTTCACCACCGCGCCGGCGTCGAACCGGGGGTCCAGCGGGTCTCGCGCCAGGTGGGCGACGGGCGTCGGCACCACGCTGCCGTCGACGCTGACCAGGTCCGCGAGCATCCACCCGCCGAAGGTGCGCTGGTCGGCGAAGCTCAGCACGGTGCCGTCGTCGAGCAGCGCCGAGATGCGCACGTGGTCGGCGCGCGGCACCGCACCCAGCAGCATCTGGCCGCTCATGCCGAGGTGCACGACGAGCGCGGTGTCGCCGTCGAGCAGCAGCCACAGGTACTTGCCGCGGCGGTCGGTGCCGGTGATCCGGGCGTCGAGCAGCCGGGCGGTGAGGTCGGCCGGCCCGGCCTCGTGACGGCGCACCGCGCGGGGGTGGTGCACCCGCACCGCGGTGATCGTCTTGCCCACCACGTGGGCCTGCAAGCCGCGGCGCACCACCTCGACTTCGGGCAGCTCGGGCATCTAAACGGTGGTTTTCCCCGCGGTGTCCAGCGTTTCCAGCGCTTTCCAGGTGGCGGCGGCGGCCTTCTGCTCGGCCTCCTTCTTCGAGCGGCCCACACCCGACCCGTATTCGGTGTCCATCACGACGACGACCGCGGTGAATTCCTTGTCATGGTCGGGGCCGGTCGAGGTGACCAGGTACGACGGCGCGCCCATGCCGCGCGCCGCGGTCAGCTCCTGCAGGCTGGTCTTCCAGTCCAGCCCGGCGCCCAGGGTGGGGGCGGCGTCCAGCAGCGCGCCGAACAACCGCAGGATCACCTCGCGCGCCGTGTCGATCCCGTGCTGCAGGTAGATGGCGCCCAGCAGCGACTCCATCCCGTCGGCCAGGATGCTGGACTTGTCGGCCCCGCCGGTGTTGGCCTCGCCGCGGCCCAGGAACAGGTGAACGCCCAGGCCCTCGTCGGACAGGTTGCGCGCGACGTCGGCCAGCGCCTGGGTGTTGACCACGCTGGCCCGCAGCTTGGCCAGGTCGCCCTCGGACCGGTCCGGGTGTCGGTGGTAGAGCTCGTCGGTGACGGTCAGGCCCAACACGGCGTCGCCGAGGAACTCCAGGCGCTCGTTGGTGGGCAGCCCGCCGTGCTCGTAGGCGTAGCTGCGGTGCGTCAACGCCAGCGACAGCAACTCGTCGCCCAGCTCGACCCCGAGCGCGTCGAGCAGGTCCTGCCTCGACGTCACGGCTCGTCCCGCGGAGCTTCGGCTTCATCGGGGTTGGGCACCATGCCGGCCAGCTTGGACCACCGCGGGTCGATGCGGTCGTGGCCATGGCCGGGCTCGGCGGCCAGCGCGACACCGCATTCGGGGCACAACCCCGGGCAATCGGGCGTACACACCGGCGAGAACGGCAGCTCCAGCACGACGGCGTCGATGACGGGCTGCTCCAGGTCGATGGTGTCGTTGACGATGTGGCCGACCTCGTCCTCCTCGGTGGTCGCCTCCGTCGTGCTGTCCGGATAGGCGAACAGCTCGGTCAGCCCGACCTGCACGCGCCCGGTGACCGGGGTCAGGCAGCGGGAACATTCGCCGGCGGTGGGCGCGGCGACCGTCCCGGTCACCAGCACGCCCTCGGACACCGACTCCACCCGCAGGTCCAGTTCCAGCGGGGCGCCTCGCTCGATCGCGATCATGTCCACCCCCATGCGCGACGGGCTGGGCACGGTCTCGCGCAGGGTGACCATCGCGCCGGGACGCCGCCCCAGCCGGGTGATGTCGAGCCGCAAGGGCGAGGTGGAATGGCGCTGCGCCGTGCTGGTGTGCTGCCGCGTCATAGAAGGAATCCTACGGCGCGCGCCGCATAAAGCCAGGGCGCTGACCGCCCCGAGGAGCTGCTAGCGCGTCGCGTAGTCGTGCGTTCCGGCGGCCGTGCGCAGCTGGTGGCGGCCCCGGCCCACGGACCGCAGCGTGCCGTTGAGGAACTCCTCGAACTCGGCGAGCTTGTTGTCGACGTAGATGTCGCACTCGCCGCGCAGCCGGTCGGCCTCGGCGTGCGCGGTGTCGATGAGGCGGGTGGCCTCGGAGTTGGCCGCCTCCACCACGCTGTTCTGCGACACCAGGCGCTGCTGCTCCTTGATGCCCTCCTGCACGGCCTTCTCGTAGGACAGGTTGCCGTTTTCGATCAGGCGGTCGGCTTCGGCCTGGGCGCGGCCGACGCTGGCCTCGTACTCGCGTTTGGCCGCGGTGGCGATGCGGACCGCCTCCTCGCGGGCCTCGCCGACCATCCGCTCGCTGTGCTGGCGCGCCTCGCCGACCATCCGGTCGGCCTGCGCTTTCGCGTCCGACAGCAGCCGGTCGGCCTCCGCGCGGGCGTGGTTGAGCATCGACTCCGACTCCGTGGTCGCCGAGGAGACCATGGACTCGGCGTGCGTCTTGGCGTCCTGCAGCATCGAATCGCGCGCGTCGAGCACGTCCTGGGCGTCGTCCAGCTCGCCGGGGATCGCGTCCTTGATGTCGTCGATCAGCTCGAGCACGTCACCGCGGGGCACGACGCAGCCGGCCGTCATCGGGACGCCGCGCGCCTCTTCGACGATGGCGCCCAATTCGTCCAGCGCTTCAAAAACTCGGTACACGGCCATACCCTCCTGGCGTCCTGCAAGAAAAACCTGTTGTTACCAGTGTGCCTGCTGTTACGTCTGTGACAGCGGTGGCGACGCCGGTGTGTCGGGCATTTGCCCGCCGAATCCGCATGTCGCGGGTGAAATCCATAGTTTTGCCCGTTCACGCTCCTGCCGCGGGCCCGACCGCCGCGGGGCCATTGTGTCCATATTTTTGCCGGCCACCGCACCGCCTATGCCGCCATTCTAGGGACCGGCGCGGTCCGAGTCGCCGGCTCGGGGCGAAGGGCAGGCGATAATCGCCCGATGAGGGTGCTGGCAGCGGTCGGTCACGCCTTGGCCCTGGCGGGGTCGATGACGTGGGAGATCCTGTGGGCGCTGATCCTGGGCTTCGCCCTGTCGGCGGTGGTGCAGGCCGTCGTGCGCCGCTCGACGGTCGTGGCGCTGCTGAGCGACGACCGCCCGCGCACCCTGGCGGTGGCTGCCGGGCTGGGGGCAGCGTCGTCGTCGTGCTCGTACGCCGCGGTGGCCCTGGCCCGGTCGCTTTTTCGCAAAGGCGCGAACTTCACCGCGGCCATGGCGTTCGAGATCGGCTCGACCAACCTCGTCGTGGAGTTGGGCATCATCCTGGCCCTGCTGATGGGCTGGCAGTTCACGGCCGCCGAGTTCGTCGGCGGCCCGGTGATGATCGTGGCCCTTGCGATGTTGTTCCGGCTGTTCGTGCGGCCCCGGCTCGTCGACGCCGCCCGCGCTCAGGCCGAGCGTGGAATCGCCGGCTCGATGGAGGGCCACGCCGCGATGGACATGTCCATCAAAGGCGAGGCCTCGTTCTGGCGGCGGTTGTTTTCCCCGCAGGGCCTGACGTCGGTTTCGCACGTGTTCGTCATGGAGTGGCTGGCGATCCTGCGCGACCTGATCCTGGGGCTGCTGATCGCCGGCGCCATCGCCGCGTGGGTGCCCGAAAAGTTCTGGCAGAGCTTCTTTTTGGCCGATCACCCCGGCTGGTCGGCCCTGTGGGGCCCCATCGTGGGGCCGGTCGTGGCGATCGTCTCGTTCGTCTGCTCGATCGGCAACGTGCCGCTGGCCGCGGTGCTGTGGAACGGGGGCATCAGCTTCGGCGGCGTCATCGCGTTCATCTACGCAGACCTGGTGATCCTGCCGATCCTCAACATCTACCGCAAGTACTACGGCACGCGGATGATGCTGACGCTGCTGGGCACCTTCTACGCCGCGATGGCCGCCGCCGGCTACCTGATCGAATTACTTTTCGGCACAACGGGGCTCATTCCCACCCAGCGCAACGCCACGGTCATGCAGGCCGCGATCTCATGGAACTACACCACCTGGCTCAACATCGCCTTCCTCGCCCTCGCCGCGATACTGATCGCCAGGTTCGTCACCACCGGCGGAATTCCCATGGCGCGCATGATGGGCGGCTCCCCCGCCGACGGTCACCACCACTGACATCAACTCGAGCTTCAATGTTCGGCACCGATTTTGCTGTGCCGGCCGCTGGGCGCGGTGCCGGTCGACCGGGCCGCCGACCATTCGTCGGCACCGATCGTGGTTCGCCAGTCCACCGGGAGCCCATCCAGCGCGTCCTCGATGCAGTCCCAGATCGACTCCAGCGGGGACGCGCCCGGGGCGGCCGCGTCAATCCGGCTCTCCACGGCGCAGTTCGGCTCGTGCGGCGCATCGCTGAACGGGGCCAGCGCGTTGATGGCGTCCATGACGTGGCGCCGGCGGTGCGCGTAGGGCAGCGCGGCCAGCTCTTCGGGCATGATCGGCCGGCCGAAGATGTAGTCCTGCGCGGTCTGGCGATAGGGCACCTCGAGCTTGTGCTCCATCGGCTCCTCGGGCAGCCCTCCCGCGAAATACAGCGGCACGATGGGCAGCGACACGTCGATCGCCAAATCCAGCAGGGTGGACGTGAGCCGCTCGACGCGCTGACCGGAGCGCACGTAGCGGGTCCCGTCCGCATGCACCATGGTCGACACCGCGTGGGCGGCCACATCGGCCTTGATCTCGTCGACCAGGCCGAGGAACTGCAGCGGGTTGCGCTGGTCGAAGTAGCGGATCGTGCCCATCGTCCCGTTCTCCAGGGACTCCACCAGCCGCAAAAGTTCACCGATCCAACGGGTTTCGTGCTTGGCGTGCGCGATCGTCGCGACCCGGGTGCCGGTCAGCCACGACGCGACCGACGTGCCCAGCAGCGACTCGACCTGCACCTGGTGGTTGGCCAGCAGCAGCACGGGGCGGCCCCGAACCGTCTCCATCGCAACGGGATCGGCGACGACGACGTGCCTGACGTAGCGCGCCAGCAGGGCCCAGTGCACCAGGTCGGCGAACCCGCCCGGGCGGGTTCCGAGGCTGGCGTTCGACCAGTCGCGCACCGGCTGCCAGTCGGTCTGCAGCGACGCGCTGGCCCGGTAGGCGCCCTGCTCGGTCCGTTCGAGTTCGACGGAGATTCGCTCCAGTGGCAGCGCCGGGCAGCTCGCCTGCCCGTCGGCGACGCGCACCCGCATGGGGTGGATCGCGCTGTGCGCGGCGTCGGCGACGGCTTCCTTGATCGCGATGTCGGCGATCAGCGAATCGCCTTGGCCTTCGGTGTCGTACACCACGCGCAGGGTGCCTTTGAGCCAGTCCTGCGCCGCCGCCTGCACCGAGTCGAGCTGCACCACCCCGTGGCCCAGCCGATCGCTCAACGACATCTCCGGCACCGCGCGCCGGTGGGTCAAAAATGCACGCCGCTTGGGGCCGGCGGCCTGGGCCAGAGGTCCCTTGGCCAACAGGAATTCGACGAGGCGCACCTGCGCCCAGGGTTTGCCGGCGACGCTGAGCCACAGGTCGACGATCGGCATGCGATCGTCGCCGTCGTCAAACCCGACGAAGCGGGCCTCGACGTCCACCGTCCCCGCCGCCGGGGGGGCGCTGTAGAACCGCGCCCAGATCACGCGGCGCGGAAAGCCGACGAGCGGATCCGTGGCATCCACATACGCCGCGACCTCCGAACCCGGCGCGGTCCAGACGTTCATCGCGTTGTGCGGAACGATGTGCAGCGCGCCGTCGAGCAGCCCGGGCTGTTGCGCGCCGGCGGGCACCTGGCAGAGCTCGACCGCGAGCGTGCCGGACGAGCCGTTGCGCCCGATCCGCGCGCCGTCCATCAGCGTCGCAAACGCGGGCCCATGAAACACCATGCCGTCGTACGGGCTGACGAACGGGACCACCTCCGTCAGCGGCGCGGGCGTCGCGGGTTCGCCCGCGTAGCGGTCCGCGGTGACGATCACGGCCTGCGCGTGCGTCTCCCAGCGCGACAGCTCGGCTCGCGGGGCGTCGCGCCACACCTCCAGGCGGCCCGCGTAGCGCCCCGCCCCGACCGGCTCGACCACCACCCGCAGCCGTGTCGGCGAATCGACGATCACCCACCGGACCAGTTGCAGGTCGGCGATTTCGACCACCTTGTCCGTGCCCGCCGCGCGGCCGGTCGCCTGCGCGAAGAGGTCCAGCACCGACATCATCGGCAGCGACGGGATCACGAACGACGGGCAATGATCGGTGACCCAGGTATCGCGGGCGGGATCGATCGTCGTCTCCATGGTGGTCGCCGCGGCGGCGTCGGATACGACGGACGCGGGGGACGCCGGGGACGCGGGGGGCACGGAAGTCGCGGAAAGCACTGTGGCCGAACCGGTATGGGCCGAGGATTGCGGGTCCGCCATATCGGGTGAGATGCGCATGGCCAAATTCGTTGCGCTGTAGATCCGTATCCCGTCGCACCACAGGGACGCGTCGGCCGCCGCCAGGATGCCATTCTCGTCGCGCTCGATGCGGGTGAGTTCGATCTCCGCCGTGATCTGCTTGTTCGTCGGCACGATCTGGCCGCGGTATCGCCACGTGATCGCTTCGTGGACCGCGACCGGCTCGAAGCGCGCCGACGGTCCCATCTCCTCACCCAGCCCGAGGTCGAGCATCGCGAATTGGATGAGTTGCAACATCATTTCGATGCCCAACGACCCGGGCTGCACCGGGTCGCGGTAGAAGTGCGCCTTGAAGTACCACTCGGCGGGATTGATGTCCTTGACCCCGCGCCACCGGCCCAGACCGGCGCCGCCGGCGGCGGGCCAGCGGCCCGTCACCCGGTCGATCATCAGCAGCATCGGGTCGGCCAGCCGGGCGCCCGGACCGAAGAACTGCTCTGGGCGGGTCTGCAGGTCGACCAGCGGCGCCTCGCTGGGCAGCTCCAGCCAGGAACGCTGGTCATCGCTGACGGGGAGCCCCACCTGCTGCTGCAACGCCTCGAGGCGGAAGTACCCGAACACGGTGTCGAAGGTGTAGACGGGCCCGTCGTCCGCGGAGATCTCACCGTCGAAGGTCGCGATGATGGTTCCACCGGCCTGGGCGATGCTCTTCAGCGTGGACCTGATCCGCAATGTCCCGATCGAAGGCGTGACCTCCCGGTGCTGTACCCCGGTCCCGTCGAGATTGCGGAAGAACAGGTCCACGTCGAAGTCCAGTGGGCAACCGGCGTAGGCGCCGACCCAGCCGCACGGCTGCAGCGCGATCTCCATGAGGACGGCGTTGGGCATCGTCAGTTTCCCGTTCGCGCCCTTGTTCTCGACGAAATACCAGGCGTCGCTGGGGACGTCGTATTCCGCGACGACGGACGTGCCGGCCTTGGGAACGCCGAGCTCGCCGACGACCTCGGTGACCCGGGACATGAAGTGGTAGGGCGGTCCCGGCAGTCTCGCCACCCTGCGGTCGGTATCGAACTTCTCGTAGAGGGGCCCGACCGCCAGGGACGGCTTGGCGACGGCGCACGCCAGCATCGCCTTGTAGTCGAACTTGACGCCATGGCCCTCGGCGACGGGCTTGGGCTCGACGTAGCCGTCCAGCTCCTCGAGACCCATATCCATGGGACACCCCGGCGAGAGCCGCAATCCCATTCTGCCGCAATGGAAAGCCGGCAATCCGTCGACGGTCACGAGCAGGTCGGCGAACAGCGTGGGCTCGGGTCCGGCGATGACCTCGCGCACGAAGACCTCGTAGACCACCTCACGTGACTGCGGCGTGACCTGTCCGCGGCAGACCAATTTGTACGTTTCGAACGGCACGGGCTCGAAGCGCCACCCGTCGCATCCCATGGTCATGCCGAGGGCGGTCATGTAGATCGCCATCGTCTGCATCGTGCCCTCGAACATCAGCGTGCCGGGCATGCAGGGATCGTTCTTGAAATGACCGTCGAAATACCAGGTTTCGGGGGTCACGTGCGAAACGGCGCGCAGGTATCCGCGGCCCCAGGGCCCGCCGGAGAGGTCCAACTGGGTCACCTCGTCGACGAACAGCATGTCGCCGCCCGCGATGACCGGCGGGCGGGTGTGGCTGGCCGCGCGTTCGAAGCCGGAACCGAACGTGTGCCAGATGTCGCCCGCCGCGAGCGCCTCCAGGTCGGCGCGCTGCAGCGAGGTGCGCGCGGTTCGCGCCGGTGTGGGTTCCATCGGGCCGTTGACGGTCTCATCCTCCGGGCGCCACAGGATCCCGCCCGACGCCGCCAGCTCTTCGTCGGAGAAGAAGCCGGCCTGCCCGTTGCGCATGGACATCCGCTCGACACCGTCGATCGTGCAGTCGTAGTGGAAGAAGAACATGCGGATGTCGCCCTGGCGGGCGTGGCCGTCCACGTGGATGTCGAAGCGCAGGGTGTCGCCGATCTCGGGCAGGCCGCCCAGGTAGGTCACCTCGCAACCCAGCAGCCGGTAGACGCGCTCGCCCTTGTTGGCGAAGTCGGCGCCCATCCAGGAGATCAGCATGAGGTCGGCCTGCCCGGATTCGATCATGATGCCGGCCGGCATCCGGCCCTGGTGCAGCCACCACGCGTCGGCGGTGACGTCGGTTTCCGTCCACAGCGTTCCCCTGCCGGGCTTGCCCGGCTCGGCGTCGATGCCCAGCAGCCGATCCGCCAGCAGCAGTGGGGGTTCGGGCATCCGCACCTGCCGCGCGTAGCCGTCCTGCGCGGCGAAGGCCGGGCCGTAGATGTCGGAAATCCGGCCCGAGGCGTGCACGCGCAGCCCGTCCTTGTCCAGGGTGAGGCCGACCGGGGCACGCTTGACGGTCGGCGCCGGCACCGCCTTGTCGGCCGGCCGGGCGGGCTGGGTCGCCCGGTAGGCGCCGCCCTCGGGCAAGTAGTCGACCCGCTTGGGGGGCAACGCTTTCCGGCCGTTGGTCGACACGTGCGGCTCTTCGGCCAGGCCCGCGCCGTTCGGAGCCGTTTGCAGGCCGAGGCCGTAGCCGAGCGACGGCGGCTCGGCCGGCGTCAGCCCAACCAGGTCCGCGCCCAGCGGCACCCGCTCCAACGCCTCGGCGGCCTTGGGCAGGGCCGGCGGAACGGGCAGGTGTTTCGTCATGGGCTGCTCCAGTCGGGTGGACGTGTGATGGTGGGTGGCCGGTAGCCGAACATCGGGCAGGTGCGCCGGAAAGCGTAGGCGCGTGGGCTTTCCCGTGTCGGGTTGGTGCGCCGGGGACAGCGCGACGCCGAGCCCGTCCGGCACCAGCACGATGCGTTGCTCCTGGCCGGCCAGCGCGGTGAGCGTGACGACGACCGAACGGTCCCCGGATGTCCACGGCGCGCCGTCGGGCCCCACGCCGAGTACGCCGTAGAGCGCGCCGGCGGCGACGTGCAGCAGCCCCGAGGCGGCGTGGGCGTGGCCGAGCAGCGGCGAAAGGCTCACCGCGCCCGGCGCGGTGCCCAGGTGCAGGCACTCACCGCGCGGCTCCTGATCCGCGGGCAGGGTGGCCAGCACCGTGTCGCCGGCGCGGCGCGCGTCGTCGGCGCGCTTGAGGACCAGCACGACGGCGGCGTCGCCCGGTATCTGCTCGTCGGATCCGAGAAGGGCCCGCGCCGCGGCCGCGTGTACCGGTTCGCAGCTGAGGTCCACCGCGCCGACGACGGCCGCGTCGATTTCACCCCGACGCAACTCGCGCGCGGCCAACTCCAGCGCCGTGGTGCCCGACAGTTCCTCTCTCGAGACCGTGAAACTCGGCCCCCGCAGGTCGAATTGACTGTTCAACCGGTTGGCCACGATGTTCGGCATGGCGCCGACCACGCCGGCGGCGGTCCATCCCTGCACGACGCGATCCCGCGCCGCCGCAAGCTCGTCGGCGTCGTCGATCTCGGCGGCCAACCGCCAACGCACCCCGAATCGGGTCACCTCGGCGTCGCAGCCCATCCCGACGACGACGCTCGTCCTGTCCGGCGGCAGGCCCTTGATGACCTCGCCGATGTCCAGCGCCGCACCGAGCAGAGCCAGCTGCTGGGGCTGGGTCTGTTTGAGGTCGCTTGGGGGAAAACGGGTTTGGGTCAGGTCGAGGCTGACCTCGGCCATCCGGGCGCCGACGCTGCCGGTGATCGACCGGCGGCTGCGCAGATGATCTGCGACTGATGCGGTTTGGTGTCCGTCGCCCACCAGCATGCCCAGCCCGACGATCGCGACGTCCTCGTCGCCGGCCCGGCGCCCGGTGACCGGCGCGCTCGGCCCGGCGCTGTGCGTACCGGTGGGCGCAACCCACTCTTCGAGCAGCAGGTGGGCGTTGTTGCCGCCGAAACCGAAGTTGTTGACCGCGGCGCGACGTGGCCCGCTGCATTCCCAGGGCTCGGGTGCCGTGAGGAGGCGGAACGGGGAATCGGCGATGAAGGGCAGCGGATCGTCGGCGTGCAGCGTCGGGGGACGCACGCCCGCCCGCATCGCGGCGAGAACCTTGATGGCGCCGGCCGCGCCGGACGCCGTGATCGAGTGCCCCAGATTGGATTTCAGTGATCCGATGGGTATGTCCGTCATGCCTTCGAAGATGCGCGCCATGCTCATCAGTTCGGTAAGGTCGCCGCGCGAGGTGCCCGTGGCGTGGCACTCGACCAGCGAGATGTCCCGCGGTTCCAGTTCGGCCATGTCGTACGCGAGCCGCATCGCGCGCTCCTGGCCCTCCTGTGAGGGCACCAGCAGGCCGCGCCCGCGGCCGTCGTTGCTGAGGCCGACGGCCCGGATGACACCCAGGATGGTGTCGCCGTCGGCGATCGCGTCGTCCAGTCTCCGCAGCGCCAGGACGGCCGCGCCTTCGGCGGGGACCAACCCGTCGGCGCCCTGGTGGAATGGGCGTGACCGGCCGGAGCGGCTCAGGGCCTGCAGCGCGCTGAAACCGACGTGCAGCAGCAGGTCGCTGGCGCCGTTGACCCCTCCCGCCAGCATCACGTCCGCGGTGTGGTCGTGCAGCCGATCGCACGCCAGCTTGATCGCATACAGGGAGGAGGCGCACGCGGCGTCCAGCGCCGTGGCCCCCGCGGTCAGGCCCAGCGCGGTGCCGATCAGGTGGGCCGGCAGCCCGGACATGAACCGGTTGCGCCAGTCGGGGCCGTGTTTTGCTCCGCGCCAGACCTTTTCCGCGAGGTCGGTCATCGTCTTGGTCGGATAGCTCAAGTTGCCCAGAACGAGCCCGGCCGGGCCGGGCAGTTCGCCGGGGCGCCAGCCGGCGCTGGCGACGGCCTGCCGCGCCGCCTCGGCGGCCCAGAGGTACAGCGGATCGAGGCCGTCGAACGCGCCGGGGTCGAGCAGGAATCCGCGGGGATCGAAGACCCCGTCAAAGCCGCGCACGTAACCGCCGCGATCAGAGCACGCGTGGTCGAAGTCGGGCGCGTTCTGCGGGTCTCGCAGGATGTGCGACGCCGGTAGCCCCCAATAGCCCGGCTGCGCCGAGCCGAGCGCGTCGCGGCCCTCGAGGACGGTCTGCCACAACTCGTCGGGGCTCAGGCCGCCGGGCAGGATGCAGCCCTGCCCGACGATCGCAATGGGCTCAAAGGTCACGATGACTCCGCGGCATCGTTGAATCAGCTGCCGTAGGGGTACAACTCGAGTCGCTTCAGGCTGGCAACCACGAGGTTGTCGGCGTCGATTAGGTCTAGGTCGCAGATCGCCCGGCTGCTCTTCGCGTCACCGTTGGACAGCACGCAGCGCAGCCCGTCGCCGAGCGCGCCGGCCCGGTAACGGGCGACCTCGCCGACCCGCAGCGGCAGCACCGTGCGGCCGAGTTGTTCGGAGCTCCACACCAACGCCGCCTGCAGGCAGCCGTCGAGGGCCGCGGGGTCCGTGGCCCAGCCGTCGCCCAGCCAGCCCGCGGCCGTCAGGCCGGACAGCGACGCAGTGGCGCTGGTGGCCTGGCAGTCCATGCCTGCCAGGACCTGGAACGCCGGGCCATGGAAGAGCGCACCGCTGTGGTAGCAGGCGTCACGGTCGAGCTGGCGGCCGCCGAGCGGCACCAACGGACCCGGTACCGCCGTCGTTGCGCCGCAACCCATTTCGACCGTCGCGGAGTAGTAGGTGACCTCTTCCGAGATGTCGGACAAGGTGCACGCCAGTCGATCCGGGCGGTCGTCGACCGGCGCGCAGCGTACCAGCAGCGGCACGCCGTGTTGGTCGAACTCGTGCAGCGTCAGGCCGCGCAACACCCTGAGGTCGTGAACGCGGTCGACGCGCTGCCCGGGCTGACAGGCCTCGGCCATCCGCACGAACCACTCCAGGGTCTGCACGACGGGCAACACGACGTTGCCCTGGACGCGGTGGTCGAGAAGATGGGGCTGGCGTGTCACGTGGGCCACCACGCGCGCGATGCGGCCCTCGGCCGGCATCGGATGCGTTGCCACGCCGGCCAATACGCCCTCCCCGAGGGTCACCTCCGGGGTGTCGGTATGCGCGTCCAGGACGTCGGAGACGAATGCCCGCGCGCCGTCGGCGAGTGGGATCAACGAGATGCCCCGGGATTCGAACATCGCCTTGAGACCGGGTGTCACCATGCCGGAATCCCAAGGACCCCAGCCCAGTGCGCGGACCAGGCAGCCCGGGCCGCGGCGGGCCTGCTCGGCCAGGGCGACCTTGTTGAGTATCTCGTTGGCCATGGCGTAGTCGCTCTGGCCGACGTTGCCGCTGCGCGCCGCCACCGACGAGAAGAGGCAGACCAGCTTCAGCGCGTCGGTGGCCGTGGCGTCCAGCAGGGCGCAGAGGCCGCCGACCTTCGTCTCGAAGACGCGATCGAAGCCGTCGAGGGTCTTCTTGTGCAGGGGCGCGTCGGCCAGCACGCCGGCACCGTGCACCAGCCCCGTGATCGGCCCGAAGTCGGCTCGCACGCTCTCGAGGAGGGCGCCGAGCTGGGATGCGTCGCGCACGTCGGCCGCCGCGTAGCGGACCCGGGAGCCGGCCGCGGTCAGGGCGGCGAGCGTGGCGCGGACCTCGCGGTCGGCCAGGACGCGCCCGACCCGCTGTTCCAGCTCCTTGGGGGTGGGCTTGTGCCCTTGCGCCGCGGCGGCGGTGAGCAGCGCCCGCTTGAGCTCGGCGTCGGTGGCCAGCCCGCGTAGCTCGGCGGGTTCGTCGGCGAGTTCGGTGCGCCCGAGCAGGACGAAGCCGGCCCGGGTCGCCTTGGCCAGCGCGATCACCGACGCCGCGGTGACGCCGCGGGCTCCCCCCGATACGACGATCACGTCGCGCTGGTCGATGCGCGGGGTATGGGTGGTCACCTGCTTTGCGTCCGCGACGACCGTGACGCGGCCGTGCGCGGCGCTCAGGCCGACCTCGAGTTCGGCCCCGCCGGCCAGGATCTCCTCGGCCAGCTGCTCGGCGGCGGCGATCGGCGGCTGCAGGCCGACCGCGAAGTCGATCGCTTTGACCTGCGCCTTGGGCCACTCCTGCGCTGCGGTCTTGGCCAGGGCGGCGATGCCGCCGGCCCAGGCGCGTGGGCCCGGCTCGGTGAGCAGGCCGAAGCTGCCGCCGGTGTCCTGAACGGTGATGAAGACGCCGCCGCGTTCGGCGAACCTGGCGGCCACGCGCTGCGCGTCGGCAAACACCGCCCGGTTCAGCGCCAGCGTCTCGGCCAGGGTGGCGGTGCGCTGCAGGCCGCCAAGGTGGATCACCGCCTCGGCGTCGGCGCTCGGTTCGGTGACCACCGCGGCGCCGATGCCGTGCGTGCGCAGGATTGCCGCCAGGGCGTCGGCCATGACGTGCCCGGCGTCCTGGGTGCCGGGGGCCACGACGATCTCGACGTTGACGGCGCTGTACAGGCCGGGCATGCCCATCCCGCTAGCCGGAGCAGCGACCGCTCGCACCGCGTGGCGGGCGATCGCTGCTCCGGCTAACTCAAAAGGGACGCGATCACCCACCGTCACTTCGTCGGGGGTCGGCGGTGGCGCGGCCATCGGCGGTGCGCCGTTATGCGCGGCCGGGCCCATCAGGCCCTGCAGATAATCGACGATCTCCTGCAACGTCACCAACGTCGCCATCACCGACGTCTCCACATCAGGCAACGCCGGAACCCGCTCCTGCACCGCCGACAAAATCTCCACCCGCTTGATCGAGTCGATCCCCAGATCGGCCTCCAACGCCATCGACAGCTCCAGCATCTCCACCGGATAACCCGTCTTGTCGGCCACCACCTCCAACATCGGCGCCACCAAATCCGCACCCAACCCCGGAACAGGAGCCGGCGCAGAAGGCACCACCGGCGCCACCGGAGCCACCGGAGCCACCGGCGCCGCCGCCGGGGCCACCCCGTTGGGCGCAACCGGACCCATCAGGCCCTGCAGATAATCGACGATCTCCTGCAACGTCACCAACGTCGCCATCACCGACGTCTCCACATCAGGCAACGCCGGAACCCGCTCCTGCACCGCCGACAAAATCTCCACCCGCTTGATCGAGTCGATCCCCAGATCGGCCTCCAACGCCATCGACAGCTCCAGCATCTCCACCGGATAACCCGTCTTGTCGGCCACCACCTCCAACATCGGCGCCACCAAATCCGCACCCAACCCCGGAACAGGAGCCGGCGCAGAAGGCACCACCGGCGCCACCGGAGCCACCGGAGCCACCGGCGCCGCCGCCGGGGCCACCCCGTTGGGCGCAACCGGACCCATCAGGCCCTGCAGATAATCGACGATCTCCTGCAACGTCACCAACGTCGCCATCACCGACGTCTCCACATCAGGCAACGCCGGAACCCGCTCCTGCACCGCCGACAAAATCTCCACCCGCTTGATCGAGTCGATCCCCAGATCGGCCTCCAACGCCATCGACAGCTCCAGCATCTCCACCGGATAACCCGTCTTGTCGGCCACCACCTCCAACATCGGCGCCACCAAATCCGCACCCAACCCCGGAACAGGAGCCGGCGCAGAAGGCACCACCGGCGTTACCGGCGCCACCGGCATCGCCGACGCGCCGTTGGTGGCGGCCGGGACCACCGGCGGCACGGGCATCGGGCGCGCGCCGTTGGTGGCCGGCGGGACCACTGGAGCCACCGGCGGGGCCGGCATCGTCGACGCGCCGTTGGTGACGGCCGGGGCCACCGGCGCCACCGGCATCGCCGACGCGCCGTTGGTGGCGGCCGGGGCCACCGTCGCCGCGGTGCTTCCGGACGCGAGGCCCTGTAGGACACGTTGCAGTTGGTCGATGCCTTGCTGCAATGTCCCCACGGCGGCGATCATCTCGGCCACCGCGTCGGCACCGATGTGGACCACGGGCGCGGACGGCGCGGACGGCGGCGGAGCCGCCGCCGTCACGGCGGCTGGCGCGGCGGGCATGATCGCGGTGGCGGATGCGCTCGCGTGCGAGCCGTTGCCGTTCAGCGCGACGGGACCAGAGCCCAGGGACGTCGCCGTCGTCGCTGGGGCCGTCCCTATCGAGACCGGCCCGGCGGGCGTCGGCGTCGCGTTGAGGTTCGCGGATGTGAAGGGTTCCGAGGGCACCAATTTGGTCTCCGATTCGGCTCTGTGTCCGTTGTTGTGGTTACTGCGGTCGGTCGTGGTTGCGGTATCGGCCGGACGTTGCACCGGCTCGTCGCTGATTTGCGGTCTGCCGTAGTTGCTTCCGTTGAGCTTGATCGTCAGCTTCGGCTGCTTGCGGGCACGAGGATCGTCACCGGGCCGGTAGTCGGCCCACAGACCGTCGAAGTTCATCGGGACGCCGGCGGCCGCGAGCTGGCCAAGTCCCATCCACAGCGACCGAATCCCGTTCCTGCCCTTGGCATCCAGGGCCACCGCGGTGTGCTCCTCGCCGGCGAGGCACTTGCCGACGAGATTGGTCAGCACGCTGCCGGGACCGACCTCGACGAACGTGCGCGCGCCGGCCTGCCACATCGCCTGGATCTGTTCGGCGAATCGCACCGGCTGAGCGATCTGGTTGGCCAGCGTGCTCCGCATCTGGTGAGCGTCGCCCGCGTAGGGCTGCGCCGTCGCGTTGGCGTAGACCGGCACCTTCGGCATGTCGAACGGGATGTCGGCGAGGAACGCGCCGAACGGAACGGCCGCCGGGCTCACGATGTCGGAGTGGAAGGCGGTGGCGACCTGAAGGCGTCGCGCGTTGATGCCGACCGCGCTGAAGCGCTGCGCGGCGTGGTTGATCGCCGTGCTGTCGCCCGACAGCACCACCTGGCTGGGCGCGTTGTGGTTGGCGATGACGACGGGCAGGCCCCACTCCGCGATCAGCTGGCGGACCTGCTCGACCGGGGCGGTCACCGCGCACATCGCCCCGTCGCTGTTGGTCGCCGCCTCGGCCATCAGCGCGCCGCGAGCGCGCGCGATGAGAAGCGCGACCTCTTCGTCGAAGACGCCGGCGGCGCACAACGCGCTGACCTCGCCGAAGCTGTGCCCGCCCACGGCGGCGGGCGCGATGCCCAGGGTGCGGATCACCGACAGCAGGCTCAGGCTGTGCGCCCCGATCGCGGGTTGCGCCCACTCGGTGCGGGTCAGCTCGGCGTCCTGCTGCGCCCGCTCGTCGCCGCTGAAGGCCGTCTTCGGCCATGCCACCTGGTGCAGGTCGCGGTCGGCGTTGAGCAGCCCGGCGCGGGCGAGTTCCCAGGGCGACAACGCCGGCTCGTAGAGGTGCGGCACGTCGGCGCCCATGCCGACGTACTGGCTGCCCTGGCCGGGGAACAGCAGCGCGACCGGTCCGGGCCGTTGCGCCGAGTAGTAGTAGCCCTTGGGCGAGTTGAACGACGCGGGGACATCCGCCGCGCGGAGTTTCGCCGCGAGATCGTCGAGCATCGTCCGCAAGTTCGCGACGCTGTCGGCGACGACGGCGGCGCGGTGCGGCTGCGCGGCGTTGTACGCGGCTTGGGTGCTGCGTGCGATGTAGCTGAGCATGTCGGGGCTGTCGACCAGTGAGGTGGACAGCTGGGCGGCCTGATCGGACAGCGCCGCCGCGGACGGCGCGCCGAGCACGATCAGTTCGGAATCCCAGGACCGGTACCGCCACGCACGCTTGCCCGGCCCGGTGTACTCCTCGACGGTGACGTGGAAGTTGGTGCCACCGAAGCCGAAGGAGCTGACGGACGCGCGCCTCGGGACGCCGGTGTCGGCGATCCACGGCTTGGCCTGCGCCGAGAGGTAGAACGGCGTCTGCTCGATTTCGAGGGCGGGGTTGGGCCGCTCGATCTTGATGGTCGGCGGCAGCGTCTTGTGGTGCAGCGCCATCACGGTCTTGAACAGGCCGCAGGCACCCGCGGCGCCCTTGGTGTGCCCGACCTGGGACTTGACGGAGCCCAGCGCACACCACTGCTTGTCCGGGCGCCCGGAGCCCTCGAAGACCTCTCGCAGCGCCGTGAACTCGGCGGCGTCGCCGGCCTTGGTACCGGTGCCGTGCGCCTCGACGAGCCCGACCGTTTCCGGGCCGTAGCCGGCGGCCTCGTAGGCGCGGCGCAGAGCCTTGGCCTGTCCGGGCGGGCTCGGCGCGTAGATGCTCTTGGCCCGGCCGTCCGACGACGTACCGATGCCGCGGATCACCGCGTAGATCCGGTCGCCGTCGCGCTCGGCGTCGTCGAGACGCTTGAGCGCCAGCATCGCCAGGCCTTCGCCGAGCATGGTGCCGTCGGACTGGTCGGAGAATGGGCGGCAGTCTCCGCTGGGCGACAGCGCGGTAACCCTGGCGAAGCACATGAACATCAGGATGTCGTTGAAGGCGTCGACGCCGCCGGCGATCACCATGTCCGACTTGCCGAGGTACAGCTCGTTGAGCCCGACCTCGAGCGCGGCCAGCGAGCTGGCGCACGCCGCGTCGATGACGCAGTTGGTACCGCCGAGATCGAAGCGGTTGGCGATGCGCCCGGCGATGACGTTGCCGAGGAGTCCGGGGAAGGTGTTTTCCTGCCACGGCGTGTAGCCGGACGCGATGCGGTCACTGAACGCCGCGAGCTCGCCTTCGGACAGCCCGGCGGCGCGCAGCCCGCGCTCCCAGACCGGCCGGTGCAGGCTGCCGCCCATATAGTTGGTCATCTCGGTGCCGCCGGACGCGCCGAGCACCACGCTGATGCGCTCGCGATCAATATGAGAAAAGTCGCCGCCGGCTGCGTCCTCCAATACTTGCTGCGCGACCCGCAGTGCGAGCAATTGCGCGGTGTCCGTCGCGGGCACGACGTTTGGCGGAATTCCGAAATCCATCGGCGAGAAGTCGATTTCTGGCAAGAATCCGCCACGGCGCGCATAAACCTTGTCCGGTGTGCGCGGAGAGGGGTCGTAGTAGTCGTCAAGGCTCCAGTGCGACTCGGGCACCTCGGAGAATAGGTCGACGCCGTCGACGATATTGCGCCAGAAGCGCTCGGCCTCGGGCGACCCCGGGAACAGGGCGCTTACGCCGACAACGGCAACAGGAGGGTGCTTGGGCGACACCACGGGTCTCCTCTGCGGGGTTAGACGGACAGCAACGTGCGTTAACCTGCGTCACGTCACGACTGACTTACCGAGGTCTTGCTTTCTTGACCAGCCGAGACGTCTTACGCTCGCCGGGACCTTATCAGAGCAGCGAACTTGCTTACTGACGAATTGTCAATACCCGTGGATTGGTTTGCGGGCGGTTTCGTCGCCCTTCGGTCCAGTAGGTTAGCCGTCCGGCCCTCGGATGCGCTGCTAGCGGCCGGTTTCAACGGTTGGGCGTTTGTGCGGCACCCCGGCCGGCGGCCGTCAGGGTGACCGGTGGTCGTGCGGTAATCGCACACCGGGCCGCCCGGCCCGGCTGCGCGCGCCGGCCATTAAGCGCCGGAACGCATTGCGCAAAGTGTCAGCAGTCGGTCGCCACCCGGACAAATTGCGCCGCCGTCGGCCCGCACCACCCCGCGCCATTAACCCGGGCCCGCTATTTGCGCGATCGGCTCGCGCCGAAGATACGGCAAAGCGCAAAATTCGTGGTCGCGCCCGAACGCGGACGACAACGCCCGAATTCGGGACCGGGAGCGAACTAACGCTTTACAACGACAACCGGCGGGGAATGTAACGGAAGGCGCTCGCCGGGACGGGCACCCCGCACGTGCGCGCCTGTTGGGCCCGGTTGATCCGGGCGGCGCCTTCGAGCAGGTTGAGCGCCACCTGGTCGACGTTGCGGTGTTCGCTCTGCTCGAGGTAGCTGCCCGCGACCCAGCTGTTGAACGCCCCCATGGAGGGACCACACCAGATCTGGTAGTCCAGGACGCGATCGGGTTCGCCCTCGATCGCCCACCGGCTCGACTTGCCGAGGTACCAGCGGAAAACCAGCGCCATCTGATACTTCGGGTCGCGCGCCGCAAGTTCGAGCACGGCCGGCTCCCGCTGTTGCCAGTACTGCTCGGTCTCGGCCCAGACCTCATCGACGCTCTTCCCGAGGATCTTCTCCAGCTCCGTGCGGTGCGCCGAGACCACGGTGCCCAGGTCCGGGTTCTTGGCGTACCACTCGTAGAGCTTCTTGGCCCGGGGCCCGAACATCGAGCCACGCTTGAGCACCTGCAGATTCACGCCCATCTCGAACATGTCGGACGCGGGGGCCATGATCACGTCGGCCACTCCGGCCTTGGCCAGCATTCCGCGCGCCAGGGGGGACAGCCCCGACTCCACGCACGACTGGTTGACCGAACCGGTCACCACGTACGCGGCCCCCATCGCGAATGCGCCGGCCACCGAGCGTGGCGTGCACATGCCGCCGCCGGCGCCGACGCGCACGCGGCCCTCCAGCGGGTGTTCCTGGGCCAGCTTGTCGCGCAGCAGCACGATCTCGGAGAAGAGCGCCGGCAACGGCCGGTTGTCGGTGTGCCCCCCGCTGTCGGCCTCGACCGTGATGTCCTCGGCCACCGGCACGAGTCGCGACAGCTCGGCCTCGCGCGCGGTGAGCTTGCCGGCCGCCTCGAGCGCCGACACCAATGCCGCCGGCGCGGGCTCCATGAACATGCGGGCGACCTCGGGACGCGAAATCTTTGCCACCACATGGTTCTTGCGCACGATGGCGCCGCCCGGGTCGGTCGACAGCCCCGACAGCGCGTAGTGCACGACCGAGGGCGTGAGTTTCATGAACGCCGATGCCTCGACGACGCGGACGTCTTGGGCGATGAACAGCTCGGCGACGCGCGCCTCGAGCGCGAGCTCGTTGGGCGAATGAATCAGGTTTGCGCCCCAGGCCAACCCCGTCCTGCCGGCCAGCCTCGCCTGGATGTCGGCCAGCCCCCGCTGCACGTTGGCGTACGAGAGGCCGCCCGCGCCGAAGAAGCCCAGCATGCCGGCCTTCGCGATCGCCACCACCAGCTCGGGTGTCGCGATGCCGTTGGCCATCGCGCCGGTGACGTAGGGAAACCGGGTCCCGTGGGCCTCGCAGAACTCGCGGTCGCCCAGCCATTCGGGGTAGATCGGCGGCAGCGTCCCCACCAGCGATATCTCGGACTCGCCGGCGCCGACGGCCTCACCGCCCAGGGCAAGGCCCAGCTGCCCGGTGGCCCGCTCGCGGACCACGTGCACCGGGTGGCGCAGGTATTCCAGGACGTGGGCGATGTCTTGCGGCGCGAATGCCGGCGACGCAGTGGTCGGGCGCCACCCGCCCAGAGCCGGGCTCCCGGTGGCCGCGGCGCGCGGCTCCAATACGGCGGCGGGTAGCTCGTTCACTGCGAATTCCCTTCATTGACCGGGGTTGACGCGTACTGCGATTCGGTAGCCGAATGTCTAATTAGACGAAAGTCAGCATGAGTTTCTCACGAACCCTCGCCGCGCGGGCCAACACTCCGCTCAGCGCTCGTTTCCCAGCCTTTCGCGCAGCCGGCGATTCACCGGTTCGGGCAGCAGCTCGGACACGTCACCGCCGAACATCGCGACCTCTTTGGCCAGCGACGACGACACAAACGAATAGCGCGGGGCGGTCGCCACGAAAAAGGTGTCGACCCCGGCGACGTGCTTGTTCATCTGCGCCATTTGCAGCTCGTACTCGAAGTCGGTGCCGGTGCGCAGGCCCTTGACGATGGCGGTCATCCCCCGGGCCCTGACGAAGTCGACCACCAAACCCCGGCCGGCCTCGACCCGCAAGTTGGGCAGGTGCGCCGTCGACTCCTCGATCATCGCGATGCGCTCGTCGAGGTCGAACATGCCCTTTTTGGCGGGGTTGGTCAGGATCGCCACCACCACCTCGTCGAACTGGGCGGCGGCGCGTTCGAAGACGTCGATGTGGCCCAACGTCACCGGGTCGAACGACCCCGGACACACGGCGCCCGCCATAAGCCACGACGGTACACGGCGGCTCACAGCCTTTCGGCGAGCTCCAAACGGGTGTCGCCGTAAACCCGCTGCGGCCATGGTGACCAGCCCTCGGGCCAGGCCAGCGGGTCGCCAGCGGCCGCGCGTTCCACTGCCACAACGGTTCCCGCGCGCACCCAGCCGTGCGCGCCCAGCGCGGCCAGCACGGCGCCGACGTCCGCGGCGCCGACGTCGTAGGGCGGGTCGGCCAGCACCAGGTCCACCGCGGCGGCGGCCCCGGCCGCCAGGACCGTGGCGACCGCGCCCCGGCGCAGGCCCGCGCCGGGCAAACCGAGGGCCTCGATGTTGCGCGCGATGACGGCCGCGGCGCGCGGGTCGGACTCGACGAAGAGCGCGGACGCGGCCCCGCGCGAGAGCGCCTCCAGCCCCAGCGCGCCGGACCCGGCGTAGAGGTCGAGCACCGCCGAGCCGGTCAGGTCCCGGCGCGCGGTCACGACGCTGAACAGCGCTTCGCGCACGCGATCGGTGGTGGGCCTGGTTCCCTTCGGCGGGACGGCGATGCGCCGCCCGCCCGCGATTCCCCCGATGATCCGGGTCACGCGTTCACAACAGCGTCGACCAGTAGTCCCAGAACCGCGCCATGATCAGCAAAAACACCGCCGTGAACCACAACACGGCGAGCGACCACCGCCATTGGTACAGCAATCCCGCGATCCCGGATCGGGCCTGGGCCGCCGGAGCGAACGCGATCGACGCGACCACCACCAGCAGCGCGATGGTGACCACCCAGACCACCATGCAATAGGGGCACAACGCCCCGATGCGGTACAGGCTCTGGAAGATCAGCCAGTGCACGAACACCGAGCCGACCAGCACCCCCACCGTCAGACCAACCCAATACCATTGGGGCAGAGCCACTTTCGCCACAGCCAGCACGCCGGTCACGATCACCACGGCGAAGGCGACCAGGCCGAGCAGCGGGTTCGGGAAGCCCAGCAGCGACGCCTGCGGCGTGATCATCACCGAGCCGCACGACACGATCGGGTTGATGTTGCACGACGGCACGTACGACGGGTTGAGCAGGATCTCGATCTTCTCTACCGTCAGCGTCAGCGAGGCGACCAGGCCGATCACGCCGGCGATCAGCACCCACCACGCGCTGGGCGCGGATACGCCCGCCCGGACCGGCCGATCCGACGTCACGCCGCGGGGGCGACGGCGGTGTCGAGGCCGGGCACGTCGCCCACGATGGACTTGATCTTGTCGACCAGGGCGTCGGGCGTCGAGTACTCGTAGTCCTGGTCGTTGATCTTGATCGTCGGGGTCGCGGTGATCTTCCCGGCGGCGGCCTCGCCGGTGACCTTGGACAGGTACTTGCCGCTGTTGATGCAGTCGGGGACCTTGCCGACGACGCCGGCCTGCCGGGCGAGCTCGATCAGCCGCGCGTTGTCGGGAAAGCTGGTGCCGCGTTCGTCGGGCTGGATGCCGGGGGTGAACAGCGCGGTGTGGAAGCGGCGGAACGCGTCGGTGGATTCGTCGGCCACGCACAGCGCCGCCGCGCCCGCCCGCGACGAATAGTTCTGATTTCGCTGGCTGTCGAGGATCGCCACCATGTTGTAGTCGGCCGCGATGGCGCCGCTGTCGATGAGCTTGGACACCGTCGGGCCGAAGGTGCGCTCGAAGTTGCCGCAGGCGGGGCACAGGAAGTCCTCGTAGAACGTCATGACGGCCTTGGGATTGTTGGTCCCGGGCTGGGTGATGACCTTGCTGGACGCGACCCGCACCGTGTCGCCCTGGCCGGTGACGCCGCCCTTCTTGTGGTGCGACGTCACGATATAGAAGACGAGCGCAACCGCGAAGATCACGATGAAGGCGGTGCCACCGATCTGGACGAGTCGACCGGATTTGCCGGTGGCCGACTTCACGTCGAATCGCGGGGGTTTGGGTTTGTCGGCCACGGGTTCGCTGATCCTTCGCGTGCTGGCTTGGTGGACTTGGGTGCGGGCGCCTCTAGCGTACCGGCGCCCCGCGGCGAATCAGGCCCGGCTCAGGTGGGCGCGCAGCGCCGAGATCAGTTCGCTGGTGGCGACGGCGCTGTCGCCGCCCAGCGGGAACAGGTTGACGAACCCGTGCGTCAGCGAACCCAGATAGCGCAGGTCCACCGGGGTCCCGGCGGCCTGCAGCGCCGCCGCGTAGGCCTCGCCCTCGTCGCGCAGCGGGTCGAAGCCGCCGACGGCGATCAGCGCGGGCGCCAGCCCCGCCAGCGACTCGGCCAGCAGCGGCGACACCCGCGGATCGGCCGGATCGATCCCGGAGTCCCTCAGGTACTGCGCGTGGAACCAGTCCATGTCGCGCTTGGTCAGCAAAAAGCCGCGGGCGAACAGGCTCAGCGAGCGGGTTTGCGCGGTGAAGTCGGTGCGCGGGTAGATCAGCCACTGCAGCACCGGGGCGGGGCCCCCGTCGTCGCGGGCCAGTTGAGAGACGACCGCGGCCAGATTGCCGCCCGCGCTGTCCCCGCCGACCGCCACCCGCCCGGGTGCCGCGCCCAGCTCGGCGGCCTGCTCGTGCGCCCACCTGAAGGCGGCGCGGGCGTCCTCGATGGCGGCCGGGGCCGGATGCTCGGGGGCCAGCCGATAGTCGATCGACAACACGTGGATTCCGGCGTCGCGGCACGTCAGCCGGCACAGCGCGTCGTAGGTGTCCAGGTCGCCGATCGACCAACCGCCGCCGTGGTAGAAGACCAGCAGCGGCGCCGCGGCGCCCTCGCTGGCGGGGCGGTAGTGGCGTGCCGGGATGTCCCCGGCCGGGCCGGGAATCGCGAGCTCGTCGACCTCGACGTGAATCTGCGGGCCGGGCAGGCTCACCACCGACTCACGCATCTGAGCGCGGGAGGCGGCCGGGTCGTCGTCGACGACCAGCCCGTCGATGCCCACGGCGTGCAGGCCCGACAGCATCAGCTGCAGCGTCGGATCGAGCGTGTTGCCGTCGATGATGACGGCCCGGCCACGGAACAGCACCCGCTTGGCCGCCGTCGGGATCCACGGAATGACCTTGGCGCCGACGGTGGTGACCGCGCCCTGCACGCGGCTGATCCAGCGCATCGGCGCGTGCTTGGTCACGAGGTCGACGTCCGACACGCCCGGCAGGCTTCTGGTCATCGTTGTTCCTGCTCCCCTGGTCCCCTGATCCCCGAAAAATGCCGCCCCACGGTGAACGACGGAAACGGGATACCCGCATTCGGGCGCCGATCGACCAAAACTCTACGTGGTCACCCGGCGAACATCGGGCCGGCCGTCCGGGCTGGATGCGCCGGCGGCGATACGGTGCCGCGGCGACGCGCACGCAGGTGTTGGCTACCAGGCACATCCCGCTGGGTAAGATCGTTCCCCAAGTCGGTGCACCCCTTACGGATTGCGAGGGCCGGCCCGGTCCGCATCCACGAATTATCGATTGCACAGGTAGGTGAACAACGTTGACTGGCGAGTCGGGCGCCGCCATACCCTCCATAGCTCTCAATGACGAAAACACCATGCCGGTGCTTGGCCTGGGCGTCGCCGACCTATCGGATGACGAGGCCGAGCGCGCGGTGTCGGCCGCGCTGGAGATCGGCTGCCGGCTCATCGACACCGCCGCCGCCTATGGCAACGAGGCCGGCGTCGGCCGCGCGATCGCGGCGTCGGGCATTCCCCGTGCCGAGCTGTTCGTCACCACCAAGCTGGCCACCGAGGAGCACGGTTTCAGCAAGTCGCCGGCGGCCTGCATCCAGAGCCTGGAGCGGCTGGGACTCGACTACGTCGACCTGTATCTGATTCATTGGCCCGCCCCCGCGCAGGGCAAGTACGTCGACGCCTTCGGCGGCATGATCCAATCGCGCGGTGAGGGCCACGCCCGCTCGATCGGCGTGTCCAACTTCACCGACGATCACCTGTCGATGGTCATCGACCTGACGTTCGTCACGCCCGCGGTCAACCAGATCGAGCTGCACCCGCTGCTCAGCCAGGGCGATCTGCGCAAGGCGAACGCGGAGCACAACGTCGTCACGCAGTCCTACACGCCGCTGGTCCTGGGCAAGTTGATGGACAACCCGACGGTGAGCTCGGTCGCTGCCGAATACGGCAAGACGCCCGCGCAGGTGCTGCTGCGGTGGAACGTGCAACTGGGCAACTCGGTCGTTTTCCGGTCGAGCACGCCCGAGCACATCGCCAGCAACCTGGATATCTTCGATTTCGAGCTGGCCGGCGAGCACATGGACGCGATCAACGGTCTCAACGACGGCACCCGGCTGCGCCCCGACCCGAATACCTACGAAGGTTCGTGACGGGCCGGGCCTAGCCGGCCAGGGCGCAAAAGTGCGAGAGCCCCCCGCCATAGCCGCGGAGTCAACGAGAGGACGGCCTCGTTCAGCCTTTGGGACAGGTCTCGGCGGCCTGGCGCAGCACGCCCGCCGAGGCCGCGTCGACCGATAGCTGATAGCCGCGCAGCACGGTGATGAACTGCATGGCGTATTGGCATGCGAACGCGGCGTTGGGCGGCATCCACCGCCCCGGCGGCGAGTCCCCCTTGTCCTGATTGGCCTGCCCCTGCACGGCCAGCAGGTTGGCCGGATCGTTGGCGAAACGCAGCCGCTCCGGGAACGGCCAGTTGTAGGCGCCCATGTCCCAGGCGTAGGCCAGCGGGACGATGTGGTCGATCTGCACCGCCTCGCCGACCTTGGCGCCGCGCTGAAACGCGATGGTGACGTTGGTGTACGGATCGTGCAGGGTGCCGGTGGCCACCGCGTCCGGGCAGCGCTTGGTCGACACGTACGTCTTGTCGACGAGATCACGGTTGAGGATGTCGTCGCGGGTGTCACACCCGTTGTGCCCCAGGGGCGCGTCGTTGTCGTCGTCCCAGGCGTCGCCGAAGGCCGGGCGGCGGTAGTCGTAGCGGTGCAGGCGCTCCGGCACCAGCGCAACGCCGCCGAGGACGTCGGTGCCGGGCTGCACGGTGGGCACGTCGGCGCGCGCGGCGACCTCGGCATGCCTGGCGGCCGTCGATCCCAGGGTCTGGTAGGCGACCAGCACGGCGAGCACGGCGGCCGCCGCCAACCACAGCAGAAGTTTCCGGTTCACGCTTTGTCCAGGTACTCGATTCGATCGGTGTCGGTGAAACGCGCGGCAAGCAAAGCCAATTCGGCGCTCGACGGGTCCCGTTCGTAGGTCTGAACGCAGAAGTCGCGGGCGGCCTCGATATAAGTTGCGTGCTCGGCCAGCGACAGCAGCCGCAGGGTCACCGCCCGACCGGATTGGTTGCGGCCCAGCACGTCTCCCTCGCGCCGCTCCTTGAGGTCCAGGTCGGCCAGGGCGAACCCGTCCAAGGTGCCGGCGACGGCCTTCAGCCGCCGGCCGGCCTGCGAGGCCGGGGAGACCCAGCTGACCAGCAGGCACAGGCTCGGATGCTGGCCGCGGCCGATGCGCCCGCGCAGCTGGTGCAGCTGGCTGATCCCGAACCGGTCCGCGTCCATCACCAGCATGATGGTGGCGTTGGGGACGTCGACGCCTACCTCGATGACCGTGGTGCACACCAGCACGTCGACGGAGCCCGCGCGAAAGGCGGCCATCGCCTCGTCCTTCTCGTCGGCCGACAACCGGCCGTGCATCAGCGCCAGCCGCAGGTCCGCCAGCTCCCTGGAACGCAATCGATCGAAGAGTCCCACCGCGGTCGTCGAAGGCCTGCGGCCCTCCTCATCTGTTTCGGTGTCGTCGGTCTCGTCGATGCGGGGTGCCACCACATAAACCTGGCGGCCCGCGGAGACCTCCTCGATGATGCGGTGCCAGGCGCGGTCGAGCCAAGTGGGTTTGTCGCCGACGAAGATGACGTTGCTGGCGATCGGCTGGCGCCCCCGCGGAAGTTCGCGCAGCGTCGAGGTCTCCAGGTCGCCGTACACGGTGAGCGCGACGGTGCGCGGTATCGGCGTCGCGGTCATCACCAGCAGGTGCGGCGTGATACCGGCGCGGGCCTTGGCGCGCAATTGATCTCGCTGTTCGACGCCGAATCGATGCTGTTCGTCGACCACCACCATGCCGAGGTTGTGAAACTCCACCGCGTCCTGCAACAGTGCGTGGGTGCCGACGACGATGCCGGCCTGACCGCCGGCGACCTCGTCGCGGATCTGCTTTTTCTGGGCGGCGCTCATGGAGCCGGTCAGCAGCGCCACCCGGGTCGCGTTTTCCGCCCCGCCCAGCCGGCCCGCCATCGCCAACTCGCCGAGCACGTCGGTGATCGAGCGAAGATGTTGCGCCGCAAGCACTTCCGTCGGGGCGAGCAACGCGCACTGGTAGCCCGCGTCGACCATCTGCAGCATTGCCAGCACCGCGACGATCGTCTTGCCCGAACCGACCTCACCCTGCAGCAGGCGGTTCATCGGGCGGGTCGCCGCCAATCCGTCGGCCAGCACGTCGAGCACCTCGCGCTGTCCCCCCGTCAGCTCGAAGGGCAACCGCCGCAACAACTCCGCTTTCAGACCGTCCGGCCGCGACGGTGCCGACGGCCCCGACTCGGACAACTCGCCGTGGCGGCGGGCGACCAGCGCCCATTGCAGTCCGACCGCCTCGTCGAACGTCAATCGTTCACGGGCCCTTTGTCGTTCGCGCTCATCCTCGGAAAGATGGATCGCGCGCAGCGCCTCGTCCTCGGAGATCAGCCCCAGCTCGCTGCGCAGTCCCGCGGGCAGCGGGTCGGGCACCGGGTCGAGGACGTCGAGCACCTGGCGCACGCAGGCGAAGATGTCCCAGCTCTGCAGCTTCGCGCTGGCCGGATAGATCGGGAAGAAGCGGCCCTCGAACGCCGAGGTCACCTCTTCGCTGCTGACGGCGTGTGAAGCGTCGGCGATCTTCTTCAGCGACCTGGTGCCACGGTTGCGTCCATCGAGGATGAGAAACGCGGGATGGGTGAGCTGCATGGCGCCTTTGTAGAAGCCGACTTCGCCGGACAGCATGACGGTGGTGTCTTTGGTGAGCTCCTTACTGATCCATCCCGCATTGAAAAACGTGGCGGTGAGCTTGTTGCGCCCGGAGCCGACGGTGATGCGGTGGTACTTCTTCCTCGGCTCCCTGTTCATCGACTTCGTCACCGCGTCGGTGATCGTGTCGACGATGGTGATGTGCTGGCCCTCTTCCGGCCGTTCCTGATCAGCACCGCCGGCCCCCCAGCGGGCCGCGCCCTCGGTGTAGCTGCGCGGGTAGTGGCGCAGCAGGTCGTCGACGGTGCGAATGCCGAACACCTCGTCGAGGAGGGGCACCGCCTTGCCGCCCACGACGTAGTCCAGCCGGTCGGACAGCGTCGCCACGGCTACTCGACCCCGATCAGCAGGACGTCGCCGCGGTGGCCGGTGCGGTAGCTCATCAGCTCGGTGCCCGGATGGTGGTCGTGCACGTGGTCCTTCAGGACGTTGCCCACAGCCGTGTCCTCGATGCCGGCGCCGATCAGCACGGTCACCAGGTCGCCCCCGGAGGCCAGCAGCAGATCGAGCAGGCCGATCGCCGCGCCGGCCGGGTCGGGGGCCACGATCAGCACCTCGTCGCCCGCGATGCCCAGGCCGTCACCCGGCTGGCAGCGACCGGCCCAGGTCAGCGCGCTCTCGGTCGCGATGCGCACCGACCCGTGCCGCGCGGCGCCGGCGGCGCGGGCCATGGTGTAGCCGTCGTCGACCGCTTGGCGGTCGGCCTCGTGCACGGCCAGAGCGGCCAGCCCCTGCACCATCGACCCGGTCGGGATCGGCACCACGTCGATCCCCCAGCCGATAGCCGCGGTGCACCCGGCCACCAGTTCCTCCGCGGCCACATAGCCGTTGGGCAGCACCATCACCTGGGCGGCGCCGGTGTCCACGACGGCCCGCACCAGCCGATGGGCGCTGATGTCCCCCGCCGTATCACGGTCGGGCCGCAGCACGGAGGCGCCCTCGCCGGCGAACAGCTTTGCGGCGCCGTCGCCGTCGACGACGGCCAGCACCGCGCGTTCCCGCGTCCAGCCACCCGCGGGCAACCCGGCGGCGCCGGAGCTCAGCGCCGAGATGACGATCCGGCTCAGTTGTCCGGCCGCTATTCCCGCTTGAATGGCGGCGCCGGCGTCGTCGGTGTGCACGTGCACGGAGTAGGTGCCCCCGGCGGTCGACGGCGCGATGCCCACCGAATCTCCCAGCTCCTGCAGCCGGTCGCGCAGCGCGTCGGCGGCCGCGGAATCGCAGCCGTCCAGCCGGTACATCACCTCGAACTGCGGCGCGGGGGGCGCGGCGGCCGCTGCGGGCGGCGCCGCACGCGGGGACAGCTCGTACACCGCGCGCGGTGGCGCCTGCCCGGTGATGGTGTGCCGCAGCGCGTCCAGCAGCACCAGCAGGCCACGCCCGCCGGCGTCCACCGCGCCGGCGTCGGCAAGCACGTCGAGCTGCTGGGGGGTCTTTTCCAGCGCGACCACCGCCGCGTCGCCGGCGGCGCTGACCGCCGCGGCCAGCCCGTCGTCGGCGCACTGTTCGACGGCTTCGGCGGCGGCCCGCAACACCGACACGATGGTCCCCGGGACCTCGTCGCCGCCCATCGACGCGATGACCAGTTCGACGGCGCGCCTCAGGGAGGCCCCGAACAGGGCGGCGTCCAGGTGGGAGAGCTCGCCGCCGGCGTCCGCGGCCGCGGTCCCGGTGACGTCGGCGATGCCGCGCAGGATCTGCGACAGGATCACCCCGGAATTGCCGCGGGCACCGTTCAGCGCGCCGGCCGACAGGGCCGCCGCCACCCGGGCCACACAGCCATCGGTACTGGCGCCGGCGTTGGCTTCGGCCAGCGCCGAGCGCATGGTGAACAGCATGTTGGCGCCGGTGTCGGAGTCGGCGACGGGGAAGACGTTGAGCCGGTTGATCTCGTCGATGTGGGTGATCAGGTCGCTGACGGCGGTGTGCGCCCAGTCGCGCAGGGTCACCGCGTCCAGCAGCGCGCCCTGCGACGTTCGAATGGTGCCCTCCGGCGTGCCCAAGCGACCCACCTCTCCTGAAAGCCTCCCGGCTGGCCTGGATGAACCCGCCCATTGAGCCTAACCACCCGGGGCGACAGCGCCGGGTCTATGCCGCCGGGCGGGTGTTGATCGTTTTGGTGGTTGCCCACGTCAGTCGGTATCCTGGGCTGGCCCGAGTCGCCAGGCCTGTCCTGCGTGCCGGACCCCCGAACATTTGAGGAGCTTGAACCATGGCCGCTGTGTGCGATATCTGCGGGAAAGGCCCCGGCTTCGGTAAGTCGGTGTCGCACTCCCACCGCCGCACCAGCCGCCGGTGGGACCCCAACATCCAGACCGTGCACGTCGTCGCCCGTCCCGGCGGCAACAAGCAGCGGCTGAACGTCTGCACGTCCTGCATCAAGGCCGGCAAGGTCGTCCGGGGCTGATCGCCTACATCACGGTGTGGCCGGCGTCGACGGGTATCGACACGCCGGTCACGTAGCGCGACCGCGGACCGGCCAGCCACAACACCGCCTCGGTGACGTCCTGCGCCTCGACCAACGGCACCCCGGGCAGCAGCATCTGTGAGATGGCCGGGTTCGGGTTCTCGATCATCCGGTTCACCACGAAGTCGTTGAGGATCATCGGCGTCGCCACCCCGCTGGGATGTACCGAGTTGACCCGAATCTGGTGTGGCGCATAGGCATTGGCCGCCGAGCGCATCAGCCCCACCACCCCGTGCTTGGACGCGGCGTAGGCGAACATCGCGGCGCTGCCGTCACCGCCGCGGCCGGTCAGCCCCTGCGACGAGCTGACCAGGACCACCGAGCCGCCGCGGCCCTTGCGGACGATCGAATCCACCGTGGCCAGCAGCGTGTGCCACACGCCCTTGAGGTTGGTGTCGACGATGGTGTTGAACACCGGTTGGGAGCCGGTGTCCGGGTCGCCGATGGCGACCACCCCGGCGTTGGCGATGACGATGTCGATCTCGCCGAGCTCGTCGATCCCCGTCCGCACCCCGGCCTGCAGCTGCGCCAGGTCGCGCACGTCGGCGACGACGGGCACGGCCTTGCGGCCCGCGGCGCGGACCAGCTTGACGGTCTCGGCGAGGTCGGCTTCGGTACCCAGCGCGTACGGGATCGCGTCGATGTCGGCGCAGATGTCGACGGCGATGACGTCGGCGCCCTGCCCGGCCAGCGCGAGGGCGTGGCTGCGGCCCTGCCCGCGCGCCGCGCCCGTGATGACCGCGACCTTGTCGTCGAATTCGCCCATCGCTAGACCTCCAGCCTGGTGCCGGTCTCCTGCTCGGCGAATGCCACGAGCCGCGCCGCGGCCTGATAATCGCAGGCCAGCGGCGTCCGGCCGATGAGCACCGGGCCGCCGCGCAGGCCGAAGCGGCCGCTGACCCCGACGTAGCTGCCCGGCGGTATCGGTTCGCTGATGCAGTACAGGGTCGGCGCGGCGCCCTCGTCGATGTCGTTGGCCAACCGTTGGGCCACCGCCAGAACCCCCTTGTGGGCCAGCGCCATCAGCCGGGAGTCGCCGATCTGCGACAGGTTCGAGGCCACCCAGCCCGGGTGGGTGAGCTGGGTGACGACCGCGGACCCGCCGGCCCGCAGCCGGCGATCCAGTTCCAGGCCCCACAGCATGACGGCGAGCTTCGACTGCGCGTACGCGCCCAGCCGCGTCCACTTGTGGTGGCGCAGGTGCAGGTCGTCGAGGTGCAGCGTGGCCGAGCGGTGCGCGTCGGAGCCGACGTTGATGACCTGCGAGCGCACCCGCGGCAGCAGCAGGTTGGTCAGCGCGAACGGCCCGAGCAGGTTGGTGCCCAGCGTCGCCTCGAAGCCGTCGACGGTGTCGGTGCGGCGGTCGGTGAGGGTGCCGGCGTTGTTGATCAGGATGTCGATGTCGCCGTCGATCAGGCCCGGGAACGCGCGCACCGACGCCAGGTCGGAGAGGTCGAGCCTGGCCACCGACGGGACGGGGCCACCGATCGCGGAAATTTCGGCGGCGCGTTGCTTGCCGAGTTCGGTGTTGCGCACGGCCAGGATCACGTCGGCGCCGGCTTTGGCGAGCGCGCGGGCGGTGCCCAGCCCGACGCCGTTGGTCGCGCCGGTCACGACGACTCGTTTGCCGGTCAGGTTGCCGAGTCGGTCCGGCGTCCACGGTGATGTCACGGCGACCAAGAATAGTGGGGGGTTCTATGTAAACGGTCGCCGGTCTGCCAACATGATCGGCGTGGGCGACAGCGCAACGGAAATCACCAACCTGATCTACCGCTACGCGGAGCTCCTCGACGGCGGCGACCTGGACGCGGTGGCCGGGCTGTTCCAGCATGGCCGCATCTGCGGGGTGGAGAACGGCCCGCCCGAGACGGTGTTCGAGGGCACCGCCCGGGTGCGGGAGATGTACGAGATGGCCACCCGCATCTACGACGACGGCACCCCCAAGACCAAACACAACACGTCCAACGTGCAACTGCACATCGACGAGGCCGCGGGCACGGCGCTCAGCACGTCGTACTACTGCGTCACCCAGGCCACCGACGAGTTGCCGCTGCAGGTGATCGTCACCGGCCACTACAAGGACACCTTCCACCGGCTCGACGGCGTCTGGCGCTTCGACAGCCGCACCATGTTCGTCGACCAGGTCGGCGACGTCAGCCACCATCTGAAGTTCTGACGCGTGGACCCCTTTGACCCGGCCGGCGTGCTGGCCGACGCGCAGCGCAAGGAGGCGCTTTCCGACTGGGGGCCCGGCGAATTCGAGCGTCCGCTGCGGGTTTTGCTGGACGACTACGCGCGCGCCGACCTCAACGCGATCGGCACGCACGTCTTGCGGTCGGGCCTCGTGCACAGCCTGCGCATGCGGCTGCGCGCGCAGGAGTGGATGCGCCGCCACCCCGAGGTCCTCGACGAGCGGGTAGCCGCGCCGATCGTGGTCGTCGGGATGATGCGCAGCGGGACCACGCTGTTGCAGCGGCTGCTGGCCGCCGACCCGCGGTTCGTCTGCGCCTACGGCTGGGAGGTCGTCGAGGTCGCTCCGCGGCTGGACTATCGGTTCGACGGTGTCGACCCCCGGATCGCCATCAGCGAAGCGCGGGAAGCGAAGTCGCGCGAACTGGCGCCGGAGCTGTTCGCGATCCACCCGATGTACGCGCGGGAGGCCGAAGAGGAGATCGTCTTTCTGGCCGACGCGTTCTTGTCGCACGTGCCCGAGTCGGGCGCGCACCTGCCGCGCTACCGCGCCTGGCTCGACGAGCAGGACTTCACCCCCGCCTACGCCTACCTGCACCGGATGCTGCAGTTCTTGCAGTGGCAGAAACGGCAGAGTTTTCCTGAGCGGAGCCTGCCGCACGAGCGCTGGGTGCTCAAATCCCCTGCGCACCTGGGATATCTGGACTTGCTGCGCGCGCAGTTCGGGGACCTGCACGTCGTGCACATGCACCGCGACCCGCGCACCACGATCGCCTCGGGGGCCAGCCTGAACGCGACCCTGCATGCGATGCACGCCGACACCGTCGATGCGCACCGGGTGGGCGCGCAGTGGCTGGAGCGGATGGGCTGGACCAACGATCGGGCGATGGCCACCCGCGACGGCTGGTCCGACGATCGGGTCACCGACATCGGCTTCGACGACGCCGTGGCCGACCCGATCGGCGAGGTGGCCCGCGTCTACGACGCGGTCGGGGTGCCGCTGACCGCCGCTGCCGAGCACGCCATGCGGCGCTGGCTGGCGCACCGGCCCCGAGAGGTCCCGCGCCCGCCCTACGGGCTGGAGAACTACGGCTTGCTTCCCGAGCAGGTCGACGAACGATTCACGTTGTACAACAAACGTTTTCGAGAATACATTGGAGGACCAGCGCATGCCTGACGACCCCGTCGCGACGCCATCCCAGCACGAACAGGAGCTGGCGGCGCTCGAGCTGATCGAGCACCCCGCCGTCAAGGCCGCCTACCAAAACGTGGCGGAGACCTGGCTGGGCCGCGCCAAGCCATCCGAGGCGATGCGCGCACGGTTCGACGACGCCTTCAGCGAGGTGATGTTCTCCGCGGCGGTGTGGTCGTCCAATCAGGACAAGCTGCGGCCGAAGGTCTGCTGCATCACCCGGCTCGCGCACCCCGTCGACGGTCGCCGCATCCCCGGGTCACGTTGGGGCATCGATAATCCCGACAGCGTGTACCGGGTCATCCCGATCTCCGGCGACGAACGTTACGAGATCCACGGCCGCGTCGGCGAGCACCGGATGACCGAGAACTACTTCACGCTGTGGGACGCCCACATGGGCACCGTCGACGTGCTCAACGGGCGCACCATGCAGGTCGACTCCGACGGCAGCTTCACCATCACCGTGGACGCCCAACCCGCGGGCGGGCGGCCCAACCACGTGCGGTCCACCCCCGAGGCGCACGAGTTCTACATCCGCGACGTCCTGCTGGACTGGGGGCGCGACGACCCCAATCACTTCGAGGTGCGACGGCTCGGCGGGGCGCCGGTGACGCCGGCGCGCACCCTCGACGAGCAGGCCGAGGCCACCGCAGACATGATGGCGTACTTCGCCGGCTTCTCCGGCAAGCTCGCCCACGGCGTCTACAAGATGCCGCCCAACCAGTTCAACCTGGCGTGGTCGGCCGACAAGGTCGGGGCGATGCGCAACCAGGTGTACGTGATGGGCCGCTTCGACCTGGCCCCCGACGAGGCGTTCGTCGTCGACGTCAACGACGGTGGCGCCGAATACTTCACGGTGCCGCTGAGCAACATGTGGGGCACCACGCTCGACATCGTCGACCGCACCGGCAGCCTCAACAAGGCGCAGTCGCTGCCCAACGACGACGGCGGCTACACCTACGTGATCTCGCCGACCGATCCCGGCATGGCGAACTGGATCGACTCCGACGGACTGCGCGAGGGCATCCTGACGCTGCGGATGGCGGAGTTCGGCGAGGCGGGCCCGCGCGAAAACCTCGGCGCCCGCGGGCGGGTCGTCGGCCTCGACCGGCTCGACTCCGAGCTCGCCCACCTACCCCGGGTGAGCCCGCAGCAGCGCGCCGCCCAACTCGCCGACCGCCGCGCGGCCTATCTGCGCCGGCTGCCGGAGGGGACGGCCTGACATGGGACGCTGGCTGGTCACGGGATGCTCCACCGGCTTCGGCCGCGAGATCGCGCGCGCCGCTTTGGCGGCCGGCCACAGCGTGGTGGTCACCGCGCGGCGGGCCGAGGCCGTGCGGGACTTCGCCGACGAGTTCGGCGATCGGGCGCTGGCGGTCGCGCTCGACGTGACCGACACCGGCCAGATCGCGGCGGCACTGGCCGCGGCCGACGAGGCGTTCGGCGGGATCGACGTACTGGTCAACAACGCCGGCCACGGCTACCTGTCCGCCGTCGAGGAAGGTGAGGACGCCGAGGTCCGAAAGCTGTTCGACGTCAACTACTTCGGCGCCGTCGACATGATCAAGGCGGTGCTGCCGGCGATGCGCGCCCGCCGCTCGGGCCACATCATCAACATCTCCTCGATGACCGGGCTGGTGGCCAACCCGCCCAACGCCTACTACTCGTCGACCAAGTTCGCGCTCGAGGCGGTGACCGAGGCGCTCGCCACCGAGGTGCGCCCGCTGGGGATCAAGGTGACCGCCATCCAGCCCGGCGCGTTCCGCACCGACTGGGCGACGCGGTCGATGAAGGAGTCGGCGGGCCCGATCGCCGACTACGCCGACGTCGCGGCGCGCAAGGACCTGATCAAGCAATTCGCCGATCACCTGCCCGGCGACCCGCGCAAGGTCGCCGAGGCGGTGCTGATGGTGACCGAGCTCGACGAGCCTCCCCTGCGGCTGCTGCTGGGCCGCGACGTGCTCAGGGCGATGCGGGACAAGCTCGCCGCGACGTCGGCGTCGATCGACGAGTGGGAGCGCGTGACGAAGGACGTCAACTTCCCGGGCTCCTAAGCGCTCAGGGCAGCCGCCAGTCGATCGGCTCGGCGCCCATGCCGGCCAGCAGCTCGTTGGCGCGGCTGAACGGTCGCGAGCCGAAAAACCCGCGAGACGCCGACAGCGGCGAGGGGTGCGGCGATTCGATCGCCACGCAGTCACCCTCGGCCAGAACGGGTTTGAGCGTCGACGCGTCGCGGCCCCACAGGATGGCCACCAGCGGTCGCCGCCGTGCGGCCAGCGCGCGTATCGCGCACTCCGTCACCGCCTCCCACCCCTTGCCACGGTGCGACGCCGGGTTGTTGGGCCGCACGGTGAGCACCCTGTTGAGCAGCAGCACGCCGCGTTGCGCCCACGGCGTCAAATCGCCGCACGTCGGTTCGGGATGGCCCAGGTCCTTGGCGTACTCGTCGAAGATGTTGGCCAGGCTGCGGGGCAGCGGCCGCACGTCGGGGGCCACCGAAAAGCTCAGGCCGACGGCGTGCCCGGGCGTCGGGTAGGGATCCTGGCCGACGATGAGCACCCGCACGTCGTCGAATGGATAGCTGAAGGCGCGCAACACGTTCGGCCCCGCGGGCAGGTACCTGCGGCCGGCCGCGATCTCGGCCCGCAGGAATTGCCCCATCGCGGCAACCTGGTCGGTGACCGGCTGCAGCGCGGTCGCCCAGCCCGGATCGACGAGTTCGCTCAGCGGGCGCGCGGTCACGCTTCTATTTAAGCCACCCCAATAACTAGTACGACGTCCAGCCCGCATGACCGTCCCACTCCGCGCCCTCGACCAGCACGCGCGCCGGGCCGTCGAGCACGCGGCCGATGACGCGCCACCCGGGCGGCACCGTGCCGGCGAAACACGCCACCAGGGCGTGGTCCTCGCCGCCGCCCAGCACCCACGCCCAGGGATCGCCGCCGACGGCGGCGGCGGCCTCGGCCAGCGCGTCGCGGTCGGCGCCCAGCGCCGCGGTGGACAGGTCGATGCCGACACCGGACGCCTCGGCGACGTGCCGCAGGTCGGCGACCAGCCCGTCGGAGACGTCGATCATCGCCTGCGCGTCCGCGGCCGCGGCCGCCGCTCCCCGGCCATACGGCGGCTGCGGCACCAGGTGCCGCAGCCGTAGGTCGTCGAAGCCGCTAATGCCGTTGTGCCACAACGCATATCCGGCGCCCGAGCGGCCCAACTCGCCGGCGACGGCGACGACGGCGCCCGCCTTAGCCCCGCACCGCAACACCGGCGCGCGCC
Source organism: Mycobacterium sp. NGS57 (assembly GCF_059812405.1). Lineage (NCBI taxonomy): Bacteria > Bacillati > Actinomycetota > Actinomycetes > Mycobacteriales > Mycobacteriaceae > Mycobacterium > Mycobacterium sp. NGS57. The sequence continues at coordinate 14,335 of NZ_JCALCP010000001.1, read as the reverse complement.
CGGCGAGGTCGCCCAGCACGGTCACCGACACCACCCACTGCGGGCAGCTGACCAGATCGCCGCCGGCGATGCCGGCGCCGATCCGCGTCGCCTCGTCCCACAGGCCGTCGACCAGCGCGTCGGCCTGCGCCGCGGGCGTGTCACCGGGCGCCCCGAAACCGACGACGAAGGCCGTGGGTCGCGCGCCCATCGCCTCGATGTCGGCGGCGTTCTGGGCAATGGCCTTGCGGCCGACGTCGTGCGGTGACGACCAGTCCAGCCGAAAGTGCCGGCCCTGCACCAGCACATCGGTGGAGACCACGGTGCGGCCGTCGCTCGTCGACACCAGCGCCGCGTCGTCGCCGGGCCCGAGCAGGACCGCGTCGGGCTGCCGGCGGCCGCGCACCAATCGGTCGATGACCGCGAACTCGCCCAACGCTTGCAGCGTGGGGCGTTCACCCGTCCCGGACGTTTCGTCGACCACGCCACCTCCTCCGGCGCTCGACCTGCGGTAAGTTCGGACCGCGCCAGTCTAGGAGACAGACCGCGCCCGTCTAGGACACAGGAGGTGCGCGCGGTGACGACCGCCCCGGACGCCGGACCGCCGCGCGCCGTACTGATCACCGCGGTCGCGCTTGCCGTCGTCGCCATCGGTGTGATCCTGGCCGTCGCGGCCACCCGCCACGCGCCGCCGCCGCCCGTCGCCCTGCCCGCCGCGCCGGCCCCCCACGCGGCCGACGCCGCGTGCCGGGCGCTGACCGGCGCGCTGCCGCAGCGCCTCGGCGACTATCAACGTGCGCAGTTGGTCAACCCGGCGCCCGAGGGGGCGGCGGCCTGGCGCGCCGGGTCCGACCGGGAGCCGGTGGTGTTGCGCTGCGGGCTGGACCGGCCCGGCGAATTCGTGGTCGGGTCCCCGCTGCAGGTCGTCGACCGCGTGCAGTGGTTCCAGGTCACGGGTGACCGCCAATCCGCCGGTGACGCCGGCCGCTCCACCTGGTACGCGGTGGACCGGCCGGTGTACGTGGCACTGACGCTGCCCGCGGGAACGGGCCCGACACCCATCCAGCAACTCTCCGACGTGATCGACCACTCCATGGCGGCCGTGCCGATCGACCCGGCGCCCGCGCGGTAGCTAGCGCAGGCCCACGCCGCGGGCCAGCGCCGTCTCCACCATCGTGGCCAGCAGGGTGGGGTAATCGACGCCGCTGGCGGCCCACATCCTCGGGTACATCGAGATCGTGGTGAACCCGGGCATCGTGTTGATCTCGTTGACGATCGGGCCGTCCTCGGTGAGGAAGAAGTCGACGCGGGCCAGCCCCTGGCAGTCGATGGCCCGAAACGCCCGCACCGCCAATTGGCGTACCGTGTCGGCGATTTCGTCGTCCACCTTCGCGGGCACGTCCAATTCGGCGGCGTCGTCGAGGTATTTCGTCGCGAAGTCGTAGAAGGAGTCCTCGCGGCCGCGCACCCCGGCCACCCGGATCTCGCCCAGCGTGCTGGCTTGCACTGTGCCGTCGGGCATTTCGAGCACGCCGCACTCGAGCTCGCGCCCGCTGATCGCCGCCTCGACGATCACCTTGGGATCGTGCCGGCGGGCGTTGGCGACGGCGGCGGGCAGCTCGTCCCAGCTCGACACCCGGCTGACGCCGATCGAGGAGCCACCCCGAGCGGGCTTGACGAACACCGGCAGACCCAGTCGTCGGCACTCCTCGAGGCCCAGCGCCGCACGCGACGGCCGCAGCACCGCGTGCGGGCCGACCGGAATTCCTTCGGCGACAAGGAGCTTCTTGGTGAACTCCTTGTCCATGCCGGCGGCGCTGGCCAGCACTCCGGCCCCGACGTAGGGCACCCCGGCCAGTTCGAGCAGCCCCTGGATCGTGCCGTCCTCGCCGTAGGGGCCGTGCAGCACGGGGAACACCACGTCGACCGAGGCCAGGATGTCGCTCGCGCCGTGCTGCAGCGACACCAACTGGCCGCTGCGCTGCGGGTCGGCCGGCAGCGCCAGCGCGGTGCCCGATTCGGCGGTCACCTCCGGTAGCTGCCGGTTGGTGATCGCCAGCGCGTCCGGGTCGCCGTCGGTGAGCACCCACGACCCCCCCGGCGTGATGCCGATCGCGATCACCTCGAAGCGTTGCGGGTCGAGATTGCGCAGAATGCTGCCCGCCGACACGCAGGAGATGGCGTGCTCGTTGCTGCGCCCGCCGAAGACGACGGCGACGCGCACGCGCTCGCTGGCACTCACAACCTAAAGAGGCTACCGGGTGAAAAGGCCTTGTTGGCCGGACGGCTCATTCGGGCTTGGTGCTGCGGCCCAGCAGCAGCGCCACCGCCTCGTCCACCGACAGGCCCTTGTGGCACACCCGGTGCACGGCGTCGGTCAGCGGCATTTCGACGTCGTAGCTGGACGCGAGCGCGAGTACCGCCTCGCACGACGTCACGCCCTCGACGACGTGCCCGCCGCTGGCCTGCATCGCCGACTCCAGGGACCCGCCGCGGCCCAGACGTTCGCCGAACGAACGGTTGCGCGAGTCCGGCGAGGTGCAGGTGGCCACCAGATCGCCCACCCCGGCCAGCCCGGCCAGCGTCGCGCCCTTGGCGCCCAGGGAAATTCCCAACCGCATGATCTCCGCCAAACCCCGGGTGATGATCGCCGCCGCCGTGTTCTCGCCCAGCCCGACGCCCACCGCCATGCCGCACGCGAGCGCGATGACGTTCTTACAGGCCCCGCCGATCTCGGTGCCGACCACGTCGCTGTTGGTGTAGGGGCGGAAGTATCCGGTGTTCAGCATGCGCTGCACGGCCACGGCTCGCCCGGAATCGCTGCACGCGACGACCGTCGCGGCGGGCTGGGATTCGGCGATCTCGCTGGCCAGGTTCGGCCCGGAGATCACCGCGACCTGCGTCGGATCCACGCCGGCCACCGCCACGATGACCTGACTCATCCGCATCAGGCTGCCCAACTCGATGCCCTTGGCCAGGCTGACCAGGGTCGCGCCGCCGGCCACCAGCGGCGCCCACCGCTCGAGGTTGCCGCGCATCGTCTGCGCCGGCACCGCCAGCAACACCGTCGTCACTCCGGCCAGCGCCTCACCGGCGTCGACGGTGGCGCGCACACCCGCCGGCAGCAACGTGCCGGGCAGATAGCCGGAGTTGTACCGGGTGGCGTTGATCTCCTCGGCGACATCGGATCGCCGGGCCCACAATCGCACCTCGGTGTCGGGTCCCCCGGCCTCGGCGAGCACCTTGGCCAGCGCCGTGCCCCACGCGCCGGCGCCCATCACCGCAACGGCGTCCTCCGTGCCGGCCATCCACACCCCCGTCCGTGATATCCGCGTCGTCGCCGCGCAATCCGCGGCGGCTACACAGTAGCGCCGCTGGCAGGATGGCAGCCATGAGCGGCACGCGGGGCGACGGCGCGAGTGACGGCGCCGGCGATGTCGGGCTGATCATCGCCGTCAAGCGGCTGGCCGCCGCCAAGACCAGGCTGGCCCCGGTGTTCTCGGCACGCACCCGGGAAAAGGTGGTGCTGGCCATGCTGGTCGACACCCTGACCGCGGCCGCGGGCGTGGCCGCGCTGGGCTCGATCACCGTCGTCACCCCCGACGACGCCGCCGCGTCCGCCGCGTCCGAGCTGGGGGCGGGTGTGCTGGCCGATCCGACGCCCGAGGGCGACGGCGACCCGCTCAACAACGCGATCGCCGCCGCGGAGCGGGCGGTATCCGGTGCGTTCTCGAATATCGTTGTGCTGCAAGGTGATCTGCCGGCGTTGCAGACCCAGGAACTGGCCGAGGCGATTTCGGCCGCGCGCCAGCACCGGCGCAGCTTCGTCGCCGACCGGATGGCGACGGGAACCGCCGCGCTCTGCGCGTTCGGCGCCGCACTGGATCCGCAGTTCGGGCCGGATTCGTGCGCGCGGCACCGCCGTTCGGGCGCGATCGAGCTGACCGGCGCTTGGCCCGGGCTGCGCTGCGACGTCGACACGCCCGCCGACCTGACGGCCGCCCGCCGGCTCGGGGTCGGAGCGGCGACGGCCCGGGCCGTCGCGCAGCGCTAGCCGTTGCGGTGTGAACCCAGGGCTTCCGGTGTGAACTCATGGCTCCGGCAGTGAACCCAGGGCGGCCCTGAGGGCGGATCTCCCGCCCGGGACGCACACTCGACGCCAAGAATTCACACTCAACGCCGGGGACTCAGCGGTGGCAGCGGCGGCCGGTGATGAGCAATGATCGTTTAGTGACCGAAACCGAAGCCGAGGCCCGGCCCGACCAGACGGTGTGGAAGTCGGGTGGATCCGGCGTGACGGCACCGCCGGCGGCCACCCCCGCCGCGATCGCCGACGAGCTGCCCGAGGACCGTTACCTCAACCGGGAACTGAGCTGGCTGGACTTCAACGCCCGCGTGCTGGCCCTGGCCGCCGACAACTCGCTGCCGCTGCTGGAGCGAGCGAAATTCCTGGCCATCTTCGCCTCCAACCTCGACGAGTTCTACATGGTGCGGGTGGCCGGCCTCAAGCGCCGCGACGAGATGGGGCTCTCGGTCCGCTCCGCCGACGGCCTGACCCCGCGCGAGCAGCTGGCACGCATCGGCGAGCAGACCCAGCGGATCGCCACCAGGCACGCGCGGGTGTTCCTCGACTCGGTGCGGCCCGCGCTCGCCGAGGAAGGCATCCACATCGTCACGTGGGCCGATCTGGATCAGGCTGAGCGCGACCAACTGTCGACCTATTTCAACGAGCAGGTCTTCCCCGTCCTCACGCCGTTGGCGGTGGACCCCGCGCACCCGTTCCCGTTCGTCAGCAGCCTGAGCCTGAACCTGGCGGTCACCGTGCGCCAACCCGAGGACGGCGGCCAGCACTTCGCCCGCGTGAAGGTGCCCAACAACGTCGACCGCTTCGTCGAATTGGCCGACCGCGGCGGCGGCGAGACGGGTGAGGGTCAGGGCATCCGGTACCTGCCGATGGAAGAACTGATCGCGGCCTTCCTTCCGGTGCTCTTCCCGGGCATGGAGATCGTCGAGCATCACGCGTTCCGGATCACCCGCAACGCCGACATGGAGGTCGAGGAAGACCGCGACGAGGACCTGTTGCAGGCGCTGGAACGGGAATTGGCGCGGCGGCGCTTCGGGCCGCCGGTGCGCCTTGAGATCGCCGACGACATGACCGAAGGCATGCTGGAGTTGCTGCTGCGCGAACTCGACGTGGATCCCGGCGACGTCATCGAGGTGCCCGGACTGCTCGACCTCGCGTCGCTGTGGCAGATCTACGGGCTGGACCGGCCGGCGCTCAAAGACCCGGCGTTCGTTCCCGACACCCACCCCGCCTTCGCCGACCGCGAAACACCCAAGAGCATCTTCGCGACCCTGCGCGAAGGCGATGTGCTGGTGCACCATCCGTACGACTCGTTCTCCACCAGCGTGCAGCGATTCATCCAGCAGGCCGCCGCCGACCCCAACGTGCTGGCGATCAAGCAGACGCTGTACCGCACCTCCGGTGATTCGCCGATCGTCCGCGCGCTCATCGAAGCCGCCGAGGCGGGCAAGCAGGCGGTCGCACTCGTCGAGATCAAGGCGCGCTTCGACGAGCAGGCCAACATCCAGTGGGCGCGCGCGCTCGAGCAAGCGGGCGTGCACGTGGTGTACGGGCTCGTCGGGCTGAAGACACACTGCAAGACCTGCTTGGTGGTGCGCCGCGAAGGCTCGACGATCCGGCGCTACTGCCACATCGGGACCGGCAACTACAACAGCAAGACGGCGCGGCTGTACGAGGACGTCGGGCTGCTCACCGCCGCCCCCGACATCGGCGCCGACCTCACCGACTTGTTCAATTCGCTTACCGGGTACTCCCGCAAGGTCTCCTACCGCAACCTGTTGGTCGCCCCGCAGGGCATCCGCGCGGGGATCATCGAACGCGTCGAGCGCGAGGTCGCCGCGCACCGCGAACGCGGTGACGGGCGGATCCGGCTCAAGATGAACGCCCTGGTCGACGAGCAGGTCATCGATGCGCTCTACCACGCGTCGCAGGCCGGGGTGCGCGTCGAGGTCGTGGTGCGCGGCATCTGCGCGCTGCGCCCCGGCACCGAAGGCTTCTCCGAAAACATCTCGGTCCGCTCGATTCTGGGCCGTTTCCTGGAGCACTCGCGCATCATGCACTTCCACGCCATCAACGAATTCTGGATCGGCAGCGCCGACATGATGCACCGCAATCTCGACCGCCGCATCGAGGTACTGGTTCAGGTCAAGGACCCCAAGCTGACCGCGCAGCTCGACGAGTTGTTCGAATCCGCGCTCGACCCGTCGACCCGGTGCTGGGAGCTGGGTTCCGACGGGCAGTGGACCGCGTCGCCCCAGGAGGGCCACACCGTGCGCGACCATCAGGTGTCCCTGATGGAGCGCCACCGCAGCCCGTAACCACCGTGTGGTAGCTTTCCAGCTCGCGCGCCCCTTGCCGAATTGACCTGCAGGAGTTTAGGTGTCGAACGAGAGCTCCTCGGGGAGCCGGGTCGTGTACGCCGCGGGTGCGGTGCTGTGGCGAACGGCCGGCCCCGACGCGGCGGCACTCGAGGTCGCGGTGATCCACCGGCCGCGCTACGACGACTGGTCGCTGCCGAAGGGCAAAGTGGATCCCGGCGAAACAGCGCCGGCAGCGGCCGTGCGGGAAATCTTCGAGGAGACCGGTCACCACGCCGTTTTGGGCAGGCGGCTGAACAACGTGAGTTACCCGATCGACCAGGGCATCAAGAAAGTCCAGTACTGGGCGGCGCGCTGCGCCGACGGCGAATTCACGCCCAACGACGAGGTCGACCACCTCGTCTGGCTACCGGTCGCCGACGCGATGAAGCGACTCGACTACACACAGGATCGAAAGACGTTGCGCCGCTTCGGAAAGCGGCCAGCGAACACACACACCGTACTGGTGGTGCGGCACGCCACCGCGGGCCGCAAGTCGCGGTTCTCCGGCGACGACACCAAACGACCGCTGGACAAGCGGGGCCGCGCCCAGGCGCAGGCGCTCGTTCCGCAGCTGCTGGCATTCGGCGCCTCCGACGTGTATGCGGCGGACCGGCTGCGCTGCCACCAGACCGTCGAACCGCTCGCCGACGCACTCGGTGTCGCCGTGCACAACGAGCCCACCCTGACCGAGGAGTCCTACGCGAAGAACCCCAAACGCGCGCGCCGCCGCATGCTGGCCATCGCCGAGGAGGACGGCACCCCGGTGATTTGCACACAGGGCAAGGTGATTCCGGACCTCATCACCTGGTGGTCCGAACGCGACGGGGTGCGTCCCGACAAGTCCCGCAACCACAAAGGCAGCACGTGGGTGCTGTCGTTGTCAGCGGGCCGACTCGTGGCGGCCGACCACATCGGCGGCGCACTGGCCGCCAACGTGCGGGCCTAACGGCGAATGCCCCCGGGGTGGCATCGCTGCCACCCCGAAGGGCATTCGCGCGTGGAACCTCTTACCGGCGGCCGCGCCGCGAGGCCGCCTTCTTGGCAGGAGCCTTGCGGGCCGGGCTCTTTGATGCCGCCTTCTTGGCCGGCGCCCGCTTGGTCGCGGCCTTCTTTGCCGGCGACTTCTTGGCCGCAGCCTTCTTGGCCACTGACTTCGTAGCCCTCTTGGTCGCGGCCTTCTTGGCCGGCGACTTCTTGGCCGCAGCCTTCTTGGCCGGCGCCCTCTTGGTGGCGGTCTTCTTGGCCGCGGCTTTCTTAGCCGGAGCCTTCTTCGCCGCCTTCTTGGCCGCGGTCTTCTTGGCCGCCGCCTTCTTGGCCGGTGCCTTCTTCGCCGCCTTCTTGGCCGCACCGCCCGATACAACACCACGTTTCACTGCTGGTCCTTCCGACGGGAGGCGCTGTGCGCCAGAGACAACCGCTTTAAATTGGGCACCGGGCCGGAACGCGGGGACCGATGTCGGCCTCACCTTCACCGTTTCGCCAGTGCGCGGATTGCGGGCAACCCGCGCCGCGCGCTTGCGCTGTTCGAACACGCCGAACCCGGTAATGGTGACACTGTCGCCCTTGTGCACCGCGCGCACAATGGTGTCGACGACATTCTCGACGGCAGCAGTCGCCTGCCGACGGTCCGAGCCCAATTTCTGTGTGAGCACGTCAATGAGCTCTGCTTTGTTCATCCAAACCCTCCGAAGCTAGTGGTCCTCGTTTTGGGAACCGACTAGTGGACACGGTAAACCCTCACCCGACAAATTTCCAAGAGCCACGCGCAATTTCAGGACCGGTCGAACGAGGTTTTTCGCAATCCGGTTGCCGCCCTTGACCGGTGGCGGAAGTGGAAATCGGCCGGGTTTACTTAGCTCAGCGAGAAGAAAATCCGCTCCTCGGGCCCATCAGGAGGTGGGCAGCGTGCGCGGCTTCCACTGGGGACGCGCGCCTTCGAATGCCTCAATCTCGTCGAGTTTCCGCAGCGTAAGGGCTATGTCGTCGAGACCTTCGAGAAGCCGGTAGGCCGTGTGGTCGTCAATCTTGAACGGCAGCACCGTCGTTCCCGCGGTGATATTTCGATCTTGAAGATTGGCAGTGATTTCCAAGCCCGGGTTCTGCTCGATCAGCTTCCAAAGTAGTTCGACGCCGTCTTGCGAAACTTCGGCCGCCAACAGCCCCGCCTTCCCGGCGTTGCCCCGGAAAATGTCACCGAATCGAGATGAGATGACCACCCGGAAGCCGTAGTCCATGAGCGCCCACACCGCGTGCTCGCGCGACGAGCCGGTGCCGAAATCGGGCCCCGCCACCAGAACCGAGCCGCGGTCAAAGGGACTGAGATTGAGCACGAATGAGGGATCCGAGCGCCACGTGGCGAACAGGCCGTCCTCGAAACCGGTTCGGGTGACTCGCTTCAAAAACACCGCGGGAATGATCTGGTCGGTGTCGACATTTGATCGGCGCAACGGCACCCCGATGCCGGTGTGGATGCGAAAGGCTTGCATTTTCGTCCTCGTTTCAACTCAGTTGGAGTTCAAGTCGGCCGGCGCGGACAGCGTGCCCCGCACCGCCGTTGCCGCGGCGACGGCCGGCGACACCAGATGGGTGCGCCCGCCTTTGCCCTGCCGCCCTTCGAAGTTCCGGTTGGACGTCGCCGCGCACCGCTCCCCCGGCGCGAGCTGATCGGGGTTCATGCCCAGGCACATCGAGCATCCGGCCTGGCGCCATTCGGCGCCAGCGGCGGTGAAAACCTCGCCCAGCCCTTCGGCTTCGGCCTGCGCGCGCACCCGCATGGAGCCCGGCACGACGAGCATGCGGACCCCGTCGGCGACCTTGCGGCCACGCAACACGTCGGCCACGACGCGCAGGTCTTCGATGCGCCCGTTGGTGCAGGAGCCGACGAACACCGCGTCGACGCGGACGTCGCGCATCGGCGTTCCCGGCCGAAGGTCCATGTACGCCAATGCTTTCTCGGCGGCCTGGCGCTCGCCGTCGTCGGGGATCAGTTCGGGGTCCGGGACGGCGGCGCCCAGCGGAACGCCCTGGCCGGGATTGGTCCCCCAGGTGACGAACGGGCTCAGCGAGGCCGCATCGAGATAGACCTCGGTGTCGAAGACCGCGCCGGGATCGGTGCGCAACTGCTGCCAGTAGGACACCGCCGCGTCCCATTGCCCGCCCGTCGGCGCGTGCGGGCGGGCACGCAGAAACTCATACGTCGTCTCGTCGGGCGCCACCATGCCCGCGCGCGCGCCGGCCTCGATGCTCATGTTGCAGACCGTCATCCGGCCTTCCATCGACAGCGATTCGATGGCGCTGCCGCGGTATTCGATGACATGCCCCTGCCCGCCGCCGGTGCCGATCTTGGCGATCAGCGCGAGGATGATGTCCTTGGCCGTCACGCCGGCGGGCAGTGGCCCGTCGACATTGACCGCCATCGTCTTGAACGGTCGCAGCGGCAAGGTCTGGGTGGCCAGCACGTGCTCGACCTCCGAGGTGCCGATCCCCATCGCCAGCGCGCCGAACGCACCGTGCGTGGACGTGTGACTGTCACCACAGACGATCGTCATTCCCGGTTGGGTGAGCCCCAATTGGGGGCCGACGACGTGCACGATGCCCTGCTCGATGTTGCCCATCGGATAAAGCCGGACGCCGAATTCCTCGCAGTTGCGCCGCAGTGTTTCGACCTGCGTGCGCGACACCGGGTCGGCGATCGGCTTGTCGATGTCGATGGTGGGCACGTTGTGATCCTCGGTGGCCAGCGTCAGGTCGGGCCGCCGCACCGGCCGGCCGGCCAGGCGCAGGCCGTCGAAGGCCTGCGGGCTGGTGACCTCGTGCACCAGGTGCAGGTCGATGTAGATCAGGTCCGGCGCGTCGGAACCCCCGGATGCCACAACGTGATCGTCCCAGACCTTTTCGGCCAGCGTGCGCGGGTTGGACATGTGCTTCTCTCGTTCGGCTTGATCTCACATTATGAGACGTTAGTATCTTGATATGAGACAGCATAGCGGCATCGGCGTCCTCGACAAAGCGGTGGTGGTGTTGCGCACGATCGCGGAATCCCCGTGCGGCCTGGCCGAACTGTGCGATCGAACCGAGTTGCCCAGGGCCACCGCGTACCGGCTGGCGGCCGCCCTCGAAGTTCATCGGCTGGCGGCCCGCGACGACGAAGGGCGCTGGCGGCTGGGCCCGGCGATCACCGAACTGTCCGCGCGTGTCAACGATCCGCTGCTGGCGGCGAGCGCGGCTGTGCTGCCGGCGCTGCGTGAGACCACCGGCGAGAGCGTGCAGTTGTATCGCCGCGAGGGCACGTCGCGGGTCTGCGTGGCCGCCGTGGAACCGGCTGCGGGTCTTCGCGATACGGTCCCGGTCGGGGCGCGGCTGCCGATGACGGCGGGCTCGGGCGCCAAGGTGCTTCTCGCCTACGCCGACGCCGCGGTCCAGAAAGCCGTGCTGCCGTCGGCGAAGTTCACCGACCGCGCGCTGGCCGACGTTCGCCGCCGCGGCTGGGCGCAGAGCGTGGCCGAGCGCGAGGCCGGAGTGGCCAGCGTGTCGGCGCCGGTGCGTGACGGCCGGGGGGCCGTCGTGGCGGCAATCTCGGTGTCCGGGCCCGTCGACCGAATCGGCCGGCGCCCGGGGGTGCGCTGGGCCGCCGATCTGCTTTCGGCCGCCGATGCGTTGTCCCGCCGGCTCTAACTTCTGCGTCTGCTCGCGGGACGCTGCACCAGACCTGACACACTGACCGCCATGGGAACCAATCAACGCGCCGACATCGTCATGTCGGAAGCCGAAATCGCCGACTTCGTCACCGCCAGCCGCACCGGCACGCTGGCCACCGTCGGGGCCGACGGGCAACCGCACCTGACGGCGATGTGGTACGCGGTGGTCGATGACGAGATCTGGCTGGAGACCAAGGCGAAGTCGCAGAAGGCCGTCAACCTCAACCGGGATCCGCGGGTGACGTTCTTGATCGAGGGCGGCCACACCTACGACACGTTGCGCGGGGTGTCCTTCGAGGGCGTCGCCGAAATCGTCGACGATCCCGACGTCGCGCATCGCGTCGGGGTCAGCGTGTGGGAGCGCTACACCGGGCCCTACAGCGACGACATGAAGCCGTTCGTCGAGCAGATGATGAACAAGCGGGTCTGCGTGCGCATCGTGGCGCGGCGCACGCGTTCGTGGGATCACCGCAAGCTGGGGATGCCGCCCATGCCGGTCGGCGGGTCGACCGCACCGGCCGTGCTGGGGACCGGCCAGTAAATTGTGTAGCCCCGATGGGATTCGAACCCACGCTACCGCCGTGAGAGGGCGGCGTCCTAGGCCGCTAGACGACGGGGCCAGAACCGATCCGAGCTGCCAGCATAGCTCACCGGCGATGACGCTCCTAATCGCAAGCGGTGCTGCGACTTTGCTGGGGTACCAGGACTCGAACCTAGAATGGCTGAACCAGAATCAGCTGTGTTGCCAATTACACCATACCCCATTGGCTGCCTAAAACCGCTGGTCAGCGCGTTCCGCGAACGACGCCGCCGGCCGTTGTGGGCCGTTGTGAAAACCGCAGTGCAGACTACCAAAGATTCGGGCGGCGTCGGTCAGGTGCCGTCGCGCGCGGCCCGCAACCGCCCCAGGCTGCGCTCGCGGCCCAGCAGCTCCAGCGATTCGAACAGCGGCGGGCTGACGGTCGTTCCCGTCGCGGCGACGCGGATCGGGCCGAACGCCTTGCGTGGTTTGAGCCCCAGGCCGTCGATGAGCGCGGACTTGAGCGCGGCCTCGATCGGCTCGGCGGTCCAGTCCGTGACCGACTCCAGCGCGGCCAGCGCCGCGTCGACGACCGCGATACCGTCGGGTCCGAGCTCCTTGGCCGCGGCCTTGGGATCGATCGCGTAGGCGCCGTCGTCGAGGAACTTCAGCAGCTCCCACGCGTCGCCGAGAACCACGATGCGGGTCTGCACGAGCTCCGCGGCGACGGCGAACGCGGCATCGTCCAGTCCGGGCTGATGCCCGTGCGCGCCGAAATAGTCACGCAGCCGCGCGGTGAAGTCGTCGGCGTCCAGCATCCGGATGTGCTCGGCGTTGAGCGCGTCGGCCTTCTTCTGGTCGAAGCGCGCGGGGTTGGAATTGACGTCGGCGACGTCGAACGCGGCCACCATTTCGTCAAGGCTGAACAGGTCGCGATCGTCGGCGATCGCCCAGCCCAGCAACGCAAGGTAATTCAGCAATCCCTCGGGGATGAAGCCCCGGTCGCGGTGGGCGAACAGGTTCGACTGCGGATCGCGCTTGGAGAGCTTCTTGGTTCCCTCCCCCAACACCGTTGGGAGGTGGGCGAATTGCGGCGTGCGCTCGGCGACCCCGATCCGGATCAGCGACTGATACAGCGCGAGCTGGCGCGGGGTCGACGGCAGCAGGTCCTCGCCGCGCAGCACGTGGGTGATTCTCATCAGCGCGTCGTCGACCGGGTTCACCAAGGTGTACAACGGATCTCCGCTCGCGCGGGTCAGCGCGAAATCGGGCACGCTGCCCGCCGCGAAGGTGGTGGTCCCGCGCACCAGGTCGTCCCAGCCGAGGTCCTCGTCGGGCATGCGCAGCCGCACGACGGGGTTGCGGCCCTCGGCCAGGAACGCCGCGCGCTGGGAATCGGTCAGCTGCCGGTCGAAGTTGTCGTAGCCCAGCTTGGGATTGCGGCCGGCGGCGACGTGGCGCGCCTCGACCTCCTCCGGCGTCGAGAACGCGTAGTAGGCCTCCCCGGCCTCGAGCAGCTTGGCGACCACGTCGGCGTAGATCTCGCCGCGCTTCGACTGGCGGTACGGGCCGCAGGGCCCGCCGACCTCGGGTCCCTCGTCCCAGTCGAGGCCGAGCCAGCGCAGCGCGTCGAGCAGTGCCAGATAGCTTTCCTCGGTGTCGCGCTGGGCGTCGGTGTCCTCGATGCGAAAGACGAAGGTGCCGCCGGTGTGTCGGGCGTAGGCCCAATTGAACAGGGCGGTGCGAACCATCCCGACGTGCGGGGTGCCGGTGGGCGACGGACAGAACCGGACCCGGACAGGGGTTGTTGCGGTCACGAATTTCCTTTGCGGACAACGGGGTTGGTGAGGCTGCCGATTCCCTCGACGGTGATGGAGACGGTGTCCCCGTCCTCGATGGGGCCGACGCCCGCCGGTGTGCCGGTGAGGATGAGATCGCCGGGCAGCAGGGTCATCACGGCCGAGATCCACTCCACGATGGCGCCGACGTCGTGGATCATCAGCGAGGTGCGGCTGTGCTGCTTCACCTCGCCGTTGACCTCGGTGCGCAGTTCGAGATCGGCCGGGTCGACATCGGTGACGATCCACGGCCCCACCGGGCAGAAGCTGTCGTGGCCTTTGGCGCGGGTCCATTGACCGTCGGCCTGTTGCTGGTCGCGCGCCGAGACGTCGTTGCCGATCGTGTAGCCGAGGATGTTCTCGGCGACGCAGGCGGCGGGGACGTCCTTGCAGGCGCGGCCGATGACGACCGCCAGCTCGCCTTCGAAGTGCACCGGTGATGCGTTGGCCGGCAACCGGATCGGTACGTTCGGCCCGATGATCGCGGTGTTGGGTTTGAGGAATATCACCGGATCAGCCGGTGCGGGCCCGGTCGTCGCGCCCATTTCCGCGATGTGGTCGGCGTAGTTCTTGCCGACGCAGACCACCTTGCCGGCCAGCATCGGCGCCAGCAACCGGACATCGGCGAGCGGCCAGGAGCGACCGGTGAACGTCGGGGTGCCGAACGGGTGCTCGGCGATCTCCCTGGCGATCAGCGCGGCGGGTTCGTCGAGTTCGCCCTCGATGCTGACGAAGGCGACACCGTCCGGGCTGGCGATTCGACCGAGGCGCATTCGTTTGAGCCTAGTGACGGTCGCGAGCGCGGCGAAGCCGGGCGCTGCGGGCCGTCACCATCCGACCTAGTGACGGTCGCGAGG